>CAZGYV010000026.1:0-5600 GCA_964530725.1 uncultured Candidatus Saccharibacteria bacterium | reverse complement strand
AAGGCCGACGCGCAGCAGGAGAGAAAGTTTCAGATTCCAGCCAAAAGGGGGCAAATATTTTTAAGTGAAAATGACGGACTCTACCCAGTCGCGCTCAACCAAAGCTTGAAGCTTTTGTATGCTGATCCGAAATTTATAATAAATCCGCAACGAGCGGCCGAAGAACTAGCTGTTGCGACTGGCTTAGACCCGGCCAAGCTTAAGGGTGACTTAACTTTTGATGGTAAAAAGCGCTACATCGTGCTAAAAGAAAAAGTTTCGACCGAGGAAGCGGCTAAAATCGCTGCTCTTAAGCTTGCCGGTATCGTTTTGACTGATAAAGACTACCGCTATTACTCTGAGCCCAATTTGTTTGCGCACGTTTTGGGTTATGTGAACACTGACGGCGAGGGGCAATATGGTCTCGAACAATACCTCAACGATGATCTGACGGGCCAGCCGGGACAGGTGAAAGCTGTCACCGATAGCTTAGGCGTACCTATTATTAGCCAAGAAAACACTATCAATGAGCCGCAAAATGGCAATAGTTATGTCTTGACGATTGATCGCTCGATCCAAGATATCGCGGCCCGGGTGCTCAAGGACGCGGTCGAGAAAAACCGCGCCGACTCAGGCAGCATTGTCGTGATGGACCCGAAAACTGGCGCCATCAAGGCTCTGGTGAATTATCCAAGTTTTGATCCGAATAATTATGGCAATGTTAAGCCGGCTGACTACCATACGTTTATTAATAGCGCTGTTTCAAGCCAGTTCGAGCCAGGCTCGGGTTTTAAGGTGATAACGATGGCAGCTGGTATCGACAGCGGTAAGGTAAAAGCTGACATGACCTACAATGATACGGGTGAGGTTAAAGTAGCTGATCGAACGATTAAAAACGCCGACAATCATAAATTTGGCCTTTCTTCGATGTCCGATGTCATTCAGAAGTCGCTTAATACCGGTGTGGTCTTTGTCCTCAAGCAATTGGGCGGTGACCCGAATAAAATTACTCGCTCGGGCAAGGAATTGTTCAATAAATATATTAAAAATTTCGGTTTTGGCGAGCGGACTGGCGTCGAGCTGGCTGGAGAAGCCACCGGCAAAGTTCGCGACGCTAAGGCGACGGATGTTGACTATGCCAACATGACCTTCGGCCAGGGTTTATCGGTGACGACTATGCAAATGATGCAGGCCGTTGGCGTGATTGCCAATGGCGGCACATTGTACCAGCCCTATCTTGTCGATAAAACTATCACTGCCGATCAAGAGGTGATAGAAAACAAACCAAAAGTAGCCCGGGATCGGGTAATATCACAGCAATCGGCTGCCATCGTAGCTTCTATGATGCAAAAAGTAGTCGAGCGCGGCTCCGGCTACGCCACCAGGATGAAGGGCTATAATATCGCCGGCAAAACCGGTACGGCTCAGGTGCCGCGGTCGGATGGTCAGGGCTATGACGAGAATAAAAATATCGGTAGTTTTGTTGGTTTTGCACCGACCGAGGATCCTAAATTCGTGATGATGGTGCGGATTGACTACCCGCGCGTGTCTGGTTTTGCGGAAAAAACCGCCGTACCAGCCTTTGGCGTGGTAGCAAAAGAATTATTGAAGTATTATCAGATACCACCAAGCAAGTAATAATGATAAAATGGAATAGAATACAATGACCGAAACTATCCTAATCTCGCAAATTATGCACCTACTACTGATCGGCTTTGGCAGTTTTTTGCTCGCCATGTGCTTAACGCCGATATACACTTTCTTCGCCTACAAATATAAATGGTGGAAACAGGTGCGCGATACCACGACAACGGGCGAGAAGGCGCCGGTTTTTTATAAGCTCCACGCCGCCAAGCACAAGCGTCTCATTCCGACGATGGCGGGTCTGATTATGATTGTCGCGATTTCCGTCATAACACTGTTTTTCAACTGGAGCCGGTCACAAACATATTTACCGTTGTTTAGTCTGGTTTGCGCTGGTATGGTTGGGTTGGTTGATGATGTTCTCAACATCCGCGGTGACGGCAAAGGCATTGCCGGCATGCGGGGTAAAATTAAATTTACGCTTATCTTGGCCATCGCGGTAGTCGGCGCGCTTTATTTTTACTACAAGCTGGGTTATGACTTGCTGCACATCCCGGCAGTCGGTACTTTTAGTATCGGCTGGCTGTATATCCCGCTGTTCATCATTGTCGTGATCTCGACGGCTAATGCAGTGAATATCACTGATGGGCTCGACGGCTTGTCTGGCGGCTTGCTAGCGGCAGCCTTTGGCGCTTACGCCGCGATCGCTTTTGCGCAGGGCAATATCGGCATTGCTACTTTTTGCGTGACTGTGGTTGGCGTTGTTCTGGCTTATACGTGGTTTAATATTTTTCCGGCTCGGTTTTTCATGGGGGATAGTGGTGCTTTCGCGCTCGGCACAGCGCTTGGCGTGATCGCGATGCTGACCGATTCGGTGCTAGTCTTGCCGATTATCGGCGCTGTCTTTGTGGCTGAGGCTGGCTCGAGCTTGGTGCAGATATTATCGAAGAAAATTTTTAAGCGCAAAATATTTTTATCTGCTCCTTTGCACCACCACCTCGAGGCGATTGGCTGGCCGGAAACCAAAGTCACCATGCGCTTATGGATCATCGGGGCGGTGGTCGCGGTCCTCGGCTTGTTGATCGGCTTAATAGCACGCGGGTAGTTTTTGGTGAGGTCAAATCGTTCCGCTACCAAACTTGATCAGCCGCACCGACCGGATTATTTAATTACGATTCTGGTAATCGCACTAATCGCGATTGGGCTGGTGATGATTTACTCGACTGGCTCGATAGTCAGCTTTAACGTCACCGGCGGCGCTACCGACCGCAACACCTTTTTCTACACTCAGTCGATCAGCTTTGTTTTGGGTATGGTTGCTTGGTATGTGGCCAGTAAAATCCACTATCACAAATGGCGCCGTCTCGCACCGTGGATTTTCTATGGTTCGCTGGTGTTGATGTCTCTGGTGTTAATTCCTCAGCTCGCAGTCGCCACCAAGGGCGCGACTCGGTGGATTAAGATAGGGTTTTTTACATTTCAGCCAGTTGAGTTTTTTAAGCTCGGCGTAGTGCTGTATCTGGCTTCTTGGATTGAAAAAAATCGACCAAATCTAAATAAATTATCAATCGGCCTGGTACCTTTTATGATAATCATCGGCTTAATTTCCATCCTGGTGATGGTGATTCAAAAAGACATGGGTAGCGCGATGGTGTTGGTCGGGGCTTGCATGACAATGTTTTTTGTCTCCGGTGTACCGTGGTGGATATTTGGCATTAGCTTGACCACGTTACTGGCCGGCGTGATCGGTATGGTGGCGATGTTTCCTTATCGCTTGGCGCGGGTTTTGACTTTTATCAATCACAAAGAAGACGTTGCGGGCGGCGGCTATCACATCAACCAAGCTCTAATCGCGCTTGGCAGCGGCGGTATTTTGGGTCGGGGGCTCGGTAAGACACTGCAGGCTTACGGCTATCTGCCCGAATCGACCAATGACTCTATATTTGCGATTATTGGCGAAGAATTCGGCTTTTTAGGCTCAATGTTAGTTATAATATTATTTAGCGGTTTGGTTTATCGTGGTCTTCGGATTAGCCGTTTTGCGCCTGATGGCTTTGGCAGGTCGGTGGCGATTGGCATTACTACCTGGATAGGTCTGCAGGCCTTAATAAATATCGCTGCCATGTTAAACCTAATTCCCTTAACAGGTATTCCGCTGCCGTTTATTAGTTATGGCGGCACGAGCTTGCTGGCTTTGCTGGGAGCGGTCGGTATTCTGCAAAATATATCAAAATACACCTATAAAGAGGCAATTCATGAGAGTAGTAGTCTCGGGCGGCGGGACCGCCGGACATATAGCGCCAATCCTCGCCACGCTCGACGAGTTAAAGTCATTAGATAGACGAATCGAAGTATTGTTTATCGGTTCGGGCGGAGCGATGGAGCAAAAAGTGCTTGAAGGCGCTAAATTGAACTACGCTAAAATACCGGCCGGTAAGTTCCGGCGTTATAATCGCTCGCTCTTGGCCGCGGCTCTGGATATTAATACCAACTGGCAAAATACTAAGGACTTTTTTAAGTTTAACGCTGGCGTTATCAAGGCTCACCGCATTCTGCGTGATTTTGAAGCTGATGTTGTTTTCGTGAAGGGTGGCTTTGTCGGTCTACCGGTTGGGATTGCCGCCAAACGTCTGCGGTTGCCGCTGGTCATCCATGAATCCGATATGACACTGGGAATGACCAATCAATTTTTGGCTAAATTTGCTGCTAGAATCGCGGTTGGTTTTCCGGTTGAATTCTATCGCTCTCTGGCTCCCAAAAACTTAGTCTATACTGGCTCGCCGGTGCCTCGCACTAGTCTGGTAGGTGACAAGAAATCGGCCCGCAGTCATTTTCGGTTAACTGAAGAAAAACCGAACATTTTTATTACTGGGGGTTCGCAGGGTGCCGCTGGTATCAATAAGATAATTTTTGATGGGCTAGAGATTCTGACTAAAAACTACAATGTTATCCATCAGACGGGGGAGCATGACATCGAGCGGGCGAGATTTTTGGCTAGTCGTTTGCCGGCAGCTCAAAAAAGATCGTACCGGCCTTATAGTTTTTTGCGCACAGAGATGGGCTTGGCCTACGCGCTGAGTGATGTTGTGGTGTCGCGCGCTGGCGCTAACGCGCTGACGAATTTAGCAGCTTGGAGCAAGCCGGCGATTATTATTCCATTGCCGACTTCAGCCCGAGATCATCAGTCGGAAAATGCTCGCTATCTGGCTCGCGCGGGTGCTGTGCGGGTGCTATCACAGCCCAAGCTAACTCCATTGCGGCTAGCCGCCGAGATCGATTCACTTTTGAACAATCAGCAGGCCAAAGAATATTTAGCCAAAACCATTCATAAGTTTTATAATCCCGATGCGGCCAAAGATTTGGCTCGGGTTATCTATGAGGCCGGCAAAAACGGAGCAGATAGTTGAGACGGCGCGGTAGTATCAGGAGGCCAGTTCGGCGGGCGGCGGCACCGGTTTATCGGACTCGCTACGCGGAGCCCAAAAAACCTCTACAAATTCGCAATATTGTGCGACCCATAATTTATGTTGGTGTGACCATTTTGTTATTCTGGTGGGTATTTTTGTCGGGCTTTTTCGCTGTTAAAAAGATAGAGGTCAAAGGCAATAAAACGATGAGCGGGCGAGAGGTCAGTGAGGGACTGAATGAAATTATGGACGGATCGGCCTTGGGGCAAAATCTGCTTTTTATGGACACAAAAAAGCTCACTCAGCAGTTTGCCGAGAAAAATCCGCAGCTCGGCAGTGTCAAGATACGCAAGCGTTTACCCAACGGTTTACAGGTAGAGGTAGTTGAGCAGCAAGCTTCGCTCATCTGGAAAACGGGCAACTCGCAGTATGTTTTAAGCGAAAGCGGCCAGGCTTATAGCGAGTGGGGTGGGGGTGATGACAGTCAGCTATCTGTGGTGACAGATAACGCCAACCTGCCAGTTAAGCTAGGACAGCAGGTGGTGCCGGCCGGGTTCATTATTTTTACACGCCGGCTGATAGTTGATTTGAATCAGCAAGCTATTGTTTTTGATAGTTTGTCGGTGCCAG
>CAZGYV010000025.1:0-8174 GCA_964530725.1 uncultured Candidatus Saccharibacteria bacterium | reverse complement strand
CTTTGAGCCCCTGTGACAGCCAAGAACACTATCACTAATATCAACGCCGCGATCGCCAGCACGATAACGATTTCAATCAAGGTGAAACCTTTTTTCTTAGTTAATTGCATGATATTTATATAACCTCCTTTTAGGTTTTGTTATTTATACGACATGTATAAAAGCGTGTTATAAAAGAACGCGCCGCTTAAAAGCGGCGCAGGGCACGCGGCAAAGGAGTAATAACGTGGCCGAAGGTGAGTGGGGCTTGGAGCATAACGAGTGCTTAACTTGCAATTGACCCGGCTGGCGTTATGCTATAATTGTAGGCATAAGAATTTACCATGATGCGAATGAAACTAACTAAACAAAAAACCCGTCATTCTGAATCACTCCTTTGTCATTCTAAACTCCCGTCTCGTCATTCTGAATTTATTTCAGAATCTCAAGCGAATCAGATCCTGAAACGAGTTCAGGATGACAGTGCTCTTCGGGGTGACAACCAGGGTCATGATGACAGTCATATTAAGGGCGGCTATCGCGAATCTCGGCAATCTACCGTCCGAACTGGCTTCACTATCGTCGAAATAATATTCGTCATCGCGATCGGCGGACTGATACTTGTCATGTCATTTATGGCTATCTCAAGCGGGCAGCGCTCCAAGCGTGACGCCCAGCGCAAGACTGATTTGTCGAGGATTAATCAAAATATCGTGTCTTGGGCGAACAATGCGAATAGTGGCATCATACCAGATCCCACGCCACCCCCCGACAATCTAGTCACTGCCGCGAGTCCCGTACCCCAAACTCCAAATGGTGGCAATTATGCTATCAGCTATAATTCTGTAACTACTACGGCCTGTACTGTTAACAATGTTTACTACGAGCGCACCAGTGATCGTAGCTACAAGATCAAAATCTGCCTCGAGTCGGGTGATTATACGGAGGAGCATTAGTGAAGCGCGGTTTTAGCTTGATCGAAATTATTATGGTGCTGGCCATCGGTGGGCTGATACTTGGTACGGCTTTTATAGGCGTGCCGATGCTGCGGCGCAGTCAGCGCGACACTATCCGCAAAGGGGCGATCGAGAACCTGGCTGTCGGCTTCAAGGCCTATCAGTCGGCGCACGATGGCTGTTTGCCAAGCAGAGATACGATCGGTGGTGTTTGCGTGGATGTGGACAATAGCATAAGTGGTAGTGGAGCGGTTCCAAGTGCTCTTGGAGGACCCATCGTAACTGGCGGCTATGTTGATCTTGGTGATATCGGTACCGATCCGACAAGCAACAGTGCCTATTGGTTCGTACAAGGAGCTGCTCCTAGTTGTGGCACATTCTCGTCGCCTTCGACTATCACTTATACTCGCACTAACGACAAGCAATTTAGCTTGAGCGTTTGTTTGGAAACCAACGACGTTTTCACGCAGGACTACGGCTTTTAGTAATTAGCACGAATTCCCGTGCACGAGGTGGGGAATTATTAGTAATCTGAATATGATAGCTATCTCGGATATGGCATTATCCCGAATAAGCCCGTCATCCTGAACTCGTTTCAGGATCTGATCCGCTTGCAGTCTAGATTCTAAAAATGCGCTCAACAAGCTCGCCGTTTTAGAATGACAAAATGGCGACCCAACTTTAATTATTGTACATTCGTATTTTATTCGGTATAATTGCTAGAGCGCAGTGATTATAATGGATGAAAGGGAAATACTTATGGCTCTGACAAAGCAAGATATACAAGATATACGCGCCGCGGTACGTGTCGACATCGAAGAGGTGTTCGATGAGAAGATCGGTGCTAAGTTTGCTGATTTCGAGGTCAAGATGGACAAAAAGTTTGCAGCTGCCGAGGCTAAGACCGATGAGAAAATCAATGATCTAGCCTCGATGATGCAGCGACAGTTTGCTCATATCGATACTAGATTCGATCGGCTTGAGGCTAGAATGACCAAGCTCGAGGATCGGATGGACAAACTTGAAGCTAGGATGGAGCAGCTCGAAATTCGAATGGGTAATATTGAAACCAGGATGGATAGAGTTGAAACTAGAGTTGGTCAATTAGAAGGAAGGATGGCGAGTATGGAATCGAAAATCCTTGAGATGCAAGCCGAGCTTGAAGAGATTAAGGAGGAACTCAAGCAGGTTAGTGCCCGATCGAAGGATGATGCTAACTATCAAGGCTACGAAATCGTTAAGCTGGATCATCGGGTGAAGGTTTTAGAGGGTGAGCTGTACGAGCTTAAAAAAGCTATTAAATAGCCTTGCAAGATCTATAGTTTTTCCTACTTTTGTATTACGGCCAAAAGTAGGAAAAAGCCTTTTTGCGCCTCGGGCTCAAAAGCTAGAAGCACCAAAGTGTAACTTTGACTTTCTGTTTTTCGAGGGCGCAGGGATAGACGCAATAGATCCTGAAACGAGTTCAGGATAACGAAGAACTTCTCTCGAGCCTGGAGCAACAGGCCGGGATTATGAGCTTGTTATGAGCGGTTAGCTTTAGCAAAAGCTAAACCAGGCGAGCTGTTTGATCCGCCAGCCGGCGGAGAGTTCTCGCCTGGTAGTGAAATAACAGCTTAGAATCCCCACTTGTTTAGCGAACTAGAGGCTCATGCTTTTGGTACTACCTTTTGTGCGAAAAGGTAGTAAGAAGATATTTGGTCGTAATACAAAAGTAGGGAGAGATTTTTTATATAAGCTTTTTGGAAAAAGTTAGTGAAAAGATCCTGAAATGAATTCAGGATGACGCGAAGAGGGGCAGAGTGACGGGTGGACTGTTTCAGGATGACAAAGCATAGTTCGAAAATGACATGAATGTATTTTGCTCAGGGCAGTAGAACAATTTGCCTAAAACTACTTTTACCCCGATAATATAACATAAGCGTATTAGGTTAAATCTTAAAAAACGAATCCATGGATATTAGACAGCAGGTGATAATTATCGAGGTTATTTTTGGCGGTTTGGGGCTGCTGATGGGCAGCTTCATCAATGCTTGGGTTTGGCGTCTCAAACAGGGCAAAAAGGTCAGCCGTGGCCGGTCGATCTGCCCGCATTGCAAACACCAGCTGGCGGCGGCCGATCTGGTGCCGATCGTGAGCTTTGTCTTGTTACGAGGTAAATGCCGTTACTGCCAGAAGCCGATCTCCTGGCAGTATCCGATCGTGGAGCTGATCACAGCTTTTACCTTCATCTGCCTAGCGGCTTACTTCTTACCGCTGACCAATCTGCAGCTTTTCTCTCTAATAATTTGGCTGGCAGTAGCGGTGCTGACGATCGCGGCTGCGGTCTATGACTACAAATGGATGATTTTGCCCGATCGTATGACATTGCCGGCGATCGGCCTCGGGCTAATCTATATCGCCGGGATAGTAGTGATGACCGGCCAAATGACCGTTTTGTGGCGCCTAACGGCCGCGGTGGTGCTAGCGGGATTTTTCTTTAGCCTGTGGCATCTATCTGGTGGCAAATGGATGGGGGATGGTGATATCCGATTGGCCCTGCTGATGGGGCTGATGCTCTCGCCAAGCCAGCTACTGGTGGCAGTGTTCTTGGCCTTCAATATCGCCGCCGTGGTATCGCTTGGGCTGCTCGCGGCTAAAATTCGCTCGCGCAAAGATTTAATCCCGTTTGGCCCCTTCCTGATACTTGGCATGTTCCTCGGTCTATTCTGTGGCGAGCGGCTGGTGAACTGGTACTTAACTTTTCTAGCATAAGGCACGATCGTGCGTAACAATTATCATGTTATAATGAAGCTTAAGGATTAACAGGTATACATGCCGGCAAGACAAAACAAAAACAGCCTTAACCCGCGCCGCGGCGTCACCTTGATAGAGGTGATGATTGTGTTGGCGATATCGGGGGTGTTGGTGGTGATCGCGATTGGTACGCTGGGCGCGCGCAACAGCGTGCTGTTTGAGTCGTCCGCCCGGCAGGTGGAGAATGACGTCAAAACTGTCTATAGCGAGACTATTAGTGGCCTTGGTCCGGCTGGGGTAAGTAATACCAACCCGGGTAGTGACCCAGTTGCTATTACGCCGCCAGTTATTGCTAGTAATAGCGGAGAAGAACTTTTTGGCCAGGGCTTAGAGGTGGTACAAGATTGTGATGATAGTTCTGCTGTCCAGCCTTGCCTGAGGGTGCTTAAGCTTAAACAGACAGGCACTCCTGGCTCGCAAGTAATAGTTCCTTATGAGCGCTACCGAATCAACATACCAGCTGGATTCGAGCTTGATGCTCCTGCCGGTAGTCATTATACAAACGGCATCACTCCTGCTTTGTCATACGGTACATGCTATCCGCTCGTAGTCTTCAATACCCGCGGCAAAGCATGGATATTCGGCAAGCCGGCTGGTAATAGTATTAGTGATGCGAGCAGTATTGACGATGGAGGTTGCTTCGGTGCTAGTGCCCCGGCAAGTTATCAAACCGATGTTCCTGCCGGCTCCTCGGCGCGATTTACGTTCCGGGACTCATCTAATAGTAATAAATTTTTCAGGCTTGTTATTGATTTGGCCAACCCTAGCAATATAAATGTGGAGTTGCCATAGTGAAACGGCTATTGCGACAAAAAGGTGACACGCTGATTGAGGTGATATTCGCTCTAGTTATCATCGGCGTGATCATAGCAGCGGCCATCCAGGGAGCTTTGAGTGCTAATCGCAGTACGGTGGCAGCTCGGCAACGAACTGAGGCGACATTCATAGCGCAGCGTGAGATGGAGCTCTTTCGGGCTTATCGGTCGCAGTTCGACTGGGGTGATACTGGCTCTATTGGTACCTTTCTTGGGAACATGACCGCATCACCTGTTGATATGGTTGCTACTCTAGTTAGTTCGCCCTGCCCTGATCCCGTCCCTGGCAATCCTGGGAGTCAATTTTCGCTTAATCTTAGTCCCGGGCCAATATTGACAGTTGTTGTAGCGCCTGGAGCACAGAATGGCGGCACACCCTATACGAGGTCATTAAGGGTTGGCTTGGCAGATAAGAGAAGCCCAGTTGGGTGTCCGGCCAGCAACTCTACTGGCACGGACGTGATTAGCGTTCAGTCGACCGTGAGCTGGACAAGTCCGTATGGCACTAATGAAACCGTGGAAATTAATTCTACCGTTAGCGAGGCACAGGCAAACTAATGAAACCTTTTCGCTCAACAAAAAATATACACCCAGTGCAGCAAGGCTACACCATCATCGAGCTTTTGTTCGCGGTAGCTAATTTTACTTTTATTGTGATGATTGCTATTACAGCCTTCGTAGTGGTGATGCGCATTTATAATAAATCCAATTTTTCTCGTAAGAACCAGCAGAGTGCTCGTAATATAGTCTATCAGCTGGAAAATGATATCAAATATGCTTCCGTAAGGATGACAGCTCCAGGTGGTACTAATGATCTTTGTTTGGTTAACCCTGACGCTGTGGTACGGTATCTTTTTGCTGGCAACACCATTTCGCGCGGCGAGATCGTGATGTCGCCTTCGGGGACTATTGATTGCGACACTATCTCTGTTAGCCCGATCACGCCCGATGGCTATGTGATAGGCCAAGTTGGGACCACTTCTGTTTTTCGGATCACTCCCGTGCGAAAAGAAGCAGACGTCGTGACGGCAATCGTGGACATATCTTTTACTAGCTCTAAGGGTACAAGCGCCGATCCTACTGATCCCTTTCATGATGAGTTGACGGTTAGTACTGCCGTAATTGCTCGAGATGGTATATTTTAGACCCCAGAATAGGCTTGAGTTGTGGTGTCTAGATAATGTATAATGCTTCAAAAGCTTAAGCGATATGACAAACCAAATTCATTCTAAATTTGCTAAGCGCGGAGTAGCGGCTATCATCGTGACGATTGCCTTTTCGCTGCTATTCGTTTCGATCGTGGTTGGTTTGACCGCCTTATCTATCCGCGAGCAGCGCCAAGCTGGTGATATAGATCAGAGCAATCGTGCCCTAGCATCGGCTGAAGCTGGCATAAAAGACGCTTTGTCCAGGCTCGCGACTAATAACGGTTATCGCGAAAACATCTGCACGAGCCACAATATTGGCGGCGCTGATATAGTATGTCGCACAGTTACGGTTAGTAATGGGCCGGTCATAACTACTCAGAATAAAGACGAAGGCAGGATGGCTTGGATACATACCGGAACGGATAGCAGCGGCAGCCCAAGTGGCGTAAGTAAAGTTAATATAAATTGGGCGAAGTCGGATGAAGCGGATGACGTAGCATCGGGGTATGACTGGAGTGGCCTAGGTGTCACAACTTTATATCCAACATTTCCACCTACGTGGGGCGGCCCAGCGGCGCTTGAAGTAACCGTGGTTTATTGGCTGAGGCGTGGTGTTGGCTCTCCTCCTACGTCTCCAAATACTCTTATGTCTGTTGATTCGACGTGGCTAAACTCGGTTGGGAATGTTTTACCGTCAAAAACATTCTTACTTTGGCCTAGCGGTGGCGATCATTCGCCCGTTAGAGGCCATGGCGAGCTTACGGCTACGTGTAGTGCCACGCCTACTTTTAGTGCTGGCAAATATCATTGCGGGACTGGCGAGGTAGATTTAGGAGCCGCTTTGGAAATACCAAACCCAATGGACTATGGCATGGTGTTTAAATTCCGCCCTCGCTATCGTGGTACACATGTCAGAGCAGATTTTTCGAACGGCACCTCGACGGTTAATATTCAAGACACCGCCATCAGGATAGACGTAACTGCCAAGTCGGGTAATATTTACAAGCGTCTGGTGGCTGAGAAAGCCCTCGAGTCGTCTGCCAGGGATAATATATTTGATTCGGCGGTCTACTCTGGTAGCACGGATGGTATTTGCAAGAATATGAAGATCAGGAATGACTATTCCGTGGTCGATGCGAATAATTGTCCTTAACACTCAATCGCGTATAGCGCAAAATTAACTAAAATATTATTTACTTATTCCCCGAGTGGAACTTCTTGTGGACTTCCTTGAGCTGCGGGTCGGTCAGGTGGGTGTAGACTTGGGTGGTCGAGATATTGGTGTGCCCGAGCATCGATTGAACGCTGCGCAAATCAGCCCCGTTGATTAGCAGGTCGGTGGCGAATGAATGCCGCAGGGTGTGCGGTGTGACGTGCTTGCTGATACCGGCCAGCTTGCCGTAGCGCTCGACCAGCCGCTGGATGGAGCGCACGGTCAGGCGGGTGTAATTGCCGTGGTCGATCGCGAGCTTGGTGCCGCTGTAGTGGATGAAGAGCGGCTCGAAATTGTCAGTCCGTTTTTTTAGGTAATTCTCGATCGCGATCACGGCTTCGCGGCTCAAGTAGACCGGCCGATCTTTTTGGCCCTTGCCGCGAATGGTGAATTCACCGCGCGTCAGGTTGATATGATCACGGTTGAGGCTGGTCAGCTCGGAGACGCGCAGCCCGCTCGAGAACAGCAGCTCGACGATGGCTAGGTCGCGCAAGCCGATAGCGGTCGAAGTATCGATCGCTTCGAACAGGCGCTTGACCTCATCGCGAGCCAGGAAGCTGACTTGCGGCCGCTTGACGGTGGCCAGCTCGATTTTGTCGGCTGGCAGGGTTTTGATATTGCGTCGTGCCAGGTATTTCAAGAAACTGCGCAGGGCGATCAGGTGGTAGTTTTGAGTTGTACGGCTAATGGTGCGGCCGTCCTCGAGCTTGTGGCGATTGAGCCACTGCCGCCATTTGCTGATCATGTCGAGGTCGATTTTAGCGACTTTAATGTCGTCACCGGCGAAATCTAAAAAGCGGTTGAGATAATGCGAATAATTCTCGATCGTTTTGAAGCTACGACCTTTCTCAACCTCGAGATATTCAAGAAAATCGGTCATGTAATCTGCGAACATACCTTAAGGATAAGTGTTTTACCTTTAAGGTGCAAGTTTGCTCCTACTTTATCAAAGTAAATAAAAATCTCTTCCTACTTTTGTATTACGGCCAAAAGTAGGCAAAAGCCTCTTTGCGCCTCGGGCTCAAAACTAGAAGTACCAAAGTACAATTTTGACTGGAAATACAGACTCGCTTACAGCTCAAAGCTGTATTTCTACTTCAGTCAAAATCTACTTCTGTCTTTCTGTTTTTCGAAGGCGCAGGGATAGACGCAATAGATCCTGAAACGAGTTCAGGATGACAGGAAGGAGTTCTCCCGAGCCTGGAGCAACAGGCCGGGATTATGAGCTTGTTATGAACGGTTAGCTCGTTAGAGCTAAACCAGGCGA
>CAZGYV010000024.1:0-8393 GCA_964530725.1 uncultured Candidatus Saccharibacteria bacterium | reverse complement strand
TCAGCTTTAATTTACCAGCCAAGCGTGACTTTTGCTTGCGTGTCGTCAGCGGTGTGCCAAGTGAGTTTAAATTGTCTCGCACTTCGAACAACGTCGAGCACATCAATGCCGTCAGCTACGAATACCAAAAGGCCGGCTATAGTTGTTATCGCAATCTAATGTGTCTGCTTTCTCCGCAATACGAGTGGGATCGTCGGGCCGATAACGGCTACAATTTCTTCTATACCAAGCCCTAGGGCTTGCCAAAAACGAACTTGAAGCGTATACTTCTCCAGTGTAGATCTTGTTTTTTAAATGTAGCCATTTAGTTTACGAGCGACCGTTCGCTATTATTAAGTAAAAGTTTATGTGATACTAAGAAACAAGAGGGTCGTTCTACGAGAAAAAGTAATAGGAGTTAGTAATGGCTACAAAATTGTATGTAGGTAGTTTACCTTATCGCACATCTGACCAAGAGCTCAAAGAAGCTTTTGAGCAGTTTGGCAGTGTCGAGTCAGCAGCGATCATTCACGATCGAGAGACTGGCCGCTCTAAAGGTTTTGGCTTTGTTGAAATGTCTAGCGAAGACGAGGCAAAGGCTGCTATCGAAGGTATGAATGGCAAAGATTTTGACGGACGCAACCTCGTCGTCAATGAAGCTCGCCCAATGACCGAGCGCCCACAGCGCTAGGCTATCTTTAGAGCTTTAGCTATCACTTAAAAAGACCCTAGTATTTCAAGGGTCTTTTTAAGTACTGTTTTATAATTTTAGTAGCTAATTTCCGCGTTTTTTACCATCGCTTCAAGCGATAGTTTAAGCGCCACTACAGCCAAGCTACCAATTGTTGACAAAGCTAGCCAGTTGCCATTAACCCCTGCTCGCGGCAAGGAAGTCGGCGCACTAACCGATGCAGTGGTAACAGCCGCCGCTTCAACTGCTTCAACCGGACCAGCGCCCTTGCCGGGCGTGACTATTTCGCCGCCGTTGGCAATGTTGATGATCGTGGAAGTAGTATTTTCGCAGGTGGCGTCTCCGCTCTGAGCACCGCCGGCACTCGTGTTGCCACTCGTGTTAGCGTTGCCCGACTCACAATTTTGATTGGAGTTGTTATCAACTTCAACGTTATTATTATTTTCTTGATTACTGTTTTGATTGTTGTTTTGAGTTATGTTGTTGTCTGAGTTTGGACCGGTGTCGCTGATCGTGCCAGTGCTCGCTAAGGCAATGCTGCTAAGAAGCAAACTACTGACTAGGCCAAGCGCGCCATACTGAGCTGCTTTTTTCATTTTTCTCCTCCCTTTATTTAGTACCCGCTTGCCCGTTTTTTGTCGTTTGAATACAAAAAGAGGGCATTGTCACCCTCTTGTTCTCCAGATTACGCTATCAGTTCGCTATAAAGCAAGCTTGAGGAGTTTACTTTTTATTGGCTAGCTTCTTTTTGGGTTCATTTTTTTGTGCCGCAGCACAATACCGGCAACGCTTGGCCTCGCGCATAATCTCACTCAAACACTCGGCACATTGGCGAGTTGTCGGTTCCCCGTCTTTGCGCCCCATAGCTGTCAATTTATTGACCGGCTTGACCACTAGAAAAAATATCACCGCCGCCACGATAATAAAAGATATCAGTGCGTTCAAAAAGCTACCATACAAGAATCTGCTGCCATTTAGCTGGAAAGACATATTAGAAAAATCTGGCTTCCCGCCTGCCGCGGCTATCAAGGGAGTGATCAAATCCTTGACCATCGAATTGACCACGGCGGTAAAAGCCGCTCCAATCACGACACCAACTGCCAGATCGACCACATTGCCGCGGGCTAGAAATTTTTTAAACTCGCTTAATTGCTCTTTCATCAAGACTCAATATACCACAGGCGAGGACATGTTCACCATTAGTATTTGCAATAAGGCCTTGAGCTGCCACTGACCTGTAATGGGCTAAAGACCACTTGTAAGATAAATTACATATTACTGATCTGAAGCAGTTACAATTAAAATAATATAGAATTGGTATCAACTAACGGAAGTCGACCCATGCTAGCCCATCTGCAGAATTTAATCAGCCAGTCACCGAGGCGCCAATACGGTCTGGGTGCGACAATTGTTTATCAGGGTGAGGCGCCACGCTGGGCCTATATATTGAGCAAGGGTATCGTCAAAGTATTGAGCTTTTCGGAAGAAGGTGACGAACAAATTGTCGCTTATCACGTGGCTGGTGAATTTTTTCCGTCAAGCTGGATTTTTGATAAGGCGCCAGGCGCGCTGTTTTTCTACGAAGCAGCCACCAATTGTGAGATTATCTTTGTGCCACGTCAGCAGCTAATAGACTATATGCTCGCGAACGATGTGCGTATGCACGCCCTGCTCAACTACATGACGACCAACTACACCGCTTCATTGCTGCGAATTAATGCCTTGCAGCAACCCAAGGCGCGCGATAAATTGATCTACACGCTCTACTATCTGGCTCAACGTTATAGCCAGAATAAAGCCAATAGGGTCACCCTGCCGATCGCCTTAACTCATCAAAACCTAGCCAGTCTGGTCGGGCTGACCAGAGAAACTACCTCGATGCAAATCAATAAATTGCGCACCCAAAAAGTCATTTCATACACCAAGCAGCGCTACACGATTGATTGCGATAAGCTGCTCGAGCTTATTGGCGAGGAAGGCCTAAATGATATTTCGATTGCGGGCTAACCACATCCCTATTTGATTGACTGTCGATATTGAGATTTAACATTCTAAAGGTGAAGTTATTTTAGTATGTGTATACATTGTATACACATTGAATATACTAAGCAGGCAGCTCATATCGGGATGTGAGATTTTTTATGGCAAGTAAGGTATGGATGAAATACTATACAGCTGTTAAATAATTAAACGGGGGGGGAGATGATGATGGCTAAGGGACCAGACGAACTAAGAGATGAGGCACAAGATTTGCAAGATGAAGCGGAAGATAGAATCGCTGAAGCGCAAGACAGAGAGTACGATCTAGACAAAGCAACAGAAGAGAGAGACGAAGCCGAGGAGAAAATTGCTGAGGCCGAAGGTAGAAGGACAAGTTGGTTTTAGCTTATGATCTTTAGCGTAAGCTTTTACCAGCTCAGGCGCGTTTAAGCCAGCCCCGCTAAAAGGGGCTGGCTTAATAAATTGAAGCGAATTATAAAATACCCTTTGATATCATCGCCTGGTACCCAAGCTCGATCCTAGTGGCTGACCCTTCTGCTGGTAAACATTTTGACGATAGCTATCAGCACAATTGCGCCGACTAGTGCCACCACAAAACTGCTTAAATTAAACCCGCTCACGCCACGAAAACCTAAAAATTCTGCAATCAAACCACCGATCAACGCCCCAATAATACCGACCACTATATTAATTAAACCGCTCTGCTCTTCATCTGTCCTCATGATGAGCGATGCCACCCAGCCGACGATTGCGCCAAAGATTATCCATAATATTAGTCCCATAATGTCTCCTTTTTGAAATATTAATGCAAATCCACTATAAATCCTCTTCTTCTTTGTCGCAGTGAAGATATTTACAGCCAATTTGTAAAATAATTAACTTTTTATAGCTCACGCGGCTGGCTGTTGGTACGCCTTAACTAGGCCATTTTGGATTAGAAGTTATTTGTCTTTTGGCAGACTAATCGTCACGACCGACCCTCTGATGTCGGCCGAATTAAATTCAATCTTGCCATCGTGTAATTCGACAATTTTCTTGGCCAAATAAAGGCCGATGCCACTCCCCACCACTTGATCAGTCAACTCATTGGGGATGCGGGAGAACTTTTTGAATAGCAGCGGGTAGTCCTTACGCGCCACGCCAACGCCGGAGTCACGAATGACAATTAAAACATAGCTGCCGTTTTCCTTGAGCTTAATACTAATTTGTCCACCCGACTTAGTATATTTCGAAGCGTTGCTGATAATATTTTCTATCGCCATGCGCAGGTACTGTTTATCAGCTTTAATGCGCAATGGTTTTGTTGGTATGTCTGTTTTGAGTGTTTGGTTGCGCGCAAAAATTATATTGGTTCGTTCGTCGATAATGCTTCGCACTAGCTCATTGAGAATGATTGATTTGGGGTAGATCTTGAGCTGGCTGGCGTCGGCCCGAGCCACTACTAACATGTCATTGATGGTGGCGAGCTGGCGCTCGTTGCTCTCATAAGCTTTATCAAGCATCTTTCTTTGCTCCGAGCTTAATTTTCCCGCGAAGCCTTCCCGCAAAATGCCGATATATTGTTTAACGCCAGTTGCTGGCGTGCGCAATTGATGTGAAGCGAGAGCTAGCAACTCTTCTTTCGCGTCCTGAACCGTCCGCTCTTCCTTGCGCGCCAAAGCGTTCGACCGATTAGTCAGCACCATGTACAAAAAACTGGCGATCAATAGACTAAATAGCAATCCGCCACCCAAAATCGATGCCAGCCGCGCACGTGTCGAGCTATTGACCACCTGAGGCGTAGCGATACCATGAACCTCCCAAGTCGCACCCGCTAGCTGAATGGTACGAACCTGGCCTTGTGCGTCTGGCTGCTCGACCATCGATGTGTAATTTTTACTAGCATACAAGTGCTCTCTGCCGTCTGGGTCAAGATTGACGATTTCAAATTCATAATGCGGCAGTATATTGTGGATGGACTGATTAACAAAATCATGGGCGCGGAATGGTGCGTAAACATAACCATGAAGACTAGCCGCTCGTTCGGCTTCGGTTGGCGGAATATCTTTTGTCGAGTACAGCGGCACATACATCAGGAAGCCAGGCTGTTCGGTAGCTTCGACGTTTTCTTGCACTAGGCGGACAACCCCGCTCAAGACCGGAGCGCCGGTTTGGCGAGCCTTATCCATGGCCGCCCGCCGGGTCGACTCCGAGTACATATCAAAGCCAATCGCCTCTTGGTTACTGCGGCTCATCGGCTCAATGTAAACGATGCTACTGTATTTATCGCGCGCCGTGTCGGGACGAATACGATAGTCGGGATAGTCCTGGCTTCTAATCTCTGCCTCGTGGGCGGCTTTGTCTTCTGGTTCTAGCATAACCGTATAACCAACGCCGTGAATACCGGGATAACGCTCTTGAATGTCGAATGATTCATAATAATGTTGCCACTCCGACCGCGTTACTTGCTGGCGAGCCTGGAAAAGTGCCACTCCGCCGCGCAAGATATCTTCATAGGCGCTCATGCGTTGAGTGATGCTATCGACGACGTCATTGTTCTGCTGCCTCAGAATAGCGTACTGCTCGTCGCGAACGCTTTTTCGGGCCGCCGTCCAGCTCATAATAGTCACGCCAACAAACGCGAAGAATACAATCAGGACAGGTAGCAAACGAAGCATCAGTGCTTCTCGTTTGCGCAAAATATTAGTGCCGATATAAAACATAATCTACATATTTAAATTGATTATTGGAGTACTTCAGAGACAAGCTTGAGCAGCTCTTTGGGTGAGGCCCAAGCTTTGAGCATGTAACGATCCGCGCCAAGCTCATAGGCATCATCTATCTCTTTTTGAGAATCAAGATTGCTAAAAACAATAATTTTTACATCCGGATGGCTGGCGGCATCATAACGGCGCAAGAACTCAATACCACTGACACGCGGCATGCGTAAATCGAGCAAAATCAAATTCGGCTCAAAATCTTTTACGACCTCAAGCGCCTGACCGCCATCATGGGCCACCGTAGTTTTGTAGCCCCGACAATTTAATATAATTTCATAAGCCTCGCTGAGTGATTTCTCGTCCTCAACGATAAGCACCTTTGATTTCATCTTATTCATTTAATCACATCCTAAAATCAATCCTGTAAAAAATTTTACAGCCTCATTGCTAGACATAGTTTCAATAGCTTGGCGAGTCCTAAAGCTTGCTATTTACTTTTCTGCGGTACTTTGTAGTGAAACTTGCGGGCCTTCTCGATACCGATCGCCAGCGCCTGATCCCTGCTGTTGACTGCTTTGTTGCTCGAGCCGCTATAAAGATCACCGTGCTTGTATTCGCGCATGGTTTTTTCAATAACTTCGCGCGCCCCAGGGCCATACTTATTCATACTTTCGCCTCGTCAAAATTAATGACACTCGTATCATAGTATGCTGCTCGCACGAGGGCTATAAATTTTCTCACAGTGCCTATAGAGTATTGAACTAATTCACAATCCAAAGCTCAAACTAAAAAGAGCTTTTCTAAACCAACCCCAACGACCGACTTTGGTCTTAGCCATTTTTACCGCCACGTGGTGATAGCCAGCCACCCATAGCTCAGCCTAGAATCTTAAAAGCATGCTGCCAAGAATTACTCAACAGGCCGTACTTGACCCAAAGGATACACAGCGGCTCCAGTTCGCGGGCGCCGGTGATATCACCAATATCAATCGGCTGCCAGCCAAAACTTAGCAGCATCGTCCGCACCACTTCTTTGGCTGAGGCGTCATTGCCACAATAAAACATCGATGGTGTATCGGAGCCAAAATCAGGCTTATACATCAAAGCGTTACCAACCGTATTAAAAGCTTTGACGACGCGTGATTTATCTAGCCAACGCTGAACTTGCTCGCCGCCCGAGTCGGTCGTACCCAAAGCCAGTTTGGGCGGCATACCGGCACTAAAATCAAGCGGGTTGGTGACATCGATCACTACTTTATCGGCCAAGTTATCCGGCTCGGCCAATTTAATGGCTGCCTCCGTACCGGCCCAAAGCGTCGCTAAAACGGCTAGCTCGGCAAACTTAGCAGCTTCAGCAAACGTACCAATTTTTACGCCTAAATCTTTTTCTATCTCTCGGGCTTTTTGAGATTTTGGATCGCGCGTCGCAATCATCACCTCATGACCTTCGCTCTTGAAACCTCGAGCTAAGGCTTTTCCGACATCACCGCTACCTAAAATGCCAACTTTCATAGTTTTATTATATAGTATTTGCAAATCATCAGGCTATCTAAATTTCCACGTAAAATTACCACGAGGGATTTATCGGCCGCCGTGCTGGAATTCAATCACTAGAGTAAAAACTTACTTCACCAGAGACTTGGCCGCGTTTTTGATCAAGACTTTTGGCAGCGGCTGGCCGAGTGCGAACCACAGCGTGCCCGTGCCCCGGATGAATGGCGCCAGCTCGACGCGCAGGGCTTCGTCTTTTGGTATTGGATACATCGCAACGTGATCCTTCCAGCCGGAAATAAAAACTCGCGCCCGCTTATCATCGACCTTGTAGCCAACCACTCCGTAGCTTAAGACTTCACTGGCGTTTGGCAGCATGCCGCGGACCAGCGAATGAAGCTCATCAAAGTGCGGCCGGGCCACCTCCGGCACGCTAGCTATATACTCCTCTACCCCCGATGGCTTATTCGTTTGACCAGCACTAAGCTTATAGGATTGCTCTAGCATCTGGCGCAGTGTTTTTATATCGATGTCATCGAGTTTATTAATGTATAGGCACGAGACGCTGATTTTATGCTTGCCGAGTTTTGGCAATAGAGTATCATAGCGATCAAAGCCCTCGCTAAAATAAACCGTGATGGCCGCCTTGCGCGGGCTGAAGCCAAGACGCGGCATGTCGCCCTCGCGACCACTGTCGTATTTGTAATGCTGCGAGCCAAAGCCAATGATGCTCGGCCCCCACATCACCGGCTCTTGGGCTGATATTTGCCGCATCATATCGATTAGGATGTGCGCTTCGGCTCGACGACGCTCGTCGACGGTAGACAGGAACTCGTCAATGCTAACGGCAGTCGGTTTGGTCTTATTGTCTGACATGATTTAGATTATACATAATGAGACCAAAATCACCATCGCTGGATCTACTCTAGCCCCACAAAGAAACTGGAGCTTAGAATTAACTTTCCGTTTGATGTCCTTTTATGCTTTAGTGAGAACTACCCTTTGCCGTAGCTATCAAGAAAGTTCTATTCAACCTCGGTAGCGCTGCTAGTACGACGGCCAAATTTAGTCGAGCCATAGGAGCTAAGATCCAACAAGATGCCGATCGCCACCCACAGCCAATCCCAACCGGTCAAATGGCCGACAGCCGGGCTGTAAACCCAGAAATACATCAGGGTCGTCCACGGAGCAAAAATAAAGCCGACGAAGGCCCAGACGAGTGAGCTGCCGAAGATGTAATGCATCCGAGCATTATTAAATAGCCAGTACAAGAACAGCAGCAAGCGCGGTGAAAACAAAATTAGTAAAATTATCAAACAACCCATACCTGTTCCTTTTTTTATAACTATATACTAACCCACCAGCCGTAATAAGCAAGTCTGCAAAGACCAAACCGCCACATAAAAACTTTTATTTAATCTTAAGCACAAGCATTGCTATTTCTATTAAAGTCAAGCTGGCTTCTTCTAGGGTAAAAGTTAAAAATTAACTTTCCAATAAGTTCTTAACTAAATAATAACAAGCATCATTATG
>CAZGYV010000023.1:0-8772 GCA_964530725.1 uncultured Candidatus Saccharibacteria bacterium | reverse complement strand
GGCGAGCTGTTTGATCCGCCAGCCGGCGGAGAGTTCTCGCCTGGTAGTGAAATAATAGCTCTATAATCCCCACTTGCTTTGCGAACTAGAGGCTCATGCTTTTGGCACTACCTTTTGTGCGAAAAGGTAGTAAGAAAGAAGATATTTGATTACTTTAGTAAAAGTAGGGGGAGTTTTTAGATAAGCTTTTTGAAAAAAGGCGAGCTAGCGGAGATGACATTTAAGCCTAATTGGTCTATAATTCATAAGATTTATGGCAAGTACAACCAATCAATATGACGTTATCGTAGTCGGGGCTGGACATGCCGGCTGCGAGGCGGCGATCGCGGCCGCTACGCTGGGCGTGCGAACGGCTCTAATAACCACTAATTTGCAAAAAGTGGCGACTTTGCCATGCAATCCGTCGATTGGCGGCCCGGGCAAAGGGCACTTGGTGCGTGAGATCGACGCCCTAGGTGGAATAATGGCTCGAGTGGTCGACAAGAGCGCCATTCAGATCAAGGAGCTCAATACCAGCAAAGGGCCGGCCGTGAGAGCCTATCGAGCTCAGCTTGATCGCAGCCGCTACAATCAGAACATGCTTGAACTGCTCAGAGTCACCGAGGGCTTGACGATGATTGAAGACGGCGTGGTCGGTGTGGAGGCCAAAAACGGTCGAATTGTCGGGGTTAAAACGGCTAAAAATGGCCCTATTAAAACCAAAACGGCCATTATTTGCTCGGGCACCTTCTTGAATGGTGAAATTATTGTTGGCTCGGAAGTTATCAAAAAGGGTGGTCGAATCGACGAGGCCAGTGTGTCAGGGCTAACTGAATCACTTCAGCAGTTGGGGTTCAAATCGGGTCGGCTCAAGACCGGTACGCCGCCGCGTATTCGCCGCAGTAGTATTGACTATACTAAGCTCGAGGAAGCACCTGGCATGGCGGGGGAGATTAGCTTTTCTCACCCCAATCGCCAGCTTTTGCCCTACAAAGATCAGGTGCTGTGCTGGCTGACTTATACCAACCCTCAAACTCATCAGTTGATTTTGGATAACTACCATTTGTCGGGTAATATCTCAGGTCTCATCACCGAGACCGGCCCGCGCAGCTGTCCCAGCCTTGACTTGAAAGTGAAGAATTTCCCTCACAATAGACGCCATCCGATATTTATCGAGCCGGTCGGCATCGAAGGCAGTCCCGATGGCGAGTTGATGTACCTGCAAGGCTGCTCGACTGCTTTCGCACCCGACATGCAAGAAAAAATCTTTCGTTCCATCGCCGGGCTCGAGAAGGCCGAGTTTATCGAGTATGGCTATGCCGTGCGCTATGACTATTTTCCACCCCATCAACTGACTAGGAGTTTGAGTACAAAAATTGTACAAGGTCTTTATTTAGCAGGTCAAATGAACGGTACGACCGGCTACGAAGAAGCTGCCGCTCAAGGTCTAATCGCTGGAGTTAACGCCGCGCGCCAGGTCCTTGGCAAACCTTCTTTCGTGCTGGACCGAAGCGAAAGCTATATCGGTGTTTTGATCGAAGATTTGGTTACCAAGACCCACGTCGAGCCGTATCGGATGTTTACTTCCAGGGCAGAGTACCGATTGCTGCTGCGCAATGACAACGCCGATATGCGTTTGAGCGAGAAAGGCTATCAATTGGGGCTGGTGAGTAGCGCGACCGTCGAGAGAACACGGCAAAAAACTGCCGCCATCAGCCGTACCATTAGCATGCTAAAAAATAAATCAATTATCCATAATGACACCAAAATATCAGCCTACCAATTACTCAAGCGCCCCGAGATTAAAGCCCAATATTTAGCCACTCACTATGACATCGATCTGCCCGCTGACATCGCTTATAGCGTTGAAGTAGAGGTCAAATACCATGGCTACTTTGAGCGGCAAAAGCGCGAGGCTAATCGGCTCCTGCAGCAGCGTGCCGTCGAGTTGGCGCCTGATTTTGATTACGACGCGTTGCGTGGTATTCGCAACGAAGCTCGCGCTCGTCTCAAAGAAGTGCAGCCGCAATCAGTCGCCCAGGCCATGCAAATTCAAGGGGTGACACCGGCCGATTTGAATATCCTGATAATCGCCGCTCATGCCCGCGCTAAAACTCGTCAAATTGCCGGCTAATTCTCCTCCTACTTTTGAAGAATCCAAAAGTAGGAGGAGAATTTCGCGCCTCGGGCTCAAAAGCTAGAAGTGTCAGAAGTATGATTTTGGCTTTAAAATACAGACTCACTTATCGTTCAAAGCTGTATTTCTTCACCAGCCAAAATCTACTTCTGACTTTCTGTTTTTCGAGGGCGCAGGGACAGATCCTGAAATGCGCTCACAAGTTCGCTATTCAGGATGACGAGGAGAGGCGGATCGGGGTAACAACTGGAAGTGGTTTAAGGGTATGGAAGGACTTTTTTCGAGCCTGGAGCAACAAGCCGGGATTATGAGCTTGTTATGAACGGTTAGCTCGTTAGAGCTAAACCAGGCGAGCTGTTTGATCCGCCAGCCGGCGGAGAGTTCTCGCCTGGTAGTGAAATAATAGCTCTATAATCCCCACTTGTTTGCGAACTAGAGGCTCGTGCTTTTGGTACTACCTTTTACGCTAAAAGGTAGTAAGAAGATATTTGATTACTTTAGTAAAAGTAAGGATAGTTTTGCCTACTTTTGGCCGTAATTCAAAAGTAGGGAGAGAATTTGGATACTTTGGTAAAAGTGGAAAAATATTATTACAATCCAAAATATTATTCTGCTACAATAATAGGCAGCATTTAGTGGGGGAAAGCATTGGGGCTAACGGTTTGGTTATTTGAAACGGCTGTACACTTAATAGAAGTCGGCGGCTATTGGGGAGTGTTTTTTGGTCTGGTGATCGATAGCTGTGGCTTGCCAATTCCGTCCGAGGTGATATTAGCACTGTCTGGCTCGATTGCTCGCACGACCGGCCAGTTTAGCCTCCTGCCTTTGATCTTGCTCGGCACAGTAGCCCAGACGATCGGCGCCTATATTTCTTATCTAATCGGGCGCTACGGCGGTGAACCACTGGTGAAGAAATATGGTAAATACGTCTTAATATCGAGCCATGATTACGACAAGGCCAAGCGTTGGTTCGAAAAATACGGCGAGCGTACGATCATCATCTCGCGCTGTATCCCGGTAATTCGTACCTACATTGGTTTTCCGGCCGGTACCTTCGAGATGAATCAGCGCAAATTTATCATCGATACTTTTATTGGCTCAGCTATATGGACAGTTTTTCTGGTAATGGCGGGCTATATTATGGGGGATAAGTGGCATAGCTTTTATAAAATAATGCACTTGCTTGACTATCCAATCATAATTTTGATAGTGTTCTTTATCAGTAGATTTATTTATTCAAAGGTCAAGCGAAAAAATGAAGCAGCTCGAAACGAAGCTCAATAACGGCTTGCGCGTCATAACTAGCGAAGCACCGCACGCCGGCAGCGTGACAGTGTCGATTTTTGTTGGCGCCGGCGGCCGCTACGAGGATTTAGATAAGGAATATGGCGTCTCGCACTTTTTGGAGCATTTGCCATTCAAGGGTAGCGCCAAGCGACCGACCGCCAAGCAGATTGCCGAAGAAATTGACGGCGTCGGCGGTATAATGAACGCTTACACCAGCGAAGACCATACTTGCTATTATGTGAAGTTACCGAGCGAGCATTTTGCGCTAGCCTTTGATGTTGTGGCTGATATGGTGACAGCGCCACTGTTCGAGGCCGAGCAGGTGGAGCGTGAGCGCAATGTGATCCTCGAAGAAATTAAAATGTACAAGGACGATCCGGCTCGTTTGGTCTATGATTTGGTCGGCGATTTATTGTGGCCAACAGATGAGCTGCGGACTAATGTGATCGGTACCGAGCAAAGTATTAGTTCGATTGACCGCGGTGCAATCGTTGATTATTACAAGAGTTTGTACGCGACGAACAATATTGTGATCTCGGTGGCGGGCGACATCAGGCACGACGAAGTGGTTGAGAAAGCGAAGCAGTACTTTGATGACTTTACGGCTAAAACGAGCCGTGGCTTCAAGCCGACTAAAGGTGATATCGCGAGCAAAATTAGCAATATCGTACTGCAGGACACCAACCAAACCCACCTAATAATCGCTGTTCGCGCGCCAGAGCTGGAGTCGGATGATGATATGCCGGTGCGTTTACTGGCGGCTATCTTGGGTGGTAGTATGAGCTCGCGATTATTCTTGAACGTGCGGGAACAAAAAGGCTTGGCCTATAGCGTACATGCCAGCTCGCACGCCTTTGCTGATAGCGGCAAGATCGAAATTTATGCCGGCGTGAACCGGGACAAGATCACCCAAGCTCTAGAAGCAATTCGCGAGGAGATTGATCGAATACGGGAAGAAAAGGTCAGCCAAAAAGAGCTTGATCGGGTGAAGGAGCAGTTCCGCGGCCGCTTGATCATGTCGCAGGAAAACAATGCCACGGTGGCCGACACAATGGGCACGCAGCTGATTTTGACCGGCAAGAAGCGCACTTTGGAGCAAGTGCTCCGCGAGATTGATGAAGTTACTACCGAGCAAATCGCGGCCGTGGCCAAGAAATATTTGACCGTTCCGAGTCTTCGACTGGCTATGATCGGCAATTACAAAGAAGCTGACGTTGCTAAATTTGAAAATATTGTAAGTAAGAGGTAATCATGGAAAAAACTTTAGTTTTAATCAAGCCCGATGCTATGGCTCGCGGTATTATCGGTGAAATTATCGGTCGTTTCGAGAGAGTGGGCTTAAAGATGGTGGGCGTGAAAATGGTCTTGGCCGACCGCGATTTGGCTGATAAGCATTATCCGAAAGAGCGTGAGGAGTTTATCGTCGGTATGGCCCAAAAGACGCTTAGCAATTATAAAGAACAGGGGATTGATCCCAAGGCCGAGCTTGGTACAGATGACCCGAAAGAAATCGGCCTCAAGCTGCAAAGCTGGCTGGCGGATTTTCTGATGTCTGGGCCAGTCATGGCTATCGTGCTGGAAGGGCCACATGCGATCGAGGTGGTGCGCAAGATTTGCGGCCCCACTTTGCCGTCCAAGGCCGAGCCCGGCACGATTCGCGGCGATTATTCGTTTGATTCTTCGGCGCTCGCCAATAGCGCCAAGCGACCAATCAGGAATTTGATTCACGCCTCGGGTACATCAGACGAAGCTGAGCTTGAAATCGGCTTATGGTTTGGCGCGGATGAACTATTTTCTTACGAGACAGTTCACCAGAAGCATATGCTTGGGGAATAGTAAATTGTTGTTCTCAAGAGCTTGTCCGAAAAGCCCTGCTTTTGTAGCAAAATGCAATACATACAATATCAATACAAGAATTGTATATCATCAGATAGTAAGAGTAGAGATAAAGGCTAATGCTCTCTCTATTCGACGACTTTTGGTCCTCGTTTTGTCATCCATAGAACCTTCTAAATAGCAAAAAAGCGATTTATTTTACAGACTTATATTTTTAGCTGGCGTTACAATTTAAGCTAGTTATTATTAAACAGGGGAGTTTAAGATGGAGAAAAAATCGGGACTAGGTTTGTTGGCCGGAGCGATGGCTGGTTTTGCGGCTGGCATGATGACGGGTATTTTGGTGGCCCCGAAGAGCGGCGAGGAGACAATCCGTGACATCCGCCAAGTGGCTGAGGACAAGCGCGAAAAAGTTGGGCAGAAGATTAACGAAGCCAAGGAGGCGGTCGACAAAACCCGTCAAGGAGTGATGAGCTTTATGAATAAAACTCAGATTGAGGAGATCGAGATCAAGATGCGCGATGGCAGTGTCAAGAAAGTTCGGCCAGTTGATCTGACTGTCGAGCTAAGCCGTGGTTTGCTTGAAAAAGCCGAAGCCGCGCTTGAAGGATAGCGGCCGGTTTTTAGCGACTGAATAATGATTTATTGAGAATTGATGTCCACCTGAGGGTGTTTTCTGATACAGTTTTTCAAAATTCTAATGCTTAAAAGTTATTTTGTGTTAAAATTGCTTTAAGTAAAGGGCGAGTATGCCAGCTAAAAGCCAAAATCAACCTAGCCATCTAAAAGATTTGATGCTTCTCTTCGCTTTTCCGGTCGGTATAGCGATCGTCGTGGCAGTCGTAATTTATATACCCCGGCTACTCGCTAAGCCAAAATATGATTTTATTTACTCTCTGTGCAACAGCTACAGTTGCGACAATACTTACGAGGTGAATAGCTTCGGTGGCATAACGGAGCATATGGATGCACGGGAATATGACAGCTCCAGTGATCGGGCGGTACTGCGTTATTATGACGCCACCACTGATTCGACTAGAAGCTTGAGTACGGCGGAGGCAGGACGCTACAGACTCAATACCTCATCAAAGTCACCCGATGGATATGTACTATCCGGCGAAGAGGGTGAGAGCGGGTTTTTGTTTTGGAGTGATCATCAGTCTGGCTGGTATTTAAAAGACGGCCTGAAGAAAAAGTCGGTCGAGTTGTCGGCTCAAAGGTCGTATTCTTCTTCGGAAATTGAGTTTTTAGGGTGGGTCGAACAATGAGAAGCAAACAAGAAATATTGGCCGAAGTAGAGGAGGCCTTGAGGCTGGGTATATTGGAAGAAGCCGATCTCACGCCTTTTGCCACCGTGCCATCGCAAGCAGTGGTCGCGGTTGAAGTTAAAAAGCCGCAAGAGCCTGCGCGCAAAAAGTTATCGGCAGTAGACGTTATGTTCTACGTTGCCGGAATCGTTTTATTTTCTACCATAATGTCGGCTATTGTTCAATCTTGGGAAGATGGCAATCCATTTGTTCATATATTATTAAGTGCCGGTGTTGGCCTAGCCTTGTGGGCGGCAGCTTACTTTTTGATAAAAAATTCAACCCAAAGCGATATCCGCCGCGGGCTGATCAACGCCTTGCTATTGACCGGCTCTCTGTGCGTGGTGGTCGGTGGCTATATT
This sequence comes from uncultured Candidatus Saccharibacteria bacterium, assembly GCA_964530725.1. Lineage (GTDB taxonomy): Bacteria > Patescibacteriota > Saccharimonadia > CAILAD01 > CAZGYV01 > CAZGYV01. The sequence goes on along the minus strand of CAZGYV010000023.1, from coordinate 1,864 downwards.
ATTACGAATGAATTAATTGGCGGCTTTGACGAAGTTAATTTTATACCCTTTGCCGTTACTCTCGTTATTATGGGCGCGGTTCATATTGGCTTCGACAGGCTGATTAAGCGCAATCTTGTCTTGCGAATGGGTATTTTTCTGTGCGTAGCAGCCTTTCCGACGCTTATGTTTGGACTTCTAGAAAAATCTAATCTGCCAATAGATGTGTGGGCAGCTATTATGGTGGTCACGGCGATCTTGCTTGTCTACGCAACGCGTGTAGTCGCTAAAATGAATCCTGATCGTGATAAATTTGATCGTTCGTTTGACTCTTTCGGGGCATTCTTGGCCCTTGCGTCAATGTACTCGGCAAGCCACGGTGATAATGGTATTTGGTGGCTGTTGGCATTGATAGCGGCTGTCTTCGGTATTTTCTATCTGAGTATTATTTCGCAAAATAAGCATTTGCTGGGAAATGGCTCATTTTTCTTGGTAGTCACTGTTATTACGATCGCGTTCAAGTATTTCTCTGGCTATGGTATAACTTTGAGCTTGATTATAGCTACTATCGGCTTGCTTGGTTCGGCTGCGGTCGCTTCGATTATTAACAAAAAGTATTTTAAGAGCCAGGTACCTGAGAGTACGGCCCAGCCTGTAGTGCAGAGTGCTGATTCTACCAATAATGGTGGTCAGGCTACAGGAAGTTAGTTAGTTTGAATTTATCTTCACCAATCGAAATTATTGGTTTTGTCGCGGGTGTCTTTGTCGCGGTATCTTTTCTATCCCAAGTTATTAAGTCGTGGAGAACAAAATCTACGAGAGACCTGTCGATTATGTTGACTATTTTGAATATGGGCGGTCAGGTGCTTTGGATCACTTATGGGGTTGGTATTAACGCTCCGGCGCTCGCTATTATGTCGGGCATAACTTTGCTCATGACGGGCTCATTGTTGCTGTTAAAGCTAAGATTTGGCTAGTGGCCAAAATCGTACTAAGATTGATAGTATGAACCCAGAAGCTACCCCTCAGGCTATAGTTGATAACGCGGTGCGCAAGTACTCGTACTCAAATTTTCCATTTTTCTCTAAAAAGTCCCTAAAAGCCTACCTTTGGGCACTTGCGGTATTCGCTGGGGTGACGGTCTTTGCTAGTTTGGGGTTAAAGAGCATAAGTCCTGGTGAAATGGTGGTGATTATTGTTGCTTTCGCAGTACTGCAAGTTTTATACTATGTATTTTATGTGATACCAAGCGTCTTGTATCTCCGGAAAACGGGTAGGTTTTTATACATTCCACCAAGTCCTCTCATGAGATGGGAAAGAGCACCCTTCTATAGCCCCCTCGGTAGAGATCCATTTAGATATGGGGGCACACAAGCAAAATGGACTTATATCAAAGGAACTTTCTGGATGGTTGTATTTTCATTTGTGATCGTACTACCGCTTCTAGCCATTACAAGCGTTTTTATGGGGTTGTAATTATTGACTAGTAGGTAGGATGTACTAAGTCTTGGTTGATACAAACCTGAAGGGGTTCGTATCAACGGGAGGGAGGGCGGCTACGCCTTTTCCGCTCCCTTATGCTCGATTCGCCAGCTGGCGGACTGCGCGTGAGTTCCGCTGCACCGAACCCTTCGGATTCTCATCCCTCCAGAACTATGCATGAATCTGCCAGCATCTGTCGATACTATCAGATTCATGGCACCCTGGGAGGGATGGTCGGCTAAAAGTCGACGCTCTGGTCGTAGTCCTCGAAGTAAACTTCTGCGGGCTTGCTCCCGGCGCCCGAACCCAATGGTTCGGCTCACTTCGCGAGCTACCAGAGTTAAACTCCAAGACAAGCTTGGAGCTCAACTCTGGCACCCTGGGAGGGATTTGAACCCCCGAC
>CAZGYV010000022.1:0-10177 GCA_964530725.1 uncultured Candidatus Saccharibacteria bacterium | reverse complement strand
AGGTATTCATGTAGCATACGGATGACAGCCGCGCCTTTTTGGTAGCTAATGGCATCGAATATTTCATTGATTTCACCCGGATCATTGACCTCGATCTCGATCGGATGGGTGCTGGCTAGGCAGTCGAGCTGGCGGGCATATTGGTAGTCGTGAGCTACGAACTGATCCCACATCCGCCAGTCGGGGTGCAAATGATCGACCGCCAGGTACTCGATCCAGCTAGCAAAGCCTTCGTTGAGCCACAGATCGGTCCACCACTTCATCGTCACGAGATTGCCGAACCATTGATGGGCCAGCTCGTGGGCAATCACCATGGCTGTCCATTGCCGGGCGCTGATTGAAGATTGCTTCGGGTCGACCAAGATAGCCGTTTCGCGGTAAGTCACAGCCCCCCAGTTTTCCATCGCGCCGGAGCCAAAATCGGGGATGGCGATCATGTCGAGTTTGGGGAGGGGATAGGGGATGCCGAAGTAATCCTCAAAAAAATCGAGTACGTCGCGGCCGGTCTGGAGAGCAAATTCAGTTTGGTTGATCTTGTCGGGCGTGACGCAGACACCGACCTCAATGCCAGTTTTAGTTGTGGTCGTGACACGCTTCAGGTCGCCAACGATAAAAGCCAGCAGGTAGGTGCTCATCCGTGGAGTGGTAGCAAAGTGGCAAGTTTTTTCGCCCCCGTCGATAGTTTCTTCGATGATGTTGGTGTTCGAGATGGCGGTTAGGGCTTTATTGACAGTCAAGCTGACTTCAAAAGTTGCTTTGGCGGCTGGCTCATCGATACAAATAAATGCCTCGCGGGCGTGAGTGGCTTCGAACTGCGTTGTCGCCAAATGCTTGGTTTTGCCGTCATGAATGTATTGGCTGCGGTAAAAACCGTGCAGGTTGTCTTTGAGCTGGCCGCTGTATTCCAAATCTAGCTTATGTTCACCAGCTTTAATAATGCCATCGAAGCTAAAGCTGACGGTCTGATTTTTAGCGTCAAATTCTATCTTAGCCGGCTTGCCATCGAGCTTGGCTTGAGTTATGTCGAGCCCCTCGGCGTGCCAGGTGAGCTTGGCGGTCGCTTTTTTGATCTTAAAAGTGATAGTTTCGCGGCCGGAAAAAGTAAATTTTTTTAAATCTGGCGTCAGATCTAGCTGGTAGTGGACTGGCTCGATCGAGTCGAGTAGGTGAGTGTATTTTTTCATCACTTTTATTATACGTGGGTTTTTACCTACTATTAAAGCCTAGTATTTTAAACTGTTGTCTAAATATGGTAAATATCGTATAATAACTATGTAATCTCTTGCTCCAATCCACCAACAAAGGAGATATGATGGGTGATCGATACGTCGATGATCTCAAGCCGGAACTGGCTGAGTATGAGCATCAGCTGCTGTTGCTCAATCGTAAGATCCGCCAGCTGGATCGGCGAATCGGCCGGGCAGAACGCAAGACCGACCAAGCGTACGCCAAAAGCGCCAAGACTCGACACGACAAAAAATGGCTCAAGCGCTATGATCGGAGGTTGATCAAGTCGCATCAGCTGCGGCATGAGTACGACTCCCTGGTTGTGCGTCGCAGCTCGATTCGCAGTCAAGTCGCGCTGCTGCGTGAGGCTCTGGCCGGGCTTCTGGTTGCTGGTGTGGTTGGTTAGCCAAGTGCAAGTGAGGTACAAGCAAAAAGGTTTCGCGACCGCTCAGCTAGTTGAGTTGTTGCGAAACCTTATTTAATTAGACGGCCCGGGATTTCTCCCGGGCCGTTGTGGTAGTGATTATTGGCTACCGTTTGGCCAGACGTGCTGGTGTCGGTCGAGTGTATGGTATGTCATATCCCAGGCCGTACTTTTCTCTGCCTTGGACTAGCCACTTATCGTGGTATGCCTGTTCTTCCGGACTGAGAGACTGATCTTCCTGCGCTAGGCCGGTTAGCCAGCTGATAACCTTGGCCGCGTCAAGCAAGTCTAGGCGAGTGGCCAGCCATAGCACGTCTATGTCCTCCGCATCTGGGATAGCTGTGCTATGCAGTTTCTCTTCGACGATTCGGCCAGTGGCGCAATCAACACAGAGCCTGGCCCCGAGGCCGCCTCTTTGGAAATCCCAGAAGCCATGCGTGTAGCAAGTATGTAGCAAGTTTGTAGATACGCGCAGGTCCGCTTCTAGTGCGAGATTGGGCAATTGTTGCCACAAGCGGACTTGTGATTCGCTGTATGCTCGAATGTCGTCCGCTAGTTGCTTCACCTTGACTGACAGTTCTTGCTTGGTTGTCATGGTAACTCCTTTGTTAATCCCAGATGCCGCGGTAGTTTTTCAGGACTTGCTCAACCACAGCCGGAATACTTTGGAAATAGTAGAGTGGGTCATAGCCCATGTCGTTCTTGTCGATACTCTCATCAAGCTCGAGCAGAGCACTGATCAATTCTTTCATGATCGGCATGGAGGAGCGGTAGTAGTAGATCACCTCGTCGACAGTCAAAGAAACAGGTTTCTCATCCGAATCTGTTTCCCTAGCCTCGTGCGAAGTTTGGGAGCGTACCTCCCTCTGTTCTCTAGCAGCTTGTTCACGTTTGGCCAATTGCCGTCGAAGACGAGCGACTGTGCCACGAGGTACAATTTCATCCTGCGCGCCGCAGCGGTAACATCCACTGTTCGAGGATGCAGACCACTCAGGACCACCGCAAGATATACACTCGTAGGGCGCGTTGTGCCCTATGTTGAGCTCGGCGTCGGAACCACTCATTTTTTCTCCTTTGACTCGAGTGAAGTGCCCATCTGCCATTGCATGTAGTAATCATCGTTGATATCGACATAGGCTGGGATGCCCAGCTGCTGCTCTGACCATATGCGCATCATAGTGGCAGCCTCTTCCTTCGCTTTCCACGGTACCACATAGGATCGGCCATGGTACTCTCGGGGGTCAAATCGCATGACCCGAAATTCATCCGTCTCTCGGTCGTAGTAATTGCCGACCTTAGCGATTAGTTTGCCAACCCAGACGTATTCATTGAGCACTAGGGCTAAGCAATAGTCATCGTAACTTTTGTAGTCGTTGATGATTTCCAATATCTGATTGATGCTTGGGTCACCCCAATTCACGATCACTGTGCTCAATTCAAGCCAAGTGATTTCTACTGGACCCACTCCAGATGCTGGATTGCATCGCATGATCATTGCCGAAGAGCCGCCGATCAGCGGCGAAGCCGCAGCCAGTTGCTCGTCAGTAAGCCAGGCGAAGTCTAGTGTTTGCAACATCCAAGAGCTCTTTCTCTCAAGGTACAACAGGAGTATTCTGCCACAAAAGTAGATAAATTACAATAGAATGATCTGTTTGTGGGCCTCATTCTGACATTATTAGGGGAGTATGGCAAGTGTAGGTTAGATGGACAAGACAGTTGCTACTTTAAATATTTCATGATATAAAAAGCTTGTCCACTTCCTCGGGCAAGAGAGGTTCTTAAATGACTGTTGGGGGCGGAATAGCCGTTTTCCTGATTGGCATGATGATAGGCACTTTCTTGGCGATGGCTGTTGGTGCCATACGCACTTGGAGGCCAGCTCGTCAAATCAAGCGCTTTCAAGATCATCCAGATAGGGCTGTCCAGCAAGAATGGGACATCAAGGCAATATCTGACGAGCACGACGAGCAGTATAAAGTCGATGTTGAAGAAACAATCAAACATCCTTTGGCTGTCAGTATATTATTTCTAATTATGTCTGGAGGAGCTGTCCTCCTGTTTGTCTACTACGCTCAACATGCCATCGCCGATTGGCTACTTTTGGTAATTGGCTCAATTTGGTCGTTTTCATATACGATCAGAAAGGCAGAAGTCCAGCCGCTCAAAAGGTTTTACGGCTGGAAGCCAAGCCGTTAGCCTTATGTCAAGTCAACCATTCGACCGAGCCCTTGGGGAAACCCAGGGCTCACGGAGTTTTAAAGTTACTTTTTAATGGCTCAGGCCGTTGAATTGTTGTGTAATTTAACGGCCGAGTAGATATGTCAGCTAACGACCGGATAGCGGCTAGCGCCTTCTCCGCTCAAGCTTTCTCGAAGTAAACTTCTGCGAGAGCTTTCGCTCCACCGAACCGCGGTTTCGAATATTCGCGTACGCTCATCCAAAGCAAAAGCCCAGCCATAAAGACTGGACTCTTGCTTTGGCGGGCCCGACCGGATTCGAACCGGCGATCTCCTCCGTGACAGGGAGGCGTGTTAGGCCTACTACACCACGGGCCCTCGTCGAGAATGGCTTCATTCTACGTCTAAAGACTGTTGTCTTTCGGCTTCAAATTCCGCCAAACCTCTCCTCTTCAAATCTACCTCGATTCACGAAATTATTTTTTAATTTACACTTGTTGATAAATAATTTCGCACTGCGAGCTAGATTTGGATAAACAACTTACGACGATCCGCCAGTTGGCGGATGTCTTGAAGTTTTCGCACAATTACTCCTCTTAAAAGTAACAAACAGCTATCTCTTGCTCATGGACTATATTACTAGGTATTCGCAAGTAGATTAGCTTGGTTTGTTACTTTTTGGGATGCCAAGTAGCTTACAACCTGGCTATGGTAGCACAAAAAACCTGGCTTATCAACGATAGTGACTGTTTAAACTATTGACAAAATAAATAAAAATATGTAAAATAGTAAGAATAAATATGTTTTAGGCTCAGTGAAGGTAAAATAAAGTGATATTGAATACCAATAAAACAGCAGCAAATATCATTACCACAATGAGCAACTAAATTATACAATTATGCGCAAACTTCACTCCAATTCAACTTCGCGGTCAGTCAAAGTAAAAATTGTCAAAGCCCATCAACAAATCCCTTATTTACAGGGTGAGAACGTTATCGATACTAGAGTCAAAACAAAGAGGGGATTTGGCCATATGTTCTTCGTGACGATCAAAAAAGCCCCAAAAACGGAGCGTGATAATTGGCAAAAGCTGGAAAAAAGCTTCAAAAAACGCTTTAAAGACTAACTTTACAGATAAGAGGCCGGACTACCTGGGTTTACGGGCCTATGACTCGCCAAAAAGTGCGTGTATTTGACCATTGCTGCTTTAAAAGGCCAGTGTCGCACAATTTTGAATTTATTTTAATTAACTAGAAAAATACTTAGTTTTTGTTTAGACTTATAACCAAATCTAGCTCGCAGTGCGAAATTATTTGTCGGTCATTTATGATCATTTAATAATTTTGTGAATCGAGGTAGATTTGAAGAGGAGAGGTTTGGCTAAATTTGGAGCCGAAAGACAACAGTCTTTAGGTGTAAAATGAAGCCATTCTCGACGTGCCACCTTAGCTCAGTTGGTAGAGCGGCGCTTTCGGAAAGCGTAGGTCGCCGGTTCGATCCCGGCAGGTGGCTCCATTAATTTGGATATAACTTTGTTTATATCCAAATTAATGCTAACTACCCGAGAGCGAACCGGTAGCCGCGTCAGCGGCGTGGTCGGCGAAGCGATGGTGACGCGCAGAAGTTTACTTCGAGCACCACCGGAGCGAAGGAGGCGTAGCCTCATCCCGGCAGGTGGCTCCAGATGAAAGTTCAGCGTCAGCTGACTTTTCACCTGGACACAATCCGCGTGACCAAAACCGATGGCCGTGCCACAAGGCTTAAAATCAGCCATTATCAGGCCAAAATGGTATAATATGACTACAAATGAAACGTTTACGAAATATTAAGCGCGATTTAGGCGGCCACTCATTCTTCAAAAATAACTGGTATGTGGGCCTAACGGTAATCAATGGCGTGGTCTTGCTGACGGTTGTGATCTGGTCGCTGCTGCATATTCGCCAATCTGATTTGCAAGTTCCAGTCAGGTTCACTAGCCTGGGTAATTTTGATCAACTCGGCAATTGGTACCAGCTCTACGATCTGGCAATCATCGCCGCTGTGACGTTCGCGGCTAACTTGTTTTTGGCCATCGTCTGCTACAAGCGCAACCGAGTGATGAGCCTGTTCTTGCTGCTGTCGAGCACGATGGTGTCGATTTTGGCGCTAGTAGTTTTATTTGGATTTACGACGATTAATTATGGCACAAATTAGATTGAAGAGAATTAGAAAGCCTGTCCGTTTGCTCAATATGAGCGTGGTTGATTCACGCGGCTTTTATCGCTTGTTTGAGATTATTCCCGGTGCTCTGACCTGGACGGTATTGATCGGTTCGGTGGTGTTGAGCGCCTTTTTGCCGATGTGGGCGGCTTACTTTATTATCGCTTTTGATCTGATGTGGCTGCTCAAATCATTTCGTATGAGCACATCGCTGGTGCGCGGCTACAACCGCTTACACCGGGCGCGCAAGATCGATTGGCAGGCCAGGGTGGAGCAATTAGCCGATATTGACGCGTCGCTGGTAAAAGCTCAGGAGTCATACCGGCGCAGTCGCAAGCCAAATATTATTCATCATCTGCTCCCAACTAAGCGCAGTCGTGATCTGATTAATAATTACCGCGCTAAAAGGCAGAATGTGCTTGATTTGCAGCGTTTTACGACTCAAGCGGCTACGTTATTGAAGCCTAGAGATATTTACCATGCGACGATTTTAGCCGTTTACAACGAGTCGATCGAGACATTGCGGCCCTCGATCGAGGCTCTGCTGGAGTCGAATTATGATGCTAAGAAGATTATCCTGGTGATTGCCTACGAAGCGCGCGGCGGCGAGCAAACGGCTGAAAATGTCAGCTTGCTCGAGAAGCAATACGCCAAACGCTTCGGTGGTTTTCTGGCGGTTTGCCACCCAGCTGATATTCCAGGAGAGGTGGGCGGCAAAGGCGGCAACATTACTTTTGCCGGCCGACGTTTGCTCGAATACGTCGATGAGCGACAGATTTCGCGCCAGCATGTCGTCGTCACCACGCTCGACTCTGATAATCGGGCCAGCAGCGAGTATTTCAATTATCTGACCTACCTCTATGCGACTGAGCCGAACCGCAAGCAAAAAAGCTTCCAGCCGATCCCGATGTTTTTCAATAACATCTGGGATGTGCCGGCCCCGGTGCGTATTATCGCGACCGGTAACTCTTTCTGGCTAATCATCGAGACGGTGCGTCCGCATCGGCTGCGCAATTTTGCCTCTCACGCGCAAGGACTGGAGACGCTGGTCGATACGGACTTCTGGTCGACCAAGACGATCGTCGAAGACGGCCACCAGTTTTGGCGCACTTATTTTACCTACAATGGTGACCACCAGGTGGTGCCGGTGTTTAGCCCGATCTATCAGGACGCTGTTTTGTCGCAGACCTATTGGCGTACTTTTAAGAATCAGTATATTCAACTGCGCCGCTGGGCTTGGGGGGTCAGTGATTTTCCGTTTGTGGTCAAAAATTTGACTAAAAACGACCAAATCAGCTTTTCTGAGAAATTCGTTCAGATTTTTCGCTTGCTCGAGAGCCATTTTACCTGGGCGACGGCGCCGTTGATTTTGACTTTCGCAGCCTGGCTGCCGCTTTTTATTAATCCAAACTTCAAGAACATGGTCTTGGTCCATCAATTGCCGATCGTGGCCAGCCGACTGATGACTTTCGCGACCCTCGGTATCTTCGTGACAATCTGGATCAGCATGATTTCACTGCCGCCGCGGCCAGCTAGAGTCAAGCGTCATCGGTCGATTTTTATGCTGCTGCAGTGGATACTGATGCCAGTGACGGCGATTATTTTTGGCTCTTTCGCTGCCATTGACGCCCAAACTAGGCTGATGTTTGGCAAGTATTTGGAATTTCGGGTGACAGAAAAGGCAGTCAAGAAGTGATTTATCTGATTCCATTCCTGGTTAGCTTTGCTCTAGCGGCGCTGTTGGTGCCGATTGTCAAAAAATGCGCTTTTGCTGTCGGCGCGGTCGATCACCCGGATGAAGAGCGTAAGATACACAAGAGTGTCATTGCTCGTGGCGGCGGTGTGGCGATATACCTGAGCTTTGTAATCGTGACGATCTCGTTCTTGCCCAATTACAGCTCACAGTACATCGGCCTGCTGGTGGCCGGCACGATTGTTATGCTCGTCGGCCTGGTTGATGACATTCATCGCCTAAACCCCTGGGTGAAGCTGTCTTTTCAGATACTGGCGGCCGTGATCGCGACGGTTGGCTTTCGGATCGGTATAGATGTCGTGACCAATCCATTTGGCGGTGTGATTGGCTTAGATGGGGTAGTCTGGCAGCTGCCTTGGGGCGATGGCTTTATGACAATCAATGTTTTTTCTGGTCTGTTGGCTATAATATGGCTGGTAGGTATGACCAATACGATTAACTTTCTCGATGGGCTTGATGGTTTGTCGGGCGGTGTGGCTGGTGTGGCGGCTCTTATCATGTTTTTTCTCTCGGTTAGCCCCAGGGTAGGCCAGCCCTCGACAGCCTTGGTGGCGATCGTGCTTGCAGGCGCGACTCTGGGCTATTTGATCTACAATTTCTACCCGGCCAAGATATTCAATGGCGACTCAGGGGCGTATTTTTTGGGTATGACGCTAGGGATCTTGGCCATTATGTCTGGTGCTAAGCTGGCTACAGCCTTGCTGGTGCTAGGATTGCCGATAATTGATGCTATTTGGACGGTTTTGCGCCGGATATTGGCCGGGCGCTCGCCATTTTCACCCGACCGCGGCCATCTTCACTTCCTGATGCTCGATGCTGGTATGTCGCAGCGCCAAGCAGTTTTATTAATTTATGCATTTTCAGTCTTTTTTGGCTCTATGGCGCTGTTTCTGGCGACCAATCAAAAAATATTAGCTATTTTCTGCATGTTGATTACGATGGTATTCCTGATCGGCATCCTCGAGCTTTTGAAATACCGCCGCAATAACGGTAAATCAGCCGGCAAAAGATAAGGTTCTTACGTTTAGATTGACTATAATACTTACGCGGTGTATCCTGGTGATAGGTCTTTCAAGGAGCAATTATGAACGGCAAGAGCTTTCAAGAGCTGATCAAAAATCTACAAGTTTTTTACAAATGTCCCTCCTGTGGTTCGAGCTATCATTTCGATGATATTAAGTTTCTGGGCAAAGTCGACAGCCATTGTTTTATGCAGCTCAACTGCCATGAGTGCTCCTTGCCAGTTCTCGCCACGGTGCTTTTGAGCGGCCGGACGGTACCGATGAAAAAGGCTGTTGCTAAGTCCAAGAAAGCCACTCCCGTCACCACCTACAAATCTGATCTGAAACCACGAGAAAAGGCTCGTTTCATGGCCAAAGGAGAGATTTCGGCTGACGAGATCGCTGATTTTCATCTTTTCTTGAGTAATTACTCAGGGGACTTGAGTAATCTACTAAAATAGGGTATACTACACCTTTGAATTCCAAAAAGAGGATTTTGTTTTTATATGGAAAAAATTAGTTTAGCGGCCCAAAAGCGCCAATCGCGCGGCAAGGCTAATAAAAAATTGCGAACAGCCGGTAAAATGCCGGCGGTCGTCTATGGTCACGGCAAGGACTCCGAGGCTATCGAGCTTGATGGCAAGGAATTTAAGCAGGTATTTGATAAAGCCGGCTATAACGGCATTTTGCTAGTCAAGATAGGTGACGAGCGGGCGGTTAATGCTATTATTCAAGACGTTCAGTTCGCGGCCCTTGACCGCGAGCCGATTCATGCCGACCTATATCGCGTTAAAATGGACGAGCTGATCCGTACGACCGTGCCATTGCACTTTACTGGCGAATCGACAGCTGTTTTCCAGGATGGTGGTAGCTTGATGACTAACCTGGAAGAGGTAGAAGTTGAAGCTCTGCCAGCTAATCTGCCGGCTAATATCGAGGTAGATATTTCTGTGCTTGATGATTTTGATAAGTCGATCAACGTATCTGATTTGAAAATTCCGGCTGACGTTAAAGTTATAACCGAAGAAGTGGAGTTAATCGCTCGTGTTGAACCACCGCGCAGTGACGAGGAGCTAGAAGCCCTTGATGAAGAAATTGGCGAGGCTGTACCAGAAGGTGTCAACGAAGGCGAGGAGTCGGCTGAAGCTGAAGCCAAATCCGAAGAGCCAGAAGCCAAAGAATAATCAAAATAAGATTATAGATAGTGCAAAAGCGCCCCCAATAAGGGCGCTTTTTGGTTCAACAATTATGTAATTACTATCACCAAAAAATTTCCTCCTCACCTTGGGTAACTTCGGGACTTTATGATTGTCATCCTGAACTCGTTTCAGGATCTAATATCCCCCTGCGCCCTCGAAAAACAAGAAAGTCAGAAGTATGATTTTGGTTGATGAAG
>CAZGYV010000021.1:0-11407 GCA_964530725.1 uncultured Candidatus Saccharibacteria bacterium | reverse complement strand
GGGAAATCTAGCAGTATTACCTTGAGTATAATTTTAACTTCTCCAGCACTATTAATAATTGGATTCTGGTTATATAAAAAAGTATTATTATTAGATTTAGAAAATAGCGCGGGCGCTAAGGGGTTAGTACTTTTGATAGCCTATCCATTCGCATTTTTTTATTTAGCCGGGTATACCGAGTCGCTATTTTTATTATTGATCGTTGCCACGATATATATGGCTCGCAAAAGGGTATGGTGGGCGGCAGGTTTATTGGCTGTGTTGGCAAGTGCTACTAGGCTACCAGGATTGCTATTGGGCCTTTTTTTAATCGTAGAATATGCCGATTCGATAAAATGGACTTTCCGTAAAATTGATAAAAAAGTCATTTGGATTTTAATCTCTCCTTTGGGGGCCCTGACATATTTTTTGTATTTGCAATCAATTTTTGGTAGTTGGCAGAGATATTTTGAGTCATATCGTCTTGGATGGCCCGAGAGAGTATTGAATCTGAATATCTACGCGACTTTAAAAAGGCCAATTAATATGGCATTGCACGGCGGCGGATTGAGTATGAATAATATCGTTTCATTATCAGTAGTTGCAGTGAGCTTATTTTTACTTATTGCTGGTTGGAATAAAATTAGAATTAGCTACCGGGTATTTATTATTGCGAGCATGATATTGCCATTGATTACGACCACCCTTGATAGTGTGCCGAGGTACTATATGCTTATAATTCCGTTGTATGTAGTTGCTGCCAGGTTATTAGAAAAAAGGCCAAACGCATTTTATTTCGTCATTATTACAATGGCTATATTGCAAGGCTTCATGATAGCCTTGTTTACGAGAGGATACTTCATTTCTTAAGTTCTCCACGCTCGAGGTTTATCAAAAAGCTCTGCGCGGTCGTAAAGACCGGCGTTAACGGCGCTGTTTACTTTCGTGAATGATTGCTCGGGCTGCTTCCCACATCTGCGGGTTGTTGTGGCGAACTTTTTGATCGTACCACCACTCGGCACCCCATAAGTCGAAGCGCTTTATTTTGGTGTCGCGCGCCCAGTTGATAATATCGTTTAGGTATTGCGGATTCATGCTTTTTTGGGCTTCTTGGTAGTCAAGCTTTTCGTTGCCGGTTGGCCCCCAAGCTTCAGCTTGTAGCTCGTGAATACGGATCTCTTGACCGAAAAATAAATTGATCATAGCAGCTCGCCACCAGCTCCACAGCGCCGGGTAAGTGTAGACGAAATAGCCGAGCTGCGGATTCCAGACGCGCTTGTACATCGAAAAGCCATAAACTCCGCCAAATGGCCCGCGTATTGGTAGGCCGTAGTTGTTACTGGCGCTCAGCATGACCGGCTGCTCGCTATCGACCGACCTTAGGGCATCGAGCTCATTTTGCAGTTGCTTGCGAGTCAGATTTTGCCTGGGGCATTCGCCAAAAACCTTGAGGAAGAATTCATTCTCGAGCTGCCAGGTGTCTATCGTCGGATCGTTTTTGTAGTGCTCAACAGTAGCCTTGACGAGCTTGGTGGCGGCTTGCCCAGTTGTCTCGGGATTGTTTTTGTCGAGCCAGCTGGGGTAAAAGCATTCGGGCCAGCGGATGACTTTTTGACCAATGACGAGAGTGGCTTTAGTACCCTTAGCACGGGCGCGTTCGATCATCCAGTCGGTTTCGGAAAAGTCATATTGACCCGGTGATTTTTCGATTCTATTCCAGTAGGCGGCGAGCCGCACTTGCCGTGGCTGCAAATCATTTAATATGGCTTCGTAATTTTGCCGCCAGTCAGCACCGTGCCGCTCGGCTTGAACTTGCGAAAAGCTGACACCAATAATTTCATTGTCTTTGCTAGTTTGGCGAGCATAGCGCCACATGACTAGCGCGCTGAAAATTGCGAATGCCGCGATTACTCCAAATGTGACAATGAGAATCCGCTTTTTCGTGGCCGAATGCTTTTTGCGTTTTTGTTTGCCATACATCTATTTGATCCGCCACAGCACAATGATGCCCAGTATTAGCAGTAGGGCCAGCACAAGCCACGGCCATTTCGATCGTCGTGGTGTCCGCAGGGCTTCACCGGCGGATTTGAGCCGTTGGCGTGGTGGTAAATCGGCTTTAATCTCATATTTTTCTAACGGATCTTTGGGCCTCATTCTTATATTCTAAAGTCCTTAAGCTAGTTAGGCAAAGTCAACTCGCTTATAATTGACTTTTGAGGCTAGCGCCAGGTATAATCACCTGGTAGTTTTATTCCGACACGGTTCGCTAGCTAGCGGATAGCGGTAAGGTTTAAAGTTATTCCGGCGTAGCTCAGTGGTAGAGCAGCGCGCTGTTAACGCGTTGGTCGTCAGTTCGAATCTGACCGCCGGAGCCATGAGCGAGAAGACGACATCAGTCGTCGCCTCGCTCATAGTATGTTTATAGCTCTATAAATTAGTCTTGAAAAAGTTGACCAACCGCTGTAATACGATAGCGCGGCTAGTGATTAATTGATGATCGTCGCCCGGATAGCTATGAAATTCAACTGATTTTTGAGCGTCTTTGAGCGCTGCAGCCAAGTGGTCTGAAAATAAATACGGCACCATGGCGTCTTCTAGGCTGTGGTGAATTTGGACTGGCGCGGTAATGTAGCGGACAAAATTAATCGCCGATACACTGTCCCAAAAGCTAGGATTATCTTTGGGCTCGCCATATTTTGCTATCAGCTCATTGCGCTTGCCGCGCACGAGGGTGGTGGGGCGATCCGATGTCACGGGGCTAGACGGCCAATTGTCAAAGATATCTTGCATCGAGCCGACTACGCCTGACATGGTCGCGAGGGCCTTGATGTCATTCGAGCTAACGGCGGCCCGCAGTGCGACGTGCGCGCCCATGCTGTGTCCTAGCAGCCCGACGCGAGCAGGGTTGAGGCCGGGTGTTTGCTTGATCGAAGCTATTAGGTTGAGCAGGTCATGGGTGTAGGCCGGCGAGAAATGACCGCCCGCTGGCTCGCCCTCACTTTGGCCGTGACCGCGATAGTCAGGCTTAATAACGACGAAGCCGGCGCCCGCGAGCGCGGATATGAATTGTCGATATTCAGGGCCGTTTGTCTGGTAATCGGCAGGTGGTATGTAGCCGTGATTGAGTATGACCACTGGCCAGCCGTTTGGTGGAGGAGATCCATTGGGCGTACTTTGAAGAGCAAAAATTTTGTAACCATCGGAAGTGTAGAAAACAAGCGAGTCTTTGTAGTCGCTTTGATTGTCCAGCTCACGGTCTATTTTTATAGCACTACCTTGGTATTGGCGGGCACGAATAGCGTCAATGGCTAGCGGCTCTAGCGACGGGGTTGGTGAGGGCGAGGTCTGGCTAGCAGCCCTTGGCGTGCTGGCCGGTGAATTTGAAGCCGAACGTTTGGATTGGAAAAAGATGACCAAGCCTATAGTCGTCAGGCTTAAGGCAAATGTGAATATGATGATTCGGTGCTTGAGTATGAATTTCTTCATACCAGTATTTTAGCGCGGATAAAGGGTATTAAGATGTAAGGCTTTTTACACTCGCCCTATTTAGGATAGTTCTACCGGCCCTGGATTTCGTCGAGCATTTTGGCTCTTGTGACGATGATGGCCGGGATTAGCCCCGAAAATACTGCCACCCAGCTGACGATCTCTAATCGCTTTATGTACTCGCTCCACGGTAGGATCAGCGTGGCGTCGGTGATGGGCAGGGAAAATGGATGGATGTTGAAGTACGGCACTAGGATAGCGAAGAAGATCAGGCTGCCAAGCAATATGCCCAGCGTTGCATAAACAGCGGCTAAAATGACGTAATTAAGCACAATAATATATGATTTGATCCCGATGGCGCGCAGGATGCCGATCTGCCGGCGGCGGTTGACAATGTCGACGTAGATGACAATAAAGACGGTGACTGCGGCAATAATAATGCCGACCATGGTCATGAGTATGTCGATGCTCATAAAACTACTGCTGACCGATTTCATCAGCCCGGCGGCCTCTTTCCACAAAAAAGCCTCAGCATTTGGGTGAAGCGAGCTGACCGCATTGAGCACCTTGGCTTCGTCTGCATCTGAGGTACGGATATTGATAACAGTAGCTTTGTTTTTGGAGATCGGCATGATGGTGTTGAGCGACTTTTCGGCGATGAAAGCCCGTACGTCGGACTCGATGAATTTGGTGTGAAAAATACCGCGCACAGTAAATGTTTTCTCAAAACCGTCAAAAGCGACAGTGACTTTGTCGCCCACGCTGACGCCCTTAAGCGAGGTGGAGTTCATCTCGACGTCTTCGCCACCGGCTATCTGCCGGCCCAAAATTATGCCGTCAGTGTCATCGGGTTGTAAATATTCACCTTGAGCCATTTTGTCGCCGACATTAAATACTTTGGAATACTCATCGGGATTGATGGCGATCACCGGCCAGCGCCCGGTGCGCGAATCTTTTTCGATACGGGCTGGGATGGAAAAGCCAGCCGCAGCCGCCTGGACGCCTTCGGTGGAGCGGACTGCTTGAAGCAAGTTGTCGCGATTGTCGATATAATCCACGCTTTGTTTGGGCGAGAGATAGACATTGCCGGTCAGAGTGTTGATGATCTGTCGATTGCTGCCCTCGACAATGCCATTAAACAGTGCCGTGATAAAAATTAGGTTAATGAAGGCCACGGACATGAGAAGTACGGTCAGGAAAAACGTCCATTTGCGTCCGCGGCGGATAGATTGAAAAGCCAGGTAAAATGGCAGTTTTAGTTCATTTTTCATTGAGTTTGCCGTCACTAAGATTGATAACGCGTGAGGCGTAAGCTAGCTCTTCCGGCTCGTGGGTGACCATCACGATGGTGATACCCTCATCACGATTGAGCTTTTTGAATATTTCCAGCACCTCCACCGAAGCGATACTATCGAGATTGGCCGTCGGCTCGTCGGCAAAGATGATTTTGGGGTCATTGATCAGCGAGCGAGCTACGGCCACGCGCTGTTGTTCGCCGCCGGACAGCTGGGTGGGGAGCCGTTTTTGCTTCTTCTCAAGATTAACTTTTTTGAGCAGCTCTTGAGCTTTTTGGCGCGCGGCTTTGCGGCCCGCCAGCATCATGGCTGGCAGCATGACATTTTCGAGGGCCGTGAGCTCGGCGATGAGAGCATACTCTTGGAAAATATAGCCTAGTTCGCGCAGGCGCAGCTTGGATTTGGCACTGGCTTTAACGTGCGATAGGTCTTTGCCATTAATAAAAATCTCGCCCTTTGTCGGCTCATCTAGTAGCGCCATGATATGCATCAGCGTGCTCTTGCCTGAACCATTGCGTCCAGTGATCATTAGAAATTCACCCGGAGAAATATCGAGGCTAACACTATTGACGGCCCGAGTGACGTTATCGCCCGCGCCATAGTCTTTGACCAGATTTTTGATAGAAACTGCCTGTGTATTTTGCATGCAAGTATATATTTTACCGGAAAAGGCGACTTGCGTCTTGTGGGTGCACCTCAGAGTTGCCATTTTAAGCATTAGCGGTATAAGATACTGATATGGAAAAAACTACTAATCAAAACGATGAACAAAAAGAAACTAAAGCCAACCCAGAGCCGAATATCGGCCAAGTTAAAAATCCGGCTGGTAAAAAACGCGCACTAATAATCGCTGGCGCGATTGTCTTAGTGCTAGCACTCGGCGCCGGTGCTTATGCATTTATGAGTAAGGACAGCAGTAAGCAAAAGGATGCCGCCAAATCTAATGAAGCTACCAAGGCCAGCAAGGTCAGTGCCGATGGCCTGGTTGATGGCTATCCGCTGGAGTGTGTGCCACGTGGCCATGATAATTATCGCACCAACAATACTCTGGCAGTTGATCCTGCTAACGCCAATATAATTTACGTCGGCGTTGAGTATAAAGGCGTCTACAAATCAACCGACGGTGGAGAAACCTGGAAACAAAGCGACAAAGGTATTCGCGGTTATCCAATGCAGGCTGATAAAACCAAAAAATGTGTCCAGGAGCTGGGCCGTACCGTGATTGATTCCAAAGATCCCAAGCATTTACTTATTTCGCGTGTCGAATCGCCGGGCGATCTGAGCACAACATTTAGCGAAAACGCTGGAGTATGGGAGAGTAAGGACGCGGGTTCTACCTGGACACAGATGGTCAAAGATGGCATGAACGCCAGTGGCTCGCGAGCAATCGCCTTTGACCCCAAGGACTCACAGATCATCTATCATGGCACTAACAACATGAAGCCATCATTTACGGACGACGATGGCAAAAAGATGGATAAATATTTCAACAAAGACGGCATATTGTATCAGACTAAAAATGGTGGGCAGGCTTGGAGTGAGCTACCAACTGGCGCCCTGCCGGGACTTCGGGCGCTGAATGTTGGTGTCGATAGCAGCGACAGCAACAAACTCTGGCTGTTTAGCTTTACCGCCTCGGAGCAAGGTGGCACCGAGTCTGAGGACAAGCAAAAAGCCGTGCTTATTTCTGCCGATGGCGGTAAGACCTGGACTTCGTTGGCAGACAAATTGCCATCAGGATATCGTACTCTACTCGATGGCGCGTTATCTCCCAAAAATGGCCAGATTGCCCTAGCGATTAGCCAGACTAGAGAGGGCAACCCTAAGAGCTTTGCTACTGCCAATGGCGGGGCAAGCTGGAGTTCGACGAGTATGTATGTAGAGGTAGCTGACTTTGACCCCAACGATGCATCTGGCAAGCGCATCTTGGGCTACGCTCCCTATGGCAGCGTACCAATGATCGCCGAGAGTCGTGATGGCGGCAAGACTTGGAGCCAACTGGCTAAAGTGCCAGCCGAAGTTGACGGCCAGGAAAATGGCGTGCGAGTCTCCGGCTTTGCTTTCTCGCAGTCGGACAAAAACGTCATCTACATGAGTGGCTCGAGTGGCTACGTCTGGAAATCCACTGACGGCGGTAAAACCTGGAAAGTAGTCATGAATCTCGACAAAATCGGCGGACCGAATAAAAACGCCCAAGGCAGCACTAAGTCGAGTGAACAAGACCAATAGGGTGCTAACTGCAATTAAATCTCTTCGATTTCGGTACTTATAATTGAAGTGTTGTGATTTTCGCATGGCATTAATTAATTGAGGGTAGAATTATGGTAAGTTCGCAAAAAATAATTCCCAATTTGTGGTTTAATGGGAACGCCAAAGAAGCCGTTGACTTTTACGTTTCGGTTTTTCCAAATAGTAAGATATTGTCCACAGAACATTACCCCAAAAGCACCGAAGAGGGCTTGGCTGATTTTCAGAAAGATTTAGCGGGCAAAGTACTTACTGTCGAATTTGAGCTAGGCGGCGTTCGTTTTACGGCTATCAATGCCGGACCTGAATTTAATTTCACCGAAGCGGTATCCTTTGCAATCGTTTGCACGGACCAAGACGAAATTGATTATTTCTGGGAAAAGCTTTCGGGTGCGCCGGATTCCGAACAATGCGGCTGGTGCAAAGACAAGTATGGTCTGAGTTGGCAAGTAGTGCCCAAGAACATGGAAGAACTTATGCGAAAACCAAATGCTTTTTCTACTTTGATGCGGCAGAAGAAAATCGTGATTGACGAATACTAATTCTTGCCACCGCGCGGAGCGATAATGCTTACACCGAAAAGAAGTCGGCGAGGGTTATTTTTGGTATGATGAGGATATGACAATTGGCTTGGCGAGAGGAACAGTTGATTTAAGGCCGCATGACAAGAAGTGGGAGGAGGAATTTCGCGACGAAAGGAATCTCTTACAACAAATGTTTAATGGAAAAATACTACAAATCGAGCACGTTGGCAGTACATCGATTCCAGACTTGATGGCAAAGCCAATTATTGACATTGATGCCGTGGTAGATTCATTTGAAGAAATCGATAATGAGTTTATACAGAAGCTTCAAAATCTGGGCTATGAATATATGCCAGAAAGAATGTTTGTAGACAGAAAATTCTTTCCAAAGGGCCCTCGCTCAAAACGCACGCATCATTTAAACTTTGTCTTACCGAAGAGTAAGAAGCTAGAAGATGATTTGCTGTTTAGGGATTATTTAAATAAATCCCCTGAGCACAGAAAAGAGTACCAGTCTCTAAAAATAGAGCTCGCTAAGAAGTATCAGGCTGATCGGGGAGAATATACAAAACAAAAAGAGCGCTTCATCCTCAACATAATTAGCATGGCTAAACAATAGTTGCTCCTGTCACCACGCGGAGCCATCATTTATGAAAAGGCTAGCCAGGCCATTTGTGTTTGTTACTAGGCCAAAATTTGATCTTTCAAAAATCTCGCGAATCGTTTCATCTCGGCTTTGGCCAGGCGAGCATGTCGCGTGTAAGCCTCTTTGTCACCCTCGTATATATATTCCTGTCTTGACTGAAGCCGCCCGGCACCATGCCCATAAGGTGATATTATTAGCATTGCCTCATAATCAGTTTCGCTCTTGGGATAAAAATGCTTCAGCAGTTTAAATAATTTTTCACATTCTGGCTTGTTGAGCCTAGTTATTTGATCAGTTAGACTTTTGAATTCTTTGGACTCATAGTCTTTAATCTTGTCTAGCTGCTTATAGATACCCCAGGCATCTGGATGGCCAATATCAATCCAAGGGTACGGATAGCCCCAATTCTTATGCCCCTCACACGATGCAGTTGTCTGGACGTCGGCTAAATTGAGTAATGCGACAGTCTCCTTGATGCCTGCATCGATGCCCATCCCAAGTCCATCGACAACCTTGTCCAAGTCTTTAAGCTTTTGCTGCCACTCTTGTGCAGTTACTTTCTTCATACTCTAAGTATACCAGCTCCAATTTCGCTGGATTCGTGCACTACTTGGATCGTTTATTACTAAGTATTCCCTGTATTGACGGGCTAATCGGCTTGTCCGTTCGATGAATGCAGCCAATCCAGCAGCACGGGCGGCGCTTGCCTTGTTGCAATTCCTCGACGACTCTTCTGACGTGCTCGTCTCGAGTCTTTTGTTGTTTAACACTGATGGTCCAGCAAATCCACTCATTGCGAGCTAGGGGCGTGAGGTCTTCCCATTGTTCAAGCGCAGATTCGTCGGCCAACAAAGCTTTGCACAAGTCAGTCGGCATATCGTGTACCATGCCACCGGATATTTTTTTACTGTTCATAGAATTATACTAACTCAGCTTGCATCTCTTTATCAATAAGGGTTGCCGTGAGAGAGGGGGTGCAAAAAATAGGCATGCGCAGTGCAGTATATAAATAAGTTTTTAAGATCAAGTATATATAGGCTATGGTTTTTATATAGTATAGGGTGAGTTATAATTATGGCTTGTTCATTGAGAGAAAGCTATGCAAGGGGTAGCTATGTACCGTGTAGCAATACTAAATGAGATCGATAGACAAGCAATCGAACTGCTTGAGTCAGTTGGCTATGAGTTAACCGACATGATCACCGATGATGTGGAAGCGGTAGTTTTACGCTCTCACCAGCTGAGGATTGAAGAAATACCGCCGAAAGTCCTGGCTGTGGCTAGAGCTGGCGTGGGGGTAAATAATATTCCTATAGATGAACTTTCTTCTCGGGGCGTGCCAGTTTTTAACACGCCAGGTGCGAATGCCAACGCCGTAAAGGAGCTAACACTTCTTGGTATGATGTTGGCAGCACGCAATATTGTGCCGGCAATTCGTTTTGTAAATGAGGTTATCGAGCAACCCGACCTTGATCGGGTAGTAGAAAAAAGCAAAAAGGATTTTGCCGGTTTTGAGCTGCAGGGGCACAGATTGTTGGTAATTGGCCTTGGCGCTATTGGCTCGTCAGTAGCTTTGGCCGCAGTGTCTTTGGGTATGCAGGTGCACGGATATGATCCTGATCTTCAGCCCGCTCGAATGAGTGAGCTGGACGGACATATTACGTTGGCTCAAGACTTCTCGGCGGCACTTAGCCAAGCAGATTTCATAAGCTTGCATTTACCGCTGATTGAGGGAGCTAATGGCACCGCAAACTTAATTGACCAGTTTGCGATTGACCATATATCTAGTGGCCGTGACGCTACTAAACTTTGCTAGACCGGGTCTGGTTGATGCTAGAGCCCTCAGGCAAGCTATTTTGATGAAGAAGATACATGCTTATGTATGTGACTTCCCTGCCCAAGAACTGGCAGAGCTGCCACAAGTTATCGCATTGCCTCACCTAGGGGCATCGACACGGGAAGCGGAGCGAAATTGCGCAATTATGGCAGCATCCCAGTTAATAAGCTATCTTAGCGAAGGGAGTGTGACTAACTCAGTTAACTTTCCTTTGGTTGCGCCACCACCGTTAACTGACTACCGGTTGGCCATTGTGCACGACAACAAGCCAGGCGTTCTTGCAGAGATATCGAATTTGGTAGCTAAGCCGGGAAATAATATAGTCGATTTAACAAATCGGTCCAGAGACAAACTGGCCTACACGCTACTTGACTTGGAATCTGAGCCTAGCCCCGACGATCTGCTAAATCTAGTGTCAGTGCGAAGAGTTCGATACTTCGAAGCTGTCCAATAGTACTCAATGTCCATTCTTGTAGGGCGCGGTCATACCGGGCCCTACTTAAATTGTCTAGACCTCACTATTACATATGTATCTTTACATTAAACAATATTTTTGTGAGAGTGGTATCATTTAAGTAAGTAATTATGGAGGTTTGATATGCCGACATCAAAAGATAAAGAACCAGAAATTGAAATAAAGGCCAGAATGAAGGGTACTGAGGAGTGGAAGGAGTGGTCAAAAGAGTGGAAAAAGAATAAGCCCAACTCGCAGCACGGCACGGCTGGGGCGCTGTATTTCGTTGGTTTTATTGGCTCAATGGTTTATTGGATGCAGGCGGCGGTTGGCTTTGGCGCGGTCGTGACAGGGTTTTTGAAGTCGTTGGTCTGGCCGGCTTATATTGTCTATAAACTACTCGAAAGCTTTTATGGCGTCGTGCTCTAAATGGATGTGGAGCCAAAACCTATACCGCAAGAAGCTGAGCCTAAGGTAGAAATTAAGCTATGCAGTGATGATGACCTGGCATTGCTCAATACGGCTATTCCTACTCCTGGCTATCACGAAAACCGATTCGAGCAACAGCAGAGCGGTAAGAGCAGCTACTTAATTGGCTGGCAAGATGGTATGCCGGTTGGCCATTTAAATCTCAAATGGGAAGGTAGCGGTCAGCCCGACGTGCAAAAGTATTTGCCGGATACACCTGAGCTTAATGCAATTGGCGTCTGGCCGCCTGAAAAGCGCTCATTGGGAATTGGTCGCCAGTTGATTGCTCAAGCAGAGAGCATGGCAAAAGAAAGGGGCTTTACCGGGGTGGCCCTGGCGGTGACCCGGGATAATCCGCGTGCTATAGAGTTATATGATAGGCTTGGTTATCGCGATTGGGGTCATGGCGAATACATAGATCGATGGATAGAAAAGGATGAGAACGGTAATGAAATCCAACATAATGATGCT
>CAZGYV010000020.1:0-12370 GCA_964530725.1 uncultured Candidatus Saccharibacteria bacterium | reverse complement strand
ATCCTCTTGAGCAAGCGTAGCTGCCGTTTGAAATGCGTCAACTATGTTGCACCAAGAAAAGTGCCCCTGTATTTCGGGGGCTTTTTTCTTTGGTATGACCTGAGGCGGGAATCCCACCGTCTCTCATCAATTCACCCTAATATCAGATCGATAAGTCGTGTATAGTTACAGTATGACACAATTCGGAAAAGAGCCGAAGCTACTCACACCAAACCGAGCGTGTGACGAAGCTCCTGGAAAGAAAAAATGAAACTACTACTTACAGGTAATCCAAGAAGTGGCAAGACTACACTATTGGAAGGTTTTATTGAAGCTGTGCCAGATAGGCAGGGTTTTGTGACAAGAGAAGTTCGAGAAGATGGTGAGCGGGTTGGATTTGAACTTGTTTCTTCGCTTGGTCAAACTGCTACGCTTGCGAGTGTAAACTCGACTAGCGATATAAGGGTGTCGCGGTACGGCGTTGAGGTAGATAAGCTAGATGCTTTCTTGAAGGATCTGCCCCAAGTCCAAGCAGGCAATCTACTGTACGTTGACGAAATCGGCCAGATGGAACTTTTCTCTGACAAATTCAAGTCACTCATAGCCAGCTATCTTAATTCTGATAATCCCTATGCTGGAACCATAACAAGCGTTTTCCACGATGACTTTACAGATAAGGTATTGAGAAGAGACGACGTTGTCCTGTTAAAAATAGGTCAAGATAACCGAGATGAGGTGCGCGCTGTGCTTGGTGGCTTGGCTGCAAACATAAAGTTGCTCCAAGAACTGAGCCCCGCAATGCAACAGGGTCTGACGGAAATGGCCAGAGATTACACTAAATCAGAAAGTTTCATACAGCTGAAAAAGCTATTCCAGAACGCTATTAAATACCTTGCCGAAGGTCGCGTGAATCGAATTGATGTACATACAGTCCGAGTGGACGGAAATACAAATGAGCACCTTGTCACCCATTCTGACGACTGGGCTTGTGACTGTGACCTATTCAAAGGTGCAGGAAGCTTTGAAGGTAATTCTGGCGAATGCTCGCATATTCAATCTGCGAAATTGTACGAAGTTGAGAGTAAACAATAAAACGGAACGAATAAATTGCCCAACGGATGTTTTAACTCGTAATCCTCTGAAGTAAGAGTAGTCGATATCTGAAATACATCAACTATCTCGCACCAAACGGACAATTTTCGAAGGATTAAATGCAAAAGCGCTTTTTTAATTGAGTAAAAGCGATTCATATTCAGGTTCATATTCATAAGTATTAACACCAATGCTCGCCCATTGACAAATAGCTGTTTTTTTAGTGTAATTATTTAGCTGTAGAGGTCGAAAGAAAGATAGCTGAAAATGTCCGACTACGAGGTATTGGTTGCTGAGGCCGAGCATCTCCGCATCTATAAAAACAAACCAGCTAAAGCAATCGAGAAATACAAACAAGCGCTGGCCATTGGTGGCCCGCAAGACCGCCATATCAAACATATGATTGGCGTGTGCTATCGTCAACTCGGGCATCAAGATGATGCTCTCGAATGGTGTCGCCAAGCTCGTCTGGGAGCTACCAGTTACCAGGACGGCAATATCCTGCGTGATATGGCCGAATCATACAGTGTAAGCGGACAGTTCATCCAAGCGATGAGTTGCCTGCACCAATCCCTCGACAAGCTGAGCTACGTCCGGCATCCCGCAAAGCACGGAGCGACGCTGGGATTTCTAGCTCGGACCGAGCTACGGATGGATAAGACTGCAGAAGCAGTCAAGCATTTTGCTGTAGCGGATGTCATCTTGCACCAGGAAGAGAATCGGCATTTTGAGCTCTATAACAAGCTCCCCTATGCCGCTGCTCTATCGCTCAACGGACAATGGATTAAGGCCCGTCTTGTCGTCCTGTCGGCTCTGAGGCTGGCATTTAGCTACGGTGCGGGCAAGCATAGATTGCACGCCATCATCCTACTGCTTGGCGGCTATAGGCTTGAGGATTTCCTGGAGCGCCGACGCCGCCATTAAGCCCCTGATGAAGTCTTCGACCCGTCGGGGGCTTCGTCTTATTCTTTTGTATACACCTAAATCACTCATCCCGGTATTGCTAAAAGCCGTATTCTAGGATTGGTCACTTGGTGTATGAACGACTTACCACAGGAGGGTCATTTTTTGTTTGGCTTGATTGCTTTTTTATCATAAGCGTTTTACAATTGCAATCATGAAGCATATAAAGCAAAAACAAAACGGATTTGTGCTGGTTGAAGTATTGATTGTAATGATCATAATTGCCGCAATAGGCGGCTTGGGGTATTTTGCTTTCAGTAAAAACAAGGACACTAAGCTCACGTCTTCAAACTCACAAGAAGCTGCCAAGATGAGCGAAGTGAAAATCAAGCATCTTGGCGTCAATCTTGAGGCGTATGATCCTAAGACCAACAAAGCTGGTGATTTCGAATTTACCAAGGAAAAGATTTCGTTCAATAGGCTGTTTTATGGCTATGGGTTTTTAATCCCAGGCTCGCCCGACCACCCAGCAAAAAAGAACCCCCAGCCAACATTTATTTTGCCGCTTGGCACGAAAGTCCATGCACTGGTTGACGGAGAGGTGTTTGACACGCCAAAACTTTACAGCGATGACTACAGCGTAATGGTCCAGGGTGAAGGCAGCGAGCTGATATTTGAAACCGAGCACGTCATAAACGTAAAAGTCAAAAAAGGCGATAAAGTTAAAGCCGGGGATGCGATAGCCGAGGTGAGCGATTATGATGCTAGAAATTACGCTGGATTTGGCTTGGTGGAAATTGGCGTACTGAAAGGCGGCAACCCACCATCACACCTCTGCCCGTTTGATTATTTAGATGACTCCATTAAAGACGAGACTTTGAAGAAAATTACCGCCCTGCAAAAATCATGGGAAGAATATCGCGGCGACAATACTATCTACGATGAATCACAAGATGTAATACCCGGCTGCCTAACGCGCGAACCAATTGAAGGCTGAGTAGTAGATAGAGCTGCCCGGACGGACATGTCTCAAAATTCAATATAATAGCCATAAGCCTGATATGGCTATGTACCCCAAGCTCGTGGTCATACGACCAACTGGTTGCAGGTGGATTATCAATAAAATGCGCTAGATGTGCTCATATTGTCAAAAATACTTTTTTACGGTATAGTAGCTTGACGTACGGGTGATTAGCTCAGTTGGCTGTCATGATTTTTTGTAAAAATCATGCTTCACAATGTAACGCTCTAGCCCTCGGTAGAAATAGAATCGGCACATAATAAAAAGTACAGAATACTCATCCGGGTGATTAGCTCAGTTGGCTAGAGCGTCTCGTTTACACCGAGAGGGTCGGGGGTTCGAGTCCCTCATCACCCACCATTCTTAGGCTCCACGCTAGTGGAGCTTGAGAATGGTGTATTGGACGAGAACCCGGTTCGGTGGACGAGGAGCGCAGATCGTAATCAAAAACTAGCTTTTGATTACGGCGAGCACCGCAGAGAGAAGGGCGTTAGCCTGCTGTCCCTCATCACCCACCACAAAAAAGCTCATCAGTCAGTGAGCTTTTTTGTTTTAATTATATTTTTGGTGCGGACGAGAATTCGGTCGCTACGCGACCTCCGAAAAGTGCTCGTCAAAATGTAAAATAAATTTTACTTTCGCCTGCGCGCTTTTCTACACCGAACTTCCATGGAGCGTTCGAGTCTAACCATCATACCAGTGGCAGACATCGCGATGCGATGCCCGCCACTGGTGCGGACGAGAAGACTCGAACTTCCACGCCCAATAATGGGCACAAGCCCCTCAAGCTTGCGTGTCTACCAATTCCACCACGTCCGCGGAGTATGTAACTGATTTATACTACTACATAGCCGGTCGCTTGACCAGTCTCTAGCTAATAAACCACACCATGTAAAAGCAGAGAATGCTGGCTGTCACCATAGCCGGTACAACAACAAACAAATTGAAGTAGTAATAAGCGGGCGTTGGCTTGTTCCAGACATTTTTTTTGCTTTTCGGTAATTTTCTGTAAGCTTTTTTTGACTGTTCATAGATTGGCTTAGCATAGAACAGTAGCCAAATTCCACCGAGTAGTAATAAGCTGCCGAGACCCAAGACACCAAATGGTATGTGCATGAGTGTCAGCATCGTAAACCAGGCTAAAAAAGCCGTGAAAATTGCTGCTGTGAAACGATATGTTTTATCCATTATAAACTCCTTTTTATATATTAATTAGTTGAATGCCCAGGTAAATAGTCATGCAGCCGCTGCAGCGAATACTCTCGCCGCATTTTAGCAGCTACATGCTCTTCACTGACACCGATTTTGACATTTGGGTTGAAAATACCCAGCGGATCGAAAATCCGCTTCACATCTTCGAATAACTGATACACGCGCGCGCCATATAGCCTTTTTAGATAGGGTGCGCGCAGGATACCATCATTATGCTGCCCGCTAGTGCTACCACCAAGCTTAATCACTAGGCGATAGAATTCATCCGTCAAATCAAGAATCCGGCTGCGGTCTTTGGGGCTCGACAGGTTCATAAAGGGCTGGAAATGAAAATTAGCGTTACCGCCATGCCCCCATAATGTGGCGCGAATCTTGTATTTTCTAAATAAGGCATGAGCTCCGTCTAGTAACTCCGTCGCTTTTTCCAGTGGTACGACAACGTCTTCGATGATTGGCAAAGCCTTGCTCGAATCAGCGTTCATCAATACGACAGCCGCTCCACCACGGCTAATTTTCCATAGCGCGTCTTGCTCTTCAGGATCAGTCGCATAGCGCGAATCGTATGTGTAATGCTTAAATATCTTGGCGACAGATTTAGCTTTTTTCTGCCTTGCCTTGACCTTGGCATTATCAAACTCAACCAACAAAACCATCTTTGGTAAGCTATCCGGCACTAAGCCCTCGATTTGTTCTGGTTTATGCTGGCGCAAGTAATCCAGCAGATGGCCGTCTACTACTTCAAGCGCGCTTGGCGCTAGAGTCAAGATTGACTCGATAGCACGGGCTGCCTTATCAAGCGAATCAAAGAAACCTGCCAGCAGAATAGTGTGCGGGTTCCAGGCCTCATGACAAAGCGTTACCTCGGTAACGATCCCCAAGGTACCCTGCGAACCAACTATGAGCTGTGACAGGTCAAAGGTACCTCTTTTGTCTTTAATGTCCCACAAATCATAGCCGGCAGCGTTTTTACTCACCGCCAGTCTCGCTTGGGATAATACGTCTTGATTGTGCTCAATTAAATCGTCTAGCTGCCGATAAATATCACCCTCGAAATCATCTTGCTGTTTTTTCTGAGCCAATGCCCGCTTGCTAAGTCGCCCAGTCTCGATGACATCGCCGTTACTCAAAACCACCCGCAAGCTATCGACATAATCTCTCGTACTACCATACTTAACCGATTTTTCGCCCGCGGCATTGTTGGCCACCGCACCGCCGATAGTAGAATAATGCATGCTTGCCGGATAGGGTGGTAAAAAACGGCCGTGGCTATGTAAAACACCCTGCAGATTGGAGTACACCATGCCAGGTTGAGCCGTAATGGAACGCTTGCTCATCTCGACCAAGTTATTCATATGGGCTGGAAAAACCAGCATCGCCCCTTCGCCTAGTGCCGCCCCACCCTTATCGGTGCCCTTACCGCGAGCCGTGATGCCGATAACAGTCCCCGCACGAGCTAACTCGTCAAAGTATTTTACGGTCAGCACCACATCGCGCTCGCTTTTCGGATAAACGACTAGCCGAGGCTCTTTCTTGAAAATACTGGCGTCTACAGAAAAATGTTCGCGCGTCTGCTTGTCAGTTGTTATTTCACCGACCAACAACCTGCCCAAATCTCTTGCGATTTGCTTCATATAAATAGCATAACAATTTTATAAGCGATAATAAAGTTTAAGGCGTAACTGTCACAACGTCATCTGGGTCAAACCGTGGATCCCACCAGCCATAGCGCGTCTGCCACGGCCCGACAGTGTATTTACCAACCTTGCCCAAAAATGTCATACCCACGTACTTGCCGGCTGTCCGTGGTGATTTAGCGGCGTCTTGCAAATAAGCATGTCGCTCAGCCAAGGCAATAGCGTGGTTTTTGTTCAAGGCGATCACTGCCGTACTAGATGGGCCGATTTCGCCGATGTAAAATGGCATATCCGAGCCTTTGTGCCGCTTCCACAGGTCAAGATGGTCTGATATTCTGCTTTCAAAGTCGTTTTTCGTACCATCATTAATTGGCCCGGCCGTCATAAAACTATTATCACTGTAGTCATGATAGCTGCTATAGCCGACCAGTGGCGCGGTAGCCTTTACCCAGTCCTCATTGACGCAGGTCTTGCCATTGGAGCCAGGTTTTTCCGGGCAGACAGAGGCATTGTATGGCTCGTAGTTGTATGAACCAACCAACCCACCCGAGGCGTAAGTAATCGGCGCGGTGCTGCCAGACTTGTCTTTAACCAATTGATGCATTTTAGTCCAATTCGCCCCTGTGCCGCCAGTATAAGGAGCTGTGCCATAATCGTATATATTGCCGCCCTTGGCTAGAGGATTCCACTCCTCATTGAAATTCATCGACGCGCCAGGTAAGAAAAGATTGGTTTGTTTTTTGGAACCCCAGCGCAAATCAGCTTCATTGTAGTCTTCCCAGACGATCTTTTCTTTCGGCAGATAACCGCGCAGGATATCATAAAGCTCTTGCATATAGCTAGCTAATTTTCCGCTATTAAAGTCGGGCCAATGGCAAGTGCTGGCCGCCCCACTCGGGCAAGCGCCAATGCTGGCCGGCCAATCAAATGGCGTGTTCTTGACACCGTGCTGCGATACCACTAAGGTAGTGCAGCGCTTGGCGTCATAGCTACCCCAGCTTGGCTCGCTGTCGATGTTAAACCCATTGCCGCCAAAATTGGAGTAACAGCTAGCCTTGAGCCGTCTGAAGAATTTGTCCGGCTCGGTGTTTCGGCTAGTACCATGCCAGGACGGTTCTACGGCGGGCCAACTGACCGTGCGGAAACCATCGAACGGATTAGTGACGTGCTTGAGCTCATCGGCCACTTGCCTGTCCCACGATACGGCCCAGCGGATTATGGATGGTTTTTGCCGAACCATACCCGCCAAATGATCCGAAGACCAAGTGGCAGTGTCCCAAATCACATAGCCGGTGCCAGGGCTCCCAGGCGAGGTCATTGGTGCCGGCGGCGTTGAGGCTTCGATCGTTACAGCTAAAATCTGAGAAGCCACTAAGCCGGAATTGTCGGTTACGGTCAGCTTAGCGTTATAAGTGCCAGGCGTGGCATAGTAATGACTAACCTTAGGCCCTTCGCCCGTAACTTGATCGCCAAAATCCCATTGGTATTTGGCTATTGAGCCATCCACGTCACTAGATCCTGAACCGCTAAAGCTAATTTCGGCCGGGGCGGTAGCTTTAAGCGGATTAGCGACTATGTTGGCTACCGGCGGCTTAGGCGGTGCGACTATCATGCTTGCAAACTCGACTTTTGGACCCCGTGGATAAGAGTTAATCTCACTGTCTGTTAAAGTAAGAATCTCCGCTGCAGCATACCCAAGCGAGCTATAGACCGAGTCAGAAGCAAATTCTCGTAACTTTACGGCGGCCGATAGATTATCAACGTCAACGATAAACTTACTCGTGCTGCTGCCCTTCACAATTGTACCTTCGCGATAATCTAGCTTGCTGGAATTAGTCGGTAAAGCCAGATCCTGGGGTGTCGCTTGTTTGATTTTTTGCAGGTTGATTGGGTTGGGGCTACGCAATTCATAATCATGACTCTTTAAAATGTTGGGTATATCCTGATTGGCTGGATTGGCGATCGGTCTTTTGGTAGCGCCACCCAGAGCATTTTTGTTTTCGATCACAAAATAGTCTTTGCCGCTACGCACAATCATGCCATCAAAATGAGTCTGGCCATTTCTGATTAGCAGGCCTTTCTCAGGAAAATTACTGCTAATCGCACCAGCCAACAAAGCCCGCAGTAAATCATAATTATATCCCATACCTGACAACACACTCAAATCATCAATGATCCTGCGAGCCTGGTCTTTGTTTTGAATTCGGCCAAAAACATTCAGATCAAAATTATCAACCACGTAAGGCGCAAAATCGTTACCAAACATAATAGTACCTTCTTTGAAGGTTACGTTTTTACCATTTGGCATGGCCAGGTCGGCCTTGGTAGTATTCTTGATTTGCGATTTATTATAGCCCTGACTGATGAGAATCTTATCATCGGGTACTAATCTTTTTTGAGAAGCCTGAATAAGATAAATCTTGTCATCAGCCGTGTTATTTAAAGTGCCGGCGCTATCCCTGACCAACGTACCATCAGGGTGTACCGGTTCGGTGGCGGCAAAGTTGCTCATTACAAAATACCCCACCAGGACCATTCCACTAACAACTGATATCAGAGGGGCTATTCTATATTTTGGAAATTTTTGTAGTTTTCGCTTGATATGAACCAGTGCCAAATATTTAGCCCTAAAAAAGTTTAATTTAATGGTTACGCTTAATAGTTTGGTGCAAGCGCCATGTTATGTCAAGGTATGTCGATCATGGTGCCGCGAAGAGGACTCGAACTATTTAACATATAAGAATTGAGCGTCTGCAAGCTCAAACACTGCCAGCTACACGCCACCAGAAAAAGGCTTTGCATTTTTTGAGATCTTCCCCACCGAATTTTTTAAAGTTGAGAAAATCTAGGACTGGCGGGTGGCTGCCAAAAACGGTGGAAACGATTAGAGCTTCGCTGCAAAACAAAATGACTTATACTAGTAGCATCATGCTATTTGCAAACAAAAAAGCTGCATTTTCTATGCTATTTTGGGCAGTTATCGCTCTTTTGTTTTTATGGTTTGGTTTTGCAAGTACGCGAATTTTCATGTTCACCAAAAAAGCCGAGGTACTTATCGAGCAGATTGAACCTTACCGACAGGTTGGCAGTGGCAAGCCTAGTATTCTTTTTTTGGGGGATAGTATGGCCTACGGAACTGGCTCTAGTTTATCAGAGACAACTATTGCCGGATTAATCGGTCAAAAATTACCCGAAGCGACTATTAGCAATAAGGCAAAAAATGGAACTAAGACACGTATTCTATCAAGAGATATAAAGGCTGATATAGATAAGCGTTACGATATTATTATTGTTATTATTGGAGCGAATGATGTTATGCACCCCGAAGTGAGCCTTAAGGAGTCAAAAGAACATCTGGATAAGATCTATCGCATCGCTTCTGATAACGCAGAAAATGTAATTGCCATAACTACTGGCGACTTTAAACATACTAGTTTTTTCCTGTACCCACTCGATTTATACTTCGGCAGCCGTTCAGAAACTTTGCGTAACTACGCGCAAGAGGTTTCGTCAAGATATAAAAATGTTTACTACATTGACGCTTTCTCTGGCACTAATAAGCCTGAGTGGCCAAGCGCACTTGAGTCAGAAGATCACTTGCATCTCAGCGACATAGGTGCGAGATACTGGGTAAAGAAAATTTTTCATAACACTAATGACTTAAAGTTCTGAGTTTAACAGATACTTTTTCTGTCTTTCGCCACTTCGTTTGTCTTCTGCCACACCGTTTACGACAGATGCCAGAGCAACCAATATTATAATTGATCCGATTATTACCCAAATAAGAGTCTTTGGCTGTAAAACTCCAATGGCTATCGCCTGTCGTTTTCGATAAATCTTTTGAGCTAACGGAATTGTTACAATAAGCGTTGCAAATGGAATAGTGAACATCGCGGTGCTCTCTACGGGTGAACATGATTGTTTAAAACAAGCACTGAATGATATTGCAAAACCAGCAAAAGCACCCCCGACAAGACCAATCAATACCGGGGCTACTATGGCGAGCTTTGGCAAAATGAAACTTTGAAATTTCTGCAAAGGCTTAATGAATGGCGTCAGAAGTATTGCCAGACCTATAGTAGCCACAACAATACCCCAAGTTATTGTAGATTGCACTGCGCTAGCAGTATGTGCGTCAATTTGGGCATTTTCGTGCTGTAGCTGCGATTGATATTCGCTGCACTGACCAGCGGTATCGCAACGCTGTTTTGCCTCATTAAGTGTTTGTATGTGCGACATATCACAATAATATCACATAGCTGTCTTCCACCGAACCTCGGGTTTCTCGTCCTCATGGCAACCAAATCAAAACCGCCCCTATCGGGACGGCCTTGATTTGGTGCCGCGAAGAGGACTCGAACCTCCACGGAGCGAACTCCACTAACTCCTGAAGCTAGCGTGTCTACCAATTCCACCATCGCGGCGCATCAACTAGTCTGGTGCTAACTTATCGCACCAATCTATGGAAAAATACTTACTTGCCTCCTCCTATTGGTACATTTTCAGATTTAATGTACCACTTATTTATATTATAGAAACGATCGGCTGGCTGAACAATCTTTTTGGCCGTCATGCCTTTTAAAACATAGCTTTGACCATACAAATAACTTGGGCTGTAGAGCAAGACTGCCGGTACGTCACTCGCCCAAATTTGATTAAATCGGACATATTTATCGGCTCGATATTTGGCGTCTTTAGCCAGCCGGCCGCTTTCAAGCAGCTTATCCGCTTCGGCATTCTTATAAGCTGACAGATTTAAACCCGGATCATTAATTTGCGAGGAGTGCCAGAAACTATAAACATCAGCGTCTGCCCCCACATTCTGCCCATAAAGCAAAATATCGTAATTACGAGCCCGGATGAAGCGTTGCTGCAAATCATTCGTATCACTGGCTTTTATGATCTCTACGCGCAAACCCAGCCCTTCCCACTGTTGACGCACCATGTTGGCCACCCTATCCATCTCCGCATCATCAATAGTTACAAGCTTAATTGGTCGAGTTTTGATGTCATTGACACCAGACACCTGTGCAAGCTCGGCTTGCGCTTGGCGTAAATCATAGGCCAGCCTAAACTTTTTTAAATTCTCATTGGCCGAGCTTGATGCGACCGGAAAATATACTGGTATAGCCTCATCGCCTATGCCATCTTGAATAATTTTGTCGCGATTTATCGAGCCAGCTAAAGCTCGGCGCATATGAATATCAGCCAGATAAGGTGATTTAAGATTAAAAAACAAACCAACGTAAGCAGGTAAGCCTAGACGATTAA
The DNA here is from genome assembly GCA_964530725.1 of uncultured Candidatus Saccharibacteria bacterium. Classification (GTDB taxonomy): domain Bacteria; phylum Patescibacteriota; class Saccharimonadia; order CAILAD01; family CAZGYV01; genus CAZGYV01. The sequence goes on along the minus strand of CAZGYV010000020.1, from coordinate 1,258 downwards.
TCTTTAAGTTGTCAAATTTGGCAGCCTGCTGGATGATGTCTGATTTTATGCGTGATAGTCCAACTATCTGCTTGCGCGCATAGCCGTCTATAAAATCAGCGGACTCATCATAAACAACAAAGTGAACCTCTGATAAGTAAGGCTCGCCGCCATAATAATCTTTATTAGCCGGCAAAATAATCATATCGGTTTGACCAGTCAGTGGTTCGAGCTTAAACGGCCCGGTACCGATCGGCTTCTGATTGAACTCTGCTATCCGCAGAGCCGATGGCTTGGTATTTTCTAGCGAATGGCGCGGCAGAATACCCACAGTGGTGTTGTTGAGAAAACGTGGATAGACGGCTGGCAGGATAATCTTGATTGTGTTTTCATCTGGTATTTCATATTTCACTCCTGCCCAATTAGCCGCCAGCGGTGAACGGGTATCAGGATTTTGAATAGCTGAAATCGTAAAAGCCACATCATAAGCATCAAATTTGACGCCATCGTGCCAAACAACATTTTTGCGTAAACGAAAAGTATAGCTCTTATAGTCTGGCGCGACCTGCCAGCTTTCCGCCAAATCCGGCTTTATTTGTCGGTTTTCATCAATCTTCGTCAGACCACTAAAAACCAGGCTGGCGACATCATTTTCAGCCGACTTGCCAGACAGGATCGGATTCACCATACTCACTCCACCGACCAAACCTTCTGTATATATGCCACCGCGTACCGGCTTAGTCGTTAGGTAGAATCGATCAAGATCGTTGATACCATTGACCACGCCGGTCAGGCTCACGACAACTATCGCCACCCAGGCCAAGAACATACCCCGAGCCGGACCAATTTTACGCCAGGCACCAGCAATGTGGCGATCGAGGTAATTCTGCACCCAAAGCCTTAAAATATGAATATTACGTTTTATTCTTCGCAGGGCTCGCGCGCTGCGAAATCTAAAATATGATGACATAGCTATCGGATAACAATATTTCCTAGAATACTTCCCACCATCACAATCGCTGACACGATCGTGACGTAGAACAATATTTTCTCGACGCCTCGCTTCGAACGGTAGAAGTTACTCTCACCGCCAAAGGCCGCCCCCATACCAGAGCCTTGGTTCTGCAGTAAGACGGAAATAATCAACACTACCGCACTGACCGCCGTTGGTCCGTGCACTCGAAAGCGGCCTTCAAGCGCCAGGCGCGGCAGCGCCCGTTCGACCCGCTTCTTTGGAGTGGGTTGTACGGCCTGTTGAGCCGGGCGGCAAATCCCGCAG
>CAZGYV010000019.1:0-13137 GCA_964530725.1 uncultured Candidatus Saccharibacteria bacterium | reverse complement strand
TGTATAATTTATTTTGACTTTCCAGATTACTTGTTAACCAGGGGTAATTGTAGACTAAAATGCTGTATTTTTCAATCATAGCTGTGCTGCCTAAGTGCGAGCAAGCCACAAGCATTTGCAGTGCGTGAAATTTATGGGCTTTTAAATATTTAGCTTGAATTTACGTGTCCGCTGTTTGCTATATCGGCAAAAAGTGCCAATAAATACTGGCTTTAAGCAAAGTTAAATAGATCAACGAAAGTTGTAATAATCGCAACAAAAAATTATTCAATTAAATTACATCATTATATCTGGAAAAGCGGACTAGAACACTAAAAAATATCTTAAAAACTAGATGCATGAAAACGGCTAACAAACATAATAAAAAGCTCAATTTTTATTATGTTTAACAAAAAAAACAGACCCCCGAGAGGGAAGGGAGCGCAAGCATTTGCGCTACAACCTTCCACTCTCAGGTAGTCTTTCTGCCCCGCGCATGTGCGCGACGGTCTGGCTTTGAGTAACTCTTGAGCTAAACATCCTACAAAAGCTCCCGGGAGCTTCGCTGGGTGCTAGCCAAGATTTTACTCAGCAGGCCGCTAGGGCTTTGCGACGTGAGTCGCGGTGGATAGCTTCGCCGTATGCCCCAAAATTTAAAGCGTAAATAGGGGGGGCACGCTAACCGGCGATGAGAGGCTACTCCCTAGCACTGGGAGTCCCGACTTGTCGGGATATGTGGCCTCGCTATCCTCGTTATACCCCAGGAATCCCACCTGGGGCAGTCTAGGGCTTGAGCACCCCAGACCTCCTTTCTCCTGGTCATTCCACTCTCGAATTGAGTTTTTTCCAGGATCGGGGCGAGATGCTTTTTGGATCGGGCAGCATCTCCGGATGCCCGCGTCGATCTTACCCCAGGAATCCCACCTGGGGCAGTGTCAGCGCTTCACTCGTTCTTTACCTCCCAGCTACCGTCAGACTTCTTGGTAGACACCCTTGGTGCCTACCACGCGGGCGTGCCGGCGTCGTCGTGTCTTTTCAGGAAAAGAGTCTCGGGTTGTGCTGTGTCGGAGGAGAGCGCATAAGCGCCCCTTTCCTTCGAGGGACATCTGGCGGTTGCCAGAATGCTTAGACTATACACTATTACTACGTAATTGTCAAGGGTTTTTGTCAAGTTATTATCGACTCTTCTTGATTTTGAGGCTAAAAATGCTACAATTTGTACAGTTAAAGAGAGCGCCAATAGGCTAACCTAACCACTTAGTCGAAGCTCCGCCCGCTATCAGGCGTTACTGGTAGGCAAGAGTGATCCGTCTTTAGAGGATAAACCTGGTGGAACCCCCCGAAGAGGCTTTGGGGCCAGGTGGCCGATAAGGGCGATTTTTGTTTTCGAGAGCATATTAAAGTAGATAAATTAAGTTTTGAGGTGTTTTGATGAAAGAAAATAAGCGAAATAGCGATAAATTACACGCCATGCGCCATTCGCTGGCCCATATCATGGCCGCAGCGATTAAAAAAGCCCATCCCGAGGCTAAGTTTGGCATTGGCCCAGTGGTCGAGAATGGCTTTTATTATGACGTTTTGACCAAGAAAATGCTTGGCAGTGATGATTTGGAGGCGATTGAGTCGTCGATGCGCGAGATTATTGCTCAAGATCTGGCGTTTGAGAGCGAAGACTGGCCGATCGAGCAGGCGATAAGCTATTTTAAGGAGCAGAAACAAGACTTCAAGGTGGAACTGCTAGAAGACTTGAAGCAGCATGGCACGACAAATTGGCGTGAAATTGCTGCTGAAGACATCGGTATTGCAAACACTGTAGATAAAATTACAACAGTATCTGTCTATAAAACCGGAGAATTCGTTGATTTGTGCCGCGGTCCTCATCTGGAAAGAACCTCCCAAGCCGGTGTTTTTAAGCTGACAAAATTAGCCGGTGCATATTGGCGCGGTGATGAGAAAAATCAACAGCTCCAAAGAATCTATGGTGTGGCTTTTACAACAGAGAAGGAGCTAAAAGACTATTTTTGGCGGCTTGAGGAGGCTCAGAAGCGTGATCACCGCAAAATTGGCCGTGAGCTGGATCTTTTTGTCTTTTCTGATCTGGTCGGGGCTGGTTTGCCGCTATGGACTCCCAAGGGTACCGTTGTGCGTCGCGAGCTGGATAATTTCGTCCAGGAGCTACGCAGTAAGTACGCCTATCAACCGGTGACCATACCGCACATCACCAAGAAGGATTTGTACGAAAAAAGCGGTCATTGGGTTAAATTTAAGGATGAATTATTCAAAATTAAGACACGCGAGGGGCATGAATTCGCAATTAAGCCGATGAATTGCCCGCATCATGCCCAGATTTACGCCAGGCGGCCGCGTTCTTACCGGGAGCTGCCAATTCGCTACTCCGAGACAACGATGATCTATCGAGACGAGCAGAGCGGTGAGCTGCATGGTTTGGAGCGGATTCGCGGCGGTATTACCCAGGATGACGCTCATGTATTTTGCCGGCTGGATCAGGTGGAGCAGGAAATTCACCAGATTTGGGATATCATCGAGCGCTTTTATAGTGCTTTTGCTGTCGAGCTCAAAGTCCGCTTGTCGCGGCGTGATAGCGGCAGTGGCTATTTGGGCGATGATAAGCTGTGGCAGCAGGCTGAGCAAACGCTTGAGGGCATCGTCAAGGCAAAATTGGGCGATGATTATATCGACGGCGTGGGTGAGGCGGCATTTTATGGGCCAAAACTTGATTTTATAGGTACGGATTCGCTGGGGCGCGAACTCCAGGTCGGCACGATTCAGCTTGATTTCAACCAGCCGGAGGGCTTTGATCTGCACTGTACGAATGAAAAAGGCGACAAGGAGCGGGTGGTGATGATCCACTGCGCGATCGCCGGCTCGCTCGAGCGCTGTTTGGCGCTGCTGCTAGAGCATTTCGCCGGCGCCTTGCCGACTTGGTTGGCACCGGTGCAGGTGGCCGTTTTGCCGATATCAGATAAGTATGAGGAGTATGGCGCCAAGGTGGCAGCTGAGCTGGCTAATCACAGAGTGCGGGTCGAGCTGCGGGCTGACGCCGAGTCACTGGGCAAGCGCATCAGAGCAGCCGAGCTGAATAAAATACCCTATATTTTGGTGGTTGGTGAAAAAGAAAGCCACAGTAATCAGGTAGCTGTCAGGAGGCTTGGCCACGGCGATGAGGGCGTGACCGGCTTGGATGAGTTTGTCGAGCGGCTGGCAGAACAGATCGCGAACCGTTCGCTATAGGTTATGAGGAAAAAGCTGATTACCATCTTGGGGCCGACGGCTAGCGGCAAGACTAGGCTGGCCATTGTATTAGCGGAGCGTTATGGCGGCGAGATAGTTTGTGCTGATTCGCGGACGATTTATCGCGGCCTTGATGTCGGCACGGCTAAGCCTGGGGCGGCGGAGCAGAGCGCAGTTAAGCATCATTTGCTTGATATTATCGATCCAGATCAGGATTTTAGTGCTAAAGAGTTCAAAATCGCCGCCCAAACGGCCATCGAAACGATTCGAGCGCGTCAAAAACTGCCTTTTTTGGTCGGCGGCAGCGGCATGTATATCGATAGCGTGTTATTTGACTATCAATTTAGGCACCCGCGGCTCTATCCTAATGTTGATTTGGACGGAAAAGGGCTGGATGAGCTCGTGGCGTTGGCGACTGAAAAATATCCGGCCGCAGTAAATAAAATTGACACTAAAAATCGCCGTCGAGTCGAGCAGTTGGTATTAAAAGGGCCAGCCAAGGATGATGATCGCAAGCACCAAAAGATTGATTCATTGGTGTTGGGTGTATCGACGAATATACCTACGCTAAAGCAAAATATAGCCTCTCGGACAGCTGAAATGTTGAACAATGGATTGGTTCAAGAGACCGAGGCGCTAGTCCGTAAATGGGGGCGTGATAATGTGCTCTGGCAGACGACTGGCTATGGCGCGGTGATGAAATTTCTGGACTCGCAAATAGGCGAAGATGATTTAGCGGAGCAGATTAACCGTGATACTTTGGCGCTGGCAAAAAAACAAATCACTTGGTTTCGCCGCAATCAATTTATTCGTTGGATCGAGAGTGAAGACGAGGCGGCCGTGCTGATTGATGCCTATATTGGAGCGTAAGAAGTGGTACAATTAGATGCAATGAGAACCCTACTGACAATCGCGATCGCGAAAACTACTTTTTGGCTTAATCGTCAGACTGGCAGCGGCGGCTCGGCCTTGCCAGGTTTGATCGCCGAGAGGTTGCAGCCAAATATTTTGACTGCTTTGGGGCGAAAAAACTTCCCCAAAGGCATAATCGTTATCACCGGTACCAATGGCAAGACGACCACGGCTAAGATGACAGCGGCGATACTGGACGCGGCCGGCTTGAAATATGTTCACAATAAGGCTGGCTCTAATCTGACGCGCGGAATATTATCAGCGCTGATAGCTGAATCGAGCTTGAGTGGTAAGATTAAAGCTGATTTGGCCCTGCTTGAAGTTGACGAGGCCAGCCTGCCGGCCGTCACGAAAGCTTTAAAGCCGAGCGTGGTGGTGGTGACCAATTTGTTTCGTGATCAGCTGGATCGATACGGTGAGGTTGATCAAACGGCGAAGCTGCTGCGGAGGGCCCTCAAAGGCTTTAGGGGTGAGCTTTTGCTCAATGCCGATGATCCACTAGTGACAAGCCTTGGCGGGGTATGTGAAAATACGCAATATTTTGGTGTTTCTGATTATGACGGCGAAGTTTTAGAGCATGACCAGGCGATAGATGTTGTAAAAAGTCCAACATCTAATGAGAAATTGCGCTACAAAAAGCGTTATTTCGGCCATATTGGCATCTACGAAACGGCCGATGGGAGCTTCGTGCGGCCTACGCCAGAGATCGAGGCACGAAAAGTGGTTTGCCGCGGCGGCGAAAGCAGCCAAGCGGCAGTTACAATCGAAAACCAAGCATCTAACCTCAAGCTGGCTCTGCCGGGGCTTTACAATGTCTATAATGGACTAGCCGCACTCGGCCTGGCTGCCAGCTTATCGATTGATCCTGCGCTCGCCGTTGAGACCCTGGCCAGTGTCGATGCCGCCTTTGGCCGAGTTGAAAAAATCCACTACGCCTCTCGCGAGCTGACGCTCTTACTTGTCAAAAATCCGACTGGCTTTAATCAAGTAATCGCTACTTTTTTGAAAGATACGACCGGTGTGCCGGTGCTATTTATTATTAACGATAACTTTGCCGATGGCCGGGACGTCAGCTGGCTGTGGGACACGGCCTTAGAAGACATGGCGGATTGCAGCGGGCCGGTCTACGTCAGCGGCCTGCGGGCTTACGACATGGCCTTGCGCTTAAGATACGCCGGACTGACCGATATAAAAGTCGAAGAAGATATCAAAAAAGCGATCACCAAGATGGTCGATGAGATGGGGCAAGCAAAACAGGCCTTTATCGTGCCAACCTATACCGCTATGCTTGAAGCGCGTAAGATGCTAGTGAAAGAAACTGACGCGAAGGAGTTTTGGCAATGAAATTGAGGCTGGTCCACCTGTATCCGCAGGCGATGAACATTTACGGTGACAGGGGTAATGTCATTTGCTTGAGCAAGCGTGCGGCTTGGCGCGGTATTGATCTGGAGGTGGTCGAAGTCAATGAGGGTGACAAACTGCCGGCTAGGTTTGATTTGCTGTTTATGGGCGGCGGCCAAGACAGCGGCCAAGCGCTGGTAGCAGCTGATCTGGGCGCCAAAGCCGCGGCGATCAAAGCCGCGATCGAGGACGGATTGCCAGCGCTGGTGGTCTGCGGCGGCTATCAGCTATTCGGTCACTACTTTTTGCAGGAAGACGGCCACAAGCTAGCTGGTATCGGCGTTTTTGATGTTACTACCAGGGCCTCGAAGAAGCGTATGATCGGCAATATCATCACCGAGAGCGATCAATTCGGCCGCTTGATCGGCTTTGAAAATCACAGCGGCCAAACCAAGCTCGGCCGCTCAGCTCAGAGCTTGGGCCGGGTGGTGAAGGGCTATGGCAATGAAGAGAGCGGTGAGTATGAAGGGGTGGTGTACAAAAATGCCATCGGCACTTATTTGCACGGCAGCTTCCTGCCCAAAAATCCGGCGGTGAGTGATTTTTTACTAAGAAGTGCCGTTCATCGCCAGGACCCGGATTTTGTTTTTTCGTCGCTGGATGATGAATTCGTTGAGGCTGCTCGCGCCATGGCCGTCAAACGGCCGCAATAAAAAATTACTAAAAAATACCAAAAAGTCGCTTGATTAAACTGGTTTTTTATTAATTGACGTACTATAATCGCTAGTGATAGCTAAGCTATAAAAGTTAAATTTTGAACAAACTAGTTGGAGTTATAAGGTTAGATGAATTTTGAACAACTCTTTGGCTCAAAAACACGCGTCAAGCTGCTCAGCTTGTTTTACAATAATCCAGAACGGCCGTTTTATGTTCGTGAGATCACTCGTAAGATCAACGAGCAGATCAACTCAGTCCGGCGCGAACTGCAAAATTTACTAAATATTGGCATTGTTAAATCTGTTAATCAATCGAATCGGCTTTATTACGAAGTCAATCCGAAGTACAAATTCCACAGCGAGCTGATGAGTATTTTCCAGAAGATTCCGGCTAAAAGTAAAGAAATCAAGGAGACCAAAGAAGAAGATCAGATTCTCAAGCGTGTCTCTAAGGCTGGTAATGTCAAAATGATCTTCTTGACGGGTGCCTTTGTGCGCGGCAGCAACCAAAACATTGATATCTTCGTGGTCGGTGATATGAACAAGGCCAAGCTGGCACAAGTGATCAGCGACATGGAGAAGGAAATGAGCCGTGAGCTCAACTACACCAGCATGAGGGTCGAGGACTTTGATTACCGCCGCAATCTGAATGATCGCTTTGTGACCGATATTTTGGACGCCAAAAAAATCATCTTATTTGATCAGCTGGGGGTTTTTAGCGCACCCAATGGCGCAAAGGACGAAACAGAACTGAAGACTGTCGAAGTCAAAGTTGAAGGCGAGGCCGAATACGAATCAGAGGAAGAGCCGCAAGTCGCCGAGGAGCAAAAGTCACTAGCCGACTACTTCCGCTATGAGTAATATTCCAACAGTTCGCATCCACATTTCATTCCGTTCTTTTATGTATCTGATTTTAGCGGTCGCGGCGACGTTGTTCGTGATCAAAATATCCGATATTTTGCTGATAATTTTTATTAGCATGCTATTCGCGGCCGCGCTTGATCCATCGGTCAAATCCCTGCAGAAGCTCAAAATACCGCGGATGTTGGCTGTCGCGATCATCTATCTGCTGTTTTTAGCACTCGTGATCGGCTTAATTTATCTATTCATACCGGCGCTTTTGTATCAGATCGAGGCTATTTCGCGCAACTGGCCAACCTATCGTGAGCAGCTTGGCAAATTCTTGGCCGGTTTGCCGTTCATGGATAATATCTCGCAGCAAGTTAGCAGCACTCTCTCCGATAGTGGCGGCCGGATCGCGGCTGGTATTACGACGACGACATTTAATGTTCTAAACGGCGTGATTGGTTTCATTACCTTCCTGGTGCTGAGCTTGTATATGCTAGCCAGCGGTAAGCAGATGGGGCTCTCAGTGGTCGAATTGATACCCAATAAGGATTTGCAGAAACGGATCGTGACACTGGGAATTAGCATCTCGCAAAAGCTTGGCTACTGGCTGCGCGGCCAGGCATTTTTGTGTTTTATCATCTTCACCCTCGTCTTGGTTGGGCTGTTAATTCTGCGGGTCGATTTCGCGCTGGTGTTGGCGGTGGTGGCAGGTGTGATGGAGGCCGTGCCAATGGTCGGTGCCTACCTGGGCGCTATCCCAGCTATCATTGTGGCGCTATCTGATTCGCCGGAGAAGGCAATCGCGGTGGCTGTTATGTTCTTTATCATCCAGCAATTTGAAGGCCATGTGATCGTGCCACAGGTAATGCGCCGAGTGCTTGGCATCCCACCGATTATCGTTTTGATCGCCGTTATGATTGGCGGCAAATTACTCGGCTTTGTTGGAGTGTTGTTGGCTCTGCCGGTCGCAGCAGCAGTGTCGATTATTGTCAGCGATGTTTTGCAGAGCAAAGGCTTGTCTGGTAAGAGCACTACCAAACGGTAGCTGGAATTGATACAATATACAAATATGGATATAACTTTTTTAGGTGAAACTGGTTTGAAAATCGCTGGCCGCGATTTGACGATCGCTGCCAATGCCAAAGGCAGCGTCAAATCTGACGTGCGATTGTTCTCAACTGCCAATGAGGGTAGCAGTGAGAGCCTTGTCTTTGACGGGCCGGGCGAGTACGAAGTCAGAGGGGCGATGATCGATGGCGTGGCGCTTGACGGCGGCAAAACCGCTTTTAGCATGGTGATTGATGATATCAGGCTAGCTTACCTGGGCGATATGGAGCAAGAGGCCTTGGCTGATAGCCAATTACAAGCCCTAGGCGCGATCGACGTGTTATTTATTCCGCTCAATGGTCGCAAAGCCGAGGTGACAAGTAAAATGGTCAGCTCTCTCGAGCCGCGCATCGTCATCCCGACTGATTACGATGAGGCTAGCTTGCAAGCTTTTCTGTCTGAGACTGGTTCGAGCGGCGAGAAGATGGACAAGCTCAAAATTAATCGCAAAGATTTACCCGAAGACACCCAGCGCGTGGTAGTGCTGGCGGCCAAGGAATAGCTAGTTCTGGTTTTAGAATAATAGTACTTAAAAAACAAAGCAGCCCCGTGTCATACCAGGGCTGTTTTTAGTTTTTGGTTGCTTTTTCCGCTTTTTCGAGGTCTTTTTGAGTTAGCTCGCGCTCGTATTTCTTGAGCGTGCGGATGGTCGAGGCGGCTAGCTTAAGGCGGACTTTTTGCCCATCAATAACCAAGGTCTTGGTTTGCAAATTGGGCTTCCAGACCTTTTTAGTGTGGCGCAGCGAGTGGCTAACGTTGTTGCCAAACTGCTTGCCTTTACCGGTGATGTCGCATTTGTATGACATATGATAGGTGTAATTAACCATATGATCATAACACGAATGCTGGTGCCTGACAATACCCTCGAGGTGGCAATCACCGTCGGCCAAGCAAGCACCGAGGAGCTACTGGCGGCCTGGAATTTGTCGGCTGTTTGAGCTATGCTAAGCATTATGAATATGATCGATCTTGTCTTTTATATCATCACGCTGGTGGTGATTATTACTATCCACGAGTTCAGTCACGCTTGGGCTGGGCACATGTTAGGTGACGCGACAGCGCGGCGAGAGGGCAGGTTGACGCTCAATCCGATTGCTCACATCGACCCCTTTTTAACCCTGATAATGCCGCTGGGGCTGATCTTGCTTGGTTCGCCGGTCGTGTTTGGCGCCGCCAAGCCGGTACCGTTTAACCCTTATGCTGTGCGCTATGGCAAGTGGGGCGCCGCCCTGGTGGCTTTTGCTGGGCCAGCCAGCAATTTCTTGATGGCGGCTTTTGTAGCTTTATTTGTGCGCTTTCTACCATTAAGCTTCATGGCGCAGCGCTTTTTGGTGATTTTCGTAACGGTTAACATTGGCTTTTTTGTTTTCAACATGATTCCATTCCCGCCGCTGGACGGCTCGAGACTGCTTTATGCCGTCGCGCCCAGGCCGCTGGCTGATCTGATGGATCGGATCGAGAACTTCGGCATTATGGCGGTATTTTTGTTTATTTTTGTCTTTTTCCAATTTTTATCGCCCCACATAGGATTCGTTGTCGGTGGTCTCTCCAGTTGGTTGCTGGGCATGAATATTAATTGAAAATAACGCCGCGCTGTCATATAATATTTGTGAGCTCTGCTGCTCTCGCTCTTTGATGCCCGCGACTTTTTCTACTTAGATCATTACAAAGGGAATCCTAGATTGCCATAGTCCTAGTTGCTAGGCTATGTGCTGCGGATACCCACCTAGCATTTGCTCGGGAAGGTCGCTGGTAAGCGGTGTTTTTAGCGGAGTGTCATCATAGTTTTATAAAAAGTTTGACCAGCCCTCGGAGGTAATCTGAGGGCTGGTCTTTTTGTCCTGGACAGGCTGGTCAGACGAGCCTAAAGGTCATCGCCCTTTTGCCGGGCTTGGTCACGTCTGATCGCGTAGATGACTTTTTGGGCCATGTCGATGACCTGTGTCTGGTCCTTGGTCGCCGCCCTGGCCCTCATGGCGCAGCCGCACCAGGGGTGGAACAGCATGACAGTGGTGTCGATCGAGTTCGGCTCGATGTCTCGGCCGTCTTCTCGCGCCTGGGCGACTGTGGCGGCGATCAGCGCGCCGTCAAAGCTCCAAGCAGTAGCCGAAGGATCGGTTGGGCTCACGGGGCTGCCGTGGCAGTCGAGGGCGGAACTTTCAGTGGTGTAGCCGGCTTGCCACAGCTCGATAGCTATCTCGAGAATGTGGCAGGCGCGCTCCAGGTTGTCCGGTCTGATGCCCAAGCTGGCCAATTCTCTAGCTCCTTTTTTGGATTTCGAATCGGTCAAAAAAATATTAGCCCAAGTTGGGCTTATTTGGCAAGAGAAAAATGTTTTTTATAAGGTTTGTCGTTGTCAATTGAGGCCGCGACGATGATTTTGAGGTATTTTTCAATCCCCAGTTGCTTAGCCAGGCCGCGGATGAGGGCCGCCGGGTCGTAGGGGTAGAGCCAGAGCCCCTTGGCATAGCTGACAAAGCCTTGGCTTTTGAGCTGGATGATGAGATTATTGCGGGCGTTTTTTTTCGATTCGGGAATGTCAAAGGTGACGAGGTGCCATTTGCCGTCCCAGCGGGCTGGCTTTGGTATGCCATGTTTGAGCACCAGGTAGTTTTCTAGGTGGCGCTTGCCTTTGAGGTTGAGCTTGAAGATTTTCTCGCTGTCGATGGTGCCGACCGAGACGAATCCTTGGCGTGCGAGCAGGTGAGTAGTGTCGATGACTCGCCGCCGCGCCGCGCTTGTGCTCGATCCAGTATTGGAGAATAGATTGAGCAGGTCGGGCAGAGCAGCTAATTCATTGATGCTGACAACGTTTTTTTTGTTGATGCAGGCTAGTATTTCGGCACTTTTATTGATTTTCGGCACCGATAGGCTCCTTAAAGTAGTTCGTTTTAGCCGCACACATAAATTACATAACAATTATGTCAAAGCATAAGACTTATGTAAATATATTTGTTTTGTCTCGGGTGAAAATTGGTGTAAGCTAGGAGTGATCGGGGTGTGGCGCAGTTGGCTAGCGCGTACGGCTGGGGGCCGTGAGGTCGCAGGTTCGAGCCCTGTCACCCCGACCAAAAGTAAAAGATCCGAGCTTGTCATATTCGCTCCACAAATGTGTGTTTGTGCTGATGAGTTCAAAAGAACGAAAGCGAAATTTTAAAAAAGCCCGTGCGATTAGCTAGTAGTTATCGCGAATACGCGCGATTAGGCTATAATAAGACTCATGCAAGACAGTGTTTTTACTAAAATTATCAAGCGCGAGCTGCCGGCTGAGATCATCCATGAAGATGAGCGCACCATTGTTATATTAACGCTTGAGCCGCACAATCCAGGTCACATGTTGGTAATTCCCAAGGTGCAAGTCGATCGGTTCTACGACTTGGAAGATGTCGACTACGAAGCTGTCATGAGAGTGGTCAAGCAGATGTCAAATCTAGCTCAAGAGGTATTTAAGCCGGTTCGGGTTGGCTTGGCGGTGGTTGGTTTCGAAGTGCCGCATGTTCACGTTCACGTCATACCGCTCAGCGAAATAGCCGATGTCGATCACACTAAAGCGCGGCCGGCCGATAAACAAGAGCTTAAGCAGGCCGCCGACCGGCTGCGGGCTGGTTTACAGGAAAGTTCGAGTTAATTTGGCTATGACTTGGATCGTCATATTGCTCGGTACTGTTCAGGCGCTCGGTGAATTTCTGCCGATTTCGTCCTCGGCCCATCTCTTGATCACCCCATGGCTGCTTGGTTTTACTAGCCCAGGCCTGGGCTTCGATGCCGCGGTGCATATTGGTACGGCCGTAGCGCTGCTGGCGTTTTTCTACAAAGATTATCTGGTGATGATCAAAAAACGTGATCGCTTGCTATGGATGATAATTTTAGCCTCCATACCTGGTGCGGCAATTGGTTTTTGGGGTGAGAGGCTAATTGATGAGTATTTACATCAGAGCAGCTACGCGCCATTGATAGTCGGCATTGGCTTAATTGGTTTTGGTGGACTACTATATATCGTTGACAAATATACAACACCTACTGGCTCAATAGAAAAATTATCTTTCAAGAAAGTATTTGGTATTGGCTTGGCTCAGGCGCTGGCATTGGTGCCGGGCGTGTCGCGGTCGGGAATCACAATTTCGGCTGGTATGCTCAACGGCCTCAGTCGTCGTGACGCAGCTCGGTTCAGCTTCTTGCTAGGTACGCCGATAACGCTTGGCGCTGGCCTCTACAAAGCGACCGGACTGATTGTCGAGCCGATACCTAATCTATCAATCCTTCAGCTTCTGCTAGGTATAGTCGTTTCGGCGCTGCTTGGTGTAGTGGTGATAAAGTGGCTGCTGGAATATCTCAATAATCACAAATTGACTTTATTTATTTGGTATCGGGTTGTTTTGGGGGTAGTAGTAATAGCAGTTTGGTTAATGAGGCAATAGCATGAAGAAGTATGATGTTTTAAAAGTTTATTGTGATGGCGGCTCGAGGGGCAATCCTGGGCCGGCGGCTTCTGGTGTAGTTTTTACAACGGATGATGATCAAATAATCGAGCAATTTGGCAAATACTGGGGAGTCACGACCAACAATCAGGCGGAGTATCGGGCAGTTGATATCGCGCTTGATCGTTTGATTGACTACGAGGTTGGGCGCATCCTTTTCTACCTCGATAGCGAGCTGGTTGTTAAGCAGCTGAATGGGGAGTATCGGGTCAAGAATCCTGATCTCAAGCCGATTTACGAGAGCATCAAAGCCAAGGTCGCAGGCAAAGATATCAGCTTTGCCCACGTCTATCGGGAGCACAATAAGCTAGCTGATGCTCAGGTCAATCTGTGTCTCGATGAACAGACCAAGAACATGGACAAAAATTGACATTTATAGTATAATAATAGCTAGTCTAGTTAGTTAGTGGGTGATCGCCCTGCTTTAAACGGCGGGGAGGAAAGTCCGAACAGCACCAGAGCACGACGGTTGCTAACGGCAACCGGGGGCGACCCTATGGAAA
>CAZGYV010000018.1:0-16400 GCA_964530725.1 uncultured Candidatus Saccharibacteria bacterium | reverse complement strand
GATCATATTTACCGATGATTTACTTCTTTACCATCGCCGTTACTTCAATCTCAATCTTTGCGCCATCGCGTGTCATTCTGTTTACTTCTATAAGCGTACTTACCGGCATAGCATTTTTAAAATATTCACCTCTTATTGCTGATATTTTATCAAAGTCATCCATATCAGTAATATAGATGACTGCTTTCACGACATCATCTATACTGGCGTCTGCTTGGCCTAATACCCTTATGATGTCTTCAAAGACTAACTTGGTTTGTTCCTCAACATCATCAGTAACTACTTTATGATTATCATCTTTCGGCGCTTGTATGCCAGACACAAAGATTAGATAGTAGTCACCTAAATCTATTTTCTTGGCAGGGGCATAACTACCTCTTGTCTGGTAGCCTTCGACGGCAATGTCTTTGATAAAGTCTCTGCTCATATCAAAATTATAGCAGATTTTGATATGCTTACGTGCCGCTGGTGGTACATAGCGACGGGACTTGCATAGGTCCTAGTCTCTTTGCAGAAAGACGCTATAAATTACCAAAACATATCGGTACTCTATTTTATATTCTTAAGATCAAACTTATAAAATCGTTGTAATAATTACAATACTTTATCACCCAGCATGATCAACAAACCAAGCTTGATATGGAGTGCATCCTCGAATTTTGTTACATCGAAGCTGGTCAATTTCTTAACTTTTTCTAGTCGATAAAGCAAAGTATTGCGGTGAACTTTGAGTCGCCTAGCAGCATCGGTCACGTTCAAGCTAGTTTGCAAAAATATCTCAACCGTCTGCAATAACACCTTATCTTGAACCAAAGGAGAAATTAGCCTGGCAGCTATATTCGCCCTCAAGCCTTTGCTAACATCGGGCATAATGCCGATATACATACCCATTTCGTCGGCTGAGTAAATTGATTTATTGGGCCAGATTTTATTACCCACCAGCTGAGCCTGGCGAACTTCTTCGGCCGCGCTCAGCAGCTCTTCAGCGCCTGCATGCAAACAACTGCTAGCGATATTCACCCTGACGCCTTGACTGGCGAAAAAGCGCTTCAACGCCCGCGCCGTGATTTGCTTCCTCGGACGCGCCAACACAGCTTGCGCGATACAATATATCTCCCCCTCAACCAGCACAATCACATTATCCTGATCCTCAAAATTTGCCCGCAAGGCCGCCACCAACACTGCTAAGCGCATGATTTCGTCGGTCACGATGATGCTAAAAAGCCGATAGCCCGAGTCGAGCTTGAGGCCGGCAATATCAGCTTTACGCCGCAAAACGGCTTCATTCAGTGTCCGCTTGGAGCCAAGCAGCCCCCTGACAATCTGGCCCCGTAGCTGTTCCTGGTAAACATTCGAGCTAATCATGCTGGCTGTACAATCTGTTAATCACGATGGCCAAGCGCAGCTGCAGGGCATCATCAAAGTTACGCGGATCAAGACCGTCCGTCAGCTCGATAATCTTACTAAAGCGATACAGCACGGTATTGCGATGAACCTTAAGCGCCAAAGCAGCCGCGGTCAAGTTCATATCTTGCTTAAAAAAAACAGACAACGTATTGAGCAAATCGCCATGCCGGCTCAAACGGCTGACGAGAGAGCGGCTTTTTTTGACCATCTCAGAGTTGATGCCGCTATAGGCCGCCGGAATGAGGTCGAAATCATCGAGCGAGTAGACGTAGTGACGCTGCCAGATGCCGTACCCCATCCGAATTGCTTGGCCGGCCGTCTGATGAGCCCGGCGAATTTCAGATGAAAATGGAGCACTGCAAGACGCCAGGCCAGCCGCGATCTCAAAATCATACTGTTTTTTAAGACCAGCGATCAGCCCTACTACCAACGAACGGTAGTCACTAAAAGCCTTGGTGCTATCGCCCTCGGGAAATAGTAGCAAGGCCAGCTCGCCATCACCTAGATAGGCAGCAAAGCAGTGCGTTCGCGCGTCAATGGCCCGTAAATGCTTCTCGATATCGGCATAGAAACGATCACGCTGCGCGTCAAAAGCCGCCTTCGCCGACTGATCATCAATAATAAATTTAAGAAGAGCCAACTGCCCCGTCGCTTCGGCAGCCGCCATATGATTGCCGATAATCAGATTGAGATCATCATAATTGGTCTTATTCTCAAACAACAAGCCGAAAACAATATGGTCCGGCAGCTTAACCACCTTGGGTAAATGACTGGTGCGTAATGCGGCTGACTTGTTCTTGGTGACCAGAAATGCCATTTGAGTCCCCTTGCTTGATGACTTATTTTCTAAAGGTTATCACTCCGGCCCTCTAGATTACAAGCTTAAGGCTTTTTATTCACGCTAGAACGCCGGCAAAAACTCCCCAATAATCAAAAATTCCCAAATCCAATCTGGTCATGCATCGCTGAGCGCCCCAAAACTGCCGCCGGACCAATCGTATCAGGCCCATAGCTGCCGTTGATGCGATCAATAGCGGTGCTTAAATTATTTTTCTTAAGCTCATCCTGGCCAAACAAAGCCAGCTGCCGATCAACCGCTAGACGCAGCATCGTAATCGACAGCTTGCGAACTGTCTTGCCCTTGGTCAAGCGAGCGACGGTTTCTAGTAGCTGCGGGCTAGCCAGATCACTATCCGTCCAGGTCGGCCGCTCCAAGTAAATCATCTTGGTCAAGTATGTCCGATCGGCGTAAAACAACCCCACCAGCATCAGGCGACTCTTCAGGCCCGAGTGACGCATCCGATAGCCAATATGGCAGCAAATTTTTATTAAAGTCGCCCGAATGACAGCCGGGTCGCGACGCGACACTGGCGGTAAGGTGACTTGATGACCGATCGAGCGAGCTGGAATTTTGAGCCGATTGTCCACCTCATGGCCGCGCAGGCGCAGATACCATTTCTGCCCGTTGACACCAAAGTAGTGCTTCATAAAGGCATAAGGAGCGGCATACAGCTGGGACGGGCTATAGATGCCAAGATTGTAAAAGCGACGCGCCAGGCGCCAGTTGATGCCAGTAAAATCAAGCAAATTTAAGCGGCTATAAAACCAAGCCAAGCGGTCAAGCTCCAGGATGAACAGGCCGTTGGGCTTATTAAAGCTGGCCGCCATCTTGGCAAGCCAAATATTAGGCGCGATACCGATCGAACAACCAATATGACTGCCCAGCTTGCTAGTAATGGCTGATTTTATAGCGACTGCCATATCAAGCGCAGCACCAAAATCGCGTAAATAACTAGGAATTAAGACGTAAGCCTCATCAATACCCTTGCTAACCGCCAACCCCAGCGTGCTATCCAAGACCTCCATAAACCCATAATGGATCTGGCGATACAAAGCCGGCTTGGTCGAAACCACGATCAGCTCCGGGCACAGCCGGCGGGCGCGGTAAACTTTCATACCGGTGCGAATACCGCGCTTCTTAGCCTCAATCGAAGCGGCCACGACCGAAGTACTATCACTCGCGCACGGACAAACTGCCACCGGTCGGGCGCGCAAACGCGCATCGAACTGCTGCTCGACCGAGGCAAAAAACGAATCCATATCCAAATACAGAACACTATACTCGGCTGGCTGGCTTTTGAGTAATTTCTCGACCACGAGAAATATTATAGTTTATCGCTAGATGAAAAGCAAACATTTTACGAACAGAATAATCTACTTGCTAAGCGTTTCTTTGACCACATCGACAGTCTCGTCGGGGTCAAATTCACTTTTCACCAAGTAGCGCAAAGCACCGGCTGCCAGTGCGGCATCACGTTGCTGCTGATCGGATAGGTTGGTCAGCATAATTACCGGTATGTCTTTGGTGGTGTCGTCTTTTTTAAGCCCCTCAAGCACTTCCATGCCGTTGAGCTTGGGCATCATGATATCAAGCAAGATCGCGTCCGGCTTCAATCTCTTGGCGGCCGCTAGACCTTCTTCCCCGTCAGCCGCCGCCTCAATCTTAAAGTCATGTAAACTAAAGATCTTGGTGTACATGCGGCTCAAAAATGGATCATCTTCGATCAGTAGTATAGTTTTCATGCTTATAAGTATAGTAAACTTGCGCCCCTTCTGCCAAGCTGTCTAGCTATTTCGCAGGCAACGGCTTGGTCGGCAAAGTAAAGACGAAGCTCGAACCCTGATTGACCTTGCTTTGCTCAAGCTCGATCGTGCCGCCCATCAGCTCGGTCAAAAGCTTGGCGATATACAGACCAAGGCCGGTCGAGCGCTTCCAATCGCGCGTCAAAATATTATCATCAGCTTTTTGAAACTTGTGAAACAACAATTTCTTATTTTTCTCACTAATACCAATCCCAGTATCACTTACAGCTACCGCAACCTGATCAAGACCACGTGGCACAATGCTAATGGTCACACCGCCCTTCTTGGTATAATGCAGGCCATTTGATATCAGGTTGACCAACACCTGACTAACTCGCTTAGTATCGGCATAAACCGGCGGGATGATAGTTTGATCATGCTTAGCAAGGTTCAAATATACTCCCTTGTCCCGTGCTGCCGAAGATAACTCATGAATGGTCGTCATCACCAGCTCATCGATTGAGAAGAACTGCGGCTTAATAATAATTTTGCTCTGCTCCAAGCTCGACGTCTCAAGATAGTCATTAACAATTCCGATCAGGCGCTCGCTCGACAAGCTAATGTCCTTGGTTAGTTCGTTGAAAATTGGATCATTCATGCGATTTTTATAAACTTTATCAAGCAGCTTGGCGTTGCCGCGAATGGCCGTCAAAGGAGTACGCAGCTCGTGGCTGGCGATCGACAGGAATTCTTCCTTCGATCTCTCCATCACCTTTTCTTCAGTGATATCCTCAATAATTACAACCACGCCGGCCGTGCGCTCTTCCGTATTGACCATAATAGGCGCGATGTAAACACGCAGGACTTTATTCTCATAATCGGTCTCATTG
Source organism: uncultured Candidatus Saccharibacteria bacterium (assembly GCA_964530725.1). Taxonomy (GTDB): domain Bacteria; phylum Patescibacteriota; class Saccharimonadia; order CAILAD01; family CAZGYV01; genus CAZGYV01. Next base: position 11,520 of record CAZGYV010000018.1, on the reverse strand, counting down.
ATAAGGGTAGATTTCTTTTGGTCTAAGCAAGCCTTGACTTGATCTTTGATTTTTAGCTTATTAAATATAAAGTCATCCACCTCTAACGTTGTATTTTTCACAACAATATCAGCCATGAGACGGTTGATGGTTCGATTACTACTGACTAATTTAAGCTTGCTATCAAGCATAGCTAGACCGACCGGCAAGCTTTCGACTGTAGCATGCAAGCGAGCATGCTCTTCGTGCAGCTGGGCCGTACGCTGCTTCACTTTGAGTTCGACACCTTCTTTGGCAAGCTCGAGCTCTTGGCGCAACTCTTTCTCATCTTCCAATACGTTTGCCAAAGCCACTCGGCTATCGGTTAATAACTGATTGTGTCGTGATAAATCCGACATCGAAGCCGATAGCTCACTCTGGTGCCTGGTCTTACTCGCCACCTCTTCGCTCAGCTGCTTGGTAATTGCTTCGAGCTTTTGTTCTTTTTCGTAGACACTTAACGTGTTTTGGTCGTATTTACGCTTATAAAGAAATAGATAAATACCGATTAAAAAAATACTAACTGCCGCCGTGACGACAGATTGATTGTCATACCGGCTCTCGATGAAAGGTTGAAACTGAACGGCTAGCATCACGCAAAGATAGAGACTAAATATCACAGCTGCCGCGGTTTGGTTCTCGATCAAAACTATGATAACCGGCCCGACAAACACCCAATACAGACCGTATTGAGTGTTTAGCATCGCATAGATCACGATCGCAATCAGACTGAAGTGCAATACCAGGCGACCCCACAAGGTTTTTTTCGTCACCGCCGTCACGACCAAAGCTGACAGCGAGATGAGCCCTAGAATCAAAATGAACAGTGAGGTTGCCAGGTTGATAGTGTGATTCACGAAAGTCGCATTCGCCCAGGCCAAGAGATAACCAGCCAGTGAGATCACTAGAAATATTTTGAGGTAAATCAGGCGCGCCGCATCCTGATCGCTTAAGGCCGGCTTGGTAGAGATTTTTATCGGTTCACTCACCATGTTCTTCTTTGTTTTTGAGCTGGCGTTTCAAATCCTCATTTTCTTTCTTGAGTTCCGTCATACGCAGCTCACGCCCCACCATCAGACTATTAACCTGCTGAACTTCAGTTAGACGCTCGCTAGCTTGCTGCTCAGCTTGCTCCACCTTCACGTATGACGTCTTAATCTGCTCATTTTGACTGATATTTTTTTGCACCATCTGTGCGATATCACCAATTTCATCTTTACGCTTAATGATCTTTTGTAAATGCATCCCACCACCATAGCGAATCGCATCAGACACGTCGCGCAAGGGAGCCGACACCAGAATATAGACCACGCCGCCATAAGCCACAATCGAGATAATAATACCGATCACGAATAGCCAGTATTGGTTGTTTTCGTTTTGATACAAAGATTTTAGAAAATCGGATTGAGCTGTGACATGCAAGCGAGCTACTTCTTTGTCTTGCCAGTCATGAAAAGGATGTTCAAATTTTACAACACCTTGATTCAAGTCGTTCTTCTCCGCGGTCTGACCAATGCCAACAAACTTAAGACTAACTTGATTAGTTTTTTCTGTCTGACTGATAAAATCGCCATTTAACTGCTTGGCGGTTATCAAAAATCCACGCGGCGTGGTTTTGCGAGCAGCATCTTCGGTCGGCTGAACAGGCGCGACAGAAACGTGATATGCCTTATCCTCAAATGTTGTAAAAGTTTCAACGAAATACCCTTGCTTAAACATATCTTGAGCGTCTTTTTCGAAGTTAATCGGTAATGGATATTTTTTCACATGATCTGTCTTTGAGGTCGAATACTTGAGCACGAAATCGCTATCTACCACCCAGGCGGCCGACGACTTGTAAGTATCAAGGGATGGAATAATGTTCTCGTCAAACCACGCCTCGTCACCCTCTTCGATCGCTGTTACCATATCATCCCAGACAGAATAATCACGGGCGAAGATACGATTCAAGTCAAAGCTGGAATCAATATTGGCATTGAATGTTTTATGCCTCTCGACCTTGTAGCTTTCTGCGAGCTGGGTCAATTCGCGCCGCACCAATATGCCTCGGATACTAACCCCTACTCCTATTAAAATACTCATCAAGAAAATGATGAACATTATTTTGACGTATAGTCGGTTAAAAATAGTTTTACTCATAAGTTACCTCCTTATTCATGTCTTAGCGCGTCAATTGGACTAATGCGACCAGCCCGGCGGGCAGGGTAAGCCACCACGATAAAGCCGACTATACAGGTGAAAGTTAAGATGAATAAAATTAGCCACATCGGAATAAAGAAAAGTGACAGATTTTGAGTCACGCCACGGGCTTTGGCGTAGTTCATTAATAAGACATTGATAACACCACCCAAGCCCCAGGCCACTATAATCCCAATCATCGCGCCCATGAAAGACAAGAAAAGCGCCTCGATGACAAACAATCGCCGCACGTCGCGCCGGCGAGCACCCAGCGACACCATTAAGCCGATCTCACGCGTCCGCTCTAAAAGCGAGATGGTTAGCGTATTAAACATGCCAAGTACCGCGATTATCATACCGATACCACCAAAACCAGCTAGTAAGATATTAAGGATGGTAAAAACCTGATTAATTTGTTCTAGCGTATCGATCGGTGAGGCTGTCGTGTAACCCTGGCTCTCGATCTGGCGGCGTATTTTGGTAACATCCTCGTTGCTACGAACTACGACTTTAAGCTGATTGTAATCACGAAAGCCAGCCTGCTCAAAAACGGCGTCACGAGCGAAAACTTCCGCCCCGCTGCCCGTTTCGAGCACACCAACTATATTCATCTCGCTAGCAAACTCTTTTTTGCTGGCGGCCGAGTTATTCGATGTGCCAGATGAAGTCGAGCTGGTTTTGTCTTCGGGAATCAAAATTTTTATCTTCTGCCCCACCACCTTACTCGCATCATCAATGCCCATGGTTTTCAGGAGCGAGACATTGACAAGCAAATCTTTATCATCCTTTAGCTCGATCGTCTTACCGGCCACCAAGCGCAACGAGCTCAAATCAAGATAATTTTTATCAGCGCCATAAATCACCGAATCGGTCGTCGAATTTAAGAAATTCACCTTGCCGGCAAACGAATAAGTTTTGCCGATATCAGTAACTTCGGCGTAGTTTTTAAACTTCGCGATCGTCTCGCTATCTAGGTGCAAGACCTTGGGCTTCGGACTGGTCACGTCAATCGCTTTAACGGATTTGGAGCCGACAACCTCTTTAGTAACAAGATTTTGCAAGCCGAGACCGAGCGACACCAGAAAAACAATCGCCCCGATACCGATCACCACGCCACCGACCGTCAGCCAAGTTCGCAGTTTTTTGTAAACCATATTGCGATAAGCGATCATCAGAATTACTTTCATACGAATGTATTTAGCGGCATATTTTTTCTTAGCGACCGATTCGCTGGAGCTCAACTTGCGGTTTTTCAGCGGCTTAAAATTCATTTTGCCTTACCCCCGTCACTAGGCTTACTAGTCTTTGTCGTCGCCGTAATATCTTTTACTGGTACCTTGGTAGCCGAAGCGGCCGAATTGGCCAATTCCGCCACACTCATAGAGCTAGCTCCTGTCAGCAGACTTGACTTAGCAGTAGTCTCTTTTGTGCCAACGGTAGACGAGTTGGCTGCCTTCGGGCCGCCTGAAGAATTCGTGCTCAATGCCGCTTGAAACTCCTTCATCTTGGCATCCTTCTCAGCACTGCTCAGACCATAGGCACCCTCCTCCTCGGTCAAAACACCGTCTTTGATGCGTAAACGATGGTCACTCAAGGTCAAATACTCCATATTGTGTGTCACCAGCACCACAGTCTTGTTCATTTTTTGCTTCAATTCATAGAGCAGGTTCATGATCAAGTCACCGTTTTTGGTATCAAGGTTGCCAGTCGGCTCGTCAGCTACCACCCAAGTCGGGTTCGCCACCAGCGCCCGCGCCATCGAAACGCGCTGCTGCTGACCACCGGACAAGACCGTCGGCCGCTTGTTTTTGAAATTGGCCATACCGACTTTTTCCAGCGATTCTTCGGCGATCATATTAGCCTGGCGCTTGCCATAGCCCGATAAATACAGCGGCATCGAGACATTATCAATCACGCTCAGGCTATTTACCCAGTAATTTGTTTGGTAAACCATGCCCAATGTACGAGCACGAAAATTAGCTCTCTGATCTGGATTTAATGAATACAAATCTTGTCCATCGATATTTATGTTGCCGGTCGTTGGCGGCTCTAGGCCAACTAGGCAATTAAGCATGGTCGACTTACCGCTGCCCGACGGACCGTAGATAATCGTGAACGAACCCTCCGGCACGCTAAAGTTGACGTCCTTTAAGACATGTACCGTTTCGGTCTCGAGAAAAAATTTCTTGTTAATAGCAGTGCCGCGAATTAGATCTTGGCGCGAGGCCGGTTTGTTTAAATTGTTGATCGTCTCACCCATCTTAACTACTTTCCTAAGAATCCAAATATTTTTTGCATTGTATTGAATATTATCGACAGCACGCTTTCCGATGCCCGACCAATAATCGCTGATTGAGGCTCGGATTTGGCCTGATTACTAGCTTTATCACGCGACAGGGCCGAGACATTGTAGACCTTAGCGGTCGACAAGTCTGAGATGACCACAGTGTGTTCGGTCGTCTTATTGGCGTCTTCGGTGGTTTGGCTGGTCGTGGTCGTACCGGTCGAACCTTCGCCGTAAGCCACCTGGCTAGTCGACGGCTCATCAGTATTCCAGCTGACGATTAGTTGCCCGCGGGCCTCAGAACCGGTACCGCGAATGGTTGACTCGACCGTCAGATCCTTAATCTTAGGCGGGCGCGTATCAAGGGCGGTGTGGAAGGTTTGACGGTCAGAAGTAGCGAGATTACCATCAGCATCCCGTGACTGCGCAACCAAGAAGTACTCGCTGTTGTCGGTCAGATCGCGAATGATAATCTCATGCTCGGTCTTAAGCTCGGCGCTAGTTATATCACTGCCACCACTACCGACAACACCATAAGTAACAGCTGAATTGGCGGCGACATTGGTGCTCCAAGTAATGCGCTGAGTGCTAGTCGGCTCGCCCGTGATTGGCTCAAATTTCAAGTTAGCAATTTTTGGTCGCTGCGGCGTCGTGAACGAGAAAATATTACCTTCGTATTCATTACCATCATCATCAAAAGTATCAATCTTGTAATAGTACTTGCTGCCATCTTCCAGACCCGCCAGCTCCGTGCTGTAGTTCGATTCGGCGATCGAAGTATTGATGATCTTGGTGCCGCCAAAGCTCTCACTTTTGCCGTAATAAATCTTCACTTTGGTAGCGCCCTTGGAAGTGAAATCGATCGTCGCTGAGGTAAGATTAATCTTTTTAGTCGCCACTTCTTTAACAACCGGCGCCGGGCTCGTCACAAAGCTATACTCCGATGACGTACCAGTATTACCATCTTCATCCGTCCATTTGACACGGAAGAAGTAGGTCGTACCAGCCGCTAGGTTGGTCAGATTTATTTCATGAGCCGTCACTTGATTTGAATTGGACACTTCATCATTAGCATAGACACCTGCCTTAGTACCAAGCTGAATCTTCGAGTCACTGGCCCGATCGGTGCTCCAGCTAATTGTCGCCTTACGGGTGCTGATATCACTAGTCTTCGGATTGGCCGTCAGAGAAGCTGCTGCCGTATAGCGGCCAGTCGGGTATTTTGTGACGGTTGAGCTGGCCACGCCGCAATTATTAGCACTGTCGCAAGCCTTGACGTAGTAATAATAGTCTTGCTGACTCAGGCCGACATCCACTAAGCTAGTAGCCGTTGTAGTAGCTACAACACTAAAGCTGATATTGTTGGTCGAACGATAAATCTTGTAATTGGCCACTCCCGAGCCAGGATCGGTCGGTGACTCCCAAGTTAATGCCAAGCGCCAGTTGCTAGTAGCCTTGATCGAAGCATCGACCACATCTGGATTGACTGGGCTACCCGGTGCTGAGGTATTGGCCGTAAATGTAGCCGAAGCGTAAGTGTCATAGTTGACATTGCTCGACTCGTCACGAGCCACCACGTAGAAGGTGTTAGTACCCGGCTGGGTGGCATATGGGCCAGATCCCAGCGAAGTCACACCCCCACCAGTCCAATTACAATTACCAGAACTCGGCACGACATTTACTGTCCAACAATACGTTAATGTCGAGCCATCTGGATTACCAACGAAGCTGGCCGGCTTCTGCCACGAGAATGCGAAGGCATTGGATGTGTTAGTCGCAGGAGTTGGTGTGACATTTTGCGGACTGGACGGCGCACCGGAGGTGTTTACCTTTAGCGCGGCTGTCGTATAGCTCGTCGTCACATTACCAGCATTGTCCCAAGTGCGGAAGTAGATAGTGTTAATACCCTCGGCTATATTGTCGTAATCAGGCACTGCCTGAGTGGTGTATGACCCATCATTAGTCAAAAGATCAGTGATATCCTGCGTGCCGCTATGCAATTCCCCGTACCACGGTGATGACGGTCCGATCCGATACTGCACGCCAGCCAGTCCCGAGTTGCCGTCACTAGGCGCATCACCCCCGACCGTCTGCCAGCTCAGAGTCGCCTGCTTGGTATTAATAAAGCCCGATGGAGCTGTGACATAAGCTGGATTGGTCGGCAAGTCATTGTCAAAACGGAAATGGAACTCAGTCGTTGTACTGCTTACAGCATTTCCTGCGTTATCAAGCGCTGCTACATAGAGATAATAAGGGCTATTTGATGTTGCTAGTGCTGAGGCCAAATAGCCAGCCGTCGCAAGATCAACGCTGTTCGAAGGCACGATAAAATGACAATTCGTGCCAGCCGTCGAGATTGGTGAAGTACCAAGCATACCTTTGGTCGAAGTCGGGTCAGAACCGGAAGTTTGGCCCAGATACAAGCAGTAGCCTTTGATGCCCGCGCCCGCATCAGCACCAGCCGTCCAAGTGAAATATGGGGAAGAACCATTGGTCCAGCCATTAGACGACACGCTCGTGCCGCCATTTGATTTATACATCACAACGCTCGTGGCATTGGTCTCAGGAGGAGTCACGTCAGCAGTCGCGTCTAAGCTAACCGAATTTAGTTGCACCTGTTGCGTACCATCACCTTGCAAAACAGCCTGCCAGAGGATACCGCCACCGAGCGTGACTGGGAAAGTCGAAATATTGCTATTAATAGTCGCTTTTGGATTTACCTGACTAGTCGAGCTCGATGTCGCCCAAGCCGATCCATTCCAATACTTCCAAGTCGTACCACCATCATTGCTTAGCCGGTAATTAATCGAGCCACCAGCTGTCGTCTCACTGGCAGCAAAAGCGTCCCATGACTTAATACCATTCAGGTAAGCGGCAGAATTCAAATTCACCGTCACAGCACTAGTCGAATACGGCAGCGTCTGAAAACTGTTTCGATTAGAGTTACTGATGCGGACTTCATCGAGACTACCCTCGAAAAAGCCTTGCGAGCGGCCATTGTCAAAACCACCGTGGGACTTGCCGATTAACAGATCGTGGGGGCCATCAGACATGGTTAAAGATTTAGTAGCCGTGCCAACACTCGCTCCGTCTACTAGTAGCTCCATCGTCGTACCGTTGTAGCGGGCCGCCACATGGTGCCAATTGGTATCTTGCGAAGTAGTCGACGATTGCAGGTAGCCATTATCGCCATACGACCAGACCATCGCGTCGCTGTTGCCCGTATTACCTAGGCCGGCATACAGCTTGCCTCGGTGTACAACCATAGCTGAAACATCTTCTACCGTCGAATCAAGCCAGCTATCATTAGCACCATCGCCACCGACTTGCGTCCATGTCGTACCGTTGTAACGCCAAACCTCGCCGTCACCCTGGCTCAAACCAAGGCCAGCGTATAGGTCGCCATTATAAACAGCCATAGACCGCACCCGATCGTAGTTATTCGCGTCCAGCCAGCCAAGATTATCAGCACCCGTACTATCACCACCAATCTGCGCCCAGGTCGGCGAACCGCCCTGTTCACACCCTGTACAAGCCCAGACCTCAGCATCATTATTGGGCGTACCAGAACCAGTCGAGCCCAAACCGGCCACAAGCTTGTCATTCCAAACTACAAGATTTGGCACATCTTCGTATTTGCTGTCTACCCAGCTGGAGTTCACCCCATCACCGCCAACTCTAGTCCAGGCAGTGCCGCTTCCGCTATAGCGCCAGACTTCAGCATAGCCAGCGCCATTATTGCCCAGCCCTACAAATAAAGAGCCTCTGTACGTTGCCATCGAGCTAACGGCCGAGTGAGGGGTCGTACCCCAGTTGCCAGTGCCAAACCCGCCTTTGGCAGTAGTGCCCCAGTTTGGGCTACCACCTTCGCAACCACCACATTCCCAGACTTCAGCGTCACCCGAGCTATTACCAAGGCCAGCGTATAGCTTGCCATTGGCTACGCCTAGAGAGTAAACGGCTTCATAGGTTGTACTCCACGAGCTACCAACCGAAGGACTTCCATCGGCTACCTTGGTCCAGCCAGGGTTATCAAAGCGCCAAACCTCAGCTTCGCCAGCAGTACTACCCAGGCCAACGTACAGTTTATTTTTGTAGTTCGTCATGGCCCAAACTGATTCGTAAGTGTCGATTGCCCAGCTGGAGTTTATACCTTGGCCACCCACTACCGACCAATACCCGGTCGCTGGGTCTTGTTCCCAAACGGTAGCATCACCGGCCGTGTTATTACCGGTGCCGACATACAATTTACCGCCAGCGGTAGTAGAGGACTCAATACTATCAAAATTGAATTGACCCCAGCTTTTGTTGACGTATTTACCGCCAATTCTATTTGAGCCCCAGGATGCTGAACCATTGTTGCAACTCGTACAACGCCAAGTGTAAGCTTCGGCAGTACTAGATAATCCGGCATAAACGGTCGTGCCATCCACCAACACCGAACGGGCATAGGTGTGAGTGGCGTTCCAGCCGCTAAACACCCCGTCACCACCGACTTTGGTCCACGCGCCATCATAGCGCCAGACTTCGTCATCACCTGCTGATGCGCTGCCAACACCGACATAGAGCGTGCCACCGTTATTGCTGATGCTGTAAACACCAAGCTTGGTCGTACCCCACTGGGCGGCACTACCAAGCGATGTCCAGCCAGCCGAATCAGTACAAGTAGTTGATACGTCACAAGTCCGCACATTAGCATCAGCATTGGCCGTAATACCGGTACCAACATATAAATTATTGCCATTTGAAGCTAAGGAGAGTACTTGCTCGGCATTGGTCCACGAGCCAGCGTTAGTACCACCGCGCTGTACCCATGTCGCAGAACCGGGCGAAGTACAGCTAGCCGTGCAATGATAGACCCGCCCATCGGTTACAGCGTTGTCACCCAAACCCACCACTGGATTGCCACCAATAATAGTCATCGAACGCACCGCTTCAAAACCAGTCCCCCAGCCACGAGTCACACCGCCGCTATAACCGCCTAGCCGACTACCATTCCAGCTCGGCGTAGTCTCACAGTTAGTACAAACCCAGACTTGACCCATATCGCCACCGGTACCTAGGCCGGCCCAGACCGTCGTGCCACTGGCGGCTAGCGAATAAACGCCATTAAAGGCATTGCCGGCCCAGCCAGAGTTGATGCCATCGCCGCCGATTTTAGCCCAAGATCCGTCCTTGTATCGCCAGACATCACCATCGTTGGTGCCCGTACCAAGACCAGCGTAGAGTACGTTGGAGCCATTGGTGGCTAGCGACAAAACCGCTTCATAAGCGTTGGAGCTAATTTCGTTATCCCAGCTTGAGTTGATGCCATCTCCGGCGATCTGCGTCCAAACCCCGCTACTGGTATTGTATTCCCAAACTTCCGCGTCATTAGTACTACCACCCAGGGCCGTGTAAATATTACTGCCCATCTTGACCGTTGCATTGACGTTTTGCTTGCCGTTTTCGTCCCAACTGCGCTTGACCTTGGCACCGTTGCCTGCCAAAAGATCGCGCCCAGCCTGCTGTGTCCAGTTTGTCGAGCCGGAATTCTCCAGCTCATAGGTGACTTTGCCAGTCTCGTTGTCGTAATAGAGCTGGTATTTGCCCTTATCTAAGATTGTCTGCCGGTATTGCGATGAGCCGGCGCTAAAGGGACTAGAGAATTTGACCCAAGATTCGAGCGTGTTCGATCCCGTGATCGAAAGTGAGGCCGAGTCTGGCGCTGCGGCATATTGGCTAGTGCCATTAAAGCCCAGCCCACCGTTGAGATTACCCGTACCCCAAGCGGGCGAACCGCTAGCTGGGGCGTTGTTGGAATTGCCCGACGAGTCCGAAAGAGTCGCGCCCGAACCGTCATCGAGATGATACAGCCCCTTGGTATTACCATCGGTCGAATAATTCTGCGCCCTCAGCCGAACCGACGTACCGCTTACCTCCGCATCCGAGCCGATCGTGTAATTCCCTGGCACACTAAAGTCCCAGGTATAGAACACGTCCGAAGCCAGTACTGTCCTAAAAATACCGGCGTTCAAAGCCATAGCCAGCAAGAAGACTACTAAAGCTGAATAATGAGCGTGCTTGTGGTACTTATGTTGGTGCCAACTATCGTACCAACTCCAGCGACGCGCCAGGTGGTGGTGCGCCCGGCCAGTAGTTTGTGCCCGTGCCCGGAGCAAGCCCCACCAAGCCCAAATGGCAACCAATAGACCAACACCAAAAACCACCCTACCTGTAGTTTTGGTGCCAGCTTTAGCTTTTTTGACTGAAGATTTTACTTTGTATTTTAGATGGTTTTTCATTGTCTGATTTAGGTCGCGTTTTCTTATGCTTATTATACCTCAAACATAAGCTCTATTTGTAGTGATTTTGGTGGTTTTTTTAGACTTTTTTAATAATTTAATCCCAGCCTGCTAATTTACAGGTTAGCTTGAGGCTAGCATCATGCCTAGAGCGTCAATAGAGTGTCTTTTGATGGCTTTATCCACAGTCAAAAAAAGTTTTCCACTTGCCTTTTTTACAGTAGTATGACAATATGTTGACATGTTTTGTTTGTTTTGTAATAATGAAGATACGGACGTCGTAAATTCTCGAGCTACTAGAGGTGGTAGCCAAATTTGGCGGCGACGTAAATGTAGTGTGTGTGGTAAGGCAGCAACAACTTATGAGCGGTATGATATGACTCACCTCTCGATTGTCACTCCCTCGGCGGCGGAACAACCGCTACCGAAGGGGTCCGGACAATTAGAGGCGCCATATAGCCGCTCAAAACTTTTTTATAGCCTGGGTCGGGCTTTTACCCAGAGCCAGCAGGATATCACCCAGGTCGATGACATTATCGATACGATCGAGATCAAACTAATCACCGACCAGACGACTAGCTTAACCAGGCTCGAGCTGGCCAGCATCGTGCTTGAGACTGTCAAGCCAGTGAATTTATCAGCTTTTATGCACTATTTGGCCTCACATGGCCGTATCACCAACAAAACCGAGCTGCGCAAAGCTATCAAACAATATTAATTATCAGATATAAACTACTTGTATTTAACAGATATTTC
>CAZGYV010000017.1:0-16867 GCA_964530725.1 uncultured Candidatus Saccharibacteria bacterium | reverse complement strand
TACTAGCTATTCAAAGATGCAGGTATGACGTCTACTCTGAGGAGGGCTACATTGACCCTTCGAAATATCCTGATCATAAAGAGTGGGATGAGTACGACGGACATGCGACTTCGGTGATTGCTTCAAGCAATCCTGGAATCTATGCTGTCGGCACTTCAAGGCTCATATTCAACCATGAACAGAAGCTGCCAATCCAAGATCCGGCGCACCACAATGTGGATACCGCCGGTATGGGTAACGTGGCAGAAGTATCTCGGCTCGCGGTTAGGCGTAAGTATCGTCGTCCTGGTAAAGTCCAAATCGGACTCTATCGGGCGATATACCATCTTGCCGAAAAGCATGAGATAGATGTCTTGCTAGCGATTGTGGACGAGAAATTCTTTCGTACGCTGACCTGGCTTGGTTTTCCGTTTGAGCAAATTGGCGAGCCTGCTGAACACATGGGTACAACAATCCCTTGTGCTTGTCGGGTGGCCGATATATTGCCATCACTCCAGGAGAATGAAGCAGCAAATAAGGTGGGGGTCACGGACTTGTTCGAAAAGCCCTTCCTTGGTGAAATCCTGATTTAGGAGGAAGTATGCATGCTTATGCTAGCATGTTCAGTCGCAACGGGGGGTTCATATCTCCTCGTGAGCAGCTGAGCATACGCACAGCTACAGTGGCTGTAGCGGGAGTTGGTGGCGACGGCGGTGACGTTGTCATGATGCTCACGCGCATGGGCGTTCAGTCGTTTAGGCTGGCTGATCCGGAAGTGTTTGAAGTTGAGAATACTAACCGGCAGGCTGGTTGCAACACAACGACCATCGGTCGTAACAAGGCCGAAGTGATTGCCGAAGAAGCTCGCCGCATCAATCCGTTAGTGCATGTTGAGGTCTATACGGACGGCATTAGCGCAAGCAATGTCGAAGGTTTCGTTGATGGCGCAGATGTAGTCATCGATGAGACCGAATTCACCGAACATGTGTTGGCTGTAATGCTCGCACGTGCCTGTCGCCAGCGCAATATCCCCGTTGTGACGGGGTTCAATGTTGGCTTTGGCTGCATCGTGACGACCTTTCATCCACAGGGTACTACTCTCGAGAAGTATCTTGGTTTGAAAGAGTCGGACGATTTGGAGGTGATAGCTTCCAAATCGGTGAACCTCGGGCGTTGGATACCGCGCTTGCCCAAATATGCCCATGAAGGGGTGTTTAGGCAGGTCGAAGCCGGCGAAATATCGGCTCCATCGGTAGCGGCTGGCGTAAGCTTGGTGGCTGGCTATGTTCTCACAGAAGTGATGAACAATCTGACCGGTCGCCAAAAGCCGATCTACGCGCCAAAAGCACTGTGGGCTGATGCCATGGAGAGGAAGACGAAGGTTGTACGCGCTCCAGCGCTCAGCTTCTTGACCTCCCTGCTTGCACTGGTCTTTCGTTCGCGGCTTGGCTTCAACGAGCCGATGGACGGATCGAAGCGCAAACCACGCTATGGCGTGGTGGCGGGCATTTGCTCGTTGCCCATCATAGCCATACTCGCTCTCGTTCAATGGAAATTCGGGGTATTCACCTCGATTTCCCAGGGAATCGAGAGGGAGTTCAAGGTTTCCTTCTGGATCTTCGCCGTCGGATGGATTGCTAGCCTCTGGCCCTATTGGTGGGCGGTGGCGCAGCTATTCATCGGCCTATACCAGGGCAATGCTCGAAAGGTGAGTCAAGGCGTCCTGATTAATCGGGCGGCTTGGTTCTTGCCTTACGGCTTGGTTTTGGCCGTCGGCGGCCAAGTGCCAGTCAGGCTCGTACCGTACGCGGTAGCCTTCTTGGTCGCGGCAACCGCTGCCTTCATCTGGCGGCTGAAAGCTCGTCGTCCGCCTCGTTTGCCACTCTGGACTCCAGGGTGGGTCAAGCGCAAGCTGGACTACAACAAAATGGAAGAGCTATACCCGGTATAGCCCTTCCATTGGCAGACTCCATCAAAGGGTCTTACTGTTTCTTCTGAGACGGTAAGACCCTTTCTACGTTTAATTTGCTATAATTTTAACATGAGCATTTCATTATTATCTTTTTTACTTATCTGCTCAGCTCAATTATTGCTAGCCCTTATCGTATTGCTAAAGAATCGCAAGGGTTTAACCAATATAAGCTTTTTTGCTTTTACGCTTAGTATTATTGTCTGGATAATTTCTAATTATTTTATTGATAAGGTGACCGACAAGGACTCGGCCTTAATAATCATGAGAATAATTTTTATTGCCTCGGGTTTGGCGCCGTACACTTTATTACTATTCTCTCTGTCGCTGACAAAATTTGGGAAAAAACTATCGATTAAGCGAATAGTAGCTCTAACAATCTTGCCATTAGTGAGCTTATTATTTTGTCTCAACGATTTTGTTATTCAAGACATAAAAGTCCAAGATGGAGTTTGGGGAGTTGATTTTGGGGCTCTCTCCATAGTTTACAATGTTTATTTAGTAGGTTATTTTTTTGCTGCTCTGATTGTTCTATTTGGCGGCTTTCGACGGGCGCGCGGTATTGAGAAGATTAAATTTCAATATGTATTTGCTGGTTTAGCACTAACAGTAGTGACTGGCGTGGTAGCTAATTTATTGCTTCCGCTTTTTAATAATAATTTTAATTACGTTGTCTATGGCCCCTATGCGACAATTTTTACGACCGGACTGATATCTTTTTCGATTCTTCGCCATAAGTTATTTGATATACGGCCTGTTATCGCTCGATCAGTGGCTTATGTATTGTCGGTCGTTGCTATTGCCACGATATATGTAATTGTCGCTGTACAACTTACCAGTAAGCTGTTTGGCACCACAAATATTTCGCCTGCCCAGCAAATCTTCAATGTCGTTTTGGCGGTTATTCTAGCTTTTACGTTCCACCCGTTGCGGCGGTTTTTTGAGAAAATTACCGATAAAATCTTCTATCGTGACAAGTATGACCCACAGGTGGTGATCAATTCGATGGGGCGCATATTGGCCTCGGAAATTCGCCTTGATGTGTTGGTAAGAGAGGTGACGCGTGAGCTGGCGGCTCAGCTGCGACTGTCGAGTGTCGATATCGTGGTGGTCAATGAAAAAAGCATCTATTTCCAGGGCCAGGTGACAACGGCGAAAAATGTCCAGTACAAGCTAGCCGATCTCAAGAAACTTTCACGTTCGCAGATCGTGTCTGACGATTTGAGCGGCGGTGAGCGCAAGGATATTATGGACAAGTACAACATTGGCGTCAGCCTGGCTATGCGTACCTCCGAAGCCTTTGTCGGCTATCTCCTGCTGGGTAATAAGCTCTCGGGGGATATCTACAATGATACCGATCTAAAAGTCTTGCGCATCATCGCCGACGAGCTGGCCATCGCCATCCAAAATGCCAAAAGCTATGCCGAGATTGAGCGCTTCAATGAAACTTTACAGGCTAAAATCGACTTGGCGACCGAGAAACTGCGGGTTGCTAATGCCAACCTCAAAGAACTTGATAAAGCGAAGGATGAATTTATTTCGATGGCTAGCCACCAACTGCGTACGCCGCTCACGACTGCTAAGGGCTACATTTCGATGGTGCTTGATGGTGATTTTGGGCGAGTAGATAAGTCTCAGCTCGAGCCTCTTGGCCAGGCGCTCGATAGTGCCAATCGCATGGCTGGGTTGGTCAGTGATCTGCTCAATGTTAGCCGGATGGACGCGGGTAAGTTTTTCATTGATACGCGCGAGACTGACATGGTGGAGCTTGTCCAGGGCGAATTTAATGGCCTTAAAAGCATGGCCGCGAGCAAGAATGTCCGCTTGAGCTACGCGCCGCCGCAGCAGAAGATAGCACCGCTGAGCCTGGACGAAGACAAGACTCGTCAGGTAGTGATGAACTTGATTGATAATGCTATTCACTACAGCGCGCCGCCGGCCGGCGGGGGACGGGTCGATGTTAGTTTCGAGCGCGACGGGCAAGAGGTGGTATTTAAGGTGGTTGATAACGGCATCGGTGTGCCTCAGAAAATGCAAGACAAGCTATTCACGAAGTTTTATCGAGCGACTAACGCGCAAGCGACTCGCCCTGACGGCACTGGCCTGGGACTGTATTTGGTCAAGCGAGTGGTCGAAGATCAGGGCGGTGAGCTGATTTTTGAAAGCACGGAAGGCGAGGGTAGTACTTTTGGCTTCCGCATGCCAATCAAGTCTAAGCCCAAAAGTGGCACCGTCAAGACTTGAGTGCCGGTCACAACCTCAAGCCATGCTGCGGAACTGACTCACTTTCCAATTGAGACACAATGGAATTCTACAAACGCCATACAATTATAGAGAATGATCATACAGAGCAAGAGTATGTTGATTTTCTGCGCAAGCTTAGTAGTCTAAACGATAAGGAGATCAAGTTGCTGGCCACTAGGCTGGGGATAAAATTCGAAGTGCCCTCGTCGGCAGCGACCAGGGACGACTATGAGAAGGTTCTCGACGAGGTGTATTGGGATGATTTTTACCGAGAATATCGATATATAATCAATCAGTGCAGGTAGAGTATCAGCACCCAGGCGATCAACAAAATGTCCGGTCCGCCAGCTGGGCCAAAATAAGGTATAATGAGTCCAAGGGGCAAAAATTATGATTGATGACACCAACCAAACTAAAGAAAAACCGCCATCGACCGAGCCGGTCGATATATTAATTGCCGAAGACGATCCGTTTATTGGTCGGATGTACTTAATCAAGCTGCAGGGCGCGGGCTATAGCGTGGTGGTAGTCAACAGCGGTCGTTCGGCGATTGAAGAGGTTCCGGTTGCCCTGCCCAAACTAGTTTTGCTCGACATCAATATGCCGGAGCTTAACGGCTTTGAGGTTTATGATGTGTTAAAACACAATAATTATGATTTTAGCCGTACCAAGGTGATTTTCTTGACTAATTCTAACAAAAAGGAAGATATTGAGCGAGCTAAAAAGCTTAACTGCGATTATATAATCAAGAGCGATTCCACGCCCAAGCAGGTACTGGAATTGATCGAGTCAAAATTAAAAAACTCGGACTAATCACAGCTCGTGGCCTAATCATTGGCATAAGCGGATTTGATTTAGGCATTTCATCTCGCATATACTAGACTTATGCTTCATCTTATCGAAATCTTCATTTTGACTTTTTTGTTCGGCTATCTAGCTTTGACGGGCGCGATCAAGCTTAAGCATATAATTACAAAAGATAAATCCAAGTCTTATCGCTTGGGGGTTCTGATATTCTCATTTCTACTGGCTGTGATGGTGACATATCTGAATATCGGCCGTTGATACTGGCTTTTGACTGCATGAATGGCTAAACTTATAAGATGAAAAAAATTCCCACCCTTCACGATATAGACGTTAAAAACAAAAAAGTTTTTTTGCGGGTGGATTTTAATGTGCCACTTGTAAACGGCAAAATCGCCGATGAGCTGAGGATCGAGGCAGCCGTGCCAACGATCGAATATTTGCTTGATCAAAATGCGGCCCTTATTTTAGCTAGCCACTTAGGCCGGCCTGACGGCAAGAAAGACGCCAAGTTTAGCTTGGAGCCAGTGGCGGCGGCTTTGAGTGAGATTTTAGACCGTCCAGTCGAGTTTATTGATGATTGTATTGGTGAGGAAGTGCGTCAAAAATGCGCCAATCTAAAATCCGGGCAGATTGTGCTACTGGAAAACTTACGGTTTTACGAGCAAGAAGAGAAGAACGACGAGCATTTTGCGCGCCAATTAGCGGATCTGGCCGATACTTACGTCGATGACGCTTTTGCCGCCATTCACCGCGCCCATGCTTCGATTGTCGGTGTGGCTGAATTGCTGCCAGCCGCGATGGGGCTTTTAGTGCAGAAGGAATATGAGACATTGACTGGCCTTCTGGATGAGCCGAAACGTCCCTTTATGGCGATTATTGGTGGCGCAAAGGTGAGCACTAAGATTGAAGTTTTGGAAAGTTTGATCAAGAAAGCCGATACGATTGTGATCGGTGGCGCGATGGCCAATACGTTTTTGTATGCCTTGGGGCATGATATGGCGAGTTCCGTACTGGAGGCTGATCAGGTTGAGGTTGTTAAGAGGGTAATGACGCAAGCTCGTACGGCTGGGGTCGAAATAGTACTGCCGGTTGATCTGGTGGTGGCGAGTGAGGCTAGCGACTCGGCCGCGGCTCGCGTTTGTAGTCTTGATGGGCTTTCGGGTTCTGACAAGGCTTTTGACGTTGGTCCGCAGACCACAAAGCTCATTGAGGAGGGTGTTGTAAAAAACACAACGATATTTTGGAATGGACCTTTGGGCTTCACGGAGATCGAACAGTTTGCCAAATCTAGCACTACCCTCGCCCATCAACTAACTAAGGCCCAGGCCGAGGTTATAATCGGCGGTGGTGATACAGCAAGCTTCATAGACGGCTTGGGCTGGCATGACAAATACGATTTTGTCTCGACTGGCGGCGGCGCTAGTTTGGAGCTTTTGGCTGGTAAAAAATTACCCGGCATAGAAGTACTTAAGAAATAATATTTTAAGGTAGGGCGTAGGCGTCGCGGACGCGAGTTAACGTATAAATTGAGCCGAGATCATGCTCGCTGCCCGGTTTTGTGGTGACAGCGGTTGCGAAGCCGCTTTGGCTTGTGATGCCTGCTATTGACTGGTTGTACGAGCCGTAGGGGTAGGCGAAATGGTCAATCGGATGACCAAGCTTGGCCTCGAGAGCTTTCTTGGACTCGTCAATTTGGAACTTTTGCTTTTCTGCCGGTAAGCTAGTGAGAGCCCGGTGGTCGACACTGTGGGCGGCGATTTCAATCAGGCCGGAGCGATCCAGCTCGATTATCTCCTCCCAGTTTAAATAGGCGTCACCGCACGGTGCCGCTTGGTGGTGACGGCGGCCAGCGCCAATACACCAGCGGCTAACTTCGCCGGAAGTAATGATGTAGAAGGTGGCCTTGGCTTGGTGGGCTTTGAGTAGATTGAAGGCTTGTTTTTGATTACTAAAACCATCGTCAAACGTTAAGATAACCGGTTTGGCGGGCAGAGGCCGACCGTAGCGCAAATGATCGGACAAGTTGTCCATTGTTATTGTGTCATAGCCTTTGGCGCGCAGACTCTCGAGTTGATTGGAAAAATCTGGCGGCGTGTGATGGTAGATTAGGATCGGTACATTCGACTTAGGACTAGCTACTTCGACAGCTTGGGCAGCGGCGGCGAATTGACCCTTATTCGTTCGGGCGAGCTTTTGGGCTAGGTTGCTGAGCCGGGCGCGGTACGATTGAACGTTTTCGGCCGCGGCGAGTTTGTCGCCGTAGTCTAGATTGTGGTTGATCGTATCAAGACGTGACCATAGTTCGTGTCGGTCGGCTAATTTTATGTGTCGCTTGTCTTCCAGGGACTGCAGCTGGGCAGTCTCGGTTTTCAATTCGTTGAGGGTGGCATGAGAATACACTGGCGTTGGTTTGGCTGGGGCATTTGCCGCCTGCCGAACTGATTTGAGGTTTTCTATCCCGGCGGTGAGGCCGACAGCCGCGCCGAGTAGTAATAGTAAAACAGCCGCCGCACCAGCGCGTTTGATGAGGATTTGGCGACTTGAAGCGAGCAGGCTTGTCAGTAAAAGAGCCAGCGTGACCCGGATCGCCGCCGCGGATTTAGTTTTTGAGCGAGCGCTCTTTTTGCGGCTATGATATTTGGGTCTATGTTGAGTTTTTGCTTTTGATTTTGGCTTGGCCATTACAAAACACCCTCTTTTATCTATAATAGCAGGCTATTGAACGCCCGTGACAAAGCTAGTTGACTTGGTTCTGCGGCGTGCCGCTAAGGTAGGCATTAATATCTTGAAAACTTGTGTTGCGGATCCGATCCAAGGCCTCGATGGTATTAAAGGCATTGTGCGGCGCCAGCACGACATTGGGCAGTTTTTCTAGAATCATGTGTTCGGCGATGAAGGCCAAGTCTTTCTGCGATCTGGGCGATGATAGAAGCTCCATTTCATCATCGAGGTTCATGAGATTTTCCCGCTCGACAACGTCTAGGCCGGCACCAGCTAAGCGTCCTTCGAGCAGAGCTGCGACCAAGGCTTTGGTGTCAACTATTTCGCCGCGAGCCGTGTTGATGAGGACGGCAGTTTTTTTCATCAGAGAAAGGGTCCGTTCATTGATCAAATGATGGTTATCCTTGGTGTAGGGCGCGTGGATGGTGATGACATCGCTGACACCCAGCAGCTCGTCGAGCGAGGTATAATCAAAGCCAAGTTTGTAGGCCAGGTCGTCGTTGGGATAGGGGTCGAAGCCAAAAACGCGCATCTCAAAACCGCGGGCGATCCTGATAACATGCTTGCCTATCCGGCCGGTACCGATGATGCCAAGCGTCTTGCCCTTAAGGTCGAAGCCAGTTAGGCCGGTGTGGTCGATGTGGCCGCATTTGGCATTTTCTAAGGCTGGCACCAGCTTGCGGCTAACGGCCAGCAACAGCGTGAAGGCGTATTCGGCCACCGTGTTTTCGCCGTAGCCGGGCACGTTACAGACGACAACATCGCGCTTCGAAGCTGCCGTGAGATCAACATTATCAAAGCCAGTCGAACGGGTCACGATGAGCTTGAGATTGGGGATTTGCTCCATTAGTTCAGGCGTAACTTTACTAGAAACAAAAACCGATATGATATCACTGCCGCGGGCTTCGGCGACTGTCTCGGCATTAAAGCCTTCTTTGACGATGTTTATCTCGATATTTTCGTGATTGCGAAAATAAGCTCGAATAGCCACCGCGTCATCTTTATTGGCGTCGAAAAAAGTTATGTGATGCTTCATACTCGGGCTGGCCCTGGCGGATGCGGTACGGCGTGGCCTTTGGGCGCAGTTGGGGCTGACTGAGTAGCTTCGCGAGCGGCTACGTCACGCTCGATTTCGATTAAGCGGTTGTATTTAGCGACGCGCTCGCCGCGCACAGGCGCACCGATTTTGATACCCATAGCGCCAATGCCGTAAGCCAGGTCGGCGATAAAATCATCATTCGTCTCGCCGCTACGGTGAGAGACGATGATTTTCAAGTTGTGTCGCTTAGCCGTCTCGATAGCCTCTAGAGTTTCACTGATAGTGCCGACTTGGTTGGGCTTGATTATAACCGCGTCGACCAAGTGTTTTTGGGCGACTTGCTCGATTTTTTCCTTGTTGGTGACAGTTACGTCATCGCCGACAACGAGAAATTGCTGGACTTTATTGTTGTGCGGGACTTTGCCGTAGGCCTCGAGGTCATTTTGGTCGAATAGGTCTTCAAGGGCGAAAAAGCGGTATTTCTTATCAAGAGTTTGGAAAAATTCCAGTAGTTGCTGGCTGGTCATCGACTGGCCGTCTAGGGTGTAGGCTTGAGTCTTGGCATCGTAAAAGCTGCTGGCCGCCACATCCAGCGCCAGCTCGAATCGACCGGCGAATTTGGATGCTAGCTGGCTCATGACTTCTAGGACTGATTCGGTGGTAATACCAATCGGTGCCATACCACCTTCATCAGCAACCAGTCTAGCCGACGGGCCGTAAAGATTGCCTAAAATTGAATGCAGCATAGTGTTGTATTCGTAGATTTGCTCGATCGCTTCGTGCGGCTGATTGCTCTTCGGTACGATCATAAATTCTTGGATCGTTAGCCCGGGCGCGTGTTTGCCGCCGTTGATGACATTAGCAAAAATACGCGGGAAGCCGACGTTGGTCTTGGCGTTTTCCTTGACATACTCCCACGGCTCGAGACCTTTTTCGCGGGCACTAAGCTTGAAATAAGCGCCTGACATACCGAGCACCGTGTTAGCGCCCAGATTGGACTTGTCGATAGTGCCATCAAGGGCTAAGAGCAGGCTGTCGAAGTCGAATTGATTGCCTAGCGGATAGCCGACGAACTTGTGGCCGATGATGCGATCAATGATTTCGACACAGCTCGAGACGCCGTAGCCGCGATAGCTGCCGCCCTCGCCGTCCCGCCGCTCGACCGCTTCCTTTTCGCCGACGCTTTTACCTGTTGGTACGCCAAACATGGCTTCATTACCAGTATCCGAGACCATCCTCACGGCCAAAGTCGGCTCGCCGCGAGAGTCAAGAATCTGGTAAGCATGGATTTCTTTGATTGTCATATATTTCGCTTATGATTACTTTTTTAATACTATCACAAAATCGCTAATGTTGGCAGTGATTTTTTGTATAAATATATGATCGCGCAGGCTATGGAGAGTTTTGTAACTGCGGTTGTTATTAACGGCTGCCACAGGATCGAGACGACGTCTTTGAATCTTCTTGACCGATAGCGTACCATCGGCAATTCCGCCGGCGACCGGTACATTATCCTTGCCGTCGCTAGCGGCTGAAATGATGACTGAGTTGGTGTCAAGATTAGGAATAGCGGACAAGACGACATCTTGATTGCGGCCGCCTTTGCCCGGGCGGGTGACTACCACCTCGGTCTCGCCGCAGGCAAGCAGGACTTGGCCGGATTTAACCTTCTTGGCCATCGCTGGGCCGACATCTTTGGCTAGACCGGACAGTTGTCGCGAATAGACACTTGGCTTGTAGCCCAGTTCTTGGGCTTTCTTGGCCATGGCGTCGACTACTGTGCTACCGCTGGCGATTAATACGTTGGTGACGCGACTAAAATATTTTTTGTCCTTTGGCGTTTCAAGAAAATCAATTGGCGGCAAGCCGTATTTCTTGGCGATCCGCTCGGCTTGTTGCTTGGTGGTACGATCCGGTACCAGCGGGCCGGAGGCCACCATACTAATATCATCACCGGGCACATCGGAAACAATCAACGATAAAACCGTCGCCGGGTAAGCTTCCTTGGCCAAATAGCCGCCATGGATTAAGGAAACATGTTTGCGCACGGTGTTAATCTCTTGAATGGTAGCACCGGCGCGCAGCAGCAAGCTTGATATAAATTGTAGCTCCAGACAGGTCAGGCTGTCCGGCCGGCAAGCCAGCGATGAGCCACCACCGCAAACAATCGCGACCACCAGGTCTTTTTCGGTGACGTTTTTGAGCAGCTCGACAATTTTGTTGGTGGCGCGGATGTTTTGATTCGATGGCAGGGGGTGGGTGCCGCGCAGAGCTTTGATTTTTTTCATGCGTTTTTTGGCGATATCAATCACGAAGCCCGATTTTACACGCCTGGGGCCGATAGCCGATTCGATGACTTGGGCCGCGGCGGCACTATTCTTACCCAGTCCGATCACATAGATATTGTCAAACTTTTTCAGGTTGTATTTGTGTCCGCGGACGCTAAGAGTGTCGCCATCTACGGATAAGTCTTGGCGAAATAACTTTTTAATGGCGATTGATTCGTAGCCAGCCTCAGCGATCATCAAGGCGTCACGGCGCAGCTCGGTTTTGGCTAGTTTTTTGAAGTTTTTGATTATCATGCTTATATCTAAAAATTATATCATAGCCTCTTTTGGCGAGTGCAAGACTTTGAGACCGCAGATTTTTGTTAGCCAGCTTCGAGGGGTTTATAATGCGGGCAATGGCTAAAAAATTTTTACATTTTCCAGAGGGCTTTTTGTGGGGGGCGGCGACCAGTGCCCACCAGGTGGAAGGTGGTTTGCATAACAATTGGACGGTCTGGGAGCGGCAAAACGCCGAGCGCTTGGCCTCGGGTTCGCAAAAGGCCTATGATACTCCGTCGGTGCATTGGCGAGCCATCAAGGATCAGGCTCAGGATCCGGCCAACTACGTCTCCGGTGCGGCGTGCGATCACTACAATCGCTACGAAGAGGACTTTGATTTAGCGGCCTCGCTCGATCACAACGTTCATCGTTTGTCGATCGAGTGGAGCCGGATCGAGCCTAAGCGCGGCCAGTTTGACAGCGATGAGATCGAGCACTATCGTAGTGTCGTCAGGGCGCTGAAAAAGCGCGGCCTGGAACCCTTTGTGACGCTCTTTCATTGGACAACCCCAGTTTGGGTGAGCGAGCAAAATGATTGGCACGAGCGAAGAACGGCCCGAGATTTTTTGAACTTTGTCGAGTACGTCGTCACCAATTTAAAAGACGAAGTGAAGTTTTGGACGGTTTACAATGAGCCGGAAATTTTTACTCAAATGTCGTATTTCGAAGGTTTTTGGCCGCCCGAAGACAAAAACTTATTAACCGCCCTCGGCGTTTACCATCGGCTGATTCGTACTTATAAAAAGGCTTACAGCCTGATCAAAGCCATCTCGCCGGAGGCTCAAGTTGGCCTGACTGTTAACAACGGGTTTATTGAGGCACAGAATAAAAGCCTTCTCAGCCGTCTGACAGCTGGTCTTGCCAGATGGTGGGCCAATCATTATTTCTTATTGCGAACTCGTGGGCGGTTTGATTTTATTGGGCTAAATTATTACTTTCATATTTATATTCAAGGCTTCAAGGTTATTTTGAGCTCACACGATCCGCAAGATATGGGCTGGGGGATGTATCCCAAAGGCATTTACAATTCGCTGCTGGAGCTTAAAAAATACCGGCGACCAGTTTATATAACCGAGTGCGGCGTGGCCGACAAGGAAGATGTTTATCGCGAATGGTATATCACAGAAATACTTAAAGCCACCCACCGTGCTCTGCGCCAAGGGGTCGATCTGCGCGGCTTCATGTACTGGGCGCTGATTGATAATTTTGAGTGGGACAAGGGCTTTTGGCCGCGCTTTGGCCTGATTGAGATTGACTATGCCAACGGTCGCCGGCGCAAGGTACGGTCCAGTGCCAAGGCCTATGCCAAGATAATCCGCGCCAACGGTCTGGAGGCATAGATTGTTTTTATAGCGGTTATGGTTCTATACTGAAATAAAATAACAAAGGACAAACTTAATGGATGATAATCAAGTCGCGCCAACTCAGGGAAACCCGCAGCCCAATCCAGTACCAACTCAAGCTACCAACGCGCCCGTTGCCGGTACTACTCAGCCGAGCTCTCAAGTCGGTATGGCGCCAGCTCAAGCACCGGTCGCAAACAATGTCCAGCCAAGTCCTCAGGTAGCAGCGGCTCCGGTTCAGCAGCCAGTCGTAATTAATACCCCGCCAATCGCCAATCCCGCTCCCACTCAACCTTTTACTGCCGCTAACCCTGCTCAGCCGGTCGCTAATCCTGCCCCGATTCAGCCTGCTCAAGCGCCGCTTGCCCAGCAACCGGCAGTCGCCGTGGCAGTGCCAAAGACCTCGTTTTGGCTCAAGCCGATCTTGAAGCGGCCAATCATAATCTGGACGCTGATCGTATATTTGGCCTTGCTGGCGATAGTTAACATCTATAAGTTAATTGATGGTTTCGCTTATAATAATTTTATCACCAGTTGGGTCGACGATATATTGGTTAGTTATTATCATATCTCGATGTTCATGTTTGGCATCAGTATCGCTGCTTTGCTCGCCGCCGCCGTCATCATCTGGCTGAAGAAAAAATGGGGCCTTTGGCTATTACTTGGCTTGGCCGGGACGAAGCTAATATACACGATTGTAATCGGGGCGATGTTTGGCGGTAAGCTTGTTATTGACGGCGAAGATATGATAGTGGGCCCATTGGTGGCGGGAGTTATCGGCATGTTGGTGTACGCCATCCTGGCAGCCCTATTGGCTTTCTTGCCCGCTTGGCGTCAGATTTTCGATCCTACTTCCGCCGGCCAACCGAATCCGCCGCGCTAGCCCTTGACTTGAAAAACACCCACAAAAGTGTTACTATTTTCAGGTTAATTTTATAGTTTAATGTTGAATCTTTTAATAATAGATTCGCATATATCTGCGAAGGTTTTGGCCCAGTGTTCGTTTATCTCCTCTCCCTCCGATAACTCCTTATGTATATGCACATAGTTCCTCAAATTCCTAATTAAATGAATTTTGTGATATTCCTTTTCAGATATTTCTTTGCAATGAAATGTTTTCTCTAGTGCTTCATAAAAATTACTAGTCTCCAAGTGTTTATCTAACAAAACAGCTTCAATAATTGAACCGTATAAAATTATAGATGGTTTCCACAGTTCATTATTTAAACATATTCTTGCGGATTTTAGATCTCTTTGTAGTAATGGAGTAATGCTCTTATTCTTAACAAAATCAAAAGTACGAGATGAGACTTTTTGACGTAATGTTGGATCTTGGGTGAATCTTTTTTTGGCCTGAATACTCTGTCTTTTTAACCATACATCTGAATGAACTTTTGATTTAGGGAATTGCTTAAGATATTCATCAACCGACAGTTTATGGCCCCTAATTATATGTGTTGATAATGTGCTGAATTGTTTTCCGCATATCATACATAATACTAGTTCATCTGATGTATTAAATTCTCCCATATTTTATCCTTTAGTTTGAAAGAGTAATAAACGCTAACTTAATTCTTGGTGACCCCACGGAGAATCGAACTCCGATTGCCAGATTGAAAATCTGGTGTCCTAACCGTTAGACGATGGGGCCTCTATAAATTTAAACAAAGTGCATTTCGAGTGCTTGTAACCCGAGAATCATAGCAGTTTTGGTAGTATTAATCAAGAATTGTCTAGTGTAAAGGAAAACCGCTCTAGCGCGAACTAGAGCGGCGCGTTTCCAAGGCGGGTCTCGGCGAGGCTTCTTAAAAGCCGAGACCCGCGCGGTGGCGGGGAGGTCAGCAGGGAACAGGAACCATCAGTTCCTGTCCGGGGACAACCTCGCTTAGGCTGTTCCCGGCATTCTTCTGCATTTGTTGCAACGCCTCATCGCCCAGTCTCTTGGGTGCGACGGCTTGCGCCACGGCCCAGGCCGTGTTACCGTCCACCCCGACCACACCCAACCGGCGGCAGTCGAGCCCCCGTTGCACTACCTGCGCCCGGACGGGTGCAGGAGGAGAGGAGGTGAGGTTGGCAGCACCAGCGATGGTGAAGCCAGCCAGCAGGGCGATCGCGGTCGCGATCGCCAGATCGCGTAACCACGAGATGGTGGCCACGTGGCCCAGTGAGAAAAAGTTTTTCAATTTCCCCCATTTCAAACCTTGCGGTCGGATGGATTCCTCCCGCATAGTTATCATTATACTACAACACTTATGCTTTGTCAAGAGTAAAATGTCGATTTTGGCGGGAAAAACCAACTTGGGCGATAGAATTTACTACCTAAAAGCATTACAATTAATATTAATGACAATCGACGTATCAAAATACAAAAAGACCAAAATCATCGCTACGATCGGCCCGGCGAGCGAAGAAAAAATCGAAGCCCTGATGCGGGCGGGCGTGAACGGCATCCGGCTCAATTTCTCGCACAACACGCATGCTTGGCACAAGAGCGTGGTAACTAAGGTGCGGGCGGCTGCCAAAAAGCTCGAGCGCAGCGTGGCGATTATTCAAGACTTGCAGGGTCCAAAAATCCGAGTCGGCACCTTACCGCCCGGCGGGCTGGCTGTCCAGGCTGGCGGGGAATTGAAGTTTGGCTACGACGCTGATTACGGCAAAGACGCTGTTATCCCGCTGCAGTTTGACTTCAGCGGCTATGTCAAAAAAGGCGACTTGCTCTATATTCGCGATGGCACGATCAAGACCCGGGTGCGTTCGGTGCGCGACGGCGTGATCACGGTGGAGGCGGAGAACTCCGGCAAGTTTTTATCAAATCATGGCATTAACCTACCTGATACCAAGTTTGACTCGAAGGCGATTTTGACCGACAAAGATCATCATGATTTGAATTTCGCCGGCGAAGGGGACGTTGATTACGTAGCGCTGAGCTTTGTTCAGTCGGCGGCTGATATTAAGCATTTGCGAACGCTGCTTGCTCGCCACAAGAGTGGCGCTAAAATTATCGCCAAAATCGAGACCAAGGTAGCGACCGAGAATTTGGAATCAATAATCAAGGCGAGTGACGCGGTGATGATCGCCCGCGGTGATTTGGCAATCGAGACCAGCCCCGAGGAAGTACCGCTGATCGGGCGTGAGATCATTACTTTGGCGCGGTATTATAAACGGCCGGTGATCATGGCGACGCAAATGCTCGAGAGTATGATTTCAAGCCCGCAGCCGACTAGGGCGGAGGCTAATGACGTGGCGACCGCCGTCAGCCTGGGCGTCGACGCGGTGATGTTATCAGGCGAAACGGCGATGGGGCAGTATCCGGTTGATACGGTACGGCTGATGAAGCGGATTATTTTGCACTCCGAAGCATTTTTCATGCGAGCCGCATTGACGCCCGACACTATACCAGAAGGCGATGGCTCAATCGAGCAGCCGACAGATCACGACCCTTCATTTATACGGCGGCTGATGGGTAAGACCAGGGGGATGCTAGGGGGGTCAGATCCGGGCAGGATTGCCGATCAGGATGCCCAGACTAGTGTCAGCTTAGCGACCACGACTTTGGCCGAACAGCTAAGGGTTGAATTGATCTTAGCCGAGACGATGACAGGTAGCACTGCGCTATCCCTTGCTTCGCTGCGGCCAAGCGCGCCGATTATCATGGCTTCGCCCAATCGGCAGGTCTGCAATCAGCTTGCGATCGTCTGGGGCGGCAAACCATTCTTGGTTTCTAAAATGGCTGGCGCCGAAGGGCCGGTGATCAGGAGGATGAAAGCTAAAAAGCATTTGAAATCCGGCGATCTGGTGGTGGCAGCTTTTGGCCGTCAACGCGGCGTGGCTGGCGGTACGGATACGATTCGGCTACTAGAAGTGCAATAGTCTTTTTGCTATTTTAGCGACAATCCTACCCTCTACTTTATTCTTGTCATTCTTGACTCCACCCTCTGTCATTCTGAGCTTGACTCAGAATCTAACATTCTAAATAACAAATCCTCTCCCTACTTTTGAGTTACGGCCAAAAGTAGGCAAAAGCCTCTTTGCGCCTCGGGCTCAAAACTAGAAGCACCAAAGTACAATTTTGGTTTTCTGTTTTTCGAGGGCGCAGGGGGATATTAGATCCTGAAACGAGTTCAGGATGACAGGAGGAGTTCTCCCGAGCCTGGAGCAA
>CAZGYV010000016.1:0-18538 GCA_964530725.1 uncultured Candidatus Saccharibacteria bacterium | reverse complement strand
GGAAAGCGAGGATTTTGTGAAGTTCGCATGGATTTTACTGAGAAACTCAAGGACAAGTGGTGGTCTATCTCCTTTAACGAACGTATGCAGTGCCAACAGTTACTATTTCCGGCGGAATTATGTATGAATCCTCTGGAAAAGTTAGCACCGCTCAAATATCCCCTCTCTACAGGTTAGTAGCAAATAAAAAAGCACTCCGTGAATCACGAAATGCCCTTTTGGTGGAGCTGCAGGGAATCGCACCCTGGTCCATCAGGCTATCAATCTAGCATCTACAAGCTTAGTCAGCTTACTATGGAGTTTTAAAAGTAAACGAAGCTAAAAACTGACCAAAAAACCCTGCTCACTTCCCCTTTTAAGGCTTAGATAGAGGCCAAAGGGAGGCCAAAACCGCATCCAGATAAATATAACACCGAACTACCTCTATCTGGCGTCAAGGGTTCGATGGCTTTACGCGTTTTTAAGCGAAAGCTGGCGCAAAGGCAGCAGGTGCAAAAGCAGCCCGTACTTTGCTTACAAGTGATTTGGCACTTATAGTTGGTGGTCCATTTACGCCGGTACCATGGCGGCTTGCCACTAGATGTCAAGTTTCCTGGTGTCGAAGCTAATCAGCCCCTCGTCGAGAATCGCTTCATTTCCGTTAAAAAGACGGGCTTTTTAACTTCAAACCTGAGCGAAACCTCTCCTCTTCAAATCTACCTCGATTCACGAAATTATTTTTTCAATTTAATATTGTTGATAAATAATTCCGCACTGCGAGCTAGATTTGGGCGAACAACAGTCTGACGTTCATTGTTTTAGAACTCATGAATTCACGTCATAATTGTTTCGGTTTGCTCGCGTTAAAAACCAATGCTACAACTTACGACGATCCGCCGGCTGGCGGATGTCTTTAAAGTTTGCGCACAATTACTCCTCTTCAAAAATCAAACGGCCGTCATATGGCTCATACTCATTAGATTGAAATGGAATTCACCAATGAATGGACTGGTTTAATTTTTGTTAAGAGCGCCTCCTAAAAAGGCACCGATTATACTACCACAAAATCAGTCTTTTTTCAAATCCCCCTGCGCCCTTAGCTTGATCGCTCGGCGGTAAACTTCCAAGTGTTTTTTTGGCATATCCGCTATATTGTGACCCAGGGCGATCTTGTGCCCGGCCTGGCCGTAAGCCTTGCATTTGGCCGGATCAGCTAGCAGCTCGCTCAAGTAGCCCGTCAAAGCCTTCACATCACCCTCCTTGACCAGCTCGCCGTTCACACCCGGCTTGATCAGCTCCGGCAAGGCGGCCTTATCAACCCCGATCACCGGCTTAGCACAAGCCATCGCTTCGAGCGTCACGATACTCTGCAGCTCGACCGGTGACGGCATCACGAAAACGTCACAGGCCTGGTACAAATGCAGTTTTTCTTCTTCGCTGACAAAGCCCTTCAGCAATACCGAGCCATCGACCCCTGCCTCCTCAGCCATCTTCTGTAAGGAGTCGCTGATCGTATTGCGCCCCACAAAAATCAAATACGGCAGCTTTTTGACCCGCTTGGCCAGCCCAATATATGCGTTCATAAGCAGGTAGATGCCTTTTTCTGGGCTAATCCGCCCAACATAGAGAATAACTTGCCGCTCCGGATCAAGCCCCAGCTCACGCCGTACGCTGGTGATATCACCCCGCAGCGGCTGATTGGCATCAATATTAATGCCATTTGAAATCGGACAGGTCTCAATCCGCTTCGGCAAACCGACCCGCAGCAGATAGTCAAGCGCCGTCTGGGTCGGTGCCACCACCATATCAGCCCGAGAATAGTATTTACAGAAATAATTCCAACCACGGGCGATTAAATAGCGTTTCAAGCCCGATTTTCCGAGGAAGAACAGATAGCCATCGGGCATATCATGCAAACCGCCCACCACCGCCACACCATACTTGCGGCCATAGTTGATCGCGGCAGTCGAAGGCGTGCTAGTGTTATTAAAATGAATCACCTCCGGCGCGAATTCATCGAGAAAATCGAATACTACCCGCTTATTAAAGCGAGCCCAGCGGTGCTTGGTTTTGACTGGCAACGGCAACGAGCCGAGCCGTAGCACCCGCAGCTTGCCCTCTTGCACCACCTTGCTAGCCAGCCCCTTGGAGCCAGGTGTCACCACCGCCACCTCGTGGCCAAGCTCTGCTAAGCCAGTCGCCAGATTGAAAGTGGTCGTCTCAGCACCACCAATGGCTGGCGGGTAATTTTTAGAAGCTATGACTATTTTCATGTTTCCCTCCCTTGTTCTGCTCTTTGCCGCAACCAGTCACCAAGTAAAGCATTGAGCTCGGCTATGTTCTCGATTTGCATGATGTGCCCGGCCCGCGGCAGAGTTACGACCTGCTTATTAGGTATCGTACCATAAGAAGCAAGCACATGCTTAGACCGCGATAGCGCGTCTTGACCGCCCACTACCAGCAAAACCTCCGCCTTCACCTTACTCGCCAGCCGGTCGAGATGCTTAAGCCGCTTAAAATCATTGAACGTTTGCAAAATAATATCGCGCTCGTAAAATTCCCGCTCGCTCTCGGCCGCTGCGATCGCCACCTGGCGAGCCTGCTCGTCACCGGAGCGTAAAAGCGACTCAAAAACCCGCTGGCTGACATGGCGCGAACGCAGCAAGCGGTTAGCGGTTGCCTGTGGCAAGACTCCAGCCACACCGTAGAAAGCCGACACCAAGTAATTGCGCAGTTCCGGCTTGAACTCGGGAAACGGCGCCAGCAATATCAGGTCATTTTCAATCCCATACTTAGAGAAAAAGTAAGTACAAACCATGCCGCCGTAGCAATGCCCAACAAAAGTCGCTTTTTGCAAATTCAATCGAACTCGCATAGCACCCAAAAACTCGGCGAACTCAGCCAAAGTATGTGGCGTGTCCAGTTTCTCGGAGTAACCGCAGCCGGGCAAATCAAATACAATCACCCGATAATCGCTAAAGCTTAAGGCCAGGTCTTTGATACCCAGATGTGAGCCAGTAAAGCCATGCACGAACACCAAGGTCCGCTCGATCTTGGGATTGGTCTCGAGATAAAAAATCTTTCTTTTTTTATGTATAATGGATCTAGAAAATACTGCTTCACTCATGTTATACACATTATACTGTAATCAGGCCCTAGTATGAGAATATTAATCGTATCCGACACCTACGCGCCGCGCAAGGACGGCATCGCCGTTTTTACGAAAAACCTGGCCACCCGACTAGCTAATAGCGGCCTTGATGTCCACATCTGGGTGCCCGGCCCCAAAAAGGTCGTGTCTTATACCGAAACCAGCGGCAACATCACCATTCACCGTGAAAAATCGCTCAATTTTCATTTAATTCCAGGCTCGCGCGTCAGTTACTGGCCTTTTTTCGCGGCCGAAAAAGTCATTGAGCGCATCAAACCAGACCTAGTCCATATACAATCACCTTTTTTGATGGGGATGGCCGCGGCAACCGCCTCCAAGCGGCTGCATATTCCAACTCTTTTGACCTATCACATCATGCCCGAAAACATCATCTTGAACACCATGCCGCCTCAGCTATACGGCTACAGCGAGGACATCGTCTGGGATTATCTGATGTGGTGCTACAACAAAGCTGATTTTCTGACAGCGCCGACCAAGTCAGCCCTGAAGCTACTAACCGATCACGGCTACAAAATTCCCTCCAAAGCGATTTCGAACGGCGTTGACACTGAGCTATTCTCACCAGGTGAGAAAAACGAAAAAGTCTTAAAAAAGTACGGCCTGTCAGTCAATAAAAAATTGGTCGTCTTCGTCGGCCGTATCGACCGAGAAAAAAATATTCACCACCTGGTTGAAGCCTTCGGCCAACTGCGGGATAAGCCTGATTATCACCTAGTAATCTGTGGCAAAGGCAAGTATTTCAAGCAGATTCAAAAGCTAATCAGCGATAATTCCCTGGACAGCAAAATCACTATGACCGGCTATGTCAGCGACCAGGATAAGATCGCCATCCTGCGCAGCGCTGACTTGTTCGCCATTGCCTCGCCGGCCGAGCTGCAGAGTATCGCCACTCTCGAAGCGATGGCCTGCGGTCTGCCAGTCGTCGCCATCGACAAGGTTGCCTTGCGCGAGCTATGCCGCGACGATTTCAACGGCTATTTATTCAAAGAAAACGACACCGCCGCGCTCGCCAAATCAATCGACAAAATCCTTGGCAATGACAAATTGCGCGCCAAATTTGGCACCAACAGCCGCGACACAATCATCAGCCAGCACGATGTTAGATCAACCGTCAATCAATACGCCGCGCTTTATAAAAAAATCGTTGCCAAAAGCCGTTGAAACTCTTTCTTGTAAAAAATACCTAAATGCGAAGTATAACCTTATAAAACAATATATTGTTGTAAAAATTACAACATTTTTAAAAATGCTCCCAGATCAGACTTTTCACTCTTTCAATAATCATTCATACTTAATAAGTTAAATAAACTTTAGAAAATATGAAAAAAGTCCTTATTCTCACCTCCAGTCACGGCTACGGCCATATTGCTACTGCCAAGGCCGTAAAAACCGCCCTTGAGCAAAATCACTCCGACAAGCTAGTTGTCGAGGTGGCTGATCTGCTTGATGACATGCACCACCATTGGAACAAATTCATCAGCCGATCGTACGAAAAAGCCACTAAGTACGCTCCTGTTCTTTATAAAATATTATTCGAAGCGACTGATTCGGCACGCGTTGCCAATGCCCTGGCTAAGTTCCTGTTCGTTTTTAATAAGGAGGAAATCGGCAACTACCTGGCCAGCAAAAAACCCGATCTGATCCTAATTAATTTCGCCGGCTATGTCGAAATCATCGGCCTAACCGCCGAAAAATACCTACCCCATGTGCCCCTGCTCTGCCTCGTCACCGACAGTATTAGCATCCACAGCGGCTGGACGAGCAAGTACATGGACTATTACCTGGTCGCCAACAGCGACACGGCCGCCGTAGTCAAGAAGCTTGGTGCCGCTAGCTCGCAAATAAAAACCTTGGGCTATCCAGTCAGCTTGGATTTTAGCAAACCCTTTGACCAAAAAAAGTTTTTAGCCGATCGCAATCTCAATCCCGAGCTGCCAACCGTTCTTTTCCTACCGATTACTGATAAAATCCTCCGTACCAAGAAAATTATCCGCACTGTGCTGGCCAAAAATAAAGTTAACCTGATCGTCATTACTGGTCGCAATCAAGATATTTTCGATAAATTATCGGATTTTAAAACCCGTCATAACTTCGAGCTAGTCGGCTGGACCGATCAGATGCCTGACTTTATCAGGGCTAGTGACCTGGTTATCACCAAGGCTGGCGGCTCCACCGTGATGGAATGCATCGCAGCTCAAAAACCAGTCGTCATCCACCACATCATACCCGGCCAAGAAGAAGGTAACGCCGAACTTGTCACCACGCACCACCTCGGCCTAGTTGAGCTTGACGCTAACCATATCGCCTCAGCCACCCACGACGTCTTAAGCCGCCTGGAATACTACCGAGTTAATATCAGCCGTCAGGCCACACCTGAAGCCGCTATCACAATCGCTGAATTTATTGCCAATATTTTATAGATTTTAGCAGAAAAAATTGTTACCATAAGTGTAATGGACTCAATTGCCTCTCAGATTAGCAAGCGTCGGGCGCTTGATTACCACAAACCACGCGCGCATCACAAAAACGCGACTGGTAGTGTTAATGATGAGCCAGCAACGGAACAAACACTCGGCCAGCAGCCCAGCGAGCCGCGAGATAAAACCACCGGTGAGCAAGCCGAGAACCAAGCTGCTTTCACCCACCGCGGCCAGACCTTAGACCTCAAAATCGAGCCGGCCGAACCAGAGCTGCGCCGTGACTACCTCTTCCACGACTACGTCCTAATAGCCCCCAAGCGCTTCAACCGGCCATTTGACTCGCGCGCCCACAGCGGTCAGCTATTCGAGACCGCCAGCAGTCCTCGCCTCGATACCCAGGAGGAAGTTTTCAGCCTCAAAGACGACCACGGCGGCTGGTATACCAAGGTTGTTAACAATAAATTCCCCTCGCTCACCCTCGACAATCCCAAAGCCTATGGCAAGCAAGAAATCGTTATTGATACGCCGCTGGCCAACGTCCAGCTCGGTGAGCTAGACGAGAAGCAGCTGGTCAATGTCCTGATGACATACCAGGAGCGGATTCGTGACTTATCTAAAATTGACAATATTCAATACGTCTTGGTGTTTAAAAACGAAGGTCACCATGCCGGCGCCTCGCTTGCCCACGCCCACACCCAGATCTTCGCCTTGCCGATGGTACCGCAGCGCTTTATCGCTCAAGCTAATCTGATCGAGCAATACTACGACCAAACCAAGGTCGATCCCTTCGACAGCATCATAAAGTTCGAAAAAAGTGACGGTAAGCGTATCATCAACGAGACCGAGAACCTACTCACCTTCTGTCCTTACGCCCCGCTTTGGCCACTCGAGACCTGGATACTGCCTAAATCAGCCGTCCGTTCATTCGACCAGCTGACCAGTCAACAACTATTCGAGCTAGCTGGCTCGCTACGGCAAGTCACCGCCAAGCTCACCGGCAGCCTTGTCAACTACAACTTCTTCATCGAGAACGGCGTCTCCGAGCACCATCGCCTGACGATCAAAATCCGCGGTCGCGATGTCGTCAGCCCGTGGGGCGGCTTTGAGGTTGCTACTGGTATGGTTATCAACACCATCCCGCCGGAAGCTGCCGCGGCCTGGTACAAAAGTTAGAATTGTCATTGTCAATAACACTCCTAAGAGAGCATAATAATCAGTAGGGAGCTATAAATTCCTTATCAAGGAAAGGAGTCATATGGAAAAATTAATATTTAATGTCAACCAAGACAGCTTAGAAAGCGAGGCTTTCCGGCGCGTCCTCTGGACCGGTGACAACTCGCAACTGGTACTGATGTCGCTCAAGCCCGGTGAGGAAATCGGTGAAGAGGTTCATGAGGATATCGATCAGCTGCTTTTCTTCTCTGCCGGCAGCGGCAAGGCGGTTCTAGAGGGCCAGGAGTTGCAATTCAAGGCCGGGCAGGCAGTCGCCGTACCAGCTGGTACCAAGCACAACTTCATCAATGACAGCACCAGTGACACGGTCAAGCTTTTTACCGTCTACTCGCCAGCCGAGCACCCCGACGGCACGGTCCACCAGACCAAAGCCGAGGCAGACGCCGCTGAGCATCACCACTAGAATTTAAAGTAAGGGCAAGTGATTTTGAGCTTGCTCTTACTTTTTGGCCTAATTGTTGTAAGAATTACAACGATATTATCCAGAAGAAAATAATATTTTTTTGTTGACTTTTCGATTTTTGTTCGTTTATACTGGGAACATTATTATTTTTAAAAGGGTTCCTATGCTCGCATCAGTCCATTCCTACACCACCACCGGTTTTGATTGCCAACAGGTCAAGGTCGAGGTTGATATCCATAACGGCTTGCCTGGTTTTAGCATTGTCGGCCTGGCCCAGAAAGCCATCGAGGAATCGAAGGAGCGCTTGCGCAGTGCCATCAAAAATAGTCAGGTCAATTTGCCGCCCAAGCGCATCACGATCAACCTAGCGCCGGCCGATCTGCCTAAACACGGCACCGGCTTTGACCTGGCAATGGCGGTTGGCATCCTAACCTCCTCCGGGCAGCTTCACGCTGTAAGCGAATCACAAGCTTTCTACGGCGAGCTGGGCCTCGATGGCTACATCCGGCCGGTGCGTGGTGTCCTTAATATTTGCCATCAAGCTGCCCTAGATGGCGTCAACGAGCTATTTGTCGCCACTCCAAACGCGCCCCAAGCTGCCATGATCAAAAACATTACAGTTTATCCCGTCAACAACCTCAAGCAGCTAATTGAGCACCTGCTGGGCGAGAAATTAATAACAGCCGCCCCTTCGACCCGACCAGCAACCGCCCAGACCAAGTCCATCCACCATGACATGAAAGATATTTACGGCCAAGAGCAGGCCAAGCGAGCCCTCGAGATAGCTATTGCCGGCAATCATAATATTATTCTCTCCGGCCCGCCCGGATCAGGAAAAACGATGCTATCAAAAGCGGCGGCTGAAATGCTGCCCGAGCCAAATTTCGAAGAAATGATCGAGATTAGCCGCTTACACAGTCTGGTGAGCCATGATTTTGACAAGATCGAACAGCGCCGTCCTTTTCGCAGCCCGCATCACACCACCAGTGACATCGCTCTAATTGGTGGCGGTCAATTCCCCAGGCCGGGCGAAATCAGCCTCTCACACCGAGGCGTGCTATTTCTCGACGAATTCGCCGAATTCCCGCGTCATGTCCTCGAATCACTGCGCCAACCGCTCGAAAACGGCATTATTACTATTTCAAGAGCCAAGGCGACGCTGGAATTTCCAGCCGACTTTATGCTAATTGCCGCCCAAAACCCCTGCCCCTGCGGCTGGTGGGGTGATGAGCTCAAGCCCTGTGACTGCAGCCCGCAACAGCTTAACCGCTACCGCGGCAAGCTATCAGGACCGCTGCTTGATCGAATTGACTTACACGTCACCGTCGCCCGCACCAAAACTGATGATTTGATCAAGCGCCAGCCGGCCGAAGCTTCAGCCGTGATCAAAAAGCGCATTGCGGCTGCTCGGGATGTCCAAAAAGCCCGTTTTCGCGGCAAAAAGCATTTAACCAACGACAAAATGACCCCAGTCGAAATAGATAATTGTTGTAAACTTAACAACAATACTACAAATCTGGCAGCCAATGTACTGGCCAACTTACAGCTATCGGCCCGCGGCTACACCAGAGTTCTTAAGGTTAGCCGCACCATCGCTGATCTGGAGCAAAGCGACGACATCGAATTGCACCACTTCACTGAGGCGCTCCAGTACCGTTTCTAGCCAAGGGACATCTTACTCCCCAGCAGCTTTAAGCCTATATCTTAATCAAGCGATAAACGGCTGACCCCAAGCCACTATATTCAAACAACAACCAAAGCAGGATAAAGCCAACGATGATAGCGCCGGAGATGACAAAAGAGCTTTTAACATCCTTCTTGACGTAATCATAGCCGCTATAATCATACTCAGCTGACTGTTTAGCTGGCTTGGCGCCAGATTGCTTTTTAGCACTAGTTTGAACAACTTTATCACTCTTTTTGTCGACGCTGGCGATCGTGTCACCACCCAAGCGCTCCGCTTCAGTTACAGGCGCGGCCTGCGGCTTGCGAGAGGTTTTTTTAACCGCCTTTTTGGCATGAAATTTCTTCTTTGACTTTTTCTTCTTAGCCATCGATTCTAACTCCGCTAAACACTAGCCATTCTACTACTAGACCGCCAAAGTTGCCAAGACAGCTACAAGCCAGATATAATACAACTAGATCGAGGTGGCAATTTGAACGTAATTCTTATTATCATTACTGTGCTTCTGATTGCTAGTAACGTTTATTGTATTTGGCAAATTTTCGAACTCAAAAAAAGCTACGGCCATTTTTTTGACAAATCCGACCCCAAAAGCGTCGAGCACCTCCTCAAAAACTACGCCGGACAGGTTGATGAAGCACTTTCTAAGCTCGACGAGCTGGCTACTTTTGCTGCCAAGCTGCATCGCAATAGCTCTATCGCCCTGACCAAGATCGGCATGATTCGCTTCAACCCTTTCAATGACACCGGCGGCGACCAGAGTTTCTGCCTGGCCGTGCTCGATTCGCACGACAATGGCTTTATTCTATCGAGCATCCATGCCCGCACCGGCACCCGGGTCTACGCCAAGGAGGTCCACCAGGGTGAAAGCAAGCATAACCTCTCAGACGAGGAAACGATTGCCCTCAAACGAGCCTTAGCGACTAAACCACCGTCAACCAAAAAGTCATGAAGCTATTTAGCAGGCGCAAATATTCTCC
This sequence comes from uncultured Candidatus Saccharibacteria bacterium, assembly GCA_964530725.1. Classification (GTDB taxonomy): domain Bacteria; phylum Patescibacteriota; class Saccharimonadia; order CAILAD01; family CAZGYV01; genus CAZGYV01. The sequence goes on along the minus strand of CAZGYV010000016.1, from coordinate 8,667 downwards.
CCCGCTCGAGACAAGCGCCGAGTACTTTATTGCCGCCACCGTCAAAGCCCGTGGTGAGATTAAAACTGAAGCTGACGTCGTCATAGATGGTGTTTTTGACGGCAAAGTTAGCACTTCCGGCCTACTTGAGATTGGCAAAAACGCTCAAAGCCAAGGTGATTTTGCAGGCCGCGCCCTGATCGTCGAGGGGCAAGTCAACGGTAACATCCAAGCCCGCGACGAGGTGCAAATACGTCGCTGCGCCACTATCGAAGGCGCAGTCAAATGCGGCGAAATCGAGGTTGAGAAAGGCGCGATTATCAACAGCCGAATCGAGGTTAAGCGCTAATGTACTACTATATCAGCCAGCCGCAAGACAATGACAAGGCGCGAAAAGAGCTTGATGCCAAAATCAAGCAGCAGCTTACCCTCAAACAAATTGAAGGCGAACACATCGAGGTCAGCCACGGCCAAGAGATTGGTCAAGCCGTCGCCCAAGCTACTAAAAACGGCGCCAAAACCATCGTCGCGATCGGTGACGACAACGACCTCGCAGCGGTGGTTAGCGCGGTCGCCAGCGAAAACACGGCAAATATTGCCGTTGGCTTCATTCCAACCTATAAACACGGCAGCCCAATCACAAATCTGCTCGGCATTCATGATTGGAAGGATGGCGTCGCTATTTTGCCAGCCCGAAAGCTACACGATTTTAGCCTGCTAAAAGCCGGCAAAAACCATATTTTAGCCAGTCTCACCCTGCGGGCCGCCAAAGAGCCAGTAGCAATCAAGTGCGTCTTAGACGACAAGCTAACCATCGAAGCAGATGGCGACGAGCTAACGATTAGTAATCTCATCAACCAGAGTCAGCCGAATAATAAAAAAATCGCTGTCGAGCTGACAGTTCAGAAACAATACCAGACCAAGGCCAAGGAGTCCCTCTTGCATCTGCCCGCCATTACCGGCAAGCATAGCTCCGCCCAGACCCTGTTCCGTCTCCAGGCCGATAATCTTACCGTCTCTTTTCCCGATGGCAGCCTGGAAAACTCGATCGCGACCGGCACAACCAGTCCGCTGACGATCAATGGCGATGCCACGATGGTTCGCATGATTGTCAAGAAACACCGGGCCGATCAAAACTCTTGAACTATTTCCAGATCGGTGTTATTATGGGCGAGAGCTTTAAGGAGATAAGCAATTAAAAACAGAGTACGGCTAAATCGCGAGATTCGCGCCCCCAAGCTTCGTTTAATTGACCACGACGGTCAGCAACTAGGCATCGTTAACCTGGAAGAAGCACTGGAGGCAGCCGAATCAAAGGGCTTCGATTTAGCAGAGATATCTCCTAACACTGATCCGCCCGTAGCAAAGCTAATCGACTGGGGTAAATATCAGTACGAAAAGGAAAAGCAAGCGGCCAAAAGCCGCAAAAAACAAAAAAGTATTGAGCTCAAACAGATACGGCTTGGTCTCAAGACCGACAAGCATGATATCGAGGTCAAGCGACAAGCTGCCATCAGATTCCTCGACAACGGCAACAAGGTAAAGGTCAATTTACGCTTTAGAGGCCGCGAAATTACTCATCCTCAGCTTGGCCAAGCAATCCTCGAAAATTTCTACGCACCGCTCGAAGAAGTCGCCAGCAAAGAACAAGAGCCAACCCTGAGCGGACGAGAGCTCTCGATGATTTTAGTAAGGAGAAAAGATGCCAAAACTCAAAACACGCAAGACGATGGCCAAACGGGTCAAGCTTAGCGCCACTGGTAAAGTACTACGGCGCAAGGCCACTCGTGCCCATAAATTGACCATCAAGTCGGCCAGCCGCAAACGTGCTTACACTCAAGAGCACGGCGTAGCTAAGGGCGACGAAAAAAACATTAAAAAGATGTTAGGATTTTAAGCAATGAGAGTAAAACGCAGCGTCACAGCCCGTAAAAGGCACAAAAAAGTCTTAAAGATGGCCCGCGGCATGAGCCACAGTCGCCGATCATCTTATCGCAAGGCCAATGAAGCCGTCTTAAAAGCCCTGTCCTACCAGTACCGCGATCGCCGCAACCTCAAGCGCGATATGCGCTCGCTTTGGATTACACGCATCAATGCCGCAGTCGAAAGCTACGATCTCTCCTACTCACAGTTCATGGCCAAGCTCAATCAGGCCAACATTAAGCTAAATCGTAAAATGCTTGCTGAAATCGCCGCCAGGTATCCCAAGGCCTTCGAACAAATCGTTAAATCGGTTTAAAAATACTGTAAAAAGCCAAAAAGCACCCCTATAAATAACAACGGGGTGCTTTTTGATTGGTTCAAACCAAAAGCCCCTGCGTAAGCTACAAAGCCTTGAGAGCTTGAATCGGGCGTTTACGGGCCGCTTTGATAGCTGGCGCGACGCCAAAGACAATTCCGATCGTCACCGACACACCAAAGGCCAGCGCGATGGCCTTCAACGAGAAAACTGGCGTAATATTGGCCAGCTGCTTAACAACGAAGCTGCCGCCAAAGGACAGCAGTAAACCGAGCAGACCACCCAGCAATGACAGCATCACAGCTTCGATCAAGAATTGGCTCAAAATATTACCAAAAGTCGCGCCGATTGCCTTGCGAATACCAATCTCACGCGTCCGCTCAGTGACCGAGACGAGCATGATATTCATAATACCGATCCCACCGACCAGAAGCGAGATCGAAGCGATTGCTGCTACAAACGTAGTCAAGATATCCAGTATCGAGTTGATCGTGCCGAGCAAATCTTCCTGGGTCAGCACGCTAAAGTCGGCCTGGCCGCCGTGGTTTTCCTTAATCACTCTCTGCAGCTCTTCTTTGGTTGCCGCCACGTTCTCCGACTCGTCGACGCGCGAGATAATGCGAAAAATCTGGCTTGTACCAGTCAATTTTGCGGCTGCCGAAGAAGGAATATAAACAATATCATCATTGCTACCAGCTGAGCTCAAGCCCTCCTCGTCCGATTTCTTGATAACGCCAATAACCTCAAACTCCTGATTCCTAATACTAACCTTCTCGCCCATCGCGTCCGACTCACCAAACAGGCTGCTTTTGACGTTGGCGCCTAAAACCACGACATAATTGGCTTTTTCGTCATCAGCATGGCTCAAGAAATGACCGCTCGTAATATCAATATTCCTAACTTCGCTATATTCCGTTGTAGTAGCTACAACATTTGCCTGAGGGGCAGTCTGTCCACCACGCACTACCACTCCTGATAAAATCTCTATCGGTGCTGCGGCAATTATGTGTTCAGTATTTTTAACAGATTCCAGGTCCTTAGCGGTCAGAGTTGAGGTGCCAAGCGTGCCAGCAAAGCCAAAACCGCTCCGCTGACCACCGCCTGACCCGCCGCTACCACCAATTTGCCCCGAAGCCACGGTCAAAACATTGGTGCCTAAATCAGATATCTGCGAGCTGACTTGCTTTTTAACGCCATCGCCAATCGACACCATCGTCAAGACGGCCGCCACACCAATGATTACACCAAGCATCGTCAAAAACGAGCGCAACTTCGCCGACTTAATACTGACCAGAGCAAGTTTAAAATTCTGCCACAACATTATCTTTTTTCCCTTAATAAACCGTCACGCACCTCAATCACTGATCTGGCATGCTCCGCCACCTCGGGATTGTGTGTCACCACCACGATGGTCACCCCACGGTGGTTAAGCTCCTTAAGAAGCCGCATGATTTCGATGCTTTTGCGCGTATCCAAGTTGCCGGTCGGCTCATCAGCCAAAATCAGGCTTGGCCGATTGACCAGCGCCCGAGCAATCGCCGCTCGCTGCACCTGGCCGCCAGAGATTTGGCTTGGTTTGTTCTTCAGCTTGTCACCCAGTCCAACTTTCGTCAGAACCGCTTGTGCCCTAGCTCGCCTTTTAGGAGCGCGGATATTCTGATAAACCATCGGCATCTCGACGTTTTGCAATAAATTTAAGCGCGGCAATAGATTAAAGGCCTGAAAAACAAAGCCGATCCGATCTCGCCGCAAACGCGCCAGCTTATGATCGCTCAAGTTCGAAACATCGACGCCTTTGAGTAAATAAGTGCCGGTCGTCGGGCGGTCAAGCAAACCGATTATGTTCATCAAGGTTGATTTACCAGATCCACTCGGCCCCATAATGGCCAGGAAATCACCCGGCATGACTTTCAAATTCACGCCTTTTAGAGCATCGAGCACACCAGCGTCGTCATCGTAACGCTTAGTGACGTTTTTGATCTCAATCACTGGCTGCGGTTCAGCGCTCATAGATAAAACTCGTCAGGTGATTTTTATTGGTAGTCGCTTTGCTGGCGGTTGTCATCTTACTTACATTATAAACTACATCAGGTGTTGATGCAGCCACCAGGCGGTAACCGGCCGGCACTATCACGCGCTGATTAATTTTTTGCCCCGCGGCACCGGTCTGCTTTTCAAACAGGCTGTTCACGACCAGCCGGCGATCCATTTTGTAGCTATATGGCAGCTTGTAGCGCAGACTGATAGTTTTACTTTGCTTTGGCGCCGTCGAAAACCAAAATGCCATCACGCTGCGGCCAGATTCTTCGCCCTGCTTGATCTCACTGACTGACTGATCATGATCAATCAGCTGACTGCCGCGCGGTAGCGCCAGCTTAGCATAGTTAATATTTTCCGCCACCAGCCAGCGTTCGCGCCCCAGGTGCGGATCAAGATACTTATGCTGATAGTCAGAAGTATGACTACGAGTCAATTTCAGATCGACCACCGCCTCGCCCGCATCATTGATCGTCACCACCTGATCAATCGTTTGCTCGACATAAGGGCTGCTTTTATTAGCCCCGACGTTTTCTTCGGCCAGCAGCAAATAATTGCCATCAAACTTGGCTAGCTCGCCGGTAGCAGAAAGCTTTTGCAGCTTTTTTTGCACCTCTAAATCACCGGCGTAGAGCATAAGCTGCTTTTGCTCGAACATGGGACTTAGTATATCCGCGTAGCCGGCCAGCTCGCTCAAGCTCTGCCGGCTCAGGCGCGCTAGGATTTCATTGCCCAACACGCCCAAAATAGTTTTTGGATCATCACCAGCCTTCTTGTCGCTGCCCGATTCGACTTCCAGCTGCACGGTCTGCAAAATATTATCAGCCGTAACGGTCAAGCCATAACTTTTAAGCTCAATCGGACCGGTTTTTTTGAGGATTTCCTTCAATACCATGGGTGTGACAGCCATCACGTTGTCAGCTTTGATACCGCTTTCAAGCTGAAAGTAGCGCGCGGCGGTTTTGGCGTCTTCAGCCCAATCAAGATAAATACCGCTATCGCGCAATCGCATATCTTCAGCTATATTTTTAAATTCGGGCGGCATCTTATCAACCGCTGGCTTACCATCAAGCCGATGGTCGTAATAATAAACGCTGCGGATCGGATCGACATTTATTTTGCCGCCATCGGCTCGAATCAAACCAACCGAGCCAATAAATCCCCCGCCATAACGCATCTCGGCGTTATTAGTAAACAGGATTAGCGTCGTGGTCGGCTTTGGCCGGCCCAAAAAATACTCCGCCACGGAAATGTTCTCTTTGGTAATCGTTGTATTATTTACAACAGTTTTTAACAGATCATTAACCGATATAATTGATAAATAAAACAAAAATATCGCCGCCGCAATTAAGACCGACTTAAAGTGAATTAATTTATTAGCTCGATTTTTGATTCTTGGCATTTACAACCCTCACTAGGCCTTCTACGAAGTTCTCTTTTGAAAAATCTTGGGCCCTCTCTGCTATCTTGCGCGGATCAAATTTTCGCTGTTCAAATATTTCCAACGCGCGGTTCAGGCTGGCTGGCGTCTGGCGGTCAAAATATACGCCCGTCACACCATCAATAACTGTTTCGGCCGCACCGCCCTTCCCGAAGCAAATTACTGGCTTACCACAAGCCATCGCCTCGACCGGTGTAATCCCAAAATCCTCATTGGCCGCGAACACCATGGCCTTGGCGCCCAAGTAAAGCTCCGCCACCTCTTTATCGCTCAAGGCACCCCTAAACTCAATATTTGCTGTCGCCATGCCCTCCAGTTGACTCCTCTGGCTGCCGTCACCAACGATAATCAGCTTCCGATCCGACTTAGCAAACGCACGAACAATCACGTCGACCTTCTTGTAGGGCACCAGGCGACTGACAACCAAGTAATAATCACCAATCGTTGCTTTTTTTACATCAAATCGAGCTAGATCAACTGGTGGATGCAATACAATGCTATCGCGCTGATAATATTTTTTAATTCTTGCCTGAACCGTTTTTGAGTTAGCCAGCAAAATATCCGGCCGTTGCGCACTAGCCAGGTCGCAAGCCCGCAGCCTATCAATCAATCGTGGCAAAATCAGCTTAGCGATTGGATTTAGCAAGCCCAAGCCAGGGTGAGCCAGATAATCCTCGTAACCGCTCCAGTAATAGCGGATCGGCGTGTGAATGTAGCCTATATGCAGTGTCTCAGTACTGGTAATGATGCTTTTAGCCTCAGCGCTTGAGCTAGACAAAACTACGTCATAGCCAGAAAAATCAAAGCTCTCGAAGGCCCGCATTCGCGCTAATGGGTAAAGCTGATGATATTTTTTAGCCAACGGCCATGCTTGCAGGTAAGACGTAATGATATTTTTGCGTTTGAATTCTGGCAATGTGTTTACATTGTATACACTTGTATAGATTGGCGCTTGCGCAAACGCCTCGCTCATCGCCAGCACCACTCGCTCCGCTCCGCCGAGATTAGTCAGCCAATCATGGACAATGGCGACTCTCAGCCCTGATGAGGCCGTCGAACTCCTAGTAGCCACCCCGCCCCCTCACCACTATGCGTAAAGTCTTGAGCATAATCACAAAATCTGCCCACAGCGACCAGTTCTCGACATAGTAAATATCAAGCTTGATCCGCTCGTCATAGCCGACGTCACTCCTGCCCGACACTTGCCACAAGCCAGTCAAACCCGGCTTGATCGCCAAAAACTTGTTCGACACCTCGCCGTAGCGCTCAAGCTCTGATTCGGTGATCGGCCGCGGCCCGACCAGGCTCAAATTACCAATCAGGACGTTGAATAACTGGGGCAACTCATCAAGACTAGTACGGCGCAAGAACCGCCCCAAGCCACTGACCCTTGGGTCATTTTTCAGCTTCTGATGCTTTTTAAATTCAGCCACCAATCCGGCGTCGTCAAACTGGGCCAACACCTGCTCGTTGGTCTTATATTTAAAATTTTTCCCGACGCAGAATCGCTTCTTCATGGTGCGGAACTTATAAACGTCGATTTTCTTGCCCTCGCGCGACAAACGGCGATGCAGATAAAGAACTGGCCCGGGATCAAATATTTTGATTAACAGCGCTATGAGGGCGAATAACGGGCTCAAGACAATCAACCCGATCGCTGAACAGATCAGATCGACCGTACGCTTGACGATCCGCCCCCAGCCCTCGAGCGGCGTTTGGATGATCTCCAGCACCGGAATGCTTGAATATGGCAGAGTCTCGCTTTTTGACTTGAACAGACCGGCCGCTTGCGGCACGAATTTGTAGCTAATCTGCTTCGACTGACAATACTCGATAATAGCCAGCTGGCCGTCATCGCTCAATCTGGAATCAGTCATAATAATTTCATCGATATGATGGACACGATGAATCTCATTGAGCAGACTCAAGCTTTTGTGATGGCGCCAGTCAATTGGCGTTCGCTCCAATTCATCATTGAGCAAGCGATAGCCGTTGTGAGGCGGCCTCAAGACAGCTTGAATGTCCCGCATCACCCGGCTGCTGGTGCCGATCACAAAAACGTTGTGGACGCCAACACCGAAGCGCCACAAAAAACGCTGGGTGGTTCGAATGATCTGACGGGCAATGACGATCAGAATAAAAGCGAAAACAAAGCCATAAACCGGCACACTTTTCGACGGAATAATTGGGTTTTGACTAACAAAATCAACTAGGATCAAGAACATCACGCCGCCGGCCGTGGCTACTAGAATACGGCCAAGCTCCTCGAAGCGGCTGCGCGTGCTCTGCAGATTGTACAGGCCAGAAAGTGCGAAAAACAAGATCCAGACCGGCAGCAGTACCAACATGAATTTAACGTACTGGCGGGCCGGTATTTGGTAGGCGATCGGCTTTTCGGCGTGCAGGCGCACCAAGTACGCTAAAACGAAGCCGCCGATGGCCGCGAAATAGTCAATTGGCACCAGAATTAAGCTAAAAAACAGCTCGCTGCGTTTTTTCATATAACCTTATTTTACACTAAATTTCACCATAAAGGCCTCGACTGTAAGAAAAAGCGCATCGGAGCGGTAAACTCGCTTACCACGACAACTTTCACTTAAAATCAAGGCCTCTTTGGCAGTCTAATTAGCTAGCTATAAGCCGAATTCTGTATCCCGACAAGTCGGGACGGCGATCATCTATCTTACCCTTTGCAATAGCCTTGCAAATTGTACGTCTTTTTAGCCTTTTAAAAAGCTAGAAGATCATGCGACATACCCTATCCAGACGAGCAGCCTGGAAGCTAAAAGCTTTAACGGGCCCATAGTCTTGCAGCCGACGGGGTTTACCTCCAGCTACAGTCACCTGCAGCCGCTGTGAGCTCTTACCTCACTCTTTTCACCCTTACCCAGCACCTTAAACCGCTAAATCGCTAAAACATAAGATTTTAACATAGTGACCTAAGGTGCTGGGCGGTATTGTTTCTGTGGCA
>CAZGYV010000015.1:0-19237 GCA_964530725.1 uncultured Candidatus Saccharibacteria bacterium | reverse complement strand
CCAAATCTTAAACTACAGATGAGTAATATAGTAAATATAAAAGCCATAAATATGAACGGGGTGAAGCTTAGCAAATGGATATCTGATCGAACAATCGCATGCTTAAAATTCATAAACAACAGCAATATATATACAAAAGAGAAAACAAGCAAAGTTTTATATCTCCTCAGTAAATTTTTCTTTGCAAGATAGATTAATCCACCTAACAGAACAGCCAAGTTAGTTAATACCAACATTGAATAGATGGCAGTAATAGATAAATGCTGGGAGTATGGAAGGCTCATAAACTCTGAGTACGACAAGGCCCCAAGAATACCAAAATAAAAGTATTTAAAAAAACCAATGTAGTTTAATGGATGAGTCAAAGCTAAAAATATAACCATATACAGCAAAAAAATTGGGATCCAACTTAAAACTGCCTTACTAGTATTTTTAATCTTGAAGGTATCCAGCAGCACAATAGCGCTAAGTACCAACGCAGGAAGACTAAAATTAAATTTATAAAAGGAAAAGATAAAAATTCCGACAAGAAGGAACAATTTTTTGTAGTATACCTTTTCACTGTATGCCACATAGATTGTTCCTAATAGCGTCAAATAAAAAAAGGCTTCCAAGGAAGAGACTAGGAAGAAAAGAATTGGTAAGCCCACGATAAACGTAAAAGCCATATATTTGTTTCTGTGTTGCATTACTAATTTTGTAAGCTTGTAAAAAACAACTGTATTCGCAGACAGTAATATTAAAAAAAGTATTACGCTTACAATATATACAGTATTTCCATCTCGAGGATTAACGGCTGTAATGATCTTCTCTGATAGCGGCCCGTAGGTAAAAAAAATATCTCTACCAAAATGCTGGCCTGATGTTCTAAGCCCAGCGGAGCTATATTGCCATGATCCATCAATTTTATTTTGAAAATCAACTACATAGAACTTAAAAAAAGTGCAGAAAAAGATTGAATATAAAAAAGCTAAAAACAAAGGGGCAACTATAAAGACTATCTTGCTTCTAAAAATCTTCTGCATATTTATCTTAATTATACAAGTATATCAGTAAAAACCATCAGAATGAGGTTAGGTTAGAAGCAGTATGATACTTCCATGACGTTACGCCTACATCCCAAGTGTGAAACTCAATTCTCCCGCTACCTGTATTTCTTACTCCTACCAATACTGCATTATCCAAGCCATCGCCGTCCACATCTGCAAAAGCAATATATCCATTAGATGGATCAATTGAAGATAGGTTTGATGGAGTGTGATATTTCCACACTCCCCATCCAGGGCCCCAGGTGTGAAATTCAACCTTGCCACTACCCTGATTACGATACCCAATAAGCACCGGTTCGTCTCTACCATCACCATCTACATCGCCGAATTCTATAGATCCGTCCGCGGTATTGATGCCAGGTAGATTTGATGCAACGTGCCAACGCCATGTCTGCATGTCATTGTTCCAGACATGAAACTCTACTTTATTACTTGCAGTATTTGTCATTAAAATAAGCACCGGTTCGTCTCTACCATCACCATCTACATCTGCAAAAGCAATTCTGCCACCACTTAATACACCCTGGGGCAAATTTGAAATAATATGACTTGACCAAGTCTGCATATCTCTATTCCAAACATGAAATTCTAACCTGCCACTGCCTGTCAAGCTAAAGACTGCCAGCACAGGATCATCTATACCGTCACCATTGACATCAGCAAAATAAACTAGTGCATTCGCTGGATCCGCAATAGGAACATTAGTAGATATTTGCGACGCCCATGAAGTAACACCAATGTTCCACGCGTGGGATTCTATGCAATTCCTACTTGTACCGGAGTATAGAATTAATGCCGCCTGATCTATCCGTGGTTGTATTTTTCTAAATGTTACACCACCAATCAATGGTCCAGCGCTGTCGGTACACTTATCAATAACTGCTGGACCAAACCAGCCCTCAAAGATTCTAGGGAAACTCTGATTAAGATGAGGTGTGTAGCTATACAATGATGCTGTTGCGCCATTAAAAAGACTTATAAGCTGTCCATCGATTTGGGCATTGCCATCATAATAAATCACTTGGCACCCCAAACACCTCGCCCTACTTCCCACAGTCATATAGCCATAATATGTAATATTACCATCCCCATCCCACCCAAGATTTCCATCACCCTCTGAACGATGACGGCCAAAAGCTAATTGCCAGCTGCCCCACAGCACCTGTTTTGTAAATCCAGCATAATTAGAATTACAACCACCAGAATCAGGACAGCCATAACCCATTGCTGAACTATACCGCCAACCATCGCAGCTAGTGCCACTAATTAAGCTCTCCTCCTTTTGAAGTGTAGTAATAATTACCTGCGGATTGATACCCCATTGCTGAGCCGCCTTGTAAATCACCCTGGATGCGGGAATGCTGCCTCCGTATGTCCACGACGACCCGTTCCATGTAAAGTCTGCGGAACTATAATTGACCAAGCAGGGTCCTTTTGAAGCTAAGAAGTTTTGGATGGAAGCCTCATTCATAGAATTAGTGTTATCAAAAACTACATTGTCAATCATGCGACTGTTTGAATAAGCATAGCATTTCAATCTAGCCATAAATGTATGAGCCGTTATTAATGCCATAAATAGTACGAGATACAGAATAATTCTTTTCACGGTTTCACCTCTAGATAGTCTGCTGGTGACTGAGCAGACGCTCCGTTTTTGGTTGCAACAGCCACTACTTCCCATTTTCCACTGCTCAATCCTAAAGAAATAGCATTCCATTCAAAATTAGCCCCTCCCCTACTGTCAGATACGACTGGTCCGATTGTCCTTGATACGCCATCCCTCGAAAGCTTCATCATGCAAGATGCTCCGCTTACAGTTTGGCAGGTGGAGTTCATAGCCGGGCTTGAACTTGGGTCAATTGAGCTCAGAGAAATGGAGTGCTTATTTAATAATAAGCCACTTGGGGCGGGGATATAATTCTGCGAAACTACTGCGGGGCCACTTTTTGTCTGGACTTGTCCTGATGGCTGGCTACCCTGACCTTTATTGTCTAAACTTGGTTTCTCAGAGCCATTATTTCCCTGAGGAGAAGATGTTGGTGTTGATTTTGAGCTGTTAGTAGTTGGGACATCTGGTTTATTAAATTTCCATACAATAAATAGCGCCCCCGCCAAACAGATTGTCAAGGCTATAAAAAGCAGTACTAACTTTTTTTTTTGATTCCTTTTCATTAGAAAGCCCAATGCCAAGCTATTATACCATAATAATTATTTTTAATTACTCTTATGTTTTAACGGTTGCTTCATTCCTGTAAAGCCAACTTATCTTCTTTGAATATATAGTATGCACAAATAAATAAAATAAATATAATGCCAAGAAAGGATAGGATACTTAGGACACTCTTACTCCAATATACTAAGCTAAAGTTATAACTGTAAGCAATAAAGAACAGGACATATACTAGATAAGAAGCATAGACAATTTTTAACCAAAAGCGTTTTTTCAACGTCAGTAAATACCATACACCGCTACCGACCAATAAGACAACAATGGGCTGGGCAAAATGAAATGCCCCTATACTACCTGGATAGCTCCAACCAAAGATTAATGCTACTAAAATTATCGGGACCGCTAATAGCGCAAGCAATGAGCTTTTTTTTAATTTCTTTATACAGCCTAGTACCGACGGGATTACCAGACCTAGCCCAAGTGCTCCGGGAATAGTAAACACTCCAACTGCCCACAGACGCTCCCATATCGTGGCCTTACCACCAGAAAAGAGAGGGTATGGGGTTAGTAAATAATAAAGTGTCTGCAATCTTATAGTGACTAGTCTCCATATCGATGTATTCATAAAATTATAAAAAACAATACTAAAGTTATCACTACTAGGAATTCCATTGGTAGAAAAAGGATAAAGATAAAAAGTACTTGATTTATTGTAGATAAACCGACCGACTATCAACCATGGAATTATAAATATTAGCGAAGCTGCACTAATGATTGCTATGTCTCGGTATCTTTTCTTTAAAAATAAGTAAATCAAAGTTGCGGCCGTATATAATATCGCTAAGTCATGTACAAGATATGCGATGCCCAATATCGCTCCAGCAAAAACAGTGTGTCTGGCGGTCCTTTTTTCTATAATAAGTAACCACGAAAACAGAACAAAAAAGGCCACCAACGATTTTGGCCATGTGTAAAAATTACTATGCAAAAAAAATGCATTCGTAATAAGAAATAATAGAGATATTGTCGCTGTTTTATTGTTGAATAATCGTTTAAGTAAAAAGTATGATGGCAATATAAAAAGTGAGTTCAATATACTAGCTAACACTTGAAAGAGACCATAACTGTTATTAGGGTCGATGCTAGTTGTGCTCCATAAATAATCTATCGGCGGCTTGCTTCGAAACAAGTCCATGTAAAATGCCGTGACTCCGCCCATAAAAGGGGTGCGTTGAAAAAAATGCACGCCCCATTCGTCAATAAATGAATTAATGTTTAGATTTAAGCGATGATAAAAAAATTGTGCTTGTCTATATGGAATGTAGTTATCATTGGCATTAGTATGAGCTAAGTTCAGAATCTTTACATTAATCACACTATAATTTCTTTGCGCAAGAGGCTTGGGATCAGGTATATATTCTTGGGTTTGAGTTCTTTTTAAATTAACAAATAAAACGGCTAGAAGTGAGATTAAGATCAATGCGACAAGTGGCTTGATATTCTCTAATAGTCTTGTGTAATATCTGTATTTAATAAATAAAAAAGAAGCATACACAATAAGACACCATGACACTACCGCTACTAACAAATGTGACAAATTTAATAACCATGTGAGCAGTGCAATAACAAAATAAATAGACGTGCTTAAGGCATAGCTTCCAGATAATAAAATGCTATTGTTAGTTGTTCTGGTAAATCTGCGCAATAATACAAAGCCAGGGATGAGTAAGGTTATATGAACTACTATAAAAAAGAGTGATGTTCTCATTTGTAAATTTTCATCTATCAGTTCACGTCACTTTACAGCAATCACAAAAGTTTGTTTTCCAAATAAATATTGTACGAATGGCATGCGTAAATACACTTTTATGAGCGTTTCATTGATCGGCAAACGCGATTCAGTGGTATAAGGTAAAAATCTAACCTTCATTAGATCCACTTTAAGTCCGGCTAATTCGATTGCTTCAACGAGGCTTTTTTCCGTTAATGGCAATTTATGATCTATAAAATCCCAATAAGCACCTTTGGTAAGTTTTATATTGGGTTGCAGTATGAGAATTTTACCCCCCTTTTTAAGTACCCTCTTAACATTTTTGAGCGTTTCAATAAGCTCCTCCCCCGATGATAAATGCTCAAAAAAATTGCTCACGAATACTTTGTCGACTGAATCGTTCAATTTTTTTGGCAACTCAGTACTCTTGCAGTGATAAAATTCGACATCTTTAGCAACACGCTGCTTGGTATCGGTATTGTAATCAACGGCAATTTTGCGACCACATTTAATACTATTGATAAACTCACAATATCCAGCAGCCAAGTCGAGTACTGTGTCGCCCCTATCGATATATTGCTGGAAATAATAACGAGCTAGGGCTTGCCAAAGAATAGACCGCTGGGTATCTTTTTTATCAAATCGCTTGGCATATATTTCTTCAAGAGATTCTCTCATATACTACTCTCCTGTTAGGTTTCTCTTTTCTATCATAACATTATTCATTTTATCGGGCTTAACAATTCATGATTTGCGAAACCTGACCGCTAGATATATGATAGTTTATATATATTGAGAAGGAATACCAGCTCTATGCAAAAAGATCGCATGTATGACGTGTGTATTATTGGTGGCTGTGGCCATGTAGGCTTGCCGCTTGGCATGGCATTGGCAGACCGTGGTAAAAAAGTTGTGCTCTACGATATTAATGAAAAATCCATCGAGTCTGTCAACAAGAAACAAATGCCTTTTATGGAAGAGCACGCGGACAAATTACTAGGCAAGGTTGTCGAGAACAAGAAGCTTAGCGCAACCAACGACACTTCGGTAATAAAAAAATCAGAAGTCCTAGTCATGGTAATAGGTACACCGGTCGACGAACATCTGAACCCACGACTGCATGATGTCATAAAAGCGATAAAGGAGATTGAGAAATACCTCGATGATGAGCAGTTATTGGTCTTGCGCAGCACTTTATATCCTGGAGCTTCTTACAAGATTCATGACTACCTCCACGCTATCGGTAAAGTAGTCGATGTCGCCTTCTGTCCGGAAAGAATAGCTGAAGGAAAAGCCTTGACCGAGCTTTATGACCTCCCGCAAATCGTATCTGGATGTCGCCCAACGGCAGTTAAGCGTGCAAAAGAACTATTTTCTACTTTGACAAACAAGGTTATTGAATTAGAGCCAACTGAAGCAGAGTTGGCAAAGCTTTATTCCAATACATGGCGTTATATTAATTTTGCTATATCAAATCAATTCTATATGATTGCCGACATGCGCGGGCTTGATTTTTACAAAATTCGCGATGCCATGGTGGAGGATTATCCGCGACTTAAATCATACGCTAAGGCTGGCTTTGCAGCGGGTCCTTGTCTTTTTAAAGATACTATGCAGCTGTCGGCTTTTAGTCAAAATAATTTTTTTCTTGGCCATGCTGCCATGCTTATCAATGAAGGCCTGCCAAATTATATCGTCGAAAGGCTTAAATTACACAACGATTTAAAAGATATGACGGTTGGCATATTGGGAATGGCCTTCAAATCAAACAGCGACGACCCGCGCGAAAGCTTGTCTTTTAAACTTAAAAAGATACTAGAGGTTGAGACTAAGAAAGTATTATGCACAGATGCTCATATGAAGTTAGCGGGGCTCGTTAGCCTGGATACTGCTGTCAAGCAATCGGATATTTTGATAGTAGCCGCGCCGCATGATGAGTACAAGGACCTGAACTTAACCAATAAACATGTTGTCGATATTTGGAATTTTTATAATCAAGGAGGAATCGTTAAATGAAAATATTATTTACTGGTGCTGCAGGATTTATTGCTGGCTATGCAATCGAGGAATTATTACAAAACGGCCATGAGGTTATTGGAATTGATAACTATTCAAAATATGGCGCCGTCGAAAAAAGCTATTCCAATAATCCGAAGTATAAATTCATCGAAGGTGACGCCAAAGATGTCGAGTTGCTTAAAGCCGCGATCACTGATTGTGATCACTTTGTGGCAGCAGCTGCAAAAATCGGTGGCATTTCATATTTTCATGAACTTGCTTACGACCTCATTGCTGAAAATGAACGTATTATCGCTTCGTCATTTGATGCTGCTATCTGGGCCTTTAAGGCGCAAAAACTAAAGAAAGTTACGGTGCTCTCCTCATCAATGGTGTTTGAATCAACTGACCAATATCCTACCCCAGAGGGAGCTGAACTTACTTCCCCGCCACCAAAATCAACTTATGGTTTTCAAAAGCTGGCTTGTGAATATTTTGCCCGTGGAGCTTGGGAGCAATATAAACTGCCCTACACAATAGTCCGTCCATTTAATTGCGTTGGTACTGGAGAACAAAAAGCCTTAACCGACAAAGAAGTTATGTCGGGTAATATTAAACTAGCTATGAGCCACGTGGTGCCAGACCTCATTCAAAAAATCCTCAAGGGACAGGACCCATTGCACATACTTGGCGATGGCAACCAAGTTCGTCACTACACATATGGCGGAGATCTAGCAAAGGGAATAAGACTTTGTATCGAAAGTGATAAGGCAAAAAATGAGGATTTCAATGTCTCGACCGACAAATCAACGACTGTACTTGAGCTAGCCGAGGTAATATGGAAAAAAATTAATTCTGACAAAAAGTTCTCTTACGTTTCGGACAAACCATTTGAGTATGACGTGCAAAAAAGGATCCCCGATACTACTAAGGCAAAAAGGGTGCTCGGTTTTGAAGCCAATACCTCGCTCAATAAAATGCTTGACGAGTTAATTCCATGGATCAAGGAACAAATTAAGAATGGCAATATCTAATAAAAAAGTAAAAAAACTAAGTATTGTCATCCCAGTCTATAATGAGGCAGACAATTTTCCATCGCTATTAAAAGAAATTCAAGAACATATCAATACTACTTATACAATTTTTGTAGTATATGATTTTGATGAAGACACTACGGTGCCGGTTGCTAAAGAATTTCAAAAAAAACACCGCAACATCAAATTAGTCAAGAATACAATTGGACACGGTGCGTTAAATGCAATTAAAAGCGGTTTTGCCGTGGTGCCAAATGGTGCCTGCCTTGTAGTGATGGCTGACCTATCCGATGATCTGGCAAAGGTTGACCAGATGTATAATCTCTATTTACAAGGAGCAAGCGTGGTTTGTGCTAGTCGCTATATGAAAGGTGGCAAGCAAATTGGTGGGCCATTGGTCAAAAGGATTTTGTCTAGGCTTGCCGGAACTTCGCTTTACTACATTCGCCGTGTGCCAACACACGATATCACAAACAACTTTAAACTCTATGACAAACTGTTTCTTGACCAAATTACCATTGAGAGTAAAGCTGGTTTTGAGATCGCGATGGAAATAACTGCTAAAGCATTTAAGATGGGGAGGGAAATAGCTGAAGTGCCAGCCACTTGGCGAGACCGAACTGCGGGCAAGTCAAACTTTAAGCTGTGGCAATGGTTACCATTTTATCTAAAGTGGTATTTCTATGCCCTATTCTAGAGCCAATGAATTTCACATACCTCCCTCAAAATATCTACCAAACTATTGTAGAAAACAGTCCGATCATATGTGTCGATGTTATGCCTGTTAGGTACGAGCATTCTTGGCAAATTGGGTTAATTATGAGAGCAACTGGACCGGAAAAGGGCAAGTGGGCAATTTTGGGTGGCAGAGTTGCCAAAAATGAGCTCATTAACCAAGCTATAACCCGTCACCTCAGCGTAGACCTTGGCGTTAAAAAATATTCATTTAATGCAGTTAATTCCGAATCTGCCCCGTTTTATATCCAACAATACCAACACAGATCATCAGGTGGTCAACTGCTGGGTTTTGATCCAACCAAGCATGCAATCGCATTAACTTACCTATTAAGGATCAGCCAACTACCAAAGCCGACGAAAGAAGCTAGTCAATTTAAATGGTTCGGAAGCGATAATATTCCTAAAGTTATGGCTTACAATCAGCAGCTTGTTGTTAAAAAAGCATTTAATAAATTGATTTGAGTCAATCATGACTCAACTGTATGTGGCCGGCGAAAAATAAATAATCTGCGGCTTAAGAAATTCCAGCTAAAAACAACTACTAGTGCAAATATCTTTCCGGCAATAGGAACTATATGTAGATATTCGACAGCTATGTAAATTGTAGCTACCTGTATCGCCATGCCAATAAGGCTCGCAATCGCAACTAGAACAAATTCTAGCTTTGGCGTGAATCGACTGTATTGAAAGACAAATTTTTGGCTTAACATCCAGTTCAAAATGATGCTAACAAAAACGCTTAAGACAGTAGCGGTAATGTAGTTGACATGCAATACTGAATTTAGCAACACAAAGTCAATCACTTCTAGTAGCGCAATAACAGACGCTATAACAAAATAGCGAATGAGCTGCCTGTAAAGACCCCTATTCTTGATTTTTTTAATTAATGACATGCTACTTTTTTTTTAATCCCTCAAGTAAACCCAGTAAGTACTGTCCGTAGCCGCTCTTGTGCAATCCGTGAGCCAACCGACGCAGTTGTCCGTCGTCGATGTAACCCTCTCTATATGCCACCTCTTCGATGCAGCCTATTTTTAGTCCTTGGCGCTCTTCGATGACTTGAACAAATTGAGCGGCCTGCATTAAAGATGTAAATGTGCCAGTATCAAGCCAAGCGGTACCTCGATCCAATAAGCCAACGTTTAGTTTCCCTTTTTCTAGATATAGGTTATTAATGTCCGTTATCTCGTACTCACCCCTATCGCTTGGCTCTATCGATTCGGCTATTTCTACAACCTCATTATTATAAAAATATAATCCCGGAACAGCAAAACTAGACTTGGGGTACTTTGGTTTTTCTTCTATCGAGACGGCTTTCATGTCATTATCAAAATCGACAACGCCATAGCGCTCTGGATCCGATACATGATAAGCAAATATAGTTCCGCCTTTAGGCTCAGTAAATTGCTTGAGTTTATGGCCCAAATCTGAGCCATAAAAAATATTGTCGCCCAGCACCAATGCTACGCTATCATTTCCTATAAATTTTTTACCTATTACAAATGCCTGAGCAAGGCCATTTGGAATAATTTGTTCGGCGTATTGAAATCGACACCCGACCTGATCGCCTCCTCCTAGTAACCTTTTAAAATTTGGTAAATCGTTGGGTGTCGAGATTATTAATATATCCCTTACGCCGGCCATCATGAGCGTTGACAATGGGTAATAGATCATTGGTTTGTCGTAAACAGGCATTATTTGCTTACTTATTCCATAGGTTATGGGGTATAACCTGGTACCGCTCCCTCCTGCTAAGACTATCCCTTTCACCTATTTACCCATCCTGTTATACCTACTCTCTGCATCCTTTTTTTGAGACTCCCACCATTTTCTATTATTTCTATACCACTCGATAGTATCTTCTAGCCCATCTCTAAAATTATCTCTTTCCGGTCTCCATCCGAGCTGATTCCGTAATTTTGTGGCGTCAATAGCATAACGAAGATCATGTCCTGGCCGATCATTTATATAATCAAACCAATCCTTCGGTTTTTTCATAATATCTAAAATCATCTCCAGAACCTCCAGATTATTTTTTTCGCCATTGGCCCCTATTAAATAAGTTTCCCCTATTTTACCCTTTTCTATAATAGAAAAGACAGCCGAATTATGGTCATCAACATGTATCCAGTCACGTACGTTTTTGCCATTTCCATATAGTTTTGGTTTTTCGCCATTAAGAATATTTGTAATTTGTCGTGGAATAAATTTTTCTACGTGCTGATATGGGCCGTAATTATTTGAACAGTTTGATATGGTAGCTTTGATGCCAAATGATTTTATCCATGCTCTCACTAGTAAATCAGAACTTGCCTTGGTGGAAGAATATGGGCTCGACGGGTTATAGGCCGTTGTCTCGTTAAATCTCGTCGAATCATCTAAGCTAAGCTCTCCGTACACTTCATCGGTTGAGACGTGGTGCAGCCGCTTTTTATATTTTTTTATAGCCTCCAGTATTGTATATGTTCCGATTATATTGGTTCTAATAAATGGCCATGAGTCAACAAGCGAGTTATCATTGTGGGATTCTGCGGCAAAGTGTACAACGACATCATTTTCTGCCACAACTTCATCGACTAACTTGCTATTACATATATCCCCCTCGATCAAATCAATTTTATTTTTTATTTTCTTAAGGCTAGCTTTATTACCAGCATAGGACAAATTATCAATTACGGTCACCTTGTATTCAGGAAACCTGTCTAGTGTATAATATACGAAGTTACACCCAATAAAACCCGCGCCGCCTGTTATGACGATCTTCATATTATATATATTACAGATGAGGTCGCTAAATTCAAAATTTTTTAACTATATATTCATAGCGCCGCCGTACCACTAAACAGCAAGTACTTGCGGACAAAAAAATTCCAGATGTACACAATGGCGGCAGCCACAACCTTGGCGATGAGGTCGAAAATATGTAATTTTTGTGTCAGCAGGCTCAGTACAAGCGAGTTGATAATCAGGCCGACCACACCGATGGCCGCAAACATAAAGAATTCAGCCGCCATCGAGCGGCCGCTGCGGCGCGGGAACACCCAAGCCACGCTCATGACGTAAGTGACAATCATAGCAGTGATAAAGCTGATAATGTTAGCGTAAATATAAAAAGTATCGAGATAGCGAGTCAGCACGTAATAAATTACAAAATCGGTTACAAAGCCGATGCCACCAACAAAAAAATACCTAAAAAACTGCACCTTGGTGCTGTCCGTTTTATGAATAAATAATTTTTTAAACAAAAAATAACCCTTTTAAGTTACAATTATTATAATGCCTTAGTTTAGCCGGCCTCGCAACCTCGTCTTAACGAATGGAGGCTTGTATTAATCTAAACATGAAAATCAACCGTATTAAGCTATAATGTATTAATGGTCAAGCCACCCCAAAAAACCACTCCCCCTACCATAGCTGACTCTACCGATCGGCTAGATTCGATTGTCGCCAGCCGGCCAGCCAAATCATCACCCAAGACGACTGCGAAGACAACCGAAGACCATCGCTTTAATCTGCCTCGTGTGCGGCATTTCAATATTGCTCAAAAGCTGTTGTCGCTCACTATACTGTCGCTGATCATCGTGCTGATCGGTCTTTTCAGCTTGCGGGCGGCTTACGCCAGCCGGATCTATCCTGGTGTCTGGGGCAATGGTATTTACCTCGGCGGCCTAACCAAGACTGAGGCAAAAAGCCTGCTCGATAAACAGTCGGCCAACTTCATCGAGACGCCGCTATTCATCGCCCAGGGCCAAACCACCACGAAGCTTGATTTGCGTTCGATCAATCTAGCTTATGACAACCAAGCCTTAATCGACCGAGTTTATACCCTGGGACGTGAGGGCAATATTGTCAGTCAAATAACGGGGCAGATAGCCCTCCTCGCAAATGGCAGTGATAAATCAACGGCGGTGATTGCGTACGATGGCGAAAAGCTTGGGGCGACTCTGATTCCAATGTACGAAAAAACTGCCAGCAAGGTTGAAAACGCGCGCTTTGACTATGTTGATAATAGCTTAAAAATTGAGCCTGGTAGCGAGGGCCAGAGATTGGACTTGGCTAGCCTGGCGCTTGATATCGATGCCCACCTGCGCCAACTCAATATCAAGCAACTAGAAGCTAAAACTATAGCAATCAAGCCGGCAGTCGACGAGAAGGCCATCTTAAGCAATAAGGCCACGCTGGAAAACTATGCCGCCAGCCCGCTTAAGCTAACGGCCGCCGATAAAACGTGGGACGTTGAGGTAAAAGAAATTATTAGTTGGCTGAGCTATCCAAGCAACACCACTACTGTTGTGCGCCGAGCCGAAGCGATGCAAGATTTCTATCCGCCGGTCAAAAATCAAGCTCAGTTTGAATTGGACCAGGCGCGGATTAAGCATTTTTTAGGCGATATAGCGTCTAAGATCAACGTTTCCGCTCAAGATGCCGAGCTAACGATCGAGGGGGATCGAGCGACAGTATTCAAGCAAAGTCGTGACGGTAAAAAGCTTGATATCGACAAGAGCACCGAGGCTATCGTAAGCGCCCTAAACAATACCGCCAAAGACAATCGCACGGCCGCCCTAAGTGTTGCCACTACCAAAGCCGCCGTTAATGACGAGAACATCAACAATCTCGGTATTAAAGAGTTGCTGAGTGAAGGCGTCAGCTACTTCCCTGGCTCTTCGGCTGCCCGCCTAACGAACGTACGAGTTGGGTCATCAAGATTTCATGGCGTCTTGCTAAAACCGGGCGAGACTTTCTCATTTGGCGGGATCTTGGGCGATGTCGGACCAGAACAGGGCTACGCCAAAAGCTATGTCATACTCGATGGCAAACAAGGTACTGATTATGGCGGCGGGCTCTGCCAAGTATCATCGACCGCTTTTCGGGCCGCCCTGCTGGCTGGCTTGCCTATCTTGGAGCGCCACAATCATGCTTTTGCCGTTAGCTACTACACTCAGCCCTATGGCGTGCCGGGCGTTGATGCCACCATCTACTACCCGCAAGTTGATTTTAAATTTAAAAACGACACCGGTGCTCACATCCTTATCCAAACCGAGCTAAAAGGCACGACTCTAAAGTTTAGGTTCTACGGCACCAAGACCAAGCACGGTGTCATTCGCGGGCCGCAATTTATTAGCGGATCGAACGATGCCAACCAGCCATCGCAGACTGTTTTCTGGCGCGACGTGGTCGTCAATGATCAAGTGACTAAAACCGACACCTTCAACACGCGATACAAATCGGCGCTTGATTATCCGCGCGTCGAGTAAGGGCGCATTCTCGGCTATTTGCCGATGCAAAAGTTCGCGAACACCGCGTCAATCACCTCTTGATTAGCGGTCTCACCGGTCAAACCGCCCAAAGTCTTGATGGCTTCTTCTATGTCCACCAATACGATATCGCTAGGATTACCATTTTTGAGTAATTGCTCGATTTTGCGCAAAATTAATGTTGTTTTTTTGAGCGTTTCAAGCTGGCGCGACGTGGTTGCGACGACCGACTCCGTGAGCTGACTGACGCTGGCGTGGCCTACTATCAAGCGGCCGACAGCCTTAAGCCCTTTATCGTGTAAGGTTGAGACGGAAAGATGTTTTTGGCCGGTCAAGCCGAGTTGTGATGGCTTGGGCTTGATTTTTAGATCGCTCTTCGTCCAGACTACCACTACGTTCGCGGCCAAGCTGCTGCTGCCGTCGTCATCAAATATCTTTTGGCTGTCGAGATAGTGCGCCGTTTCAGCTTCCCTTCCGGGCTCGACCAGCAATAAAATAATGTCGCTGTTTCTAATTTCAGTGCGCGTACGCTCTATTCCCAGACGCTCAATCTCATCGGGGCGCGTGTTTAGCCCGGCCGTATCGACCAAGCGAATACCAATCCCATCAATCGAAATGTTTTCTTCGATCGTGTCCCTGGTGGTGCCCGGCTTGTCTGTCACAATCGATCTCTCCCAGCCAAGCAGGTGATTTAGTAGGGTCGATTTACCAGCGTTGGGCAGGCCGATTAAAGCTACTTTGACGCCATCGCGCAAAGTGCTAACCTGCGTGGAATTTGCCAGTATCCGCTCAATATCAGCCCTTACCTGCTTGACCGCTTTTAGAGTATTATCGTTGTTACTTGGCGACACGTCTTCTTCGCTAAAATCCAAACTGGCTATTTCGTGGGCGGCTAGATCGATGAGTCGAGCACGCATTGCCTTGATTTGCTGACTCAAACTACCGGCTAGCTGATCGGTAGCAAGTTTGGCCATCGCTTCATTGTCCGATTCCACCAAGTTCACCACCGCTTCGGCTTGGGCGAGATCGAGCTTGCCGTTGAGAAAAGCTCTCTTGGTGAACTCACCTGGCTCAGCCATAGTAGCGCCATTATCAAGGCAGATCTTGAGCGCGGCCCTGATGATCGCCGGAGCGCCATGGGTGTGCAGCTCGACCATGTCTTCGCCGCTATAAGACCGCGGGCCGGGCATAAATACAGCCATTGCCTGGTCGATTTTTTTATCACCATCAAGCAGCCAGCCAAGTGCCAGTTCTCGCGGACGTGGGCCAGGTGCGCCAATCGGCCGCCAAATCTTATCGAGAATAGTCTTGGCGCGTGGTCCACTCAGCCGAACTATGCCAATGGCGCTGCAGGCGCTCGGCGTGGCAATAGCAACAATTGTATACGGTTTTAATTTTTTAGTTGACTTCATAAGAAATGTTTTTATTAAAGCGCAGCGGCTTAAAGAGCAAAGGTGGTATAAAAATATTAAGAAGCAATTATATCTGCGAATATCATAGTATAGTCGCGAATAGAATTACTCCTGAAGTGCTTCTCCTATGGTCTTTTTTTCACTACGATGATCCGATGAGGCTCATCACCCTCGCTAGCGGTTACCACTTCCGGATTTTCCGCCAGGCACATGTGTACGATGCGCCGCTCGTAAGAATTCATCGGCTTCAAGCGCACTTCTTTAGCGGTGTTAATCGCCTTTTCGGCCGCCTCCTCGGCGATGCGAGCAATCTTATCATTGCGTTCTTTTTTGTAGCCTGCCACGTCAACCACCACAAATGGAGAATCTTTGATGTTATGCTTGAGCAGTAAATTAACAATGTATTGTAGTGAGCGCAGACTTTCGCCCCCACGGCCAATCAAAAGCGCGTGATCGCTGCTACTAATATTAAAATAAACTTGATCGTTAAAAGTACCAACCTCGACCTGTCCATCGACCCCCATCGAGACAAGAAGCTCTTCGATAATTGCCCTAGCGCGCGCTTCGTCAAACACTATTTCTTGCTCCGTTTTTTCTTCTTAGTAGCTGGCTTTTTAACGGTCACGACTGGCGCTTCTTCCATTACTTCGACCTCTTTATCAGCAATTAGCTTTTGCTGAATGATGGCAACGACATTGGTGGTTAGCCAGTATAGCGGCAGGGCGGCTGGTAAGCGCCAAGCAATAACTACGGTAATCAATGGAAATAGATAAACCATCATGGCGGTCACTTGCGCCTGCGGGTCTTTGTTGCCTTTTGGTACGGCCGGCGTGATCATCTTGACCTGCAAGTATTGGCCGATGCCTGCTAGAATCGCCAAAACAGCACTTGGCTTGGCCACCGAGACCAGACCAAATAGCGTCGGGTCAAAGGTGGCGGGATTAGCAACCATTTCTTTGATGAATGGAATGCTCGCTACCCACGGATAGAGGTGCGGGATGATCTGCTCAGCGCCCTTGGCTGTCTCGCTAAATACTACAAACAGTGCCAACAAGAAAGGTAGCTGCACCAGCGTAACCAAACAGGAAGAAAAAGGATTTACTTCCTTTTCTTTATAAAGCGCCATCAAGAGCTGAGACTCTTTTTGCCTATCGCCGTCAGCTTCTTTTTTGATGCGAGCTATATCAGGCTGCAAGGCCTGCATTTTCTTTTGCGAGTGAAGCTGCTTGCCCGCCAGCGGCCACAGCATCAGCCTGATTATCAATGTCAAGATTATGACGCTGATACCAAAATCATGTCCAGGTAGAATCCCATAGATCGCTATTAAGATGTTCATTAATGGATAAACAAGTATGGTGTTAAACATGATTTGCCTTCTTATTATTTATTTTAATGTATTTAGACTGGTAACTTAAATCAACGCTCGGCTGACTCCATGGATTGCAGCGGCCAACACGTTTTATACCCAACCACAAACCGCGTCGGGCGCCATGTTCGATAATGGCCAGCCGGGTATATTCGCTGCAACTCGGATAGAATCGGCAAAAACCATGCGGGTAGCGATGGCGCAGTAAGCCATGGTCAGGAGAAATGGTCTTCTGGTAAATGCTAATCGTCTTAACTAAAACTCTTTTCATTGCTTACCCTTCGCATCAGCCGCGCCAAGCCGTTCTAGACACTTAAAAATTTGTGCACTGATTGCTGCTTCATCGAGTGTGCTAATATCAGCTTTTATCGTCACAACTATATTATACCCTGGTCGTAGTCGATTCCAATTCTTGCGGACTACTTCGATGCATTTGCGCTTAATTTTATTGCGGACAACGGCTTTTTTGGAAACTTTTTTAGACACCACTACAGCGAGACGACTAACGCCGTAGCCGGTTCGAACTGCTTTTATAAACAAATCAGACGCGCTGGCGCTGCGTCCGTGTTTATAAACCCTCGCAAAATCACCCGCTTTTTTCAGGCGGAATCCGCGAGCTAGCATGCTTAAATAGCGACTCGGCGGCGACCTTTAAGACGGCGTCGCTTGAGAACTGCCCGCCCCACCCTAGTCGACATCCGGCTCATGAAGCCGTGGACTCGCTGGCGTCTTCGTTTTTTAGGCTGATGTGTTCGTTTCATAAATCTTGTCTATTTTACTTTTTTTCACCGAGAAAGTCAACTGCGAGAAGCCTTTAATCCACCGGTCTATACCACTTTTACACACATTTTATCCACTGTTTTAATAGAGAAAATGTGGATAAACATTTGTATTATCTGTTAGTTGTGGAAAACTCGAAAACTCGCTATCATATTATTACTAGGTGGGTGAGAGAACGTGACCAATGCTGCTTTAAACAACATATGGCAGGCTGTCTTGGGTGAGCTAGAAGTCTCACTGAGTAAGGCCAACTACAAAACTTGGGTGAATGGCTCGAGCTTGGTTGATATTTCCGATGACACAGCGACGGTAGCCGCCCTTAATATCTTTCAAAAAGACTGGATATCTAAAAAGTATAACACGCAGATTCTAGAAGCTTTGGGCAAAAGCAATCCGCAGATCAAAAAAGTTGACTACATTGTCGGTCAGCTGTCGCCAGAGGAATTATCAAAAGAAGAAAATTCAACCTTCGAAACTACTGTCGAGCAAAAAAGTGAGGTGGAGTCGCGCTCTTATGCTAGCGGTGTTAGGCAATCACCGTCTAAGCTCGATTCGGCCCGCGATAACCTAGATTACATCAACCAGCACTCGAATTTATACGATAAGTACAATTTTGACAACTTCGTGGTTGGCTCAAGCAATCGCTTGGCCTACGCGGCGGCTAAATTGGTCACTGAAAAGCCGGGTGATTCATACAACCCCCTCTTTCTCTACGGTCCGGCCGGTGTCGGCAAAACTCACTTGATGTTTGCTATTAGCTCGGCGGTCGCCAAAAAAACGCCGGGCGCTAAAATCTTATATGTCACCAGCGAAGATTTTATTAGCAGCTTTATTAATGCTGTTTCTAAGGGTGAAAAATTCACTGATAAATACCGCAAAGTCGACGTCTTACTAGTTGATGATATGCAATTTATTGCTGGCAAAGAAAAAACGCAGGAAGAATTCTTCCACACCTTCAATGCTCTCCACCAAACCAACAAGCAAATTGTCTTGTGCTCGGATCGGCCACCCAAAGCGATCGCAACACTAGAGGAGCGACTGCGCAGCCGGTTCGAATGGGGCATGGTAGCCGATATTCAGCTGCCCGACTTCGAAACCAGGGTCGCTATTATCAATAATAAGGCTCGCAATAAGAACTTGATCATACCTGATGACGTGGCTGAATTTATCGCTCAATCAATCGAAACTAACATTCGCGAGCTAGAAGGTGGCCTAAACAAAGTAATCGCTCACTGTGATGTTCATGGCGTGCCAATTTCTATCGAGATAGCAGAGGAAGTTTTGGGTAAGTCGGCTCAAAAGAATTCGAAAAAACCCAACCCTAAGCTAATTATCGAGAAAACGGCGGCTCATTTTGACCTGCGCGTCACCGATATTATGAGTCCGAAGCGCGATCGAGAGATTGTCGTGCCTAGGCAAGTGGCCATGTACATCATGAGAGAAGAATATAATATCAGTTTTCAGATAATAGCCCGGTCGCTGGGCAAGAAAGATCACACCACAGTCATTCACGGGGTAAAAAAGATTGGTGAGTTATCGAGAGTCGATGAATCTCTAGGTCATGAAATAAAAGCTATAAAACAAAAATTGATAATTTAGTTTATCCACAAGAGTAAGTGGATAAGTGGTGTATAAACCGTGTAATAAATATTTAAATCTTTCGC
>CAZGYV010000014.1:0-21214 GCA_964530725.1 uncultured Candidatus Saccharibacteria bacterium | reverse complement strand
GATGCAATTGTAACGCTGAATTACGCAGATATGGAAGATATTGCGTATGAATGTCCGATGCTCGCTCGTATGGGCGGCTATCTTCACGTAATCATCAATCTTAAAAATGGTCAATCATTTAAAATTAGAGTATATAGAGCACTGCAGCCACATTTCTTTTCGGAAAAACGCGAAGGTCGGGGATTTTTAATATTCGGGGCACTACTATTTATCTTCAGCAGATTTTTTAGCAACTCTCAATTAACTAGAGTGGTGGGCATGTCTGCAATGGGAGTAGGCTTAAGCCTAAAAACCTTAGAAGAAAATTTAGAATTTATAGAGCAGTCTAGCAGCAAAGGGGTACGCTCTACATTTGATAGATCGTACTTTAAGCTTACAAATCGGGTTATTTACGGCACCGCGATTTTTTGGACAATAATACTGTTTATTGGTGCGTTTATTTTTGCGGCAATGAGAACCATAGCCTAATAAGTAAATAGTCGCAGATTCGAGTCCTGCCGCGGGTACCATGAAAAAGTTTTTTCAATCATTCTTCTTAAGCTAAAATAATAAAAATGGCTACAAATTTTCAAACATGATAGCAATAATAATCGCGCTTCTATTATTTGCCCTGGCTGTTTATCTTTTCATCCTATTTATTGTCAAAAGAGATCGGGGCAATCGAGAGCCAATTGAAGCGCTGTTTATCGCCATGGGCTTTGGCCTAGCAGCCGTCATCGCAGCCTTTTTCCTAAACCACTTTTTACTCCCTGGTGATATTGACGCAATCGCCGACCCAACCAGCAATCAGCAGTTCTCCAGTTTGTACATCCTGATGATATCCCTGGGCGTAGGACTCATCGAGGAAACCGTCAAGATCGTACCCTTGGCCCTATTCATATATAAGAAGAGATACTTTAACGAGCTTACTGACGGCATCATATACTTTGGAATCGCGGCCCTAACCTTTGGCATCGTGGAAGATATTTCATATATGCTAAATTTTGGCGGCGGTGTTGGAATATTTAGAATACTGCTCTCCCCCTACCTGCACGCGACCTTTACGATATTGTTCGGCCTAGCCCTGGCTTACAAAAAGGTGCTAAACAAATCTTGGTGGCTGGTGTTTGCCGGTTATTTATCGGCAATAGTCGTGCATGGCCTATATGACTTTTTTATCTTTAGCCGCAGCCCAGCGGGCACCATATTATCCCTGGTCATAGCATTGTTTTCAAGCGTAGTGCTTTTTGTTTTGTTTAGAAAAGCTCAGATCGATGATGAAAAGAGTGGCCAAAGCACCAAAGGTATTAACAAATTCTGCCGTCACTGCGGCAAGCCAAATCCCAAGCGCCTTTTGTACTGTTCATTCTGCGGGAAACTTAGCTAAACATAAGCTCTATTGAATTATTTATAGATATATGAGAATATAAACCCATGCAATGCAATAACTGCGGCCATGAGCTAGTAGAAGGTTCAGAATTCTGCGGCAACTGCGGCGCCAAAATAGTAAACAGCACGGCAATGAATCAAAATAGCAATAATCAACCTACCCCACCAGTGGAGCCTCAGACAACAGCGACACCAAGCTCCACACCGGTTGGTGCTAGCAATCAAAATCCTCCTCAAGTACCTCAGCAAGCTACAACTCCCGCCAATAGCACGGTCGCGGTGCCCAGGCAGCCAAAAAACGGCCTATCAATCGCCAGCATGGTTCTGGGTATAATAGCTTTATTGTCTGTTTTACTTTGGTTTATCGCCATGCCGCTAGGGATTGCAGCCCTCGTACTGGGCATTATCGGCCGCAACAAGGGTGCCAAGGGAATGGCCATAGCTGGCATAGTCACAGGCGCGCTAGCAATAGTAGGGACTATTGTCGTTTATGCATTTGTTTTTAGCTACATGGCTAAGCTCTGTGGGGAAAATCCCAACCACGAAAAATGCAAAGAGCTGAACTCATCTCAGTCGCTAAACAATACAATGTCATCATTAAAAGCACTTTAGCTATTTTAAGTTAATTGCAACTTATATGTGGCAATCATGCGATTGCGATGCAACTCCAATGGGCAACAAAAATTAGTTGTAGGTTTTTTGCCAGCGTCACCACTTGATCTAGTTTTACTTCAAATAAATAGTAAAATATATTAGAATATAATATCGTTAGTACAGCAACCGTCCGCTTAATGTGCAAATTGTCACAGGCTGCTCATCCAAATCTAGCTCGCAGTGCGAAATTATTTATCAACAAGTGTAAATTCAAAGAATAATTTCGTGAATCGAGGTAGATTTGAAGAGGAGGGGTTTGGCGAAATTTGGAGTCAAAAGTCGAGAGACTTTAGACGTAAAATGAAGCCATTCTCGACGAGGGCCATTAGCTCAGTTGGTTAGAGCGTCTGCCTCTTAAGCAGAATGTCCAGGGTTCGAGTCCCTGATGGCCCTCCATGAAAAGTGTTCGACCTCGTGTCGAGCATTTTTCATGTAAGATTATCGAGAACCCGTACCATGAAATGGGGGGTTCGGTGGAGCGAAGCCACGCGCAAAAATAGCAAAGCGCATTTTGAGCATGGCTAAGCGGAGAAGGCGTAGCCGCTGTCCCTGATGGCCCTCCAAATCTATTTCAAAAAAGAATGGCTGCCTCAGTTTTTTGGTATACTAGCTGTATGAAGCAAGTAGATACGATCACCGTAGCCGAACTGTCTGAAATGGCGGCCAAAATGTATGGGAATCTCGTAAAGGCCGATGTAGATGTTGCCAAGAGTATCCTGGTGGTTGATATGGGTATGCACGCCGATGGCGAGGCTTTTTTACTGCAACAGGGATCACAACAGAAAGATATCTGGGGCATTAATCTGCACCCCGGAGATTATGGCACAAATGACTTCATTGAGTTTGACTCCATGATCAATATTCGCCCCAATCAAGGAAACTTGTCAAAAGATGTTCTCGACCCAGTAATTCGTCAGAAGATTATTGATATTGTACATCGGATTGTTCATGAGTAGTCACTCGTTCGATACCGATTCCTGGAGCGAAATGGATATTTTTAATCAAATGGGAAATATTGGCTCAGAAGTTGGTCGCGCACTGACCGCAAAGCGTCAGGGTAAAACCGATCGTTGCCAGGCAGCCTTTTATCGTGGTCTTGATCTTATTGATGCGACAGCAGGCGATTGGGCTGTTAAAAAATATCCCGGACTAAAAGAGCTTTTGTATGCTCGTGAATTGTTTGCAGAATCAATTACTACCGACAAAGTCGATCTAACACTCGAGGCTTATTTCATGCAATTCGCCATAGCCGCTCGCCTTGGGCGCTAACTTATTCGCAGTAGGTGTTAATAGCGCGCGCCAGTAGCAGTAATTCACATTTGTT
This sequence comes from uncultured Candidatus Saccharibacteria bacterium, assembly GCA_964530725.1. GTDB lineage: Bacteria > Patescibacteriota > Saccharimonadia > CAILAD01 > CAZGYV01 > CAZGYV01. Next base: position 17,868 of record CAZGYV010000014.1, on the reverse strand, counting down.
TTTGTTATTATAAGTTTATGAATTCTAAAGACAAACTATTTAATCCCCAGCAGTTGGCTTTTCAAGAACTATTTATCGGTTCACTCATCTACGTTACGGTTCTGGGATTATTCAACGATTACACGTCAGTTGTCGATGCTGTGAGCTTCTCGACAATACTTTTTGCCTCGATTGTCTTGGAAGTGCTGACTTACCTAGCCTTTCTTTTGAAAAAGAAATGTATTGCCTGGCTTAAAAATCGCCAGGGCACGATTTATCGAATACTAACGTTTTTTTGCGTTTGGCTGATCATGTTTTTATCAAAATTCGTATTTATCGGTGCTATTAATATGATTTTTGGCGAATACATCACCATCAATGGTTTTTTCGGCATATTATACGTCGTTTTAAGCGTGACAATAATCCACAGGCTGGCTTACTATGTTTTTAAAAGACTTGGCGAAAATGGCTGATGGCAAATCACACCAACTCACCTGGCGTGCGGGTCGGATTTCAAGAAAATACCGGTAAGCCTTTGATCTCTGTCGCGGAAGGGCGGATCGAAAAAGTTGTTAAAAACGCCGAAAATAATATCAAGCAATTATGGCCCAAGGTGTGAATACTTGACAAAATAATCTAATGTATATATAATAGATTATATGAAAACTGCTACTGTAAATTTCAAAACAGACGAGAAGACCAAGCTTAGGGCTCAGGCTGTCGCTAAGCAGATCGGCATACCCCTGAGCAATCTACTTAATGCCTATCTTTATGAGCTTGCCGCGACCGGCAGCGTGCATTTTACCGCTTCTGAGCCGATGACTGAACAGATGGAGAAAGCCATCGAAGAAGCAGAGCGCGAGATCAAAGCAGGTAAAGTTAGCGGGTCTTTTGAAACGCTAGAGGAATTGTTTGTCCACCTGGATAGTCTGTGAATGGTCATTAAAACCACTAGGGCTTTTGATAAAAAATACGCCAAGTCAAATGACAAGATAAAAATTGCTTTTAAAAGCCGTGTAGCCGTATTTACGACCAACCCTTTCGATGTCAGGCTGCGTAACCATGCCCTAAAAGGAAAATACTTAGGCTATCGCAGCATAGATATAACCGGTGATGTGCGAGCACTCTACACGGTGCATGGCGACACAATCATTATCTTCGCCTTCATCGACACCCACAGCCAGCTGTATTAATGTCCATCAAGAATGTTTGATACAATGGATTTATGACTAACCCAGAGTTTTTCGCCCGGTCAAAAAATGGAATCGTAGTAAAATATGACCCAATACATTCGCATGCTTCGACTCACTTTTTTGACACGCCCCAAATACAGGCATTGGTGAAGAAAATAATTGAGGGCAAGGCGCTTGAAGGTGATGTAATGCTATTCGAGACTGACACTAGACTACCAATCGGTAACTCAGACCTTGTGGAAACTGACGAAACGGATGACATCGTTTACGCAATCAGAAAAAATCGAGACCGTTATGCGCGATTTACAAAATCTCGCAAATCCCAGCCTTCATCCATTATTACTATTTGGCTTAAAAAGCTCGGGGACGATAGTTTCGACCTGTATAGCGCTTGGCTTGGTCCATCTACCCCATCATTTCCCGGAAGTAATTTCGCAACACCAGAGAGCAAGCCATTCTGGGAAAAACACGCCTTGGTATGGGGTAATCAAGAAATACAACCCGGCACAGAAACTACAATCTGCCCCTGGTAATACGTGACCCTGATATTAAGGCTAAGAATCACAATAACAAACCATCATCACATAAAACTGTGTGTTCTCACAGAAAGTTCCCCGAGGTATAATTAGAGTAATTTAAACTTGGTTTCAAGAATGGATGAATTACTAGATCACGCACCCAGAGCACATGCCTTTTTAGACTCCGCGCAGTTAGCCGACGATCTAAAAGCCTCTCTTAGCCACAGCATGAGACAACTTACGCACGAAGAACTGGTCCACAAGACAAAAGGCAATGATATTATAGGTGCGGGCCCTAGGCATGAGCACATATCTCCAGCCGAATTTAATGAATCCCAACAAGAGCAGCACACTAGAGTGGATGGTTTACTTGAAGAGGTTGCAAGACTCACGAGTGATGCAGCCCATGAATTATCTGTCGCCCCTCCAGACCTAAGTCCTGTTGGCGATCGAGAAACCGTCATATTTAGTCGCGCTAAAAGCCTGGCTTTTCAAGAAGCTTCGAGCGCGCGTGAGAGCGGCGACACGGCTGCGGTTGCTCGTTGTATTGAGAGCATCATAACTCTGGATCTTTTGGAGGGCACACCGATGAGCGATGGTACGCTGCCACCAAACCCAGATAGGAGTGTTGCTTATCGAGCGATTAACTTGGGATTCGCTGATGAATTTGTCGATGCCCTGGGCAACCTTCATGGAATTGTTGCCATAGGCGGAAGTGGTGAGGGAGCCGTATCAATTCCGTATCGCAATTATCACTCGGCTAACTTGTTGCGCCTAGCGACGAATCGCGATTTTGATGATCAGTTCCAGCACCAGCAAGAGTTATTCGGGACCAGCCTGTCTAGCGAAGACATTCAAAAGCAAGCTCAACTCATAGATAGTTTAGATGCGATTGAGTTGAACGTATTGGCCCATCAGCGAGCTGAGCAAAAAAACGATAAAGAGCAATCTACATATTTGTCATTAAAGGCACTAGAGAAAATTCGTGATATTAGTTTTCATAGTTTCAATTGTAGCTCAAGCGATATAGCCGAAGTAATTACTTATTCGATAGCGAATGTTGAGGCAACGGACAACCAAGTCGATGCTAAACAGTGCGAAGAGCGCTTAGCGGCCTTGAGAGAACATAGAACAGCGGGGCTAAAACCATACAGAATTAACAGTGATCTTCCTAGCATATTGGACGATGTACTAGTTGTACTGGCGGCCCAAGATAACAAACGCGCCATCTACGCACTAATTTCATCATCACCTCACGAACTTGCGCCCGAAGACGTGGACTCCGACAGCCAAACTGATTTTAATCTCGACTATGCCCTTCGCTACCCTATTGACTACGACCAAACACCTTTATCTCAAGAAGAACAAAATAGAATTAAGACGACACTAATCGAAATACAGGCAGAAAAAATTCAGAATCTTCGCAATGAACTCTCGCAAAATGGTGCTTCAAACGAAATTATTGATCAGATATTAAGTAATTCATCTGATCCAGACTCCGCTTTTGATGTACCTCCGGAGTTCTGGACACTACATGACTTAACCCACGAAGAATGGAAAATGACTCTAGGTGAGCCTGGCTATCCAAGTTTTAAAGTCAGCCAAAAAGCCAAATTTATTTTACTGGCTCGTTTATCGGGGATTGAACATGCTTATATCACGGAACGTCTGGAGCTGGAAGCGTCTAAGCACCAAGACAAAAATAGTTACATGCAATCTATTGCCAAAGTCACAGCGGCTTTAGAGTCCCATTTTTCATCAGTCGGTACTGACAATTATTTCTATTCCGGACATGGGTCGGCATTTAATGAGCTAATGGAATTTGACGACCCAGTCACGGCTCTTGAGATCCTAAGGTTAATGAGCCAGGAGGATCTCGATTTTCGAAATCTTTCAGAACTTTCGAAGGTGTTAACAAATAATGCGTTTCGTAACCGCAATTCTGAACCGATACATATACCCCCAGAATGGTTACGAGAAATAACGGCCACCCTCAATGGAGATGAGCTTAAGACTTTATTGTCTGAAAGTAAATTAAGTGCAGATGCACATAGATTATTGCTGAGAAGAATTATTGGAAGCGAAAATATGATCATTACGGTACGTAACATACATAGTGCGCTATCTGAAATCGGTCCGGCAAAACTTCAGCTAGAAAGTGGATTGGATGCAAATTCTCAAAAGATCCTAACAAACAGCATACTTGAGAGTACTGACATGCTCAGTACAGCTAGTCAAATACGAGAAGCCTTGACTGCCTCTAATTTAATGAAATATATTTCAGAATATAATCCAGGATATTATGTTTGCTCCACTATTTTAGATACTGTGCTCTCAGCAGAAAATATGGTGGAGCAAGCCCAAGAAATATCTACAGTATTCAGTGATCCAGATTTTGTACAAATTATTTCCGACAATGGTCCTGCATTTGGCATGCGCGATACTATTCTAGATAGTGTAGCCAAAAGCGCTAACATGCATGATGCAGCTCGTAAAATAACCGACGTCTTTAAAGGAGGAGGTAGTTTATGGCAAACAACCTCTCAGCTTGCCAAACTTTCCATTACACAATCATCTTTTTATAGCAAGGGAGCGATGACATCAGCAATCCCTGTTTCATTGCCATTACGAAGCGCGACAAGTTATAATCCTAGCGCCATACGGCTTGTAGAGGGCGAGGCTATGCTCGATCAGTTGCAGAACATGTGGGGCGTTGGCAGCCAAGTCATCGAAGAAGCCCGCTTGAATAATGGTGCAGTGTCTATTGAATTACTGCCAGAAGAACTGCAATCAACTCTCCTAACTGCATACTTGTATGAAGCGATAACTATTAGCCGCGACCAGGCCTCTCGCGCTGCAGCATCTGTACGCAACCAATCTGTTCACGCAGAACAACTTTTTCAACCCGGCAACCTACACCACTTTACTTCCTCTAGTACGCTAGCTGCTATCTTGCAGAATGGCCTACTTCCAGGAGAGTTTATCGCAGATCAGCTCAGAGCTGATGCGTATCCTTTTAATGTAGATCTAGTGGAGTCAACTGCAAGAGTTGCTGACCTCCCCTCCTTTGAGCAACGCCGCAATGCTCTCGCCTCAAAGGATTTCGGAGATATGTGCCTCACGCTTATTAGGGGAGAAAGTGACGACGTGCGCCGTGGCTCCGAATATAGTGTAGACAGTGCCTATGGTGGTCAGCATCGGCTGATACCAGGTGGCATATCAGCAACCGAAATATCTGCTATTAGTTTAAGCGACCCCACCCATCTAGCGAAGATTAAAGAGGCTCTGTTGGAGGCAGGCGTGTTTATTCCTGTGTATGATAATAAAGGCCAGTCGCTATATAGCTACGGTGATTTTCAAGCCGACAGGATAGATGGGAATTATGATACCGTTACCCCAGAAATTGTAGATCTACAATTTAGACGTCCAGAATCTCAACGCGGAAGTAATGAGGGCGCTGAGTTCATTGTCCCAAACTCGATGCCGGGTGCGCAGTCAGATCATTATTATTGTAAGTTTGCTAAACCGGACGCAGCCGAACATATTTGGTCTGAGCTTTTAACTGATAGTTTGTATCGCGAAGTTATGCCATCGTTAGTTCCAGAAACATCGGCAGTGATACTGGAGGGTCGATTGGCACGAGCTTCAAAGTGGACAAGGCATGATGATGAGCCACTATCAAACGAGGCTAGAAACGCAGGTTTTCTCTTGGATTGTCTAGTGGGCAATTGGGATGCTACATTTAACGCTGCAAATCTAGTAATGAGTGACGGCAATGCCGTACGTATTGATACTGGCAATGCACTATTTTTTAGAGCTAAGGGGGAAAAGAAGACCGAAGGAACATTTGGTAATACAGTGCCTGAACTTGAAGTTGGTGGTGATAGATCAAGCTTAAACTTGGGCATGAGGCAAAACTATCCAGGGCTAACGATTGATGATATTAACACTCAAGCTAAGCTTCTAAGGGAAAGGCTTACGGACGAGCGAATTGATGACTTAGTCGATAGCGTACGCATGTCAAATGCGACACGCGCCGAACTCAAAAAATTACTCAAGTCCAGGAAAGATTATATTTTGGATTGGGCTGATGATGTTATTTCGGGTGCTCGTTCTCTGTGAAAAAGTGTCCTCAGAAACTAGGTGTCGTGGCTAAAAGTATGTACGGCAGTCTAGTAATAGTAGTTACTGGAACAAGATAAAGACAGGGCATTAGATACAGCACGTATCTTCAAGCGTATCTTGGCTATCTATGCAATACTTAGTATTATCAGCCCGATCGCACCGAAAACCGCGACGGCTGTCTTGTACCCTAACCACTCTCTTTCTTTTAATACGAAGTACGCCGCCACAACCACCAGCACTGCCATGAAGCTTGAAGATACACCAACTATAGAGGCATTACCGCTTAAATGTAAGGCTCCTAAAAAACACAAACCTTTGAGCGAATTAGCGACACCGTAGCCCAATATCGGCAAAAAATTTGCTTTGTTTTTGATGATTTTAATATACCGCCTCTCGGGCCAGGCTATGATGGCCATCCAAAGAGCTTGGGCGCCCCAGCCAAAAACCAAGTAGGCACCAAAATCAACGCGGGTTAGCATCCAGCGCTCAAAAACTATTGCTAAACCAAGCAAGGTGATACTGACCAGCGCATAGACTAGGCCGGGCGAGCTTTTGATTGAACGGCGACTCACTCCCAATAATGACGCGAGCAAAGCGGAAGTTAGGACGATAGCCACCCCCATCTGCTGCCAACCATTCAATGATTCACTCAAGAAAATAGCAGCAGCCACAATCGTGATAATCGGCGCGATATTACTTAAAATCGTATATAAGCCGGCATCAACGTCCCTGCTCGCTCTAAAAGCAAGCAATTTAATTAACGGGAATACACCGCTCGCGATCAATATGATAATAAAGTTTTGCCAGCCGATTGATAAATCTGGGTTAGTAAATGACGCGGCAAGAAGGCCGACTGGATACAAAACCGCGACGAGGAAGAAGCCATTTATTAATCTGTTGTAACGCTTAAGGGTAGTGGCTAGAAATCGCCTCAAGATATGTCCGGCCGTACCAAAAATTAGAAATAAAAATAGTAAAAATTGCCAGCTCATCTATCTAACTATACACCACACCATTATTTTTAAGCGACAGGCTACTTAATGGCCGACTCACGACGATCGGTTTTTTTGAGTGAGCCAGCTCGACCGTTGACATAAATGCCACACGTCAAGTGCCACGATCGACCAACCAACTGCCATGACTGGAAATATCAGCCAATTTCGCTCCCAAGCATCAGCAGGCCGGCCATGAATCAGCAGCCAGTAAGCCCGAGTCAAGCCAATCGTCGGCGAATTAATACCCAACAACTTGTAGAGAGATAAATTACTAAGCCAGGCGTAAGGCACTATTAGCAACACGACGTGCGCCATGAGAGCAAACACCAATCGACCACGTTCAGTCTGCAGAGATATTACCTCGAGAGCGAATGCAAAAGCTTTTCTCATGGCTTTATGGGCACAACAATTTTATACTGCAAGACTACCTAATAGCTGTTCAAGCCAGATTTCACACCCTGAAACATCATCGCATTGGCGATACCACTGATCGCACCTACTATCAACATAACCACTAGAATGATAACCGTGGTCTTAAAGTACTTATCTCGCTCAGCTAGCAGACGACCCTGGCTGTCTTTGGTGACGCCGGCGAAAATCATTATCCAGTCTATTAATGCCCATATTCCGCAGCCGCCAAACGTCAATAACTTGGCAATACCTAAACCTGTGTAGCCTAGATAAAAACGGTCGGCCCCAAAAACTCCTAAAAAGTAAGAAAGTAACCAGGCAACTAAGTACGATTTATCGCCAACAGACCCTGGCGATTGAGTCGCTTGGGCAGCCCCCCCCCTGAGCAGCAGTTGACGAAGTCTGCTGTTGATTAACTTTAGCGGAGTCAGTTGATGAAGTTTTATCTTCCATGAATATTTCCTTGTTTTAAAAATTTATACTGCTTATGTTATACCATAACTAGGATGGAATTGGTATTAAGTTGTTGTTAATATATGCCTACATGGTCGTTACGTCTTAAGCCGTATTGTATTGAAAAAACCCTCATTTTAGGGTAAAGTAAGGCAGTTGTAGCCGCCGGGGTGTGGCGCAGTTGGCTAGCGTGCCTGGTTTGGGACCAGGAGGCCGGAGGTTCGAGTCCTCTCACCCCGACCAAGAAAAGTGCCCAAGCTCGCCTTGGGTATTTTTCTTGTATGATGCAAGTCGAACCTCCGAATATTTTGCGAAGCAAAATGGAGGTTAGCGCGAATGAAATTCGAGCGCTGTCCTCGTGCAGCCTAATCAGAAACGTGCTGAGCAAAACTTAGATTTATCCTAGTGAATGGGTCGATAATTATATTGATATAATTTCATTTGATCCGCTGGTATTGCCTGCAACGAGCTAACAATCTTTGAGATATTGTCTTTACTATGATCATGGCTCTGGATGCTAACCTGAGTGTTGCCTATCTTGATAAACCACCATTCAAGAGAACTACGGCCATCAACATCATAATACACTTGGCGCCCATTCGAGGTTGTAAAATCGAGTTGGCACTGCTTCACTGTGCCATCTGAGCCTGGGTTAGTTGCACAATTATCACTATTGTCCACGGCAGGATAAGAAGCAATTGAGTATCCACTTTTTACTATCGTTTTAGAGTAACGCTCAATGCCGTATACAAACTCAACTCCATCCCTATAATTCAATAAGAAGGATCGGCCCTCGTAGCCTTTCTCTTCATAAAACTTATCGGCTGGCGCGTAAGGCGAAAAGTCTATATCTTTTAAGACGGCAGAAGCTGCCTCGCGATCTCTCTTTCGTTTATCACTGCGCAACCTTACTATTTCTTCGGGGTTAGATTTTTTCATACTGCTAAATATTTCAATAATATCTGCCTGAGATACATTATCCTCCGCGCTATACTCTATGCTCATCGACACTATCGTGCCATCAAAATCAGCCAGGAATGAATCTGGTGTATCTTTGGGGTTATTGTACTCGCTGTCTACTTGATAGCCATGTGCTTGCCCGTAGATCTGCTTGCCGTCAGTGGTTTTAGCATAGGGAAGACAGTATTTCTTGTTTGATGCGCCCTCTTTTTGCGGGATGGTCATACAATTTTTGTCAAAGCTAAAAGCTTCCGACTTAGCGAATTCTTCTATTTTAATATCAGCCAAGATATCTTCTGCATTCGTCTCAAACTTCACAATAATACTATTGAGTCCAGCGCTATAAATTATCGGGTCTATCGCGGTAATCATGTAATTTTTTGAGGCCTGTAATTTGTCTGGCACATATGGAGTAAAGGTAAGCTTAGCGAAATCTTCATCATTTTGCTCATTTTCGGCCCTATTCTTGCTGTCAGCCTCATACTTTCGTCTACTGTCGCCGGAGGTGGTGGTCAAAAATACCATAGCGCCAACCACGACTGCATATGTACAAACTACAGTAAACAACTTGATAAATTTGCTGCGCGCTTTATTTTGTGAAACTAAGTAGAATACAAAAAATAAACTTGCTATCGGAATTATTGCTGGCCATTCCCGCAAAAAACCTAAATCACCAACACTCCCAACATACCCAACATACCCAAAAATAACAAAGATAGACAATAAGTATGAAACGAATACCGAGCTAGTAGCCAATACTCCAACAAAAAATGGCCTTTCCATCTTGAAAAGCTTCAGAAGAAACCCAACCAGAATCGATGTGGCAGACCCAAAAATCAATATTGCAGCTACATAAATTGGATGAGCATAACTCAATCCAGAGATGCCAATAAACTGCAGCAGGTACATCGACGGCATGATAATCAATACCGTAACACCCAAACCAACCAGAGATACCCTGATTAGTTTTCCAAGTAAGCTCTGCCGGAAAGCGCCGCTACCATTACTGCCGGGCGGCGAGGTGGGTAAATTTGCCGCTGGGGACGGAGAGGGCTGAACGGGCTGACCGACATTATGTGGCTGCGACGTATTAACTATCGGCTCTGGCGTTTGATTATCTTCAAGCATAACAATTATTGTTAAACCTTATTGTACCACATAGGCTTGCAATGCATACCAATGGGTGCATTTGACACAAACCATAAAAAACAAGCTCAACCAACTTGCGCTGAATATCCTGTAAGCTATAATTGATACATCAATAAATGAGGGTGAGAAATGCAGCGCAGTGCTGTCATGGTGACAGGGTGCCCACGAAGCGGCTCGACTATTATTGGCAATATCCTAGCCATCCCGCCTACCATGGGCTATATCGAGGAACCACTTAACTACCAAACTGGGCTTGAGGGGACTGACGATTTCTTCCCCTACCTGCACGAATACTACGAAAACCGCGATAAATACGACAGTATTTTCTCGGAAATGTTGCGCGGCGAGGCCAAGTACAAAGAGAATATGCTCCAGCCGCCAGCCGATAGTATTTTGCGCGAGGTTTATCGTAAGCTTTTTATTAACCGCTATCACATCCGCTACAAACTCGATTCTTTTAACCCCATCGTCAAATGTTTCGTCTCAAAAGATCCGACTGCTTGTTTTTCGACCGAATATTTGGCCAAAAACCACGATGTCGCCGTCGTCATGACCACGCGCCACCCTTGCGGCGTGATCGCCTCGCATCAGCGCCTCGGCTGGCAAGGTGCGCTTCATATCATCTGGCCGAAAAAAGATTTAGCTCGGGAATATTTCTCACCAGAAGTAAAATCATTAAAAATCGACAAATTAACACCACTCGAATCGCTGGCCTGGTTCTGGCGAGCCACCCACGAGGTTTTGTACGAACAGCTCAAGCGCAACCCTAACTTCGCCCTGGTGGTACATGAGGATTTTTCGCGCGACCCGATCGGTGTATCGCGCAAGCTTTTTGACAAACTCCAAGTTCCACTATCCAAGCACACGACTAAAAAAATCGATGAGATGACGACTGCTGAAAATCCAACCGATCCGGTAGACAATGCCGTTCATTGGCTCAAGCGCAACGCCGGCGAAAACGCTCAGCGTTGGAAAAAAATTATTAAGCCGGCCGACGAAAAAGTCATCAACGATATCACTGGCGAGCTGCATGACAAATTCCTCAAACTAGACAACCGCCTGCAAACCACGGCCACTCCTGCTTAAAAATTACATCGTGCTCTTGCTTGCAAACGTGGGCGCTAAGATACTAAAGTAGTCATATCTATGAAAGCACGGTATTTGTTTCTGATAATTATGATGGCGGGGTATTGGGCTTATTTGCACGAGTTCCAACCACGGGCACTAAGCGGCTTGGATGATATCAAAAAAATCTACAGCACGGCGATTGATTATAACGCAACTGAACCCGGATTAGCGCGAATCAAATAATTCTCAGGAAAAGAAAAGGCCCCAGAGGTGTACGACTTTGAAAGTCGCCACATGGGGCCGTGCTGAACTGGCCAAAAAGTGGACGATTAGTCCTTCTTCTTGGCCAACTTGAAGGGTTTGAGCAGGTTGAGTCCCAGCCAAACCACGAAGGCCAGAAAGGCCAGCTGCGTGACAGCCACCCGGAAGGGCAGGCTGGCGCCAAACAGCCAAATGGCTAGGATGGCGATTCCACCGATAACGATCGGCCGCATGACCCTGGGTTGGGCCAGAGCGCGGCCAATAGCCGGCAGGCTACGCCGCCAGGTCAGACCTAGTACAGTCGCTGCTGTCACCGCCACGAGAGCGATGATGAACGGCCAGCCGGTCTGGGCGACGGCGACGAGGATGATGATCCCCATCGTTAGAACCGTCATTGCACCTAGTACCGCCACGAAGGGCGCGTCGGCACGGCCTCCTGGCTGACGGGCGGCAAAGCTGTCGTGCGCCCAGCGCACGGCGGTGCCGATGCCACCACAGACTACAACTAGAACCAGCGCGAAAATCATTTTTCTCCCTTTGTATCAATCTCAACGTACAAACCCTACCTTTACTATTATACCATAAATATCATAAATTGTAAACTATTTTAGTGGCTGTCATCGGTCTAACTTTGCTATTATTAAAGTCAGTGAAAAACCTAAAAACTAAACAATTAAAAATCTTGCTGGCCGCTATCATACTAGGCCTCGGGCTACTCACCCGCTTCGCCTACTTTGGCCACCCCAAGCAAGCCGTCCTCGACGAAGTATATTTTGGTAAATTCGTTAACGCTTACTTCACCCACGAATATTTTTTCGACATTCACCCGCCGCTTGGTAAATTGCTCATCGCTGGCTTCGCTGCCCCGCTTGGCTACCAACCGACTTCGAATTTTGACTCGATTGGCGCAGAGTATGCCGACAACAATTATCAAATCCTGCGTTTTTTGCCAACATTGGCCGGAGCCATTTTGCCACTAATAATTTTCTTGCTCGCTCTCCAGCTCGGACTCTCCCCGATCACCGCTTTTCTAGCCGGCTTGATGACGGTTTTTGACAATGGCCTCGCCACTCAATCCCGCTTTATCCTAATCGATAGCTTCTTGCTGTTGTTTGGTTTCGCTAGTCTGGCGTGCTACATCAAAAGTCAAGCTAAGGGCGGTAACATGTACTGGATGCTCGGCGCGGCGATGCTGGCCGGCGCGGCCGTATCGATCAAATGGACCGGGCTGACCTTCTTGGCGCTTATAATAGGCTATGAAATTTACAGTCTCAAAAAAGGCACTATTAAATACCAGCCGACTTTGCGCTTGGCAGCGCTTTTTGTCCTGCCGATCATCATATATTTCACCACTTTTACCATACACTTCAGCCTGCTAAACAAATCTGGCAGTGGTGATGACTTCATGTCGGCTAACTTTCAAAAGAGCCTGGATGGCAACCGCCATCAGACGGCTGATGGCCTGGGCACAATTAATATTTTGGGTAAATTTCACGAACTCAACTACCAAATGTACGCTTCCAATCAGCGTATTACGGCCGATCACCCATATGCGAGTAAGTGGCACTCCTGGCCGTTTATGATCAGGCCGATGGCCTATTGGACGGGTGCACAAAACGCCAGCATTTACTTTTTTGGCAATCCAATATTGTGGTGGGGCACAACGATCGCGGTAGCGGCGGCGGTTTTGCTCTATATCGCCAAGCGAAAATGGCGAGCGAAAAAGTTCTTTGGATTTTTGCTAATCGGCTATTTTGCCAACCTCTTACCCTTTATAGTGATTGGACGCGTCATGTTCATCTACCACTACATGACGGCGCTAGTCTTCGCGATGTTAATCACAGCCTACATAATCGACCAGCTCGATAATAAATGGCCAGTCGCCATAGCCGTCGGCTCACTCACTGTTATTAGCTTCATTTTCTTCATGCCCTTCACCTATGGACTGCCACTGAGCACGACCACTCTGCCGTGGCGAATCTGGCTGCCGAGCTGGCGTTAATAGAATTCCTAACCTAACTTGTAGTCGGCTCCATTATTATCTAAAATTTGTAATCCCTATTACAAAGATATGTCTTCGGTATTGCTTTGACCTTGCGACTCATGTATCTAAACCATCCATCCTCAACTGCATTATACATTTTCATCAGTCCTTCCTTTTCAGCTGCTGGCCAAGAAGTAGCGCTAGCATTCACCGGCTTCATTAACGAGCTGCTTTGCAAATGATCAAAGTTGAGAATATGACCAAGTTCATGTAGATTGGTCGCTTGTGAGGGTATTATTATCCAGGCCACACCACCCATGAGCGTGCGAATATTATCTACTTCCCTTATGGAAGGTGCTGCACAGCCGGCAACCACTGCGCCAGCTTGAGCATCACCACAGTTTTCTGAAGTTCCCTTCTTGAAAATTATCATACCTGGAGACAATTGGAAGTCATCTGCTTCGTCGTCGCCGATTGGAATACTTATCGAGCCACCATCACGCATAAACTCGAAGCCAAATGCATTATTGGTAGCACTTATTATACTGCTAACGTCTAATCCTTCGGAATAAACCGTGTAGCCTCCTGGCATAAGTCGAACTTGACCTTCAAAAAGTCTATAACCATTGCCAGCATACGATTTTGAACCAACCGGCGGCGGCGAACTTTTTGTTTTAGGTAAAATCTTGGTCGGATAATCACCGTCCTTTGGGATATGAAACTCATCGGCAATATCATCTGGCAATTCTTCTTCTATGTCCTCATCTGTATCAAGAATTGTCAGAGCACCATAGGGAAATTTGTTAGTAAAAGCATAATAATTACAATCAGTCCGGTCATACCAAGGCGAATTATCATTGACTGCTGATAAATCAGCCGGGGTTGGTACCATTGCGTCAACTAGGGCTGGCATCAGGGCTATAAAAATCATCAGTAATAATATTCTTATTGACACTCGCCTTCTGCTGATAAATAACATTAGACTACTCATGGTAATGGCCTTGTAATCGCGACGTTGGAACTAGGAAAGCTATCTTGAGTGGAATCTATCATGTCCATAGCACTGTCGTACAGAACATAATAATTAAGATCTTTAATAGCGCCATCAGACATGTTATTTAGCTGCGCGCAGTCCTCCGGCTTATAAAGTAGCTCTGGCTCAGTCAGCTTGGAGCATTTATCGTACAATCCGACTAGCGCTGCTTTGTTTGGATTGCCGTCCACTCGGCTTGCCACTGCCCGTGGACTGTAATGGGGGTTTGCCTCTATCTCTGCTACCTCATCTTTAGTAAATCCATAACGGGGAAACTCTAGCGTCTCTGATTTTTCGGCTCTCGCTATCGCCAAACCAGGAAGATATTGCTTGAGTTTAAGCTGCAAAAATTGACCGACTCTAGCAAAAAGAAAACCTTTTGAATTACTATGCTCATTTTTTGTCGATTTATGATTTGCTATCAAGCTCTCAAGCTCTGCAGCCTGAGCTTGACTTAAGTCATGGCCACCTGATCGGCGGCTGTGAGCCTCAGCAATTATCGCATCGCCGGCCGACAGATATACGCCCCACCTATCGTTTGAATCATTAAAGTAAGCTAATCCGGAAATTGTCTTTACCACCGACGGAATTATCAACTTTTCATATTCATCACGATTTTGACTGGCACTATATTCTGGCTGCAGAGAACTTTGTATCTGCTCCGAAACCGCGCCGGCACTTGCGTCCTTAAAAGCTGCTGTTAGCTTTGCCTCATCTTTTTCGCCCTGCACCAAAGCGCCCAAGACAAACTGACAACCCTTTCTATATTGTTTTACAGGTGCCACTTTGTTCGCACCATCTTGCACCGAAAGGCCACCAATACGAATCGGCTGCTCTGCTCGGTATATACTCAAACAATCAGAGTCGATTCTATCCCCAACAGCTTTTTGATAGTCACATACATTTTCAGCATTACTCAAATCGTTCACTCGCTGGTCAACCGCTGCACTAACCGTATCCCCTCGTTTTTGCTGGTCAGCACCACTATTAAATGTGTATGCTATGCGCATTAGCTCCGCAGTACGATAGTTGCTAAGTGTAACAATATAATCATCGGCCAAATTAAGTGCCAAGCAATTCATGATAATAGCACTCGAGCTACCATTGGTGTTCTTAAAATTAGACATAAAATTATAGGCTGGCCTCGGGTCGGCTGATGCGAATAACCCTTTAGTTAATCTACTATTAGATAATTTGTGGTGATCGGCTGCTCCCTCGACAAAGCCTGGTAGCCAGGCATAGTTGGCTAAGTAGTCGGAAATACCATATATTAAATCTTGATTGTCTAGGCCCTTAAGACGGACATCGCCGGCCGTACTTGAGTCTGACGGACCAGCCGTTGACCGCCCCCGTTTGTTTGTTGCCCCAGCATTACTTTTTGTACCACTAGCGGTATGTTGTAAGTCAAATTTTTCGGCTGTTTTATACCAACCCTTCATCCTGACTCCGTAAACATTGCGAGTCAGAAGAGCCACCCGACGACGTAGAAATAAATTGTGGCCTAAATAGGTCTCGGCGACATTGACTTTTAGAGTATCGAGAAACTCTGGCGCGTCTTTAGCTATTACTCTGCCGCCCGGCTCAGTTATGCCAACGAAGCCGTTGCTCGGGCGGTTTTGCCAAGTATTGCCGCCATCGAAGGCGTACTGCAATTGGCTCGTGCGATCGAGCTCGCGTAATACTTTATTAGCGTCAAAACGATTTAGCCTACTCGACAAAGTTCGGTCTTGGCTAGGATTGGTAGTCGCAGCTTCCTGTGCCGTGGTTTGAATAATACGCGCAGCAGCAGTCTCGAGGCTGTAATTGAGCCGCTTGCTATGATAGTCAACCAAAACTGTCTTGACATGCTCTAGTTTAAGTAAGCCAATCAAGCTAGTTATAAAAAAAACCGTGAAGCCGAGCGCAACTACAGCGATAAAAATTAAAATGCTCGTGCGCCTGGCCAGCCGATGTTTGCTCACAGCTTTTAACTTTTGCAAGCTGGATTTGAGCTTCGACTCCGAACCAGTGGAAGAAGCCGGCGCGCTAGTGTTCTTCTGATCACCCTTGCGTTCCCGCTTGGCAGATTTACGGTCTGGCGCGCGATCCTTCTTAGCAGCCCGATGACCAGCTGCTGGCGCGCGGGCGGCAAGATTGTCATCGCGCAAGTATTCTGGCGAGGAGTTTTTGCCAGTCTGATCGTCTTTGTTTAATTTAAACTTTGGCATAATTTATCTAAATACTTGGTAGATCAGTAGGAGCTGGCGCCGGGCCACCCTCAGTCTCACCATTTAAACTGCCGGCAATAGATTGCTTCTCTTCATCAGTCAAACTATCGGACAGGGCTTTGTAATTTGGTGATATTTGCCGCGGATCGCTAATAGTCTTGAGCTCTTCAACCACATTAGGATTAAGCATGCTACGTAAATTCTGATTCTGTGCGACCTCCCGAACAACTCTGACAAAAATGCCTTTGATTTTGTCTACCCGTTTTTTCACAAAACCAACCAGCGCGTCAAGGCCAGAAACTTCTGTTCCATCAGCCTGTTTTTGCACTTCGACCAATTGCTCCGCACCATCTAGTAATTTAGCTTTTTTAAGAGCTATTTTGTCAGCTTTAATATATTCATTAACCGCCGCTTTAAAAACATCGCTCCCGGGGTCATTGTTCTCCATAACATCAGCCCATTCGACAAATTGACTGATTTTCGACAGGTATGCCCGCTTGGCAGTAACATCAAGTACGGCAAATTTTTCGGCGGTCATTTCTCCTACCTCAGGCTGCTGATCAAGTCCTACTAGAATTTGTGGCGCGTTTTGCTTAATTTCTTGCTCGTAAGGCGTGACTGCCTCCTTGAAAGCAGTCGCCTGTTCGGAGTCACCACCATACTTGTCTTTAATTTCTTCGCTTATCTTACCAACTTCACCATATTCGCCTTTTTCGATCAACTGCTGGGTAGCCGCCACCGTGGCCTGCTTAGTAACCTGAAAACCATCGGCCATTTGCATCCCTTCTGGAGCCAAAGCAATATCATGAAGCTGATCGTTTGAAAAGTTGTGGCTCTCAAACTCTTGCTTGTACTTAGAGTCCTGCAAACGAGTCTGCAATGGAGTAGAAGCCGACCCGCCAACAACCGTGCCGCCACTCCTAAAAGACATGCCGCCAACGGTTAAAATGCCTTTGCCGCGGAAGCGGCCGGTCAAATCAGCAGTGCCGCGGAAGTTTAGCCCTTTCATGGCTGCTGCCGAGAGCTCTGGCCGTTGGGCGCGAGGGATCGGCTTGGCCTCTTTGGTTGAATCGGTTTTACCGCGGCGGCGATCTACCATGGTTTGGGCCGAGGAGATAATCATGCCAGATAGCTTGAAAGTAAATGGAATGAGATAGAGCGGTACCGTGAGAATAATCAACTGCAACAAGGCAGCCGAGGGATCAGCGCTGCTATCGGCCGGAGCTACCATTTTAGCCAGGTCGGTGGCTTTGAACAGAACCGCGATCAGCGGAAACATAATCAGTACGCGAATAAATACTCGGCTCCAAAGCGAGAAGGCTTTTTCATTGTTAGGCAATATCCACGCCACCAAAGCCATCGGCTAAACTATAACTAGTAAGAAAACGATTACCTGACGGGCGGCTAGTGTCAAAAGCGAGGCCATCACACCAAAAAACGCGAAAATCGAAAAGCCAAAAACGATCGCCGCCATCTCAGGACCTTTAGTTAGCAACGTCACCAAGCCTATGACCGTCGCGCTACTTCCCCAC
>CAZGYV010000013.1:0-21975 GCA_964530725.1 uncultured Candidatus Saccharibacteria bacterium | reverse complement strand
TAATGAACACTTTTATTATTCTTTTTAATATAGCTCTAGCCTTGTTCGGTTTTTAAAATATTAAATAACAAAAAACCGGCCAATTATTTTGCCGGTAAAAAGAAATGGGCCGAATCCATCCGGCCTGTCAAAAAGTTAAGCAACTTATGTGCCGCGGAAACGGCCCGAGAAACACCTTGGTGGTCCCAAGATATCTCTATTGGGTATCGAACGCGAAAGTATTTCTTATATGAGCATTGTGCCCCTCTCAAGAAATTGGTTTTGTTCGATAGCTTCCCTACCAATCGTGTGGCTAGACAAATTGACTGTGATGCTTCTCCAAGCTTAAACAAGCTCAAGAGAGGCCAGTCAAACTGCCTCCAGCGGAAAGATAGTTAATGCTATGACTACTCATCTGACATACGTTGCCAGATGAGGCCGTTCTCCTAGAACAGTAGGGAAAATCCAGACTAGAAACAAGGGGGAGTTTCGATAGTCCGGGTTTCCCCTGCTGTTTTTGTTTATTCGCCTCTTAAGAGTTCAGGCACTCGGTCGAGGACGGCCTTTTGTTTTCGCGTTTTTGTTTTATTTTTTGGTTTTAATGTACGTGTTTTACACAACTTGTAGGTATTATAGCATAACCTTTTCACTCATGTCAATAACTTTTATGCCAACAGCCAGTAAAACCCAGCAATTATAGGTTAGAGCAAGCCGATTTTTCGCTTTACGTCCTCAAGCTTGACTGCGGCAATTTCACTCGCTTTCCGATTACCGGCGGCGATTATTGCCATTAGTTCCCCCTCATCCGATCTGTAGCGAGCAAATACCCCCTGCAAGTCGGCCAATTTACCAGCCACTAGCTCGCCTAAGTCTTGCTTGAATTGACCATAGCCGGCACCAACGTACTCCTGCTCGAGCTGGGCGATTGATTTACCGCTAAAACCGGCGTAAATCTCGAGTAGGTTCGTGACGGCTGGCTTATTGTCAGTCGCCTCGATCGTGCTGCCCGAATCCGTCACCGCCCGCTTAAATTTGGCGATCACCGTCTCACGGTCATCATCCAGCGCCACATAGCTAGCAGCCGTCCCACTTTTGCTCATCTTGACGCTTGGGTCATCCAGGCTCATGATTCGGCGCGAAGTCTCGCCCAGGGTCGGCTTGGGCAGCTTAAAGGTCTCGCCATACAAGTTATTAAAGCGGCTAGCGATATCGCGGGTCAGCTCGATGTGCTGCACCTGATCATCACCGACCGGTACATTGTCGGCGTCGTAAAGCAATATATCAGCCGCCATTAAGACCGGGTAATCATAGAGGCCAACTAACTGACCCTCAGCGCCAGACTTGCCCGCCTTGTCCTTGAACTGCGTCATGCGGTTGAGCTCGCCGATAGTGGCGTAATTGTTCAATATCCAAGCCAGCTCGCTATGGACTGGCAGCATCGACTGCACGCAAATGATTGTTTTATCAGGGTCGATACCAACTGTCAAAAACCATGCCACCAGATCAAGCGTACGGCGTCTTAGCTCCTCGGGGTCTTGGCGTACCGTGATAGCGTGCAAGTTAGCCACGAAAAAGATCGCTTCTGCCCCCTCTTGCAGCTCACCCCAGCGCGCCATGGCGCCCAAATAATTACCTATCGTCATATCTCCTGACGGCTTAATACCAGATAATACTCGTTTCATACTTTGCTCAATTCCACCTTAATACCTTATAGTTTAGCTTATAGCGTGAGTGCAATTCAATCAATCTTCGTCGGTCTGCGGCTTGTCTATCATCAGCGGCTCGATCACGCTGTCAGCTTCAGCGATCTTCACCACATCTTTATCAACTTTCTTGAGCTCCTTGTGAGCAGAATTAAAATGATTAACTGTCGTACCGAGCGAATTACCTAGCTTATGCATATACTGCTCAAAGCCGGCCAGATGGCGTCCTAGCTGGCCGACCCGGACTTGGATTTCTTTAGCTTGTTCTTCGATTTTCAGCGACCGCAAGCCCTGCATGATGGTCTGCAAGTAGGCCAAAAACGTCGTCGGCGAGACAATGACGACTCTTTTTTGGCGAAAAGCATACTCAATCAAGTCCTGTGATGAAGTTTTTACAACACCTATTTTATTCGAGAGCAAGTCATGATAAATCGCCTCGGAGGGAATAAACATCAGCGCGAAGTCCATCGTGCCCTCTTTGGGCCTGATATACTTAGACGTCTCGTCGATCCGCCCTTTTAAGTCTTGCTTGAATAACTTCGCCAGTGCCTCGCGCTTATCTTTGTCGGTTTCCTCGATCAAGCGATTGTAATTCTCCAGGCTAAACTTCGAATCGACTGGCAGGATTTTTTTCCCATCCAAGAAAATCGCCGCGTCAACTTTCTCGCCGTTTTTGAATTCGTATTGCATCTGATATTGACCAACTGGCAGGACGTTGCCGATGACCGTTTCCAGGTAAAATTCACCCAAACCACCGCGCTGTTTCGGGTTTTGCAAAATATTTTGCAGAGTCTTGAGCTCGGCTGTGACATCGACCACCTGACGATTGGTCTCGTCAAGCTTAGTCAGCCGTTGCGTCACCTCGGTGATCAGCTGCGAAGACTGGCTCATCTGCTTATGAAGCGATCCAAACATCTGCGCCTGCCCCTTATCAAGACGCTCACTGAGCTGGTTTTGACTCTGATTGATCGTCTGGCTCAGATTCTGCAGATCTTGCTTGAGAAGCCCCACCCCGCTGTCGCTCTTAAGCTCAGCCATCTTTTGGTTGAACATGAATATGACAAAACCAAAGCCGACGAGTAGAATAATGATAGATGCGACTAGCAAAACCGTTATCATTTTTCCAGTATAGCACCAAATTATTTATCGAACAACAACCAAAAATATAGTTTATTTTTAGCTCATCTCACCTTTTTGATAGCTGCCCAGCACTGTCAGATCATGCCCTTGACCTGCCAGGCACTTCAGCGCTCTTTTGGCTCGCGGATCGTTGATACCGGCCTCAAAATCGATGTAAAAATAATAACGCCAGCCGCGTCCAAGTATCGGCCGAGACTCGATTTTAGATAGATTGATACCCTCAGACTCGAAGCAACCCAGCGCGTGATAGAGACTGCCTGGCTTATTGGCAAGTTCTACCATAATTGATGTTTTATTTACAACATCACCGACATGATTGCGCTTATGAAGCACTAAAAATCTAGTGTAATTATGCTTATCGGTCTCTATATCGCGCGCCAATACCGCCGCGCCATGCAGCTTAGCCGCTTCCTCAGAAGCGATGGCCGCCTGGGCCTTATCCCCCAACCCCATAACATACTCGACACTCTCGGCCGTGTCATGTCGCTCATGGGCGTCAACTTGAGGTAGTTTCTCTTCTAGAAATCGTTCGCACTGCAATATCGCCATCGGATGCGAATGGACTTGCTTAATGCCGTCCAGATTAGCGCCCGGCAAGCCGACTAAGCAATGGCTAATCCGACGATATTGCTCACCAACAATAAAAAGCCCGCTATGTCGCAACAGATCATAAACTTCATTGATCGAACCAACCGACGAATTCTCAATCGCGGCTACTCCAAATTCACTTCTGCCAGCGCGCACATCAGCAAACACTTCCTTAAAACTATCGCGCATCAGAAAATCCCCCTCCACTGCAAAAAAGTCACGCGCGACTAGATAGTGATAAGAGCCGGCCTGACCTTGAATGGAGATAGTATTTGAACCCATAACGGCGATTTTACCAGATTTAGATCAAATAAGTAAGCAGCTATGATGCGAGGTGCTCAATGCCGTGAACCAGCTCATGAAAATCAACTGTCGCGTACCCCGCCCGCCTAATCCGCACCACAAACCACGAATCGTTCGAGTAGTAACAATTCGGTATCAATGGATCGCATTGAGCAAAGCCACCATTCTCACTAAACTTGAATTTCTCAATCAGCTCTCGATCGACAATCGTAAAACCAACCCCACCTAGTTCCATATTTGGCTCTGCTCTGTCGGGGTAAAAATGATTAACAAACTTAAAATCTTTTAAATAGGGGTAAAGTTTTTCGGGACCATCGGCCGGCACAATTATATCGCTCTCCACCGAGAACCAATGGGTGTAGTCGCTAGCGAGGATCTTATCGCGAATCTTGTCCCGAGCTCGAGCCAGGCGATCTTCTTGTTCGAGGTCGACCATACCTTTCATATGCTCTACTTCACAATTCTCAAGTCCAATTTTCTGACAATACTTTTGGATCCGCTTACTAAAGTCTGGTGTATCTGAGTTATCGACAATGTAAATGGTGTGATTGGGTAACTTAAAGGTCCCTAGGCTGTCTAAGAATTTATAGATGGCATATTCTTTTTTCTCATGTACCGGTGTGCCGACCAAGAATTTTAAATTATTCATACTAAATGCCGCGAATCCACCAGGGCAACGGTACTGATCTCTTCCTGGTGCGGCTAGCGGGACTGCGCCGGACTGGGGTCTGAAAATATTTGGCCAAAATCTGCTCCCAGTTACCTTTAAGCCACTTTTTTTGCTGTTGATAAAGCTCTTCCAGACCACGATCAGCGAATTCCTGCCTAATAACACCGCCGGAGTGCGGATGAGCGTGCTTTTGATCAAGCGGCGAATTAAAACCGTGCGCGTAATGCGTCATCTCGTGCACGATGGTGGCCTTAACGACATATTCTGGCACCTCTAGATCCTGGAAGATGTTATTAACGGTAATAATGCTAGTCACGCCGTCACTGCGATCTTGCGTAATCGAACCAAGCCGCCGCCGTGCCTTGCGCCCCCACCTGATCACCACTTCATTGGTCTGCGGGATATCATCAAAATGCTTCAGCCAAATGTCAGCCAGCAGATTTTCCAACCATTCTTGATCTCGATACGACACTATCTTCATATCTAAAAAGTATAAAGCAAAATTTCACTCCTGCTAAGCCCTCGCTACCATAAGCGGTCAAAATTTACCCTCGATCGCCCGCTTGAGCGAAAATCTTTATTCTTAATCCCCAGCACCACCTGCGCGATCCGCTCTATTGTCTTGGCTTGGTCAATTACAGGCGTCCTTGCAACAATATTGTGTTCAACAAAATTTAGACTTATCGCACTAAGTGCTTGCTCGCTCGTTTTTTCCCAAGCTAAGGCATAAACGGCCATTTGAATGTTTTCTTTCAAGCGCTTTTTGGCCGTCGCCTCATCTGATACGTCACTGGTTTTAAAATCACATATTTCAACTCCATCATCGCGCGTATAGACCGCGTCATAGCGGCCGCTAATACGTACCTTCATAGCCGGCAAATCAAAGCTAAATTCCTGCTCCACCATAACTGGAAAATCTTGCTTTTTCTCTTCACGCTTAAAAAATTCGGCTATCACATGCTTGCCGCGATCGAAACGACTGGCCTCGTGCTCTCTTGAAACAAAGCCCTCGCTTGCCCAGGCTTTTTCAAACACATCATGCAGCTGCTCGACCGTGATCGGCTGATTATTTAGCTTGGCGCGGTAATAAAACTCGATCGCGCGGTGAATAGCCGAACCATAAACTAGAGCGTGAAACGGCCCTTTAGGCACATTGAGGATATGCCAAAACCAAAATTCCTTCGGGTCATTGAGGTAATCTTCAATCTGATGCGGATTAAGATGCAGCCAGCCGCTCCGATACAGCTTGCTAGTGTTATCAAACTGCACCAATTCCCGCTTGGCGAAAGCCTCGATCTTGTTAATCGCCCCACTCTTTAAGTGCGGCTTAGCAATTGTAATATTGTCCATCGCTTCGAGCACGAACGGTGAGGTCTTGCGCAAGCGTTTACCGCCATGATCAAAGCTAGCCGACAAGTGTAGGTGGGTTTTAGCTCGTGTCAGACCAACATAAAACAACCGCCGCTCTTCTTGGGTATGCCAATTTGCGCCCACCGCAATCTCAATCAACTCCTCCGGCATCTTGATAGCTTCAAACGCCCGGCGCGACGGAAAAGTTTGATCAACCAGATCAATCATAAAGACGGCTTCAAACTCCAGCCCCTTAGCTTTGTGAACGGTCAATACCTGTACCATGTTGCTGTCAAGCGGCGAATCGGTGGCGCTAATATCAACATCGGTCGCTCTAATCTCCGATAAATGCCGCCAAAAGCCATGGCTGTGCGGATCATGGCTGATAGCTTCGTATTCGCGCACGATTACAAAAAACTCAGCCAGGTTCTGCACCTTAAAAGCCGCCAAGTTATCCATCTCGGCTTCATCAATCAACCTTTTCAGATAACCATAGTCGTTTATAAACTTATAGATCAGCTCGCCAGCGCTCAATTCACTGGCTTGCTTACGATACTCTATGATACTTTCTAAAATCGTTGTAATTTTTACAACATTTTCATTGTTTTCTGCTTGCGATAATAGATACTCTTCAAGCGGAATATGAGCATGGCGGGCTCTTGATACCAGATCGGCCAAGTCGACTAGTGCTAGATCGAATAACTCCCCTGCTAATAAGCCATAGAGTGATTTCGAATCCGATGGGTCATTGACAACGTTGACGAAATTAATCGCCGCCTTCACCTCTGGACGCTCGAATAAGTTCTCGCTTTTGCTCTGCTGCGACGTGATGCCAGCTTTATCGAGCGCGCGCATAATAAGGCGAGCTTGATTGTTTTTTCGGATCAGGATAGCAATTTGCCGCGGCTCCAATCCGCCATCGATCAAGCGCCGCACCTGGGCTGCTACCTTGTCCATCTCCTCAACTATGGTGTTGTATTGATTAAAAACCGGTGCCGCGCCCGACTTTTTACCAACGGCGAGCAGGCGTTTATTGATGTTATTGGTAATTTCCAGCCGGTCGGGATTGTTGTGAGAGATTAGCTTGTAGCCAACATCAAGGATAGCCTGAGTGGAGCGATAATTTTTCGTTAAAACTATTTGCTCGACCGCTGGATAGCGTTTTTTGAAATGCAAAATATTCGAGATAGCCGCGCCGCGGAAACGGTAAATCGACTGGTCGTCATCACCGACCACCATCAAATTGTCATGTTTTGCCGCCAGTAGCTCCATCAAGCGACTTTGAGCCAAATTGGTGTCCTGGAACTCATCCACCAAGATATATTTGAAACAATCCTGGTAGCGCCTTAAGACATTTGGCCTTTTTTCGAACAGCTCCAACGTTAAATATATCTGATCACCGAAATCCAACTGGCCGCTTTGACGGGCCGCTTCGAGATAACTCTGGTAAATCATCGCTAGCTCACTTAGGCGGGCCGCTTCGGACCTTTCTTCGTCAGACTTGGCATTCTTTAGCTGACTGGCAGCGTATGCCAGGTAACGCGTCGGGGAAATGTATTCATCCTTGAGTCTTGAAAAATGTGACAACAAAGCTTCGACAAATTTGTATGGATTGCCCAATGGCGCGTAGTAATCAAGCTGTAGATTATTTAAAAGCTGGCGCAGGAAAATAACTTGCTGGAAATTAGTCATAACGCGGAAGTCAGTCGTCAAGCCGATTTCTAGCGCGTTGTCACGCAAGATTTTGTCGCCTAAGGCGTGAAAAGTCTCGATATTTGTACCGACAAAGCCATACGGCACCAAGCGGTCAACCCGCTCCTCCATCTCGCGAGCCGCTTTATCGGTAAAGGTAAGTGCCAAAATCTCCTCCGGCGCGGCTTTTTTCTCACTGATAAGCCAAGCGATTCGGCGCGTGATAACCGTCGTCTTGCCCGTACCCGCCCCTGCCACCACCAAGGCCGGGCCCGACCCGTGCTTCATGGCACAAGCCTGTTCGCGATTTAAACCTTCATCCAAACTCATAGTATTTAGATTATAGGACATCAGTAGCCGTTAAAATAGTCAGCCAAACTCACCCTAGTAAGCTCAGCGTAAAAAATGTTATGCTAATAAGTAACATACCAAAATCAAATTGATTACCTTTCCTTAAAGAAGCAAAAACTTAAAATAGTAAGCGCTCTTACCTGATTAACGCCTAATGAGTCGAAAACTTTTAATTCGCGTCGCTAAATTAATACCCCTACCCCAGAAGCATAAGACTCTCCCGAGCCTGGCTTTTGTTTACCATTTCGAGCCACCGGCCGACGACAACCAGGAGCTAGGCAGCTTTTTCGTGGCTATCGAGGTGATGGGCAAACAATCGGTTGCCAGCCACATTATCGATCAGATCATCAAGACGGTTGGTGAAAAATACTACAATGAAGAATATAAGGGCGAGCCGGCCGACCGGTTCGAAAACGCCTTAGCCGAGGTCAATAAAAACATCGCCGGCCTGCTCAAGAGCAAATACAGCGAGGTGGCACGCAAAATCAGTGCCGTGGTCGCGATTGCCTGCGGCAACGAGCTGCACGTCACACGCTGTGGCAAAGCAGCCGCTTACCTCTACCGCGACGAGGTGATGACCAATGTCACAGCCGACATCGACAACACCGCTGACAAGCTTTTTACAGACATCGCCACCGGCAGTCTCGCCGCCCGTGACAAGCTACTCTTAGCCACCCCGGCCGTTTTCTTTCAATTTCCCAAGGACCAATTAAAAAATCTGATCGCCGACAACGCCCCAAACACAGCTGTTGCCAAAATGTCCTCCACGCTCTCGGGTCATGACAATGCCAATCGCTGTGGCGCGATCGTGGCCGAGCTTTTGACCAGCGAAATGGCGGCCGAAGAAACTCTGCCAGATGAGCCCGAAGAAGCAACCGTTGGCAATCCCACAACGCCGCTTGATACAGCCAAGGAAATTGCTCTGCCGGCTGGCAAAAAGCTGGTCGATAAAGGCAAAACGGCGGCCAAAAAATCAACTGACTGGACAAAAAACAAGGCCGTGCCAAAGATCAAGCAGCATGCTAAACACGGCTGGAACCATGTCTGGACCAACTACATCAATCCCAACCCCAAGCTCGCCCTGGTCGTAGCCGGCGCGGTCGCGATCGCCTTGATCGGCCTATTTATCCTCATCGGCCAGAGTCATTCAGCCTCAAAAGAGTCAATGGCAAGCTTCAAAGAAGCCATCGCTCTAACCGACAGCGCCGAGGCCAAGCTCAGTCTGGGCGAGAAAGAAACCGCTGCTGCAATGATCGATAAAGCGGTCGTCAAGCTCCAGGAGCTCGACAAAAAAGAAGGCGCTAAATCAATCGACAAAGCAGCCGCCGCCGATAGTGATATCAAGAGTCGCTCGATCACTTTCGCTAGCCTACAAGAGCGAATCAGCCAATTAGACGACAAGATTGCCGGCATCACCCGCATCAAATACGAGACCCTGGCCGACTTTTCGGCCAATAAAAACACTACGCTCGGCCCAATCGCGCTGCTCAATGACACGCTCTACGCCATCAACACTGCCGATGGCCACCTGTACGAGGTCAATACGCAGAGCAAATCAAGCAACCGCGTGGGCTCGGCCGACGGGCTCAAGACAGCCATCGCCGCCACACCAAGCTACAGCAAGGACGGAGTCTTTTTCCTGACCAGTCAGCCCTCAGTCTTGCAATACAAAGCCGGCAAACTATCCGACGCCAAGCTCAGTGCCGGCACCTGGGAACAGGGCATCGACATCGCCAGCTATAGCTCCAACCTGTACGTCCTCACTCCTTCGACCAAACAAGTTTACCGCCACACCAAGACTGGCGCTGGCTTCGGTGCCAAGACCAGCTACGTCAAAACGGTCGACGACTCCGAGCTCGAACAAGCCACCAGTCTGCTCGTCAACGGCAGCGTGCTAGTCGCCGATAAAGCCGGCAAGATAAGCCTGTTTTTCAATGGCACCCAAAAGCCATTTGACATCAAGGATCTGCCCAAAGACGTCAATCTTGGCGAAATCAAGAAAATTATTTGGAGCGCCAAGACGCAACAAATCTATGTATTATCAAAAGACGGCCAGAAAATCACTGCCCTGCGCCTTGATAATGACTCGGGCGCGAGCTACGTCAAGCAATACGCCACCACGTCGGGCGAGCAATCGATCACAAGCGTGGCGGTCGACGACGACAAAGGCCTGGTCTATGCGGCGGCCGGCCAAAAAATAATCGTCTTCAAGCAATAGTACTTACATCTTCTCTTGCGGCATGACGCCAAGCAGGCCAAAAACCTGATCACAAAACTCGATATATTTCGTTATAAAAGCCAATTTACTGCTTGCTACCTCTGGCGGCAGCTCGATAATCCGCTCCGCTTCGTAGTATTCGTGAAAAGCTTGCGCCAAATCAACGAAGGCATGTAACAGGTTGTGCACTCGGTAATTCGTTGTAATTTTTACAACGATCTCTTTGAGCTCTGTCATTTTTTTAAGTAATTCAATCTCTTTTTGGCTTAAATCGTGACTGATCTTAGCATTCGGGCTCAACCCCTCCTCACCGGCCTTTTTCAGGATGGAATGCGCTCGGGCGTAGGCATAATTGGTATAAAACAGCGGATTATTGCGCGTCCGCTCGGCCACAATGCCGAGATCAAAACTCATATGCGTGCCAATATCGTGGCTGCCGAAGAAAAAGCGTGCCACTGGACTCGGCACTTCATCGAACAAGCGCTCGATCTCGACAAAATTCCCCGCTCGCTTGCTCATTTTTACCTCCTGACCGTCTTTGATCAAACGCACCATCTGGACAGTCAGCACTTCTAGCCCATCATAGCCCAAAAACTCCAAAGTCTGCTTGAGCCTTTTGCCATGACTATGATGATCGGCCCCAAATATCGCCACCGCCCGGCCAAATTTACGGCTTTCCAGCTTATCAAGCTGGTAGCTGATATCAGATAAGAAATAAGTACCGACGCCGTTGCGACGCACCAAAACTTCGTCTTTTTCGATACCGACCTTCTCCCCATCTAGCCAGGTGGCGTCATCGTATTTTTTAACGACACCGGCTTTTTCTAATCTCGCCAGAGTCGCTTCATTATCAAGTGAGCTTTCAGTGAAAAAGAGATCGAAATCGACTTCCAAGTGCTTCAGCGACGGTTTGATGTAGCGCTCGAGCATAGCCTCGGCCGCCCGCGAGCCAATTTCGGCAGCCGGCTGCTGACAGACTCGCTCCGGCTGGCCGTACTGCTCCACCAAATTTGCCGCCACTTTTTTGACATAATCACCCGGGTAAAAATCCTCTTTTTCCTGGTCGCTGAATTCCTTACCCAGAGCGGCCTGAACTGACTTGCCCAAGTTTTCGATCTGTAGGCCGATATTGTTGACATAGTATTCGCGCGACACCGCAAAACCCTGACTGGTAAAAATATTGCCCAATATGTCGCCAAAATAGCCCGCCCAGGCGTTGACCAATACTAGTGGCCCGGTCGGGTTGGCCGAGACAAATTCCAGATTGACTGACTCGCCTTTCCCCTGGTCTGAATTAATGAAATCAGGCTGGAGCCCACCTGCAAAATCACGCCAGATTTCAGGACGGAGCGTAATATTGATAAAACCCGGCCCTGCCACTTCGGCTTTTTGGATGCTCTTATCATCTCTAAGCCCCGCGACCAGCTTTTCTGCCACCTCGCCTGGGCTCAAGCCAAGCGTTTTAGCGCTCTTGAGGGCAATATTACTGGCAAAGTCGCCGAAAGCCGAGGCAGAGTAGCTGATCGTATCGGCCACGTTAAAATCAGGCTCTCCGTAAGCCTCACGGAATGCCGCCTCCAGCACTTTAGCCAGTTCTGCTTTAACCGTCTTCATTATCTGCAATTATACCTTAGACTACTTCTTTGAGCTATAATGACCTCATGAAAATCGTTGCCAAAAATAAACGTGCCAGCTACGACTACGACATCGCCGAGCGGCTAATCGCTGGCATTGTCCTAGCCGGGCATGAGGTCAAGAGCGTCAAGGCTGGCCATATCAGCCTCAAGGGCAGCTTCATCACCATCCACGGTGGTGAGGCTTATTTGGCCAATGCCCATATCACCCAATACAAGCATGCCGCTAACATCAAAGGCTACGATCCAGTGCAGAGTCGCAAAATATTACTCCATCGCCGTGAGATCGATCAAATGACAGGCGCTATCCAATCTCAAGGCATGACGGCGGTGCCGCTAGCAGTTGGGATCGAGCGTGGACTGGTCAAAGTCGAAGTCGGTATCGGCCGCGGCAAGAAGCGTTTTGATAAACGTGAGACGATCAAAAAACGTGATATGCTGCGTGATGCTGATCGCGAAACCAGGAGTAAAAGCTAGTTATTACTACATATATTTCGTGCTATAGCATGGAAGTTATGTGAATATATATTCCCAGGATCCCATTAGAACACCCTATAAAAAGAGAGGCTCCAGTGTATTTCACTGGAGCCAAACGCCTGGGAATTATCGCCTCCCAAGCACGGTTGATGCTAGCGGTTTGCTAGCGTCCATTCAACCTGACGTTATTTTTGGTACTTTTCTACCGCGTAGCAGACCTCCAGGCAGACGCCCGGCGCTCGGGCAGAACCTCCATCAGCGCTTTGAAGGCCAGCTTCTTGCGCTGTGGAAAACGCTCGATCAGCCCTTCCACCAAGCGATAGACAAGATCGGGGTTGCGATTACCCCAATCAGATGGCTTGAGTGTTTCCAGCATCAGGGTGACTATGTGTTCAGTGAGATCATAGACTGTCTGGGGATCGCTGTGATGCCAATTTGGATTGCCCTGGCGAACCAGCCCTTCGAGCATGGTCACGGAGTCTTCATCCCTGTCATCAATTAGAAGCTTCTCGATGAGAACATAGATGATTTCATCCACATAAGACATGCCAACCCACGTACTGTGGTACTGAGCATGCGCTTCCAGCAGCCGGTCCACCGAACACTGCAGAAAGTACCTAGTTGTCAGGTAGTCTGCGAGTAGACTCATCTCCCCGACAGTAGGCTCGGCATTAGAAGACTCCTCGATTCTCCAGATCTCGAAGTAGTAGTGAGCTTCCACGAAGGCATCGAGGTTGCTATCCGCTTCCTCAGCCAGGTTTGCCAACAGGCCGACTTCCCAGCCGCGGCGCGCATCGATCGGCAGCGGCGAGAGCTCACTGGGCGGCGCGCCATCATAGACGGCCTCCAGGAACGTCCGCACCATCTCCTGCCCATCTGGACTGAGCTGGTCGAACTCATACTCTGTATCGAATGACATTGGTCATTCCTTTCTCTCGAGGTACTAGACCGTATAATTTTGCACTATTTATCTTATTTTGTCAATAGTATTATTTACTAAAGATAGCGCTCAATTATATTAACTAGCTCACCCTCTGGCAGCTTGGTCCAATCGAGATTAACCTTCTCATTGTGCGCCTTCCACTGCGCTTCAGTTCGCTCGGTCATATCTGGCTTTAGACCATGCTTAGTGCAGAATTCTTTAATATCCACCTGGTTATTTTTAGCTTCAATTTCAAAATTATAATGCTCACTTTTGCCTAGCTGGCAAGTCAGCTTGATCTCCAGCTCATCGGTGTCGTAGAGGTAATTCTCCATCTGGATTAAGTTCGTTTGGATATTATCACTATCCAGTGAGTTGTAGATTACTCTAAGCAGCTTGACGATGTCTTCGGCTGGCAATGCAAGCTCGACGGACAACTCCTGCTTGGTATGATTTTGCCACGAGCCAACTTTTTGCATGAGCTCTTGTTTGCCATTGGTAATTCTAAGCCTAGTATCCAAATCATGCCGGCTGAAGTCGGTGGCTTGCAGGGCAATGCGGCGTACTTTTTTGGGCTGACCAAATAGGCGCGTGAAGTCACGCTGCTTGGCAGCAAAATTAGCTGCCGATAGCTCGCCTAATAGTTCGCGCTCGATTTCCATAGCTTCTAGCCTATCCCACCCTGTTTGAGCCGTCAATGTCGCAAAATATTTGCGCGGTTTTATTAGGCCGATTTGCCGCTGCTGCCGAACGTGTCCATATGGGCTTCGACGACTGCTTGAATGTCGGCGATGACCGGCGTTTCGATCTTCGGCACGGCGTATTCTTTGGGGTTGTCCTTGAGGGCTTGCTCCAGGCCGGTGCGGAAGGCCTTGCGCATCTCAGAGTTAATATTAATCTTACTCACCCCGACCTTGACCGCCTCCTCGAAAAAGTGCGCTGGCGTACCGCTGCCGCCATGGAGGCTGATGTAGCAATCGAGCGCGGCGCGAATCTTCCCAAGCTGCTCGATATCGAGCTTCTTTGGCACCGGGTAGAGGCCGTGCAGGTTGCCGATCGAAGCGGCAAAGGTATCGATGCCAGTGTCGGCCACGAACTTAACCGCCACATCAGGGTCGGTAAAATGCTTTTTAATCTCTTCGTAATCGATCTTATCTTCATGCACATTGGAGCTGCCGGCAAAGTACTCAAGCTCACCCTCCACCAAGCAGCCATGCTCGTGCGCGTAGGGCACGAACTCGCGGGTCATCTTGAGGATATCCTCGTAGCTGGTCTTACCCTTATCGGTCACATCAAGGTGAATTAGCTCGAAGCCGGACTCGACGCCTTTTCTAGCCTCCCCGACAGATGGCGAATGATCAAGATTAATGTAAATCTCCACCCCCTCGTCGCGGGCGTTTTGCACCAAGTCAACGATATTGGCGTGCCCCCAAAAATCAACTTCCCCCTTGCTAACTTCCACCAGCACCGGCGAGCGCTTGTTTTTGGCTGCGGCCACCACGGCCTTAAATATTTCCAAGTTATCGATATTAAACGCGCCAACCGCGAAGCCTTCGGCTCTAGTGCGTTGCATCAAATCTTTGTGACTCATCATTATCTCCACTTTTTATGTCTCAATCATAAGAGTTTTATGCCTTATCTGCAATAACCTTGGAAATGATAAAAATCATAGTTATACACAACTTTTTTTGGAATTCTTGTTGACAAAGGTAATTCTTAAGCTTTATTATGGCTTTAGTGCTGCTGCACACATAAATTACTCAAAAACAAAAACAGATACAAAATAACGGGTTAGAAGGGCCAAAATTGCTCACGCTAGCCCGTTTATTTTTGGCTAAATAATTGTTGTTCTTTATTTACCAGCCTGATACAATAACCATAAGCAAAATTTAAAACTAATTGTTTAAAAATGCTCAAAAACAAAAATACACAATTAATTGCTCTTTGTGCGACATTGCTAGTCGGCGGTGTCGTTTTGTATTTTAGCAGGACCAACCAGCCCTCACCACGGCCGGCCATCGGCCTGCCCGCCTCCAATACGGTCGCTACTGATACCGACCCGGCAGCAAGCAACCCGGTGCCCGTACCCGCTCCGCCATCAGTCCCGCCTGTCGCCAGCAAACCGATCGACAAAGCAAGCTCCACCCTGGTTCGCTTCAGCTCAGCCGCGGCCAAGCAAGATTTTATGGCAGTTAACCAGCTCGAGGCCGAAGAAGTTAGCCACCTCGAGAATCTCGATGTCTACCAAATTAACCGTGGCCAAGCCAGCCTGACTGCTGTCGCCGGCTCCGTCACCTATCCAAATATCCGCTACACCGCGCTCGCCGCACCCAATGACACCAACTACGCCAATCAATGGTACGCCCCACAGGTCAGTCAGCCACAGAGCTGGGATTTGACGACCGGATCGGCCAATACCACTGTCGCTGTGATCGACACCGGCTTCGCCCTTGGACATGTTGAATTTGCCAATCGCTGGCATGCCAACTCGGGCGAAATCGGCGCAACCGGCAGCCAAGGGCCAGCGCCCAACTGCACCAGTCGCGGCCTGGCACTCAATAAAAGCTGTAATAATATAGACGATGACGCCAATGGCCTCAATGACGACTGGCGGGGCTGGGATTTTGAAGCCAACGACAGCAGCCCGCAGGCTGGCGAGGTCAATGCCAACGGCCAATCAGTCGACCACGGCAGCCTTGTCGCCGGCTTGATCGGCGCGACTGGCAACAACGCCGCTGGCATCGCCGGAGCTAATTGGTCAGCCAAGCTGTTGCCGCTACAGGCTCTCGATGATAACGGCGTTGGCTATACCGACTCGGTCGCCAGCGCCGTGCGCTACAGCGTTGATCAGGGCGCCAAAGTTATCAATCTTAGCCTCGGCGCCGGTAGCGAGGATTTGCTCTTAAAATACGAGATTGATCGAGCCATAGCAGCCGGGGTCATCGTCGTGGCCGCGGCCGGCAACACCAACTGCAACTGCCTGCTTTATCCGGCCAATTACCCGAACGTGATCGCCGTCGGCGCCTCGGATAGCAACGACAATCGAGCTAGCTGGGCCAGCTACGGCGCGAACTTGGACCTGGTTGCACCAGGCGTCAATATCTGCTCGACCGACTGGTCGGCCGGCAATCAAACCAGCCTCATCTCCTGCGGGCACGCCGGCAGCTCATTCTCAGCCCCGATCGTCTCCGGTGCCGTCAGCCTGATGCTCGCGCGCGCACCAAGCCTGACCGCAAACAACATCGAGCAGCTATTAGCCCGCAGCAGCACCAGCGCATCGGCTTACAGTATTTATACAGGTTATGGTCGCCTAGACACCCTCCAAGCCGTCCTGGCCGCCTCTCTGAGCGCCTCAGCCGGGCAAGTCGTCAACAAGCACACCGCCTACCTCGGCAGCAGCGGCTCGCTTTCGCTCGGGCCCTTGATGAATAGCACCTGCCACACCCTGCCCGAAGCCAGTTGTGAAATCAGGCTGACTGGCCCCTCCGGACAGGTCATTAGCCTTGGTGTTAAGCCGGCCGATGAATTTGGCGTGGCTAATTTCTATTGGAACGCCCAAACCCTTGGCCTGGCTACCGGCAGCTGGCGCATCGACGCGATCGCCATCTACAACGGCCAGACGACCACGCAGACCGATTACGTGACGGTAAATCCGTAATATAAATAAAAAAAGCCTGGATTTCTCCAGGCCGGGGGTTGGGTGGAGCACTTGCCCCACCCAACCCTCATCAGTAAAGATGACGACGCTTGAAAACGAAACGATGATTGTGACAGCGATCACAGCCATGATCCTCGTCACAGCCACACGGAGTCTCCTCCAGATCAAGGTCATCATGAGGATATCGACCGTCGTTGTGAGCACAAGGTACCTGCTGCTGAACCACCAGCCCAACTGAACAGCCGCAAGGCAACTGTCTTCGTTCTATCATCGGATCCAAAAAAGACATATCAAGATTACCTTTTCTCTATTGGTACTACATCGAGATACCCTTCCGTCACCGACAGAAGGCTCAATCAAGCCATGCACTATTAGTGACTAGCCACGAACTCCGCCGTCGCAAGTTCAGAAACGATCTTCTCCTGCAGCTCCTCATCTACCAGTTCACGGAAGGCTTTGGAGCCGGCCAAGTAGATCGCTGTCTGGATAAGCGTGGAGTTGTAGCTCGGCTTATCCGGTAGGGCATCGTCCGAAGAACCGTCACCATTCGAACTTCGGGCGGCGACAGATGGCTTCTGCTGCGTTACCCGATGAACCTGATCCTCGCGGACGCGGACCTCGCCCATCGCGCTTGCCTGCTCAACTACTTTGTCGATCAACCTACCCTCGGTAGAGCTAATGGCCGCCGGCTCTCTTGATGGCTGGCTGTGCCTATCACCATTCTCGGGCGAGGGCTGACTCACTGATGACGACATGGCAGCCAAGTTGCCGCTATAGCCTTTGGCATCACTGCTTTTCTCGCTTTTTACCCGGCTGTCTGGGTTGATAGCACCAGGAGAATCCTTGAGTTTGGCGATTGCCGCCCGGACATCTTCCATCCGGTAAAGATAGGCCGGCCCATAATGGTGAGCTACTTCCAGCCCAGCAGCAAAGAGCTGCTTGAAGTAAAGCGACGGATTGCTGTGAGCAATCCCTAGCTCCTCCAGCGCCATCCGCGAGCTAACCAAGCCAAGCCGTCTCGCTTCGATCTCAATCTGGCTTTGTGATATTCCCGGCATTTGTCTCGCTCCTTGCTCGCTACTTAATACCGACAGATCAACCTGCCTGTAATCCTCGAGGGCATCTGGATGAAGTTTTCTCAACTTCTCTAGTGCTACAGCCTCTATTTGCCGGACGCGTTCGCGCGTTATTTTAAGCCGGGCACCAACTTGGTCCAGAGTTTTTGTCTTGCCATCGATCAGGCCGAAACGCCAGCACAGAATCTGCTTTTCCCTCTCATTGAGATAATCGTCCAGCGCCCGATCTATACTCCGCCTGACTTCTCTGGCAGAGACTAGCTCTCCGGCGTCTATCGGGGAATCTTCGGCAATCTTGGCACCTAAAGTATCGTTACCATCACCGATAGGCTGATCAAGGGAAACCAGAGATCCGCTCATGTAGTTCAGAAAGAGCTGAACCTTGTCACTCGGCAGCTGGGTAAATTCTACCAGCTCGCCAAGGTTGGGTTCGCGCCCCTTCTCTGCCTCCAAGAGCAAATACTTCCACCGGAACCTATTCAGCTTCTCCACCACATGGATCGGCAAGCGAATCGTGCGAGCCTTATCTCCAATTGCCCGGGTGATTGCTTGTTCAACCCACCAGTAAGCCACGGTTGAAAACTTATGACCCCGCTCAGGGTCAAACTTATCGATAGCAGTCAGAAGACCGAGCTGGCCTTCCTGCACCAAGTCATCATACTCTAGTTTCCCTTTGTGCTTGCTAGCAATCTTGTGCACCAGGCGTATATTGCTGTTAACAAACCAATCAAGCGCACGTCTATCGCCTGCCCTGATGCGGCCGATCAGAAGCTTTTCTTCCTCGGCAGTAAGCAGTGTATACTTCTGCTTTTTTGGCATTAGCCAATCCCTTTCAAGTTGCAAATTTGGATGACCAAATCTACCTTAATTATGGCATAACCAGTCTATTTTCGTAAAGTTTTCGCTTGTTATGCTTGCAGTAGGTTGACCAAAATCAAAAAAGACCGCCGCAAACCTGCGAAAGTCCCTTTTGATAAAAAACTTGATATATAATCACCTAAACAAACTCCAGGCTCTTACTGGCGTCTGTACACATCCTTGCGGTGCTGCACCCGCAAAATTTTCGCAGCACTAGCCTCAACGTCAAACACCACCCGGTAAGTGCCGATGCGAAATCGGTAATCACCATCCTTTGAATCGGTTAATCGCTTAGCAAAGGATAAAGGATCGGGCGCGCCCAAATAGAATCGAAGTTTTTTAAGAATCTGCTTTTGGGTAACTTTGTCTAGGCTTTTAAAATCTTTTAGTGCTCTATTGGTGAATTCGGCTTGCATACCTATTCATTAGTACCCATCACCTCGCGGTAAACATCCTCAAAAGGCACAGTCTTGCCCCGCTTGGCTTGGACGCGGGCCTGCTTGATACTGGCTAAATATTTGGGGTCATGTGCAGCCAGCCAATCCTCAAGCATCTCCAGGTCAACCAGTGCTACTTCGCCACGTCCGCGGCGCCGAATTTCCAGGATGTTGCCCTTCTTGACTTCATCAATAGCATCGCTTAGATTGGCCCGCAAGACGGTCGCGTCAATAACTTTTATACTCATATTAGTCCTTGGTTAAATGTACATTTGAATTATACATATCAATTATACACAAGGCAATGCCTTTATTGCCCGCAGTCAAGAATCTCAAGCAACAAAAAGGGCTTCCGCGAAACGCGAAAGTCCCTTTTTTTGGCGAGAAAATGCGAAGCCCCCGGAGGGACTCCGCGTTATCGCAAGAGTGTCACGGGGGCATTACCAGTCGATTACGAGGGTACCGTTGCCTAAGTTGAGGTAGCCGTGGCCTGGTCCCCAGAAGATATCCAGGGCAAAGTTTGGCGGGAGTATCAACTCATCGTGGCTGGCGAACCAGCTCTCGATACGTCGCTTCAACTCGTCACGGATGAGCTTCCGTGTTGCCTCGTCTTCGACAACCTCGGTAAGCTCGACCTTTATCCAGATATCGGGCACGTTGACCGCTCGCGGATGGAAGAGCTCGTAGTTCACTTGAACGGCGCCAGGTGGTGTATCAGGGTCAAGCCCAAGCTTGTCACCGTCTTTGGCAATGATGTCGGGCAAGGCACACCCGAACGCATCTGTGATCTGCTGCCACTTAGTTCCTTCTAAGCGGTAATCATCGGTGGGATACCAATAGGAACTGCAGGTGATTGTAACGAGGGGCATCCCTCGGCCTCCTTGTGCTAGTTGTAGACCACAACTTCCACGGTCGGCCTTCCGACCCCGCAACCTGCAAACAGTTGTAGGCTCTGGGGTTGGCCAGGATTAACGCACCTGGCTGTCGAGGAAGAACCCTCGCGGTTCCGAAGAACATGGCAATAGCTAAATGGCGACTACCTCCGTGCCCTCGATGCGGGCAATGCGTTGGCCTCCGACACAGATATTGCCCTCGCGATCGATCCTAGGGCGCTCTGAGGCTGGCCTGGCATCGAAGACAACACCGTCGCGCGTACGGTCGTTGTAGTAAATGTCCACTGCGTGGTGCACGCCGAGAGAGACGCTGCCCCCAGGGTCAATGACGAAGTGGACATTAAGCCGCCAGCTGTGCCCACTGTCGTCTTCGGCACCAATCTCGTTAATCAGTGCTCGTCGCCGGACAGCCTGACTCGCTCTCCCCCTAGGCGGCATAAGCTCGAAGGCAACCGTGCGGAGCTCATCGAAGAGACGCAAGGCATCGAATAGCTCCTCACGAGAGGGGCCATCCTTGATTACCCAGCCTTCCTCGATTATCAATTTGGTGGTCATCCGACCACTCCTTTCGTACCACCCTGGAATAGCGCCAGAGCATCGCCGTTACCCGCTTCAGAAGCGAGCCTCCCGCCCATCCGGACGATTGTGCATTATTCTATAATAATTTGTAGTATTTGTAAATATTGAGCAGTGTTTTTTATCTGGCATAAAAGAACCCAAATCAAAACATAAAATACACATCAGAGTGACATAACCCCTTGGGGCCTTAGCCCCCTAGTACTATATATGTAGTGAAGCAAGGAAGATTAAAGCACGTTAATGAGAGGTTCGAAGTGGTAGAGTTTATTACGCCCTCTTTCAGGCGTAAGATCTCTAATTAATCCTGCTTTCACGAATTTAGCAACTAAATTCAAGGTGGTTTGAGCATTCTGAATGTTCGCTCTTTTTGCGATTGAAGTAGGAGTAAACGTAGGTTGGGCAAACAATGCATCGAGTAAACTTGAGGCGTAGATTGAATTAAACTCAGGTAGCCTCTCTCGTAATTGCCTATAAAGATTCTCAATTCTATCAACACGCTCTTTTGAAATTTTAGCCTGTTCTCGTACTGCTCTTAGGAAGAATTCGATCCACTCCAACCACTCGTCTTTTTCGCTGACACTATTAAGCCGCTCATAGTAGTCACGACGATGCATTTCTAAGAACTCGGATACATAGAGATTAGGGTACTTCGTTAAACCTTTCTCAAATAGATATAGAGGAATTAACAGTCTACCAACACGCCCATTACCGTCCGCAAAAGGGTGGATAGCTTCAAACTGGTAGTGCATTACCGCAGCCTGCATTAACCTGTCGGGCTGCTCATCACTGTGCATATAGTGAGCAAGGTTAGAAATTAACGCAGGAATTTCTGTATGAACAGGTGGAACATAACTCGCTTCATCTATTGTCGCTCCCGGAGGACCAATGTGTACTTGATGTGTTCTAAATTCACCCGGACTCTTGTTCTTTCCCCGCACAGAATTTAAGAGTTCTTTATGTAATTCCTTAAAAACATTCTCGTCTAGTGGCTTTTCTTTTAGGAGTTCTCGTCCATAGTCTATCGCTTGACGGTAATTCGCAATTTCTCGATAGTCTTTCAATTTTTCATTTTCTTCCGATTCAACTTCATCGGCATCAAACTCAAGAACTTCTTCAAATGTTGCTTGCGTACCCTCAATTCGTGAGCTCAGGACAGCTTCTTTTGTTTCAAAAGTTCTACGAATAATTGTTGGATTATGAAGCCGATTAACAGCTTCATCGTACCTTGCAACAGCATCTCGGGCATCAGTAAGCAAACCCACTTGAGAGGTAATATCAATCTGTGGTGGTAGTTGTGGTGGTGTAAAAGGCTGTTTTGACATAATTATTGTTGATCCCTAGTGATTAGAATTAGTATTGACTTAAATCTAACCGATTAGAATTATACTCTCATTAATTCTAATATCAAGCACTATATTAGAATTAATTAGAATTTATCTCTAAGCTT
>CAZGYV010000012.1:0-22301 GCA_964530725.1 uncultured Candidatus Saccharibacteria bacterium | reverse complement strand
AGAAATACAGCTTTGAACGACAAGTGAGTCTGTATTTCCATACTAAAATTATTGCGAGACGCTTCTAGCTTTTGAGCCCGAGGCGCAAATAGGCTTTTGCCTACTTTTGGCCGTAATACAAAAGTAGGAAGGAGAAGGTTACAGATCCTGAAACAAGTTCAGGATGACGATGGGTGGAGTCAAGAATGACGGCAATAAAGGAGAGGGTGGGATAGCGGCTTACGCCTTCTCCATTCGATGGTGCTCGAAGTAAACTTCTGCGCGCCATCTTCATTCCACCGAACCCACCGCTGACGCGGTACGGGTTCTCATCCTGCCCACAGATGCAAACGACCCACTTTCGTGAGTCGCTTCCATCTGGCGGAGAGGGTGGGATTCGAACCCACGGTACCGTTGCCGGCACACTGCTTTTCGAGAGCAGCACCTTCAACCACTCGGTCACCTCTCCTCGTCGAAGACGAGCACTGCAGCCTGCATATGCCATCAGAGATGACATACTTCGGCTTTCGCCTTGCTTCTCCTCTTCAAATCTACCTCGATTCACAAAATTATTAAATAATTTCGCACTGCGAGCTAGATTTGGTGGTTTGGGTCTTTATAATTCCAGTCTTCGAAGCGAACTTCTGCCGATAAATCAGATAAAAATGGCGTGCCCGGAGGGATTCGAACCCCCGACTTCCAGCACCGCAAGCTGACGCTCTATCCAGCTGAGCTACGGGCACTCGTCGCAGATTGAGTTTCAACCTGCGACGATCCACCTACTGGCGGATGTCTTCGGTTTACACTACAACTGCTCCTCTTATATTTTACAAACAGTTGTCTAAAACTCATAGAAGATAAATATAGTAGGAATTCGTTTTGAATAACTTGGTTTGTAAAATATTAAGGGTCGCTCAATTTGATTCCTCAAAAAGAGCAAAGCATATTATACTAATTTATTGCCTTTTGGTCAAAGCGCCCAGAGGCCCAACAAGCGATGCTCCTTGAGATTAGCCTTGAGCTATTTCTTGGCCGCCACCGCGCCCCAAACCGAGCGCGCGCCGGCGTCTTTCAGCACCCGAGCGCATTCTGACAGAGTGGCCCCAGTCGTTAGCACGTCATCGACCAGCAACAGGCGCTGGTTCTCGATTGGTCTCGGCAAAACGACAAAATTATCGCGTACCGCCGCCAGCCGTTCGTGCCGACCCAACTTAGTTTGAGAGCTGTGCTTAACCCGTAATAAAACGCCTTCACAAGGCATCTCGATCTGGCGGGCTAGCTCCCGCGCGATTAGCTGCGCCTGGTTGTAGCCGCGTTGCCGCAAAGCCGCGCCATCACTAGGCACGAAGCTCACCAGGTCAAATTGACTTTTGTCGACAATGGCAGCCA
This sequence comes from uncultured Candidatus Saccharibacteria bacterium, assembly GCA_964530725.1. Lineage (GTDB taxonomy): Bacteria > Patescibacteriota > Saccharimonadia > CAILAD01 > CAZGYV01 > CAZGYV01. The sequence goes on along the minus strand of CAZGYV010000012.1, from coordinate 20,933 downwards.
TTTCGCGCGCCAAAAACCTGGCCACAGCGCGATCAGACAAGTACTTTAGCCGGTAGATCAGTTCCTTGATCGCCCCATCAAACCGATAAGCCACGATCGCCCCTGACAACTTAGTCGCCGACCGGCAGCTGGCGCAGGTCCGCCCCGCGCGGCTGATTTTATTACACCTAAAGCAGCTCGGCGTGCGACCTGTCAGATGCTCCTCGCGGCAGCCGCTGCAGACCAGCTCGCCTTCGCGGCCGCAGACTTGGCAGCTCGACGGCACGATCAAATCTATGATTTTAGATAACATTTCCTTGCAACAATTTAATGGCGTGGCTATAATAGTGACAAATAGGGTCTAATTCAAGCATAAGGAGCAACAATGGCACGTAGAAATGATGCTGAAAACGAAATCTTAGAAGAAGAATTTCTCGACGAAGCCGGAGACAACAACAACGAAGGCGATTGGATGGGCGAGGAAGAGTTCGAAGGCCAGCTGGCCGTCGACGTTTACCAGACCAAGGATTCGGTTGTCATCAAGGCTCCGATCGCTGGTGTGCGCCCGGAAGATATCGACGTAGCGATCTCTGAAGACGTCGTCACGATCCGCGGCGACCGCAAAGACGAGCAAGCCGTCGAAAAAGAACATTATTACGTCCAGGAGTGTTTCTGGGGGTCATTCTCGCGTTCGGTCATCTTGCCGACCTCGACTGTCGCCGAAAAGGCTCAGGCCACCCTCAAAGACGGCGTACTGACACTCGAAATCCCTAAAGTAGTCCAAGACAAAGTCAAGAAAATCCGCGTCAAGCCGGCTTAGAGCCTGGTCGCGACTCGCAATTCTTATCTAAGAAAATCCTAGCCCTGCCCTCGAACAGGGCTAGGATTTTCTTAGATACAACAATCATACAAGATCAATACAAAGCTTGTATTGATGCTACTGTCGTGCTCTTGATATCTCTTGGGTGGCACGAGCCGCCGCCGAGCGAACAGCCGCACTAGCGTCATAGCCGTTTACAATCGCAATATTCATATCGGCAAAAGCAGCGTTTATATTCTGCGGATTGCCGCGGAACCAATTGGTAGAAGTTGACACTTGACCGGCAAAGGGGCCGAGCAGGGCATCGTCTTGCTGAGTTTTGGCCAAGTCTAGCCGGCTGGCCGGGCGAGAAGTCGCGGCCGAATATTTGTTGAGCTGCTCCTTCGAGGAAACGAAGCGCAAGAAATCCCAGGCCACTTCACGATTTGCACCGGCGCCATTCACCATCTCGGCCCAATATTCACCTAGGTTAACCGGATTTTTACTATCCACCTGAGGCAGGGGAGCCGATTTAAAGACCAGGCCCGGATTCAGAGCTCGGATTTCGGCCGCCCGAAAAGGAAAGTCAACTATCATGGCCGTTTTGCCCTTGGCGAAAGCGTCGACACTATTGCCCAAGCTATCATTCCAGCTGTAATTCGCCTTCGAGGGCGTAGCAAAACTGGCGTAAAACTGGGCCGCCTTGACGCCAGCATAGTAGCCAGCTCCATCGGGCTGGTCAAATAGCGCTTTGGTCGGTGGCTGATCGGTCATTTTGGCACCATTTTGCAGCATTAGCACCGATTGAATGTCGGTCGCATGACCAACTGCCGGTGTACCTAGGACAATGGCTGAGCGGCTAATCCCAGCACCACTTTTTTGATTTAGCTTGGCCGCCGCGGAGAGCACATCGTCCCAGCTTTTGGGTGGTTCGACACCAGCCTCACGCAGCATGGATTCGTTGTAAAACAGCCCTAGCGTGGAGATACCGTAGGCCACGCCATATGGGCCGCTGGCATCCATCAAGTCGTGGCTGGCTTGGGCCGCGAAGGTCTGCTGGTAGGTTTTCGAGTCAAAAACTGCCTTTGGCGCGATCGCGGCGTGCTTTTTGTAGCTCGCCACCTGATCACTGGAGACGGAAAAAATATCCGGCAGCTGACTGGCGCTGGCAGCCGCGGCAAGACGGGCAGGATACTCGCCCGCCGGCACGACCGTGAGCTTGATCTCGACATTCGGGTGCAGCTTATTGTAGTCGGCGATAATCGGCGCCAGCGTGCTGGCATCATCGATCGTTCGCCAATAGGTCAGCGCGATCGGGCCCGATGGGTAGCTAACTCCGCCGCTGCCAAAATTCAAATTAACATCCGAGCGATTGCCCAACCGATACGAAACGTAGCCCAAGGCGACGATGGCCAAAAGGGTAAAAATTACCAAACCTTTGTTCTTCATATAATAGCTATTTTAGCACGACTTTTTTGCAGCAGTCGGGCTGTCTGGGGCAAGCTGGCGCTCAGGCTAAAACCGGTTGATTACGAAGTTGACGATGGCGTAGGAGAGAATTGCTACTACAATACCGACAATGGCATACAAGATAGTATCTTTAGCAGCGCTAATGGCTTTTTCGTTACCTTGCGAGAAAACGTAGCGGAAGCCGCCGATGATGAGCATGATAACAGCACAGATGCCGATGAACAACATCAGCGTACTGATAATTATAGTGATCTGCGCCGACAGGTCACCACTCAGCCCCGTGCCCTGACCGGCCATATTCGCTCCCATTTGCATGCTTTCCATAAGATGATTTTAGCACGAGCGGCGCAATCTGTAAGTTAAAAAAATCGCACCGTAAAAACAAGGGGGCGAATATGGTGAGCGCGAAAAAGAGAATTAGGCGAAGTTCTAGAAGCGGTCGATGACGAAGTTGACGATGGCATAGGAGAGGATGGCAACCACTAGGCCGACGACCGCGTAGAGAATGGTATCTTTGGCGCCGCTAATGTTCTTTTCGTTGCCCTGCGAGAAAATGTAGCGAAAGCCGCCGATAATGAGCATGATGACAGCCGCTATACCGATGCCGACAAGCAGTAGATTGGTTATATTTTTGATCTGCGAGCCTAGGTCGGAAGGCGCGCCGGCTGTTTGGGCGCAGTTAGCGCCCCCTTGTGCCCCGCCGCTAACATCGCCGCTACAGGCCGCCCAGGCCCGCTGCGTCCACGAGGAGAAGAGCACGGACGCAGGAACGGCTAGGTTGAGGAGTTTTAGTCGCACTATTAAGTACCTGCCTTAGTCTTAGAAGCGGCCGATTACGAAGTTGACGATGGCGTAGGAGAGAATGGCGACCACGATACCAACAATGGCATACAGGATAGTGTCTTTGGCGCCGCTGATAGCTTTTTCGTTACCTTGTGAGAAGACGTAGCGGAAGCCGCCGATGATGAGCATGATGACAGCACAGATGCCGATGACGAGCAACAGCGTGTTGGTGACTGCCGTGATCTGACTCGGCAAGTCGCTGCTTAGGCCCGCTCCCTGTCCGGCCATGTCCGAGCCCTGGCTGAGGTCGGCTGGGGCGGCTAGGGCGCGTTGCGCTAGAGCTGGTAGCGCTACACTTGCGATTAAGCTTAATTTTCGTACTAATGATTTCATTTGCTTCTCCTTAAATTTTCGTATTTTTAGGGGTTAATTAATAAAACTTGGCCTTATTGTAACCGAAAACACAAACCGTGACAATTAGTTCTTATGCTAATGCGCGCGCCAGAAGACTTACTTGATGCGAGTAAGGACGAAGTTGACAATCGCGTAGGCCAGGATCGCCACTATTAGGCCAATGACGGCGTACATGAGGGTGTCTTTAGCGGCCTTGGTGCGACCAGGATCGCCAGCCGAGGCGATGTATTGAATGGCACCGATAATAATCGCGATCACCGAAGCCACACCGACGATCCAGAAAAGGATGTTGGTGATAGAAGTGATGATCGAGCCGACACTTCCTGGTGTGTTATTTAAAGCCGAAACTCCGATATCCCCCGGGCCTACCGCTAATAAAAATTTCATCATAATGCTGTCTCCTTATTTCAGATTATTAATGATGAAATTGACAATTGCAAGGGCGGAGATGGATACAATAAGACCGAGAATGGCGTAGGTAAGAGTGGCCTTGGCTTTTTGCAGATTGGTCTGGTTACCGCCCGAGCCAATGTAGCGCAGGGCACCAACGATGATAAATATGACCGCCAGCCCGCCGCCGAGGAAGAGGGTGAAGTTGATGATCGCGACGATCAGCGCGGAAACACTATCTAGCTTTTCGCCAGCGCCAGCAATAGTAACCCCAAAGAATTCTTGTGTGCCTGCGCCGATACTAACTAACGCCAAGATAGCCCGCATACTTATCAGCACCACCAAGCTCATGATGGCATTAGTGATCTTGGACTTAGCGGCCTTGACCGCGTCCGGGCTACCGGCCGAAGCTATCATCTGCACACCGCCGACGACGATCATCAGTACTATCACTAGGCCGACTAAGCCAACTATCCAGTTGGAGATACCAACTACGAGACCCATGACGACATTCTTCTGGCTATAATCACAAATCTTATCCCAGCCGTAGTTGCCAACACCGATGCCACCACTGCCTGCGGTATTAGGATCGCCAACTCGCCCCGGATCGGTGCCTCCCGGAGCAAAACTAGCACAAGTTACGTCTTTATGGGTTTTTATATCTTCTTCTTTTACTCCAATTTCTTCTTGAACCTGCCCCAGATCTCTTTCAACCGGATCTGAGCCATTTGGACACTTTTGGCCAGGCAGCGGAGTAAATTTGTCGGCTGGACAGTCTAGTACCTTCTCTGCTAATACTGTTTGCGTAGACATCGATCCAAGCACCAGCCAGCCCAATACTACTAAACATAGAATAAATATGATTTTCTTCATAATTTCACGATCAATTATTAGGCAGTCACTAGAAAAAGTAAAGCTTATGTTTTATTTATATAAAATGATATAATCAAAAAAATGTTGTCTACACTAAAACAAAAGCTATTATTATCATTCGCGCTACTCGCCGTCGGCATGATTGGCAGTTTGTTTCTGTTTGCGCCAAAAGCTTTAGCCGACAAACCTGGCCCCAACTCACCAGCGTGGGCCAATGCAGCCGAATGCGGAGGTTGCGGCAGTGGTACGTGGGGTGACCCAGGCGGCTTCAATGTGATAACCAATACCAAGGTTATAACAGAGAATAGATACAATTTCGAATTCGATGCCATTGCCACCGAAAGCGTAGGCAAGGTGGTGTTCAAGGCTAAGGAGGATGGGTCTTACGCAGTATTTGAGAATGGAGCCTATGGCAAACCAATGTTTGTCAAGGATGTGAATCAGGGGAATGGCTACACCCCATCTTGGGCTCTCACCAATGACGACAGGGCACAAGACAACGGCAAGAGGCCAATGGGGCCGGGCGGCAAGGAGTTTTGTTCACTCAAATATGATTTTGCCGCGAAAGACTGTATCGATGCGCCAACAGGCAGGGTGCCTAGTTTTACAGACGAACAATGGGAAAATATAAGGACGATTGTGGACAACAGCAACGCTGCCAATGACACGGGGAAAGATTGTGGCGATGACTCAGCTATCAACTTTATCACCTGTCCACTATTTAATATGGTTAACAAAACCATCACTAAGCTGATTGGCGGTGATGGCAGCGGCAAGGGGCTGTTAATTGATATGTTCTACGTTCAGCCACTCAGTTCAGCCGGCAAAGCGGATGGCAAAAACCCCCTTTACGACTCATGGAACAACATCAAGAACGTGTCGCTTAGCTTCTACGTGCTGGTGTTTATATTCATAATCTTTTCTAACTCAATGTCGCTTGGCATAGACGCCTACACGATCAAGAAGACCTTACCCCGCATAATGGCGGCTGCCCTTTTATCCCAGTTTTCATACTTGCTCATTAGTATATTGGTAGATATTAGCAATGTAATTGGCATCGGCCTGCCTAGCTTTTTATTGGCTCAGGGCCCACAGACATTCAATCTCAATGTATCTGGCATCTGGGGCAATGCGGCCGGTATCGTGTCGTTTTTACTTATCTTCATCCTGGCAATCATGGCGCTGTTCAGCCTCATTGTCACTCTTATCACGGTGGTGGCACGACAGCTAGTGATTTTCATGCTTGTCCTGACAGCACCGATCGCCTTCGCCTGCTGGGTGCTGCCTAATACTCAAAAATTATTCCAGAAATGGTGGAGCAACCTGTGGCGCGTACTGGCGATGTTCCCAATGGCCACCGGTATAATCGCTGCAGCCATACTGTTCGCCCGCACGGCTGCTTCTAGCGGTAATGCTGCTGGCATGAGCAACCTCACCTCGCTGGCCGGTGCGATGGCGCCACTGATCGCTCTTGCTGTCCTACCCAAAACATTCAAGTGGGGCGGCGACTTCGTCAACTTCGCATCCGGTGCCGCGGTCGGCTGGGCCGCCAGTAAATGGGGTGGTGGTAAAGATAGGGCCAAGGCGGGCATGAAATCTGCTGCAGGGTCGACTCGTGACAGATTTAGTCAGTCAAGGCTGGGCAAGACAGGAGTTGGTGGTGTAATAGGTGGGGCTGGTATAGGTTCGCTCGTTGGCTCGCGAAAAAGTATCATGAAACGAGGCCAGCAACAAGCACGCATATACAGTGATCTCGACAAGGCTGCTGCCTACGCCGATGCAGACCAACTACAAAAGCTGGCCACAAGCAGTAATAAAGGCATGCAAAAGGCCGCAATTGGTCGCCTAGCACAAACCGGCAACATCAACGGCATTTCAACTGCACTAAAATCTGGCAAGGTGAGTGAGGAAACGTATAAACAGGCAGTTGGTCAATATTTCAGTAATTTTGATAAAATGCCACAGATGAGGGCTGTGCAATTTGATAATGGACAAGCACAGATTGATACTGTCATCAATAGAACCACTGGCAAAACCGAAAATCAAGCTCGAATTGACAAGGACACCCTTGGTCGCATGAGCGGTAGTGCCATTGCAGATATGTCGGCCGCCTCAAGAGCCCACATCTTAAATGATCACAATATAGGGAATGTCAGCCCTGCCGCAATTGACCAAATAAGAAATAACACTAACTTGAGCACTAAGCTTAACGCTGACGAATGGCAAATTATTAATGCTCATCCAAACTTCCAAACTCAAGGCACTGCCCCGCAGGGTAATGCAGGCCCAGCTCCAACAATAAATATACCTAATATTCCTCCTTTTAGCCCGGGCGGCACCCCCCCGGGTAGTGGTTCTCAGCCCCACTCACAAAATGTAGGGTCCCCAGGGCAAGTATGGAACGTTCCGCCAGCTCCTGGCCATGACGACTGGACAAAGGATCTATAAAATATAAGCTTGAGATTAGACCATGGGTCAATATAAAGTTCCACAAAACGTAGAGACAGAAGACAAAATTCTTGGTCCGTTCTCGATCAAGCAATTTGTCTATTTGATCATCGCCATCATGTGGGGATTCCTGATGTGGCGCATCTTCGGCTTCGCACTACCGATCGCCGTCATTCTCATCTTGCCGGTCAGCGGTATCTTCGTCGCCCTGGCCGTCGGTAAGCGCGAGGAGCAAAGCTTCGAGAACTTCTTCGTCGCCTTCATCCGTTTCCTGGTACTGCCGCGCAAACGGGTTTGGATGAAGGACACCGACCAGGACATCGTCAAGTCCGCTCCCAAAGCACCTCCCAAGCCGCAAGAAGCCAAGCCACCCAACCCCGATGAGGTACGAGGCCAGCTACACAAGCTCGCCACCATCATCGACTCGCGCGGCCGAGTTCAGAAAAACGAAGCCGTGCAATTGCCCGACCCAACCGCGCCGGCTGCGGGGCTGGCTGGCCGAGTGATCAACCCCAACATCAACACTCACGAGGCAGACAATCCGCAAGCTATCGGCCTGCACGATGACATGCTCGACACCCAGAACAGCCAGAAGGCAGCCGCGGTCGGCCAATTACTCGAAAACGTCGAAGCCGACGTGCGCACTCAAGCCGTTGCCAATATGAAAAAGGCTCAAGACCAGGCTGCCAAACCAGCACCGGCTCACCACAAAGAAACCGCGCCAGCCGCGCCGCCACCCAAGCCGCGACCAAAAGCACAAGCACCATCGCCAAACCCGCAAGCGGCTGATATAATTGAGCTAGCTCTGCGCAAAGAACCGGTCACGGTTGCCCAGATAGCTAACCGTATCCACAAAGAAGTAACGCTGTCTCCTGGCAAAACGGTTAAGTTGCGCTGACACCAAATAATGAGATAAGATAGTAAATTAGTTTTTGTATTTGTATGCCTCCAAACCAGATGCCACCGAACCAAATTCCAAACCCTTACCAGCCCGGCCCGCCGGCCGGTGGCCCTATGCCGCCGCCGCAAATGTACGGTCCGCCACCGGTCGCTCCGCCGCCACAGCAGCCCGCCCCCCAAGGTAAGCAAAAGGGCAAGAACAAAAAAGACGGCAAAGACGAGCGCATGAGCACTCAGAAATACTTGATGTTCTCCGAGATCAAGGATGGTATCGTCGTCATGCGCGACGGCAGCTTGCGAATGGTCATTATGGCCTCAGCCCTCAACTTCGACCTCAAAAGCCAACAGGAGCAAGACGCGATCGAATTCGCCTACCAAGGATTTTTGAACGGCTTGCACTTTCCGATCCAAATCATCGTCCGCTCACGCAAGATCGACCTCGGTGCCTACATCGAGAAGTTGGAGAGTATCCAAGCCAATCAGCAGAATCAATTGCTGGCCGGCCTAATGGAAGAATACGCCTACAATATCAAAAGCCTGCTCGAAGAAATTAATATTATGGACAAAGAATTTTACGTCATCATACCGTACTACGTCGAGGCCGTCTCCAAAGAAAATGTCGCCACCAAGGTTGGCGGGGTGTTTAAGCCCAATGATTCCACCGTGGCGGCTCAAAACTCGACGGATTTCGACAAGCGCAAGCACGATATCGTGCAGCGCACCAACATGGTCGCCCAAGGATTAGCGCAAATGGGCGTGCGAGTAGCCATCCTAAAAACCCAAGAGCTGATCGAGCTCTTCTACAACTCATACAACATCGATGTCTCGCAGAGCCAGCGGCTGATCACGACCGAAGACATGACAGCGCCAATAGTGAGTCGTGGTGGCGAACCAGCCGGGCCGTACCAGCCGCAACCGCAACCGGCAGCACCCGATGACCTGTTCGCGGCTGCCCATCGCCGCGCCCAGAGCCAGCCATTTGACCAGCAACCACCCGCCAATGGCGGCGGGCAAAACGGCGGCTACGGACCACAGGGAGGGCCACAGTAATGGCGCGCGGACAACAGCGAATGGATCCGGCAGTTCAGGCGCAGATCGACCGCGCTGCCTTCGATCAGGCCGAGGCCGAGCGAGTTTACCGCGAGGGGGTAGTGACACTACGCGATGTGATTGCGCCGTCTTCTATCCAAATCGAGAGCAGCTATTTGCGGGTCGGCAGCCGCTACGCCCAGACACTATTCATCTTCGGCTATCCGCGCACGCTTTTCACCGGCTGGCTGTCGCCGATCATCAACCTTGATGAAGTGATTGATATCAGCATCAATGTCGTGCCAGTCGAGAGTAAAGTAGTGATGGAAAACCTGAAAAAGAAAGTCGGTCAGCTCGAAGCCAGCTACAACATCAACCAAGAAAAGGGCCGTGTTCGCGATCCGGGGCTAGAGGCGGCCATCTCCGACGTTGAGGAGCTGCGCGACAAACTACAAGTCGGTAGTGAGCGCTTTTTCCGTTTTGGCCTCTATGTTACTCTCTACGGCAAAGACACGACCGAGCTTGAGCAGATCAGGAAGAAAATCGAGGGTATTTTTGGTAACAGCCTGATCTACACCAAGCTTGCCACTATTCAAATGGAGCAAGGGTTTAACTCGACCCTGCCGCTCGGCACCGACATGCTCAATATTTACCGCAACATGGACACGGGCGCCATCTCGACCAGCTTTCCGTTCACTACGGCCGAGCTGAGTCAGGAAGAGGGTATCATGTATGGCATAAACCGGCACAACAACGGCCTGGTGCTCTACGACCGCTTCAGCCTTGAGAACGCTAATATGTGCGTCTTCGCCAAGTCGGGTGCCGGTAAGAGCTTCGCGGTCAAGCTAGAATGCTTGCGCTATCTCATGTTGGGCACGGAAGTGATCATTATCGACCCCGAGAATGAGTACAAGACGCTTTGTGACGCGGTCGGCGGCTCATTCTTGCACCTCAGCCTCAATAGCACCACCCGCATCAATCCATTTGACCTGCCCAAGGCCGTCGACAAAGAGGAAGCCGATAACGCTCTCAACGCTAACATTATCATGCTGCACGGGTTGATCCGGCTGATGACCGGCGAGATGTCACCAGCCGAGGAAGCCGACCTAGATGTGGCGTTAATCCAAACCTATGCTGATAAAGGCATTACCGGCGACCCGCTAACGCACACCGCCGAAGCGCCACTTATCACCGATCTCTACAATACACTGCTCAATATGGGCGGTAATGGGCCAAACCTGGCAGCTCGCCTGCGCCGCTACACCGAGGGTACTTTTTCGGGTATTTTCTCGGAAAGATCAAACGTCCAGCTCGACAATCCATTCGTTGTCTTCAATATCCGCGACCTCGAAGACGAGCTGCGCCCGATCGGTATGTACATCGTGTTGAACTACATTTGGAACCGGGTGAAGATGGACAAGCGCAAGCGTATCCTAGCCGTCGACGAGGCTTGGCAGCTAATGCGCTACCAGGATTCGGCCCAGTTCCTGTTCTCGATTGCCAAACGGGCTCGTAAGTACTACCTGGGCCTGACCACCATCTCGCAAGACGTCGAGGACTTCTTGAGTACTCGCCTGGGGAGGGCTATTGTGACCAACTCCAGCTTGCAGCTGCTGCTCAAGCAGTCACCAGCCGCTGTTGATATTGTGGCCGATACCTTTCGCCTAACTACTGAGGAGCGTAATCGTTTGAGCCAATTCCCAGTCGGTGAGGGCCTGTTCTTCGCTGGCCTATCGCACGTCATCCTGCATATTCTAGCTTTCCCGATGGAGGCTCAGCTGATCACCACCAACCCGCGTGACTTGCTCGACAAGCCGCACGCGGTAGCGAGCGAGTCAGCCGCAGCAGAACCACCACCGACAATCGGACCGTAAGCCAGACATTAAAAAAATAAAGACTAAAACAAAAATTACCAAGCCAAAAACCGTAACACTTAAGGTAATTTTTAGTTTTTATGCCAACACTGGAAGATCAACAATACGACGCCCCTGAGCTATCCGGAGAAGAGGTGGATGCTCGTTTTAACGAACAAATGGGACAGGAGTTCCCCGATGGGCTAGGCGACGCGCCAGAAGTGAGCCCAGGCGGCGGGGGCAGAGGCAAGTCGGGCGGCAAGGGTGGTAAAGCTGGCAAGGGCGGACAAGGAAAGTCAGACGGTTCAAAAGCCCCGATGAACAAAGAAGATGCCGCGCTCAAGGCAGCCGAGCACGTACCGGGCGCTGGCAAGGCGGCTAAAAAGTTTAATGACCTAGACAAGAACAAGGGCCAAACTGAGAAACAAATCGACAAAGCTGTCGGTAAAGGTGTAGAAGCCGGCGTCGCAGCTACCGGTGTCGGCGCGCCGGCGGCTAAAATGGCGGGCAAAGTAGTTGAAAAGGTTGGCACCAAGCGCATGATAAAGGTGCAAATTGGCATCTGGATAGCCGCGATCGTGATAATGTTGTGGCCAATCATTCACTCGATGCTAATTTTGCTGATGCTCTATCAGTTCATCAAGAATCCGCTCAAAGCCATCTGGGACGGCAATCCGGTAGTGGCGGCTACCAAGTCACTTATATCACTTGATAAAACCGGTGTCTCGCGCCAGCTAGCCCATGAAGTAGAAGTCAAGGACTTTAGTCAATTCACCAAGAGTGCGGTGGCCGCGCCGGCCGGCAGTGCGCCCAAAGAAGGCACACTGGAATGGAAATACGCTCAGATTGACTGGGAGAAATCCAAGTACCAGACGGTCGATCAAACAACACAATGCCGAGTTGACACCAAGGAAGTGGTGGAGCCGGCGACCGGTAAAACTCGCTCTGTAATCGAAAAAATTTACTACGCCAACAACCCCGACAACACGATGAGCGAGGAATCAAAAGCACTCTGCCTATCCAAAGTCTATCCAATATTCAATACAATGATGCGCAGCAAGTTTTTGCGCGAGGGTATCAATAAAGAAATAGGACTGCGCTACAACTATGCCGAGCAAGGGCCAGATGGCAATGCACCCGATTTAAATGCTAGCCCATCGCCCTCCGCCAGCCCGGTCGCGTCTTCGAAGTGGAGGACGGGCTTTGGCTATCTAAAACAAATGCTTATCGATGAGCCACTGAAGGATTTGCAAAATAGCGTGACCGCTATAGCCGCGCCGGCTGCCAGCCCCTCAGGAACTCCTAAGCCCGATCCATACACTGAACTCAAAAAGAAACTACGCGAAAAGACTCTAAATCGTATTTGGAAGGCTGAGAAAGAGAGCGTCGACCCCGACGGCAGTCAAGCCGGCAATGCCGCCGGTACATCTTCGGGCGGAGGCAAGGGCTTTGACGGCGCGCCAATGCCATCAGGCGCACCTGGTGACGTGATCGGTACCGGCAAGATTAGTGAATTTGGCGGACCTGGCGACTACCAGTCTGGTATGGCCTGCATACCAGGCGGCTCGCAAACCCTATACGAGCAAGGGGTCTACTTTGCCGCTATGCGTGATCACAGCCTGTGCAAACAATGGGTTGACATCGAATACAACGGCAAGCACGTCCAAGCTCAAATACTTGATTGGGGACCCGCCACCAGCACAGGACGGCTAATTGACGTATCGCCCCATGTAATGCAAGCTCTAGGGGCAGATACAGATAACAGTGTCACGATACGACGTTTTAACGCCGCCACGGGATCACTGCCAAACTCCCGGACAGTTCCGGCTAACTTCGCCGTTAACACCCCTACCGCCGTACCGCCACAAAACCTGCTAGCGGCTCAAATCGACAGCGGCAACCAGGCACCTAGTTCGCCCAATGTCGACCCCGCCGCGGCCAAGGCCAAATACGCTTTATTGAATGGCAACTACAAGCTCATGAAGGGTCTAGCCGGTCCGCCATGCAGTACGCCCTATGGTTGCGCCAATCCCTATGCGTCCAAGGTTAATTATCACAAAGCTAGCGAAAGCATCGTCGATGCATACTCTTCTAAGTACGGAGCCAAATTCCCTAAAGGGGATACCGGCACACGAGCGGCCTACCTCCAGGCTCTGAGCAACCTCCATTCTGATTACAAGACATGCTGGGAGTCTCTGGCCTGTTCCAGCTCTGCTCCATATTACGAGCTAATCGAAGCCGCTGGCGCTTACGCGCAAGAATTACTTGGTCTAGAAGCAGCTGCCCTGGGCCTTGTGCCTGACAGCTCAGCGGCCGCTCCAGCTCCTGCTCCGGCTCCAGCGCCAACCCCGCCGCCGCCCCTCACCACCATACCATCCATGCCAACAAGCTGCGACAAGGATTTCGTTAAAACTAACAAGGGCGAAAAAGAAAGCAACCCGGTCGACTACTCCGTCAAAAAAGTTGTCAATGATCTGCTCTGTGAGATAGACCCCCAGGACATTAAGATTGACGAAGATATTGCCAAAAAGTTCCGTGACTTAGGTAAGAAAAATAGCAAAGATAAACAAATGGCCGATATCATCTGCCGCTACTCGCTTTACATACTAGAAACAAGCAAATCAGCGCCGCTAGACAATTTGAAGAAAACTCAAAAAGATCGGATCGCCTCGATGATCAATGCCGGTTTCTCGCATGTCACATACGCTGACACCCAAGCCACTCGGCCGCTCTTGCTCGAGGAGATGAGAGCCGATTTCTATAAAATGAGCGATTTCGCCTCGGCTGCTACCTACCACAAAACCTACTACGGAACAACCAATGGCATCTCACCCCAATCCGAGACATTAGCCGGCAGCGCGGTCGGCATGGATATGCTTGGCGTCCATCCGGAGTATCCTATCCAAAAGGCAGTTCGGCAGCTGGCCGGTAATTGCAGTGACTTTCTGGGCAACAATGAGACCGGTAAAAAAGATGAATCAGGTGATAAGATCAGTCAAATAGTCACATTCTACCCCCAGATGCGTGATCAGCTACAAGCCTTGCCGTACTACAACAGTGAAGCTTTCAAATCGACTAAGCCGGCCGATGATGCCGAAGTCGGTCTAGACGACGTTCTCTTGGCCTTCGCCAAGGCGGGTACCAATGTTAGCGACTCAGGCACCGAAGACGGGCCACAGAACTTCAACCGCATGCACTCCGGCATACAGGCTTACATGTACGCCTACAGTTTGGCTATGGGCGGTAACTTAATCTCCGAGAGTCGAGCCCTGGCAGAGGACATAAAGACTGAAGGTGCTATCAGGGAGCGAGACAGTCGCCTGGGAATGAAATGGAGACTGTTCGATATCGACAATCCACGCTCTCTCGCCAGTCGACTTGGAGCTGCTACAATCGCCGAGCCAAAGCAAATTGTAAAAAATATAGCATCAGTTTTCGGCGATCTCTTTGGGCCGTTGCGTAATCTTGGTTCGGCAGGCGGATCGCTCAGCTATTTCGTCAGCGGTGACAACAACTCAGCCATGGCTGATAATAGCTTTGGTTTTAATTTCCTTAAGCTCGAGCCGGCCACCATACCCGACGCAGTGATCAACACGGACCCAATTGAAAACGGGCGTTATATTGAAAAGCTCAAGGAGACCGAAGAAGGGGACAAGAAGGTTAAAATTGATATCTGGTATGTGCCCTATGGCGCAAGCAAAGAACTCGATCCCAACAAGGGTGACCACACTATCAAGGAATGGTTTGGCATATGGGACGCCTGCTTCTCTAAATTTATCCCTGGCGAACTGGCACTTGACGATGACAAGGTACGTGAATGCCAGCCGCTATTTGGTGTTGATGCTGACCAAGACACCTCAGAGGGAGGTAAATTAGCCTTAGCTTACAAAACATACCACTACAACAATCTCATGGCTGACGCGATGCTCTACTTATCTGACCCGAGCAAAGAAGATGAAACGCTCTACGCCAGTAGCAGTAGCGGGGCTGGAGCGGGTGGTGATTCTGGTATTGCTGGCGTGAAAACACCGCCCAACCTAGGCCCCGCCCAGTCAAACGGTTACTACCAAATGCCGGAGCCAGCTACACCTGGACTATACACCTTTAACGGCGGTACGCCACCAAGCCAAAGGTGCGGCTCGAAGGAACTAGTCAGTGTGATCTATACGGTCGCTGAAGCTTGGAAGCAAAAATATCCAGAAAGTCCAATTATGGTTGGTGATTTAAATGCCAGCGGACACGCCAGCCACAAAAAAGGTGTCGATGTTGATATTTACACTAGTGACAGATCGGCTGCTGACACGGGTGGTGATGCTGAACGTTCAAAAGTACTGGGCCGGATGTTTGCAGATACCGGAGTGATAAAAATGATATTTTATAATGACGTGTCAGTTCAATCTGACTTCAATTCTTATGTCGCTTCGAAGGGCTTACCGGGCATTATGAAGTCTTGGCCAAATCACAACAATCATTTCCATGTCCGTATTGACGACAAATATGCCGGTCCGGTATCGGAGTCGTGTAGTGGCTAAGATAAACGGCTCACATTTATTACACTGGGTGGTGGTGGTTTTTACCATGTTTACTTATTGTTTCGAAGTACCGCTTGCTCTGGCAGCCGACCCCACTCCAACTCCAGAAGTAAAAGCCGACACTAGCGATGAAAAATTTTACCGTAATGGCGTCACCAGCCAACGCCGAGAAATCGAGCACCATTGGGCGTACGACAAGACGGCGTACTGCGAAACCAGCGGCGGTTTATCAGTTCAAACTGGAGTGGATGAGCTCGAGGGACACAAACTACCGGCTGCAAAAGGCGGCACTGGTCTAGAGGAAGCGATTAATGAAGCTGGCGCCATCCCAAGTGGCAATAGCGTTACTTTTTCGGGTTTTGCTAGTAAAGGCCAAAATTATCGCGACTACTACATTACGATGCGTTGGCGATATGCTGTATGGGCATGGAGTGGAGATAGTGATAAGGGTCCAGAAGATGCGGCGTGGTATCGAGCGCAGCCACGCAAAGTGCTGGTTACTAATCCGGAAAATGGCAGGACTATCGTGGCAGTTATCCTAGAATCGGGCCCCGCGCCATGGACTGGTACGGCGGAGGGGAAGGGCAACCCCCCAGCTTACTGGCAGGGCCATGTTGATGGCACCCCGGAAGGATATAAGGGCAGGGTGGCTGGCTTTCCGCCAGAAGCATTCGGCTACCTTGGTGACGGTAAGGACATTCAGCGCTATAAAGATGGCAGCGGGCCTGATTTGATTTATAAATGGGCTGATCAAAACGCCGAACCAGGGCCAGTGGGGGATGTTGCTCCCTCTGCTGGTGCTACATCTGGTTCTACATCACCCGGTGGTTCTGGCGGTATGTGCCCCGGACAAGATCAAGCAGCTGGCGGCACGGGCGTGAGCCCCGATGGCTTTGTATTCCCCTTACAAACCAATAAATCCACTATCACCAACAACAACCCAGCTTGGTGCTACGGAAAGCCAACCAACTGTCATCACGACTATAACGCGGCTGACATTTTCGCTCCGACCGGCACGGTTATTCTCGCCGCCAAGCCCGGCACAGTCACAAGAACTAACTATGGTTCTCAATTCGGACAAAATGTTCATATAAAAGGTGATGATGGCCACACCTATTACTATACCCACATGCCGCAAGGGGCCAATAAAGTTAATGCTGGCGACAAGGTGACGGCTGGCCAGCCGATTGGAGAAGTTGGCACTAACGCAAATGCTGCTGGTACGCCCCATCACCTTCATTTTGATATTACATCCGGAGACGGCAGACCATCATGCTCTGGAGCTAGCTGTCCGGACAGTCAATTTATTGATGTTCAGCCCCTGTTAATACCTGCTTTTAATAATTTACCAGGATAAAATATGGAAATCATAGCTCGGCACAAAAAATTAATAATTATCATTATATCCTCCGTCCTAGTCGTTGGCATATTGGCTGCGATTATATTGCTGCTACCAAAAAGGCTGGCCCAAAAAACTCAATTAGTAGACGTAAATAATAACTATCTGCCTGGTATCACCTCGATGTCCAATGTGGAGGGGTCTAATGACACGATCCACGTCTTTAATGGCCGCAACTTTGTCGCCTACGACTACGTCAATAATAAATCAAGTGCGTTCTTTAGCGACATGGACCTACCGCCGATTAGTGATATGCGCTGGTCTCAAGACGGCAATCTAATTACGTTTAAATCGGGGCGATTGTCAAGCGATGATAGTCTCGGAAAAATAATCAACCAAAAAAATCTAAATATCAATAATTCCTACTATTGGGTGGCCGACCTAAGAAATAAAGCTCTCAATCCCCTCGATACTAGAGTCGATAAAGCATTCCCGATGACAAATGAAGTAATCTACACTGTCAGTAGCGAGCTAGACTCACTTGACGAGGTAGAGGAGGATGATGTGACTCGGTCGAATGTTTACAGTCTCAATCCCGAAGCTAACGTATCAAAAAAACTATTCAGCTATGAAGGGCAAATTGCGCAAATATTCAAGCTTAAAAATGGTAACGATCAGTATATCATTCAAGAAATTGGTGACCAAAAAGTTCCTTACTACACCGTAGACTCAACGGGGCAGAAAAATATTTTATTAGAGTCTGAAAACAATATTTTTCAACTATCGCCCGATAGCAACCATTACTTTTACTTTATATTTGACCCCGAAGCAGCCAAGTCAGCTGAGGAGGGCAACAATGGCATCGAAGGACGATTGGTCGTAAAAAATATCGTGACCAATAAAACCGTCAAAGAAATAGACAAGCTGATGTCCTCCGATTCTTTCGCATGGTCAAACGACAGCCAAGCAATCATTATTTACGGACTTGATATAGAAAAAAACGAGCTTTATCTCAAAAAACAAGCCATAGCTAGCCAAAATGTCACGCTATATGAAACCAAAAATAAAAAGGCCATTACTCAGCCCGATAGTTATCAGCTATTCTCAGCGGACAACGAAAATAGCCTATTCATGGTTCAGCCAAGTGGAATTGGCTATGTTGGCATCAATAGTGCCAATCAGCCAAACAACCAGAACCTATCATCGACCTACTCAGATGACTCATCGGCCGGCTTTACGATTAGAGAGGGGCAGTCTCATGGTAAGCTCAGTGTATCGATATATAGCAATCCGATAACTACTTACCATGATAAAGCGATCACCCATATCAAATCAAAAGGGGTCGATCCTAATATCGTCAATATATTATTTGACTACACCATAGCGCTCGAGAAAGAATAGCTCAATTAAGCCATTCACCGCACCGTCACAACGATACGTCTAACCCGCGCCGGTGCTACTTTACGATTAATCAGCTTGATCAAATCACGCGCCCGATAGCGCAGCTCCGAGGCGCTCGAACTATCTTCGGTGGCGATTTTTAAAATATCGTTTTGATAGCTTAGTATTCTCACCTCAACCCGCAGTTGATTGACAATTATCAGCTTCGCCTCGGTCATAACGTCGAGCTTCGATAGGCCAATACTATCAGCCCGATCTTCAAGCGCTTTTCTAATATTATCAAGCGACATGGCCAACCCCCGATAAATCAATCAGCTGATAATCGTGTTTGAGCGACTTATCAAGATCGGTTGTCGTGATAAATGTCTGCTGCCTATCAATGCTACCAACTAAAAATTCCCGTCTCGACTTATCGAGCTCACTAAAAACGTCGTCGAGCAAAAGAATCGGCCGCTTCGTCAGCCGCTCTTCAAAATAATCCATCTGCGCCAGTTTGAGCGCCAAAATGGCAGTCCTCAACTCGCCGCGCGAAGCCGCTTGAACGACACTGCGGCCATCAAACTCAACAGAAAAATCATCACGGTGCGGACCAGCCGTCGTAAAGCCAGCATGAATATCTTTTGTTAAATTATTTTTTAAAGCCCGCAAGTACTTGTCTTTATTGTCGGGCAAACTAGGGGAGTAGCTAAAAGTCACCGCGCGGGTTTTGGTAGCAGCGATTTTATTGTAATAATCCGCCAGCAATGGCGCCGTACCTTCTATCATTTGTCGCCTCGCCCGAATTATCTTAGTGGCCGGATCTAGTATTTGCAGATTCCAAACGAACAATTGATCATCTAGGTTAGAAAGCCTGGAGTTGATTTTCGCTTGGTGAATTAAGCTATTGCGCTGCTTTAGAATTCGACGATAAGTACTGATCGCGGCCATGTACTCAGGATCTATTTGTGACAATACAGTATCGAGATGGCGACGGCGCAGATCAGGTGGGCCAGTCAATAGATTCATGTCATTAGGCTCAAATATTACTACCGGATTAATACCTACCACCGAGTTGAGCGGTCGCTTGACACTGTTTACCAAGGTGCTCTTACGATAATGATTGCCTTCAGTCACGAATCGCACCTCGTGGACGTGATCATCAAACCCAGCCTCAACCCGATAGAAATCCTCGCCATAATGTATAATCTCACGATCACGGTCGCGAAACGAGTGAGTCGTGGAGGCGACATGAACCGATTCGAGCAGGTTAGTCTTACCAACCGCGTTTGGACCCAATATGACAATTAGAGGTTGGTCGATTTGTAACTTTATTTCGCGATAAGAGCGAAAATTAGTTAGGTTTAATGATTTAAGCATTCTAACTTCGCAAAGGCATAATAATATGGACATAGCGGCTGACTTTTTTGTTTTTTTCAACCGGCCGAATTAGACATGGATCGAGCTTATCATTGACACCAATATAGACTGAGTCGCTCTTAAGTACCGATAGTACATCGATCAAATAGCGGGCGTTGAGCGATATTTCACCAGGTCCACCACTCATACTCACTTCCATATCCGATTTATTTTGACCAACCGACGAGGCGCTGCTGACGACCGAAATAGTATTATCTCCAAACTCGAGCTTAATGGTGTTGGCATTCTCACGGGCGAAGATGTTCGCGACCTTGACGATATCAAGCAGTTCACTGCGATTAGCCGTCACTTCCGTTTTAGCAGCGGCTGGAATAATTTGCTTGTAATCAGGAAATTTACCATCTATTAGTCGCGAAACAATACTAATGTGCCCGATCTCAAACACCGCCTCGGTCTTACTGAATTTAATCTCAATCTTATCTTCGGTGCTATCACTCGCCAGACGAATAAGCTCATTGATGGTGCGAGAAGGCACGACGATGGTAAATTTTTTATCACTTTTCAGATCAAGCTTATATTCCGCCAAACGATAACTATCGGTCGCGACAAGCGTGAGTGTGTTCTCATCAAGAATAAATATCACACCAGCCAATACTGGGCGTGATTCATCGGGGGAGGCAGCAAACACTACTTGTGTAAGAGCGTTAATCAGCTCGCCAACGCCAATCGTAAAGCCCTGGATAGCCTTTACATCGGGTATAGTGGGGAATTCATCGGCCGCAATGCCATTGAGCTTAGAATCGAAGTGATCGGCCTTGATGAGTAAATTATTATCGGTTGCGACAAGTTGCAATTTATCATTAGGAAGGTTTGATACGATCTCTGCCATTAGCTTGGCCGGCACACTAAGTGATCCGGTAGACTCTACCTTCGCGCCAATAGTGCAAGTTATGGCCATTTCTAGATTAGTAGCCGATACTTTTAAACGCGAATCTTCGGTTGATAGTAAGACGTTGCCTAAAACAGGCAGGTTAGTTCGTGTACCCACTATTCTGGATGTATGACTAAGCGCCTTATTTAGATTTTCCTGAACTACTGACAGTTTCATGTTTTTTTAGCCTTTCTTTATATATTAATTAGTAATAGTAGTAATAAGCTCTGTGGAGAAGTGGCATAAACCAGCGTTTTTAGCTCTAAACAGCCTAAAACGTTTCCTTAGTACCAGTGCAAAACTACCGTATTAGTATGCTTATAAAAAATCCAAGCCTGTGAATTGATTGAGCATAAGTCTGCAATACAGATTGTCAATAGGGTATAAGATGTGAATAAATGGCTTACTTTTGCGAAAGTTTTAAATATTTATTACA
>CAZGYV010000011.1:0-25932 GCA_964530725.1 uncultured Candidatus Saccharibacteria bacterium | reverse complement strand
TACGAGTGTCAGACTGCTGTTTGTAAAACCAATTTGACAAGCCAAGCATAGCTGCTTGTCAAATTGAGAGGAGTAATTGCGTGTAAACTGGAGACGAAAAGTATTGAGCTTTTCGTCGTAAGTTGCAACGCAACTTACGACGAGGGCCCGTAGCTCAGTTGGTTAGAGCACCTGCCTTTTAAGCAGGGTGTCGTGGGTTCAAGTCCCACCGGGCCCTCCAAAGTAAATACCTCAACGCAAGTTGGGGTATTTACTTTGGTAGAATCTCGATAGAGATTTAAACGCACGAAGTGGGTTCGGTGTAGCAAAGCGCAGGACAAGAGTGAAGTTTTACTTCAATTCTTGCTGAGCACTTTGCGGAGGTCGCGTTAGCGACAGTCCCACCGGGCCCTCTAGCCAAGCCTATTCTAAACAGAGATGAAATGGCCTTGTTTCTGCTATAGTAGACTTGTGAAAACGGGCGAAAAAGTTTTTGTAATTGTTTACAGGTCTGGCAATGATGGCCTAGATTATCTTTGTCTCAAGCCTAATCCTGAGCCCAATAGAAATACAGATTATTATGTAATAACAGGTGGAGTCGAGAACCAAGAATCACTGGAAGAAGCTGCATTGAGAGAGGTACAAGAAGAGATTGGTGCAAAGCCAATAACAATAATAAATTTACATTTTCAAATTGAATATATAGACCACATAACATCAAAAAAATATATCGAACATTGTTTTGCCGTAAAGATTAGTAACCAAAAACTCAAGTTGAATGAAGAGCATATAGACTTCATGTGGGTTGATAATAATATTTTTGTTAAAACAATATGGTGGGATGAAGCTAAAAGATTCGAGCTTGTGCAAATGATCAAATCGATTCAAAATCATGAAATTTAATTGTAGCAGCAGCTGTTTTTATTTTTTAGAAAAAAATGCCTCAGTAGGTAGGGAAATTTTTATACCTGGCGTATGAGGAGCTAGTGTAATTTAAGCATAAGCATTATTGCTTAAATTTTATGATAAAGCTAAAATTATTTTAATAACAAAAAAGGAATTATATGAACACGAAAAAATATTATTGGTTATTCGCTGGAGCATTTGTTGGTGTATTCACGGTTCTGACTGCTTATTGGAATATGAATATTTTAGTTGGTAGCGGTGATTTGACGATTAGCGGATCACTGATAGTAATTGCTGAATACACAGTTTTGATCTACGGGCTAAGTATCGTAGAAAAAAGCGTCAAAGCAAAGACTAAGAAAAAGTAGATTTTTAAGCGAATAGCATCCAAGTTCTCGCTTTGCTTTGACAATTTAGCGGGTTGTCTTATAATTACCTCATCCTTGACAATCGAGATAGGGAGTGGTGATGAATCGATTTGTCTGTCGGATTTGCGGTGAGAGCAAGGGGTACTTAACTCATGTTTTGGCCTATGTAACTACTAGGGTTCGTAGGGAGTTTACGGTAAGCTACAGTTGCAATGCTTGTGGTGCGACCTTTATCGATCCGCACAAGTTTAGTCTTAATCCTCGCGTAGAGAGGCGATCCGCATGATCAACAAGCAGAGTATGGTGGATCATATTCGTAAGCTTGAGGCCGAATCTCATCAGAAGCGTGAAGAAGCCGACAATAGCGAAGTCGAAGCTAGGCGGCTGACCGACCTGCTCCTAGAGAGTGTCAACAGTGGCGAGGGCACCCTGGGTGATCCGGTGCGTGACATCGCCTTTGTGCTTACTAGGAAACTTGACAGTTCCTTGGAAAGGTCAGTGGCTAGTCTTAGGGGTAAATGGGATAAAAGCATCGGAAAAGAGTTTTTGCTTTGGCGATTTAGATTGCCATACAGCACTATAACTTACGGCTTGATTGGTGGAGAGATGGACTTCTCCATAGCAAAACCAATTATTCAAACGGCTTATCTCAGACTTCCAGTCAGGGCGGCTATTACAAATACCGGTATTGATCCGGAGCCAGGTGATGTTCAGTTGGCTTATGCGGAAGTGATAGAAATAGGCACCGCCCCGCCCAGCTACAAGCTTTACATAGGAAAGTCGGCGGTCGACAGAAGTCCGCTTGATCTTCCCAGGGAAAATACGGTTAGAGGGCTTCTGGAAGGGATGAGGCACAAGCTAAAAGAGCTCGAACAGATGATTTGAAAAGCTTTCTCAAGAGCCCCGTTTTGGACATGGGTCTGAAGCGGGGTTTCTCTTATGCTTGCTTACTCCATACAAGCCGAACAATAATAGAAAGTTATGAAGCGTCCGCAGCAAATTATTTTGTTCGTGATAGGGTTTATGATCGGCATAGCTGCTGCAACTTACTATCGCTTTGATTTGAACTTAACTTGGGCAATGCTCGGTGCTCTTGGCATCATGTCGATACTAAGAATAAAATCACGACTCGGCTATATCGTACTTTTCGCACTTGGCTTACTGGCGGGCCTTGCCTACATGTCTTGGCATATCAGCACCCGCCCAACTCACACGATCGACGATTATCAATTCCGCAAAATAGACTTGAGCGGCGAAGTCTATGGCGATCCGTATTGGGACGAAGATCGTAACCATGTTTTTTATTTACGCGATTTGCATGTCGGCGGCAAGCCAGTAGCGGGCGAGGTCAGGATTAAGAGCTTGATTGGCAATGCCAAAGAAGGCTATCGGGTGCGGCTGAGCGGTAAAAATTGGCCGATCATGGGTAAAACGCACAATCAAATTAGCTATGCCAAGCCAGCTATCGTTAGCACCGACAGGACTTTTCTACAGCGCTTAAAGTCTGGTTTTGTCGATGGCGTGCACAGGGCCTTGCCCGAGCCAGCGGCATCATTCATGGTGGGTATATTGATCGGTGCGCGCTCAAATTTGCCGAAGTATTTTCAGGACAACTTAAACAACATCGGGCTGTCGCACATGGTGGCGGTGTCGGGGTACAATCTGACAATTTTGACAGTGATTTTAGCCCGCTTGCTGGGCAAACGTTGGCGCTGGGCGAGTTTGGTGTTTTCGTGCTGGGTGATTATGGCTTTCGTGGTGCTGACCGGCATGAGCCCGTCGATCTTGCGGGCCGGTATCATGGCCGGCTTCTTTCTGCTAGCCAGCCATTCGGGACGCCAGCTGGCGGTAGAGGTTTGCTTGGCGCTTGGTGTGTTAGTGACGCTGATTATTAACCCAACTTATTTATTGGGTGATTTGTCGTGGCAATTATCATTCTTGAGCCTAGCTGGCATTGTTTTATTGGCACCGAAGATAAAGAGCTCTTTGCCAGGCAGGGGAAAGCTAAATTATGTATCAGAGGTGATCGCCGTCACGCTGGCGGCGCAAATCGCGACCATGCCGCTGATCGTCTATACGTTTGGCCGTATTTCGCTGATCGCGCCGCTGGCTAATTTGCTTGTCATGCCGCTTGTGCCGTTGTTGATGTTGGCAGGATTCGTGGCTGGTGTCGCTGGCATGCTGATGCCAAACTTGGCTTATGTCGCGATGAGCCCGATTCGATGGCTGGTGGACGTTTTGATAATCGGCTTGAACACCATGGCTAGCTACAAATGGTCGGCCGCGACAATTAGCAAAATATCGATTGCCAATACGGCTTTGGCCTACGGACTGATAATGTTTTTTGCCCTGTTGCGTTCACCGCGCGAGCTTCAAAATGAGGCCAAAATGAGGTATAATTCAAAAAATAACACCAGTGGTGAGACTGGTGCCACCAATTTAAAGTCAGATGGAGTTAGTCAATGAGCGGTCACTCAAAGTGGCACAGTATTAAGCATAAAAAAGGCGCCGCCGACGCCAAACGCGGCAAGGTTTTCACTAAATTAGCTGGCGAGATCGCTTTGGCGGCCCGTGACGGGGCAGATCCGACGATGAATTTTAAGCTGCGATTGGCCATCCAAAAGGCGAAGGGTGCTAATATGCCTAGTGCCAACATCGACCGAGCGATCGCTCGCGGTGCCGGTACTGGCGGCGGCGCGGTGCTTGAGGAGTTGACTTACGAAGGCTATGGTCCAAGTGGCGTGGCGGTGTTGGTTAAGGCGCTGACTGATAATCGTAATCGTACTGCGGCCGAGGTGAAGTCGTCGTTTACAAAGTTTGGCGGCAATCTGGGCGCGCCCGGCTCGGTGGCGTATCTTTTCGAGCAGAAGGGTGTGATTGTCTGCCGGGCCGGTATTGATAAAGACGAGGTTGGTCTGGCGGCGATCGAAGCTGGAGCGGCTGATATTGATGACACGGACGAACAATTGGTCGTTTACACCGCGCCCGGTGAGCTTGAAAAGATCAAAGACGCGCTTGGTGAGGCGGTTGAGAGTGCCGAGCTAGACATGACCCCGACGCAGACCGTGGTGATTGATGACGAGAAAAAGGCCGCTAGTGTCATGAAACTAATCAATCAGCTCGATGATCTCGATGACGTCTTGAGTGTCAGTGCCAATTTCGACATCCCCGGCGAGATTTTAGATAAGTTATAGGCAAGTAAGGACATGAGAATTCTCGGCATTGATCCTGGTACGGCGACGACTGGGTTTGGTGTGATCGAAATTAGCGGCAATGAGAAAAAGGCTGTTGATTTTGGTGTTATCTCGACGCACAAGGACTTACCGATGGCACAGCGTTTACTAGAATTGCACAAGGATTTGAATCAGCTAATTGCCGTGGTTAAGCCTGATTGGTGCGCGGTCGAGCTTTTGTTCTTCGCGCGCAATGTCACAACGGCGATCACAGTTGGTCAGGCCAGGGGAGTGATCATGTTGGCAGCGGCTGAAAATAATCTGAGTATTGCCGAGTACACGCCGCTGCAGGTCAAGCAGGCAGTTACGGGCTACGGCCAGGCGACTAAAAAACAAGTTCAGGAGATGGTCAAAACGATTTTGGGCCTAAAAGAAATCCCTAAGCCCGATGATGCCGCCGATGCGCTGGCGATTGCCCTGTGCCATAGCGCGGCCGCAAATAATAAATTCTTGGATAATAATTCTTTGTCTTGAAGTTGGATGAACCACGGGATGAAAATACTCACCCCGTGGTTCATCGATCACGTTGGTTATGACGCTACGGCCGATTCACGCAGCCATTTGCGTCTGATGGCACGGCGCTCCTTGTCGTTGGTACCGCCCCAAATGCCGATTTTTTCACCGTTCTCGATGGCAAACACAAGACAGTTTTGCCGAACTTCACAGTCTTGGCAAATTGCTCGAGCTGGTTCCGCTGAAACACCAACTTCCGGGAAGAACAGGTCAGGGTCACTGCCGCGGCAGTTGGCCAGCCGCGTCCAATCACCGTGCAAGCTAGAAATATTGCGCGCTAGCCGTTCGAGTTTGTCGGCTTCATGGCGGCGCTCGTGTTCTAGCCGATCTAGTCGCAAGTTCACTTTACGCGGACGAGCATCGATGATCTTTTGCTGCTCTTCCTTGGGCAGTAGGACTGGTGTGCTTGATGCTCCAGTCTGCATCCATTTGTGCAGTTCGTCGTTGAGGCGAGGCATAGGCTCTCCCTTGGTCGAGAAGTTACGGCAGCACGTCTTGCAGTTGGCTTTTTAGGCCACCCAAGATGTGCTTGAGCCGTTGATTTTCTTGCTCCAGGGATTCGCAGCGCTCAGACAGGTCAGCCAGCTGCTGCTCTGTTTGTTTGAGCTGCTCGACGAGCTTGGCCATGTCATTGGCCATGTCAAACGCTTCGGCTACTAGCAGCTCACCGAAGCTAAAGCTGCGCCGGTCGCTTTCTGGCTGCTGCTGCGTCGCCGTGACTTCTGGTTCGGACGGCATTGGTTGGCTGTCTGTCAGCGGCTGATCCGCTGCTTCGGCCTCCGTGCCGGGCGAAGTCGGTTGATCTTCCGCTTCCGTCGCCGTTGCCTCACCAGCCTCATCTTCCTCGACGTCTGGGTTAGGTGTCACTTCACCATGATCGTCTGGCGGCTCGATCTCTTCCTCGCTGCCAGCTTGGTTCTTGACCAGCTGCCAACCGGCCGCCGTGAGCGCGATGACAAAAGTACGCTTGCCGCGGATATCTCTCTTGATCAAGCCGCAATCTTCGGCTGCTTTCATGGTGGTACCGAGGGTTGTGTAGTTTAGCCCCAGACTTTTCAGCTCGCTCTTGACGAGCCCACTGGGACTGCGGATCGTACCGCCTTGACTGGCCAGAACTTCGCAAAGCTCGATCAAGTCAGCCTTTCTGACATTGGTCGGCCAGTCTATCTCGGTTGCCGTGATTGCGCTGTCATCACTTGTCACGTGGCTCTCCTCGGGTGTCTCCGTTGTCTCGAACGCTACGACTCGCTGGCTGGACTGCCTTCTCTTGGTCGAAAATACGTCTGGGCTAGCCGCTTGGCGTACAGCTTTGGGCCAGCTTACCTTAACCGGCCGCGGCTGATCGCTTCTTGCCAGGTGAGTACCAGATTTGTACTTTGCGTACACTGCCCTCCGCCGGCTTGGGTCGCCGGTGAGGTGTTCGATCCAGTTTGATACTTTCTCAGTACCCGCGTCGACCGCGACAGCGGACTGATAATCGCCACTGTCAACGGTCTCGACGCACTTGATTTGCTCGGGACTAACTTGCTTGATCGGCAATACGGCCACGGGCTCGATATTATCGACGGGTGAAGCCGCCGCCAGCGCTTGGAGATAAAGCTTTTCTTGCTGTCGCCGTTCACGCGCCTTTTGCCTTCGCAACCGGCGGCGCTGACGCTCGGAAGTGCCGCCCCAAATACCATGTTTCTCTTTGGCGACCAGGGCATAGTTGAGGCAAGCAGGCTTAACCTCGCAAACCTTGCAAAGAGCTTTAGCTTCCCTAGTTGAGGCGCCTCTTTCAGGGAAAAACACCTCATCACTAGCTCCCCGGCAGGCGGGTGGGGTTTGCTCGAATAGTTCTTGCAACTCCTCGTACGCTTCCACCTCTTCCGGACTAAGCGCGTGTGGGCCAGTCCAGGCTTTCCTCCTGGCTGCCGCTTGCTTGCCGGCCGGCTCGTCTTTATCCGAGCTAGCAGCTTCAGCTTCGATAGCCATGAGCTCGTCATCACTTGGTCCGTCATCTGGCTCGATTTGCCGAGCGGCTTCTGGCATTGAACTTCACACCTCCTTCCTGGTGCTAGGTTTTCAAGCTTACGAAGGGCGACTCATGTACGCCCCTATATCTCAAGTATATAAGCAAAAAATCTAAAATTAAAGATATAACTCGAAAACTTTACGAACATAAGCACAATATCTGCTACAATATAATGTATGATCGCTTATCTCAATGGAGTAGTTAAAAGCCTTGAGGCTGACACGGTGGTGATTGACGTCGGCGGGGTTGGCTATGAGGCGCATATTACGCCGACCACGGCCCGACAAATAGCTGTTGGCGACAAGCTCGAGCTGCACATCGCCGAGCATATCAAGGAAGATCATTATAGCTTGTTTGGTTTTCTGACAAATCTCGAGCGCGCGACCTACGGCCAGTTGACTTCGGTATCGGGCGTCGGGCCGAAGGCGGCTATGGCGGTATTAGCAGCCCATAGTCCGGGCGAGATAGATGCGGCTATTATCCAAGGCAAAATCGAGCTTTTTAGTGCTATTTCTGGTATTGGCAAAAAAACTGCACAGCGGATAATCTTAGAGCTCAAAGGCAAGCTAGTCGAAGTGCCAACCAAAGCTTCATTGTCCGATGACGCGGCTTATCAGGCGCTTTTGAGCCTGGGCTATCAAGCGGCCCAAGCTAGAAAAATGTTAGAGCCAGTTGACATTAATTTGCCAATAGATGCTCGAGTCAAAGCTGCTTTGCAAGGAAAAACTAAATGATAGAACGCTCAGTCGATACTAATTCTAAAAAAATGTCAGATAAAACTGACAAAATTGACATTCAATTCGAGGAAAGTCTGCGGCCCCTAAAATTCGCTGATTATGTCGGCCAGAGTAGTGTGAAAGACAGCTTGCATTTGGCGATCGCGGCGGCTAAAAAGCGCCGAGAATCGCTTGACCACGTGCTGCTCTACGGCCCACCGGGACTAGGTAAGACCACTTTGGCTTACATCGTTGGCAATGAGATGTCTGCTAATGTCAAAGTCACTAGCGGCCCGACGATCGAGCGGGCGGGTGATCTGGCTAGTTTACTAACAAACTTAAGCGAAGGCGATATTCTTTTTGTCGATGAAATACATCGTCTGCCCAGGTCGGTTGAGGAAATACTCTATCCGGCGATGGAAGATTACGCGCTTGATATCATGCTTGGCAAAGGGCCGACAGCGCAGAGCTTGCGCTTGGATTTGCCCAAGTTTACCATCGTGGGCGCGACAACTCGCTTTGGTGCGCTATCGGGGCCGCTGCGTGATCGGTTTGGCTTGGTTCACAGATTGGAATTTTACAGTCCCGCCGAAATCGCTCAGATTATTACTCGCTCGGCTAGCTTGATGAAATTGGATATTGATCCGGCTGCGACTGAAGCGATGGCCCGACGGGCGCGTTTGACACCGCGAATTGCCAATCGTCTGGTCAGGCGAGTGCGTGATTACGCCCAGGTGCACGGCGACGGGCGAGTCAACCTTGAAAATCTCGAGCGGGCGCTGGATTTGCTTGAAATCGATTCGCTCGGACTCGAAGCCGGCGACCGGCGGATACTATCAACTGTCATCGAGCATTATGGCGGCGGTCCGGCCGGGCTTGGTGCGATCGCGGCGGCTACCAATGAAGAGCGTCAGACGATCGAGGACGTTTACGAGCCGTATTTGATCCAAATCGGTTTTCTTATCCGCACCAATCGTGGCCGCCAGGTGACGGCCAAGGCTTATTCGCATCTTGGCATCGATCCGCCTGCCACTCCCGAAGGCCAAGCCAAGCTTTTGTAGCTATGAAAAAGAGAGTAAACTAGGACTATGCAACCAGATAATTTACGCTATCCAGGCCAACAAAGTGATGAGATTACGCTGCGGGTTTATTACAAGCATTGGATGATGATAATGCCTTTTATAGTCGGCATGGGCATCATCGCCGTACTGAGTGCGCTTGGTTTTTTATACGGCGTGATTTATCAAAGTAAAATCGAGGAAGCTGTCGGCATGGCGCTGCCAAGCGTTAGCGTGATATCATTTTTCGCCGGACTACTCGTGATTGGTCTAATGATTGGCGTGCTTTGGATCTGGCGCCGCAATCGAATCGTCATTACCAACAAACACATTGTCGATGTTGATCAGCTGGGACTGTTCAATCGCAAGGTGTCGACTTTGACGTTGCAGCGCATTCAAGACGTCAGCGCTCATGTCAGCGGGCCGCTGCAGACGATTTTACAATACGGTACGGTGGTGGTTCAGACTGCTGGTGAGAGGGAAAATTTTTCTTTTAATTACATCAAAGATCCTTATAATGTCGAGCAATATATTTTGGACATACACCAAAAATACGGCCAACATTTACATGAGCCAACAGAGCCAGATGCTGAACCGGCAGAGCATCATCACGAGCCGACGACGGACGGAATGTAATATTTTTTAGTCGACGGGACTGAAAGGATCTTGCCGGCCGGCGTTTTCTGGTACGACCGGCGTTTTGGAGCCAATCAGTGCATCAAGCGAATCAAGAGTTTCTTGATTGAACCGGACTTGATTGCGTACGACCTCAGATAATTTGTCGTCGTAATGTGTCTGATCTTGCGGGCTATAGAGTAGGTTGACGCAGAAATAAGCACTGTAGCCGAGGATGGTGACAACGCCCAAGAAAATCACTTTATTATAATGGGCTTGGGCAAAGCTAGTGAGTTTGGCAATGAATTTGTTGTTGATTTTTTTCATGGCTTTAAGTAGGTATTTAATAAAATCGTAATATCGCGCTCGCTGGTGGAAGATTGGCTTTCGTTCTCTTTAACAATGTTGATTGAGACGGCCGAATTGTAGCGGCTGAGGTTTTCGATAATGGTCAGGTAATCAGATAATTGCTTAAAAGTTCCTTTGAGTTTAAGTGAGACGGGCAGGATGTAAATGTCACCTTTTTTAGTAGTCTGGGTCAGGTTTGGATCTTTAGTTTTACCTTTCTGTACCGAGGAGGCCATGCCGGTGAATTGAATGCTTTGCAGATCAAAACCTATTTTTTCTGCCTCGCTTTTGAGTTGGACGATTATTTCTGGCTGCTGCTTTTGACTGGGCATGGCAGCTGTTATTTCATCGAGTTTTTGGGAGGCTTTGCTGTATTTTACTTTGAGCTCGACGAGCTGCTGATTGTGCTGCACGGCTAGGTAAAGGTCGGTCTTAGCTTGGCGCAGCGCTTCTTTCTGGGCGGTCATGAATTTGGTCGCGAAATAAAAGCCGACAGTACCGATCAGTGTCAGAGCGACAATCGTGCCAATCAAGACGTAAGTAAATGTTTTGGGTTGTAATGATTTCATTTGGTTGATCCTGAGTTGAGGCCAATGCTTAATTTTATTTCGTATAAGTCAGCTGGCTTTTTGATTTCATCAATATCAATGCTGCTAAAGCGTGATGATTTGGCCAAAAGGTTGCGCAAGCCCGCTGCCGAAGCGTAATTGCTGCTCTCAGCAGTTAGGCTGGCGGTATTTTTGTCGGTGTCAATTTGTAGATTGAGTATGGCTACGTCGGCTGGGGTTAAAGTGGCAATTTCGTTGAGTAACTCCGAGAAGTGATTTTGATTTTTTTGGACGTCACTGATAGCTTTTAGGCGGTCGGCTAGTGCTTTGGCTTCTTTCTCAATGTTGCCATAGGACGAGACTGATTGTTTTTGCTCGGCCAACTTTTCTTTGGTCAGGCCGATTTCTCGATGAATCAGTAAATACGAGCCGGCGAACATGGCAATAATAAGCCCGAGTGTGATCAAAAGCAGCCAGACGTAATTAATTAAATGTCGGTTGAGCTTGGAATACTTGAGCTGAGTTTTGATCGCGGGTGGTAAAAGATTTATCATCGAGCGGCCTTTCTTAGCGCCAGACCAATCGAGGTGGTGTAGACCGTGGCAACACTACGTGGCAGCGGCTTAAGCGGATAGGTACTTAAATTTTGCCATGGGTCACCGACAGCCACCTTGGTGCCAAGCGCGTTTTCGAGGTATTCGGTCAGCCCTGGCATGCCGGCCCCGCCTCCAGCTAGTAAAACGGCACTTATTTTTCGCTCGTTTTGCTCGGAGTCGCGTTGCTCGTAGAATTTTATGACCTTGCGCAGCTCTGTGACTAAAGTTGTCAGTTGCGGCGAAAGGGCAGCGCTAACTTTACTCTTTAAATCACTTTCACCAAGGCCAAACTTGCACTTTACCTCTTCAGCTTGCTCAGGTGATATTTTTAGTTTACTGCTAATGATTTCCGTTAATTTATCGCCGCCAATCGGGATGGAGGCAGTCAGCTTAAGGGATTTATTGTAAATAGCAATATCAGTCGAGATCGATCCCAGGTCGGCTACCAAGGTGTGGTCACTGGATTGGTCAAAGGCAATATCTGCTCGCACCACCGCACTCAGGCTCAACTCGATGATGGAAGGCGTGATATTTAAAAATTCGCAGAATTTGATATAAGAGTCGACGATCGCCCGCGGAGCGGCCACTAGCAGGACATTCTGTCTTGGTTCGTCGTTGGGTTTATGGGGCAGCTGCTCGACGATCTCATGGTCGGTGTAGAGGTCGTCTATCGGCATTGGGACATATTGCTGGGTTTCCCAGCGAATGGCCTCAGTTAACTGGTCATCATCCATGACGGGCAGGCTGATTATTCTGGTAAAGACGCGTGATTCAGGCAGAGCCAGGGCGACGTGACGGGCACTAATCTTGCCCCAGCTGGGGTTTTTGATGATCGAGGAAGCGGCTTTAGCCAGCGCTTCTGGATCAGCTATGATACCTTCGACTACGGCGCCATCAGGAATTTGCACGTTGCCATAACCAACCAGCTTAATAGCTTTGCCAGCTTTTTTGACTTGCACGATTTTTAGCGTGTGGCTGCCAATATCGAGCCCAAACAGAGGCTCTTTCTTAAAAAGTAAATCAGTCCGCAAAGATGAAGTTCTCCAGCTCAAGCGTTACAAGTTTATTGTAGCATCATAAGTATTTTGAGGGTAGGTTACTGACAATATTTATAAATCAAAAACTCCCATTTGGGAGTTTTTGACATTTTCAACTAATACTCTGTGTTATTGCGCGTTTGTGAGTTCGTAAGTATCAGTGGTACCGGACTTGACGGCCTTGTCGCTGGTGTTTTCCAGGTGGCCGACTAGGGTGTAGTTGACAGCTGGGTTGGCATCCGGAGTGTAGGTGTATATGTAGCTACCCTGATTTTTGGGGTCTTCTGGAATGTCTTTCAGGTAAGGAGTGGAGCCATCGTCTAGTACGTCTAGAGTTTGGGGGTAGTTACTATTGTCAATATAGTAGGCTTCAAGTGCTTTTTGAATATTGCTTAGCTCTTCTTTTCTTTCGGTGTCACGCGCCCGCGCTGGCCCGCTGAGAAGAGATGGCATAACTAGAATTGCCAAAATAGCAATAATAACGATCACGATAATGAGCTCTAAAAGGGTAAAACCTTTCTGGCCCTGTTTTAGTTTGCTGTACATGCGGTGTTTTTCACCTCCTTTTAGGTTTTTATATGCGTATTATATTATTGTTATGCTAACAAGGTCAATGTTTTAGACAATATTCCATATTTTACGAACAGTTTTTGTTAAATACTGGATGTTATCTCATACAGTGGACCGATGACTGATATAACTATAAAACCAACCATGACTCCCATGACGATCATGAGCAGCGGCTCAATGATCGATGAAATACTGGCGACAACAGTGTCGACTTCTTTTTCGTAAAAAACCGCTAGCTTAGCAAGGATTTCATCTAGCTTGCCGGTTTCTTCGCCGACTGTTACCATTTCGGCGACAATTGGTGGAAAGTGCTTGCCAGCCGCTAGTGGCTTGGCGATTGACGAGCCGTTTTTGACGGCTTGGGCGACTACTAAGATTTCGTCGCGAATTATCGTGTTGCTGAGGGATTTTGCTACTACTTCGAGCGCGTCAAGCACTGGAATACCGGCCGCCATCAGGGAGCTGAAGGTTCGGGCAAACCGCGCCAGATTGACCTTGCCGACAATTTTGCCAAATATTGGTATTTTGAGCATCAGTAAGTCGAAGAAATGCCGCCCAGCGGTCGTTTTGTGGTAGCGGATCAGCCCGTAAATAGTAGCACCGATTATAAAAATTGCCAGCGGCCAGAATTTGGTCAAGACGCCGCTAATACTAAGCAATAGACTGGTGTACCATGGCAGTTCGCCGCCCAGCTGCGCGAATACCACTGCGAGTTGAGGCACGATAACGGTCATGATAAAGAAAAAGGCACCTATCATGACGACGAAAATAACCGACGGGTAGATCATCGCGCCGCGGACCTTGGCTACTAAATCATGGTCTTTCTCGATCTGGGTGGCTAATCTATCAAGCACGCTTTCGAGGATGCCGCCGACCTCGCCGGCTTTGACCATACTGATATAGGTCGGTGAAAAAATATTCGGATATTGCGCCAAGGCGTCAGACAATGTGCCGCCGCCCTCGACAGCTTTTAGAATATGATCAAGCGCGTCTTTCATGACCTTGCTAGATGATTGATTGCGCAAAATCGCGATTGATTTGACGATCGGCACACCGGCGCCAATCATGGTTGCGAATTGGCGCGAAAAGATTACTTTTTCTTGAAGCGGCACGCCCCTTTTTTTGAAGAATTTCAGATCAACTTGTTTCTTATTGGCCTTACCGCTGATCTTGACTGGAGTTAGGTTTTTGGAAAAAATCGTTGAAGCGGCTCCGTCACGGCTAGGTGATTCGATGCTGCCATGGACTAGTTTGCCTGTCTTGTCTCGAGCGGTGTATTCGAAGTTTGGCATTTTATTCTCTGGTTACCCGTAGAATTTCTTCGACCGTGGTGTAGCCGCACAGGGCCTTAACAAAGCCGTCTTGCTGCATGGTGAGCATGCCATTTTTGATCGCGGCCGTTTGAATCTCATCTGAAGTCGCCTTGGCTGTGATGAGTGGTCTGGTCGCTTCATTGACCTCTAATACTTCATAGATGCCAATCCGGCCTTGGTAGCCGCTTTGGTCACATTCGGAACAGCCAGCCGCATGGTAGAGAACTGGCTTGCCAGCCGTGATTTTGCCAGTCGTCGGCGCTGTTTCATTATCTTCGTCTGTAGCTTTTTCGCGGTCGGCAGATTTGGTTTTTTTATCAACCCGCTTGATTGTGCTGGAGTCAAGTTTGTGATTGATGATATTGGGGTCCGAATCGATACGCTCGATAATTGACTTTTTATCACCCGAATGTTGATCGCCATCCAATGTAATATCATGAGTTGGCGCCAGGTCGACCAGCTTACCGGATTGGAGGGAGTCATCCTTAGGGGGTTTTTCTGTCCGTATAGCCGCTAAGGCGCCTTTAATGTCAAACGACTTACTCAGCTCGTCGGCTTCAGCACTGGTGGGCGAATAGGCTTTGCGGCATTTGACGCACAGCTTGCGCACCAAGCGCTGACCGATGACGGTATTTACAGTAGAGGCGATTAGAAATGGCTCGATGTTCATATCAAGTAGCCGAGGCAGGGTGGTAGCGGCATTGTTGGTGTGTAGGGTTGACAGTACGATATGGCCGGTTAGGGCGGCTTGAACGCCGAGATTGGCCGTTTCGCTGTCGCGGATCTCGCCGACCATGATGATGTTGGGGTCTTGTCGCAAAAGTGCCCGCAAACCGGAGGCAAACGACATGCCAGCTTTCGGGTTGACTTGAGTTTGGTTGACGCCGGCGATCCGATACTCAACCGGGTCTTCGATGGTAGAAATATTAACTCCCGGCGTATTAAGTAGGCTCAAAATGCTATAAAGGGTGGTTGATTTTCCAGAGCCGGTCGGGCCGGTCACGAGCGTCATGCCGTGGGGCTTTTTGAGGTTGGCTTGAATGATCGCCAGGCCCTGGCCAGTAAAGCCAAGCTCTTCCAGGGTGGCGGCGCGGGCCGATTCGTCGAGAATACGCATGACCACTTTTTCGCCGTCCATGACCGGCAAGGTAGATACGCGAATAGCAACCGTTTTGGAGCCGACCGCCACCTTGAAGCGGCCATCTTGGGGAACGCGGTGCTCGTCGATTTTTAAATTCGACAATATTTTTATTCTCGAGACAACGGCGGCTTGGATTTGGCGTGGCAAGGTCATGGATTCGCGCAAAACTCCGTCGATTCGGTAGCGAATTTGGACGATGTTTTCGCGTGGCTCGATGTGGACATCACTGGCCCGCGATTTGACAGCGTATTCGAGGACAATATTGACAGTCTTGGCGATCGGGCCGTCTTCGGCGATTTCGTCAGGGTTAATTTCGGCCTGTTCTTTGTTGGCCGCGTCTGATGAGTCTTTGATGGCTTGGCTGATTTCGCTGTCTAAGCCGCTGCGATATTGGTCGAGCGCCACCATGATCTCCGAGGCGGGTGCGATATATATTTCGATGTTATTGCCAAGCTGTTTTTCCAAGAAATCAATGGCCTGAAAGTCTTCTGGGTCAGCCATTGCCAGCTTGTAGCCATTTTGGGTGTTAGCAAACAGTATGGCTTGGTATTTACGGGCGATGCGCTCAGGAATTTTCAGTAAAATATCACGCGGAATTTTAATATCGCTAAGCTCGGTATAGGTGACATCGATGCTTTTCGCGTAAAGCTTGGTCAGATCTTTTTCACTAATAAGCTTGCGCTTAATAATAACTTGATCAAGCACATCGTGAGTTTGGTCGGCAATGGTCTCAAGGTTTTTGAGGGCCGACTCTTTGACGACGTTGTTTTCGAGCAATAAATTTTTTAAATCGGAAGTTGATATTTTCATACAAAAATTCACTAATTCTTGAGCTAATTATAGCATAAGCAGGTTGTAAAAAGCGGTAAAGTGCAAATCTCGCTTACGCTTTACTTTCGGTATGACCTCTGTTTACAATGATGGCCATGAAATGTCTTATCAGATTAGTTATTGGTTTGATACTTGTTGGGATATTGCCGTCAGGGCATGCGCGGGCAGCTAGCAGCTCCATCGTTATCGGTGAAATATCAATGGGGACTGGTAGTGACGCTTCTGATGAGTACGTGGTTTGGCATAATAACTCCGATCAGGTAGTGGATATTGCAGGGTGGGCGATCCAATATAAATCGGCCACCGGTGTTAGTTGGTCGAAAAAAGCCACCATTGCGGTCGGTGCGAGCATAGATGCCTATGATGATTACCTGTTAGCAACTAAGCTCGAGGCTGACGCAGCTCTATCGAGCGGCCTGTCTCAAGCCGGTGGTAATTTGCGAATTATCAACGCTCAAGGCGAAGTAATCGATCAATTGGCTTGGGGTAATGGCGACGCGCCCGAGACGGCAGCGGCAGCGGCTTGCAATCCTGGCCAATTCTTGACGCGAAAAATTAATGAGGACACATTGGTATACCAGGATAGCGACAATAATTTACTTGATTTTGAAGTCAAGGACTATGCCGTGCCCACACCGCCTCAGACTGGTGATCAGTCAATCGAGCCGGAAGCTAGCAGCACAGATGAAACACCGCCGAGTAATGCTGCCAATATTATTATCAATGAACTTTTGCCTGACCCGGTGACGCCTTTGAGTGATAGCAGCGATGAATTTATTGAGCTTTATAATGCCGAAGGTCAGGCGGTTAACATGAAAGGCTGGAGCTTAGCCGATAAATCAGGCCACAAGTATGTTATTGGGGACGTGCAAATTGGCGCTTACGGCTACGTCACATTTTACTCCAAGGATTCTAAGATATCACTGAATAATGATGGCGACGAAGTGTCTTTGCTTGCTGCCGATGGATCGCAGATTGACGTTTCCCCGAACTATGATGCGGCTAAATCCGGCTTGAGCTGGGGGCTGGTGGATGGAGGCTGGGGCTGGACGGTTGAAGCGACGCCGGGCCGTCTTAATTCGGCTATCGCTACCACGGCTGGTGCGCTCACTGCTGCTCAAGCAAATGCTAAGAATAAGGCGAAAGCAGCCAAGGCCAAACCCAAGGCAGCAGCTAAAAAAGCCAGCAGCAAAAAGGTAGCTTCGGCTAAAAAAGTACCAACCGATAAAGCTCTCGCGGCCGCTACGACGGACGCCATACCAGCGAAGGTCAATTGGTGGACATGGTTGCTTATTGCTCTTGGAGTCGGTACGATTGGATATGGAATTTATGAATACAGACCAGAAATTCAACTTTTATTCCACAAGCTGCGAACAAAGCTTAGCCTTTGGCGAAAAGCTGGCTAAGCTAATTAAGCCAGGTCAGGTTATTGAATTTGTGGGCGATCTTGGTGGTGGCAAGACCACTATGATTAAAGGCATTGCTCGTGGCTTCGGGATTGAGAAGACCGTCACCAGTCCCACTTTTAATTTGACGCGGAGCTATGAAATTCCATCGGGTGGGCATTTGGAGCATTATGATCTTTATCGGCTTGAGAATGATGGGATCATGAAGCGTGAACTAGCCGAAGTGATCACTGATCCAACGGCAATAGTCGTGATCGAGTGGGCCAAGCCGTTTATTCGTGATATCACCGATGATTATTTATTGATCAAGCTAGATTACGTCAGTGAGAATAAACGTGCTATCGAAGTTAGCGCGACTGGCCCGACGAGCCAAGCGGTAGTTGAGGCCCTGCGATGATATTAGCGATTAGAACCGACCGGCCCGAAGCCGAACTTTATTTACTTGAATCAGCTAAGGGAGAGGTCGCGGCTAGCTATAAATGGGAGGCTCATCGTAGTTTGGCCGATACTTTGTTGTCGAAAGTCATGGATTTTTTGTCGGACAACGAGGTCGATATTAATTCTTTGCGCGGCATAGTGGTATTCACCGGCCAAGGCTCATTTACAGGCCTTCGGATCGGTACGGCTCTTGCCAATGCCCTAGCTTATAGTTCGCATATACCGATTACTAAGGCCGGCGGCAAAGACTGGCTAAAAACCGGCGCGGCTATGCTAGCCAAAGCCAAAACCGGCGTATATGTCGTGCCGGACTATGACGGCGAGCCAAACATCAGCTAAAGATATCGCTCAACCTTGACTATAAAGGTGCGACAGAGAATAATAATAGGTATTACATTTGTTGTAATTGATTATTAAGTGAACAGTAAGTTTTTCTAAAAACTAATTTTATTAAAATCGCAACTAGTTAGGGCCTATTTGAATGTTGGCCAATCAAAAAGTTAAATTATCGAGTTATATCTTGCCGTAGCAGCAGGACGTTTTGTGATAAAGATTTAATAATTTTTGAAAAGCTTGCTTTTAAAACGAAGAGGTGAGTTATGGAAATATTGATTGGGGTCGCCGCTCTTCTAATCGGAGGCGGGGCTGGTTATGGCGCGAAAATGGCGCATGATAAGACAAGGGAAAAAGGAGCGGAAGGCAAGGCGAAAAAGCTTGTTGAAGATGCCAAGGCTAAGGCCAAAGAAGCCACACTAGCGGCCAAGGAAGAAACAATTAAAATAGCGGCCGAGGCTAAGAAAGAAGAAGATACGCGTCGGTCTAGGCTCGAGCAGCTTGAGAAAAGAGTTGCTGACCGCGAGTCTACTCTTGATGCCAAGTTTGATTCGTTAGAGCAAAAAACTGAAAACTTGCGCGCCAGCGAGAAAGAGATCGATGCTATCAAGAACGAGCTCAGGGCAATCAAAGAGCGGGCGCAGGAAAATCTAGAAAAAATCGCCAAGCTTTCCAAGGACCAGGCCAAGGATAAGCTAATGCAGATCACCGAAAAAGATATTCGGTCTGACTTGGTTAAGTTAGTCGAAAAACTAAAGCACGAAGCCAAGGAAAACGCCGAT
This sequence comes from uncultured Candidatus Saccharibacteria bacterium, assembly GCA_964530725.1. Taxonomy (GTDB): domain Bacteria; phylum Patescibacteriota; class Saccharimonadia; order CAILAD01; family CAZGYV01; genus CAZGYV01. Next base: position 7,187 of record CAZGYV010000011.1, on the reverse strand, counting down.
GATTTCGCTCGTCAAATTGTTAGTGACGCTATGCAGCGGATCGCCTCCGAACAAACAACTGAGCGCACGGTCACGACAGTACCGATTGCTGGCGATGAAATGAAGGGTCGCATTATCGGTAAGGAAGGCCGTAACATCCAGGCACTCGAGCGAGCTACCGGAGTCGATATATTGATTGATGATACTCCGGGCGTCATCGTGCTGTCCGGTTTTGATCCGGTCCGTCGTCAAGTGGCGCGAGTGGCGCTGGAGAGTTTGATCGCCGATGGTCGGATCCATCCGGCGCGCATTGAGGAAGCGGTCAAGAAAGCGCAGACCGAAATTGATAAAGAGATTAAGAAGGCCGGCGAAGATGCTTGCCGTGAAGTAGGAGTGATTGGCTTACCGCCGGAGGTAGTTAATTATCTTGGTCAGCTCAAATTCCGTACTAGTTTCAGTCAAAATGTTCTCAAACACTCAATTGAGATGGCTCAGCTGGCCGCTATGATCGCTCATGAAATTGGCGCTGACGTCAAAGTTTGCCGTACCGCCGCTCTAATTCATGACCTCGGCAAAGCCGTCACTCACGAGATGGATGGTAACCACCACCACTTGACTCGCACATTGTGTGAAAAATATGGTGTGGATGAAGCGATTATCCATGCTGCTGAGGCTCATCACGATGATATCGAGGCTACGACCGTGGAGGCGCTGGTGGTGCGAGCGGTTGACGCGCTCTCAGCTGGCCGGCCGGGCGCGCGCGGTGATAGTTTCGAGAACTACGCCAAACGCATGACGGATTTAGAGAACGTTGCCAACAGCTTCGCTGGAATTGACAAGAGCTATGCCATCCAAGCTGGCCGCGAGATTCGTATTTTTGTGCGCCCTGAGGAAATCGATGATTTATCGGCTATCCGCCTGGCCCGTGATATCGCCACCAAGGTTGAGGCAACGTTGAAGTATCCCGGAACTATCAAAGTCAACGTGATTCGTGAAACCCGAGCCCAGGAGTTTGCTAAGTAGTGGCAACTTACGATGATTTTGAAAAGTTAGATATTCGAGTCGGGAAAATAGTCAAAGTCGATGATTTTCCCCAGGCTCGTAAGCCAAGTTATAAAATCGAAATTGACTTTGGTGGGGAGATTGGCCGCAAAAAGTCTTGTGGTCAATTTGTAGCTAATTATACTAAGGAAGAGCTGCAGGACACTTTGGTTGCTGGCGTAATAAATTTTCCCCCGCGGCAAATCGGTCCAGCTGTTTCAGAGGTTCTAACTCTCGGTTTTCCCGACGAGAATGGTAACGCTGTTTTAATTTCTCCGACCAAGCAAGTGCCGCTAGGCGGGAAATTATTTTAAATGAAAATTCTCTATATCGGCGACGTGGTTGGGCGGATTGGTCGGGCAACAGTCAAGAAGTTGCTGCCGGATTTGAAAAAGACTGAGCAGATCGATCTGGTGATCGCGCAGGGTGAGAATATGTCAACTGGCAACGGCTTAACAATCAAGGCTGTTCGTGAGCTGATGGATGCGGGTGTTGATGGTTTCACCGGTGGCAACCATAGCTTTCGCAAGGAAATGTTTTTTCCGTATTTTAATGATCACAGTGTGCCGGTGATCCGGCCGGCTAATTATCCTGACGATATGCCGGGTCGCGGTTCGATGATTTTAAACTCGCCATTCGGTAAAGTACTGGTAATTAGCCTGGAAGGCTCGCGTTTTGGCGCCGAGCCGCTGCCAAATCCGTTGCGCAAAGGTGATGAAATAATAGCGGCCCATCAGCATGAAAAACTTGCAGCCGTTGTTATTAACTTGCATGGTGATCTGACTAGTGAGCGAGTCGCTGTTGGTTATTATTTTGATGGGCGAGCCAGCTTAGTGGTTGGCGATCACACTCATGTGCCAACGGCCGACGCGCGCCTATTACCGGGCGGCACGGCGACAATTTCGGATGTTGGTATGACTGGCCCGATCGGTACTGTGCTGGGTGTGAAGAAGGAGGTTATCATTGCCCGTTGGCTCGAGCAAGAATCGGGTAGATTCGAGCGGCCAGATAGCGGCCCGGCAGCCATGAACGCGGTCTTGGTTGATATCGACAGTTACGGCAAGGCGAATAACATAGAGCAAATTATTATCGAAACCGAAGTCTAAAAAATATTGTAAACTTTAAAAAGACTAATCTCGTAAAACTATATTAAGAGGGAAAAATGACCAAGAAACAATTAGTTGATAAGTTGGCTCGTCAGACCGGTCTGACCAAAAAACAATCGGAGCTTATTTTAAACACTTTGACCGATACGATTATCACGGAGGTTAAAAAAGGTCAGAAAGTAGCCTTGACCGGTTTTGGTACCTTCGAGCGCGGCCTGCGCGCATCGAGGACAGGCATTAACCCGCAGACGGGTAAAAAAATCAAAATTGGTTCTATGCCGCTGCCAAAATTTCGAGCCGGTACGCGTTTCAAAAAAGCCTTACGAACCAAATAGCGTAAAATTTAGCCATTTTTTGCATCCCAATCTGTTATCATAGCTACATGGCCGCTCACGTCCCGCCCAAAACTCGCGACTTAACACTTGATCTGCTTCGAGGTTATTTTTTATTTGTAATCATAATTGATCATTTGCAGAGTTTCCCGAGTGTTTTCGAAGTTTTTACCGCGCAAGGCGGGCTCTGGGTGACGGCGGCAGAGGGATTTTTCTTCATTTCCTGTCTCCTAGTCGGCAAATTACGTTTGCCCGAAGCAAAAAAAAGCTTCAAAGTAGCACGCCGCAAACTACTTAAGCGGGCCCTGCAATTATATCTAGCAAGCGTTGTCTTGACCCTAATATTTACGATATTCGCCTACGTTTCTTCTTACGCTCCGTCGATTACTTTGGGTATTAGCCGTGATCCTATTTGGCTAGTCATTGTAAAAACATTAACGTTTCAATATAGCTACGGGCTTGCCGACATGTTGCCGCTCTACACGCTGTATTTGCTGTTTAGCATTCCGGCTCTGTGGCTGGTCGCGCGCCGACGGGCTTGGCTAGTAGCCCTGATTTCTTTGGCTGTCTGGGTGATCGGCTTTAGCGCGCCGGAGCCAGTTAGAATGTCAAAACTATTTTTCTCAGACATATCATGGCAATTTTTGTTTTTTAGCGGCTTTTTAGCAGGTTGCTACTTTGATCAAATCAGATCGCGCTATAAAACTATTTCGCGCAGCACTCGTCGCAAAATAATAATTGGCTTGTCAGCTGTTTTGGCACTAAGCTTCGCGGCAAGCTTTGGAATTTTTTACCATGGCTATATAGCGGCCGGTCTAAGGCCTTTGGAAAGTTTTTTGTTTGATAAGCTCAAGCTTGGGCCGGGTCGAGTAATGGTTTTTTATATTTTTATAACCCTTGCTTACATAGCCGTGAAGCGTTACGAAGCCGCGATCGTGAAATGGGTGGGGTGGTTTTTCCTACCGCTTGGGCAAAACTCTCTCTATGTTTATATTGTGCAAAGCTTAATTATTTTCGTGCCATTCGGCAATCCGATCAAAGACAATCTGTTGCTTGCCTCACTGGAAGGTCTGGCGACGCTTTTTGTGATCTGGTGGCTTACCAAGCACAAAGTACTATTTAAAGTAATTCCGCGCTAATATATTTGTAATTTTTAAGCGTAAGCTTTATTATAAAAAGCAAATGAGCGATCAGGTCAAGCAAAGCAATACTTCTTCGTCAGCTAAGCCGCGTACTAAATTCTATAAAAGCAAGAAATTCTGGCTTATTGCTGCCCTCGTTGGTCTGTTATTGGCCGCTATTGCCACCGCGCTCTGGTATTGGCGTCGAGTCTCGTACACTCATCGGATGATTTCAGAAAGCTGGCATGCCCTAGTGCTGCAAAGCAATAAGACCGTTACATTGACAGACAAAATTAATGACAGTGAGACGCTCAATGACGCGTCGAAGCAGCTACACGAGCTTGAGAATGAAGTCAAAGATAAGCAATATCTTGCCGGCCAAGTACCGAAATGGCTCAATGATAAAAACAAGCTCGAGGATTTCGAGAAATTTCTCGATGTTTATTTGGCCTACGTCGCGCTCTCAGCTAAATACAGTGATGATATTGCAACTCTAAAAAATGAAGATTTTGATAAACTAGTCAGCGCCTCGGCGGCTGCTAAAACGTCGGCCGAAGACACGAAAAAGCAATTAGTATTTTTGAGTGAGAATTTCCCCCCAGAAATATTTGCCCTCAAAGATGACCTTGAGCGCTATAAGAAGCTGGAGGAGGGCGTTAAGGCCGAGGCCGATGCTGCTAAGAGCAAACAAGCTCAGGCCGCCCAGAAAGATGCCGATGACAAAGCTGAAGTCGAAGCCAATGCTGGCCGGTTTATGGATGGTTTTATCGCCGCCGATGCTGCCAAGATGCGCCGCTACATGACCGACGCGTATGCTAAGGAATACAATTTTAGCAATTTGTCGGATCAATCGCGACAATACAGCTATCCAGCCAGCTATCGCATTATCGAAGTCAAAAAAGAAGGCGACAAATACGTCGTAAAGATTAACGTTCTCTACAAGCCTCGCGATAACAATGGTTCTCAATACACGTCAGGGGTAGAATACACTATGATTTATGATAAGAACTCTGAACGTTGGCTTATTAATACCGAAAAACAGGGCGGTGGCTACTAATTAAGTAGGAGGACGACACGAGACCATTGGCGATGGAATCTCGGGCCGTCCTACTTGAGCGGACATTGTAAGTTCGTTCTTTTATGATGGCGTGAGTTGCCAGTCCGTTCCTTGCGGCGCCAAGCGGAGTGCCTGGGTGTGATTGGTTCGCATGTCACGGTGTGTGACGACGAAAGCCTCGGCGAAATAGTCGTATTTTTCTACTCGTATGTCGATTGGCTCGTGGTCGTCGGGGTTGAAGACCAGCAGAGTCGTCGCGCGCTCTTTGTAGGCACGTATAACGGTGGGCATGTCGAGTGACGAATCGATCAGAGTTGATACGATCATTTCAACTTCCTTGTCTCGCGTAAAAAGAACGGGTACTCAAGTCCGCTATTACTATTATAAATTCTTAAGCTTGTATGTAAATGGAAAGCATCAAAATAATTGCTTCTTGGGGTGAATGATGGGGCTTGAACCCACGACCTCCGGGACCACAACCCGGCGCTCTAACCAGCTGAGCTACATCCACCTCGTTTTGGGCTTCAGTTTACACTAAATAAAAACTTAAGTTTTTTAGCTACAACTTTCGCACAAAGCCTCGTTTTCAAAATCCAAACCAAGGTTTGGATTTTGGTTTTGAAGCCCGATGAGTCATTTTGACTCATACTAAAGATTATAGATAATCACTAGTATCAATCAAAATTTTTGGCGTCCCCGGTAGGATGGTCGATTTCATCGACCTCCCTGCGGTGCTTGGCAAAAAGGTAAAACTTATTTTAACTTTTTGCACTGCGCTCCTCGTCCACTGCACCTACTCCGTAGGTTCATTCTGATTCAAGGCCGCCAAGCCGTATGCCCAAAAAAGTTTGGTCACACAGCTTGGCGTCCCCGGTAGGATTTGAACCTACGGCCTACAGCTTAGAAGGCTGTTGCTCTATCCAACTGAGCTACGGGGACTCGTCGCAGGTTGAGCTTCAACCTGCGACAATCCGCCGGCAGGCGGATGTCTTCGGTTTACGCTGCAACTGCTTCTCTTCAAATCTACCTCGATTCACGAAATTATTTTACATTAAAGTGCAATGGCTGGATAAATAATTTCGCACTGCGAGCTAGATTTGAGTAAACAGCAGTCTGACGCTCATTGATTTGAAAAGGAGGCTTTGTGTTTATATTATGGGCTCTATCACATATATCAAATTACAAACCAAGCGAAGCTGTTTGTGATTTGAAGAAGGAGTAATAATGCGAAGGCCGTAAAATTCAGCCAAGCTGAATTGGCAGGTCGGAGCATTGTTGCGACGCTGGAGCGGGTAGCGGGGATCAAACCCGCATCTCCTGCTTGGAAGGCAGGAATAATAATCATTATACGATACCCGCAAGAAGTGCAGTTACCAAATTAATTGTACTACATTATCACCTTAGCAGGTGATATTTTAGCTTAAAACATCTATTTTTTCAAGGATAGGGGCTTGAGTAATGAGTAAGATTGTTAAATCAGGTCTAATTCATTGATCGCGCATCACTTTCCTTTTATGCTTATTCTCGGCTATAATATTATATTAGCCGAAGGTGTAATTATAATTTGAATTTTAAGCATAAAATCACAAAAATAGGTCGTACTATCCTTGCGTTGACGGTCGTTATGAGCGGGATTGTTTTTGTGGCGCAAGTGTTGCCGGCTCGGGCGGCCGATATTCCTAATGGCCAGGATGTTCAGTTCCAAATAAACTTCAGTTATACCGGTAAAGATCCTGCCAAATACGCCACTCTTACGTTGAATAATTTGGTAATTGTTCAGTACCCAAGCGAAACAGCTGGCACTAGCAAGCCTGTGTATGAAGATACGTCAACAATCTACAAAGTCACTCTGACACCCGGAGAGGACGCGACTTCTTCAGACGCAGTTACTATTAAGGCGGATATTGAAAATAATAGCAGTTATTATCTCTGCTTTCCTCAGCTGAGATCTAGCAGTGATGTTTCAAATCCATCGGATGCTCAAAAAAAAGGTTGTGCAAAAATGGACCCAGGGGGTGTAACCGCTGTAAATATTGCTCAATCAGACCCCTATGTCAGTGCTTTAGTGACTCTGACCGATGATCCACCCAAAGATGCCAATGGAGTCTCCACTAGTATCCGCTGTAAGAGCAAGGGTGGTTTGACATGGTTGGTCTGCGGGATGGCCAATGTGCTCTCAGACGCCATTGGTGCGGGCGAGGAGATGATCAATGATTTGCTTGGCCTGCCAGTCGCTAGCACCGACGCGCCGATTTATGAGATATGGAACAAAACCCGCTACGTTGCGACCGGAGTTTTTATTTTGGCTTTCATAATTGTTATTTTTGCCAATTCGCTCTCCCTCGGCATACAGGCGTATACGATTAAAAAAATGCTGCCGCGCATTGTAATGGCGGGTGTATTGTTGCAATTTTCCTTTATGATTTGTGCTATTGCGATTGATATTTCGAATGTTCTGGGTTTCGGCTTAAATAACCTCTTGGGCGGAGATTGGGGTGCTTTCTATTCCGCGACCCAAGGTGGTGGCTTTGCGCTGTCGTGGGGCAGTAGC
>CAZGYV010000010.1:0-26036 GCA_964530725.1 uncultured Candidatus Saccharibacteria bacterium | reverse complement strand
GCAGCTATGCTTGGCTTGTCAAATTGGTTTTACAAACAGCAGTCTGACACTCGTATTCTTAATTGGTAGGTGCTCTCGTCGAATTGCTTGATTTGTTGTTTTTCACAAAGTACACATTACTTGCTAGCAGCAAACAGAACAATCCTAGCAGATTGGAAGCCTAATTTCAATCTAGAATAGCTTGATAAGAGAAGTTGCCAGCCAAGTTAGTGTGAAAAGTATTAGTCCGGCCGCCAAAATTCCAATAAAAAATCCAAACCCCAAGCGGAATCCATCGCGATAGGTATAGTGAGCGCTGGTTTCAATCTCGGCACTTTCTATTTCGCGTTTAAAAAAATTATCCGCTTTTTTCTTTGTAATCATAGCTTAATTATACACTACCGGGTGATTTTTGACGTATTTGTAAGAGGTTATTCTGTTGAAACATCAGATATAGACAGGTATAATACTTCTTAAGCATGAGGGTGAGAAGACGCAAAATTTATAATATTGCGCTAGCTGCAGTTATTGCATTTGCGGTAATGGCCGGTATTTTTATGATCAAACCAGCCAAGGCTAGCTCGCTGCCGAATATCGAAGTTGGTTACTACGATGGCGATGGTAATGCCAGTCAGCCGGTGGTGCTCGATACAGCTGGTTTTGGCACGCCGCAGATGGTGATGGTGCAAGAAGCACCGGCTTCTGGATCGGGGACGGCTGGGGCAAGCTATATTCGTATCCAGGGTATGTCGGGCACTAAGAACATGGGCGATGGTGGTTCTTCGCTTTGCTCGACTTGCGTGACTTCGATCGGCACTGGCACGTTTAATGTCGGCTCGACTCTCAATGTGAACGGTCGACGCTATGGCTATACCGTCGTTACGGCTGCTAGCGGGAATTATGATGATAATTTCGCGGTTGGTAGTTATGCTGGCGACACCACACAAGATGATCGCAATATATCCATGGGCGGAGCTGCCTGGAATCCGAATGTAATGGTGGTTGTTCGCACCGGCGGCGCTAGCGTGCCGATTTGGCGCTCGAGTACTCACTCTGGCGACTTGGCATCTTCATTTATTAGCATGGCTGATAGTTCTAATTGGATTCAAAACCTCAGCCCTAGTCTTGGGAATTTTCAGGTAGGTAACCATGCCAATGTCAATGCCACCGGCTCGACCTATTACTGGGTGGCATTCAAAAACTTGACTGGCTCGATCACTAATGGTTCTTATCAGGGCAATGGCAATAATGATCACGATATAACTATGGCAGATGCCTTTAGGCCGGACTATGTTTGGACTAGACTGGGCGGAACTCAAGTGGCGGCTAATCACTTCATCCACCAGGATGGAAACAACGTCGGGCAGATTTTCTTGGGTAATTACGGCACTAATATGATCAATACCTCGACTACTAATGGCTTCCGGGTAGATAACAGCGCCTATGTTAATTCCAATACCTGGTATTACCACTACTTCGCTCTCAAAAGCCGCTATGGCGGCGCAGGCGTCACCTCGACTTTTAATCAATCGGCTTACCGGCTATTTAGCAATACCGACTCGACTGATGTCGGCTCGGCCTTGGCGGCGACCAATACCACGGCCGTAGTGCCGCAGCAGGGGACGGCTTTTCGCCTGCGCATGAATATGCATATTAGCACCAGCGATCTGGATATCAATACCCAGGGCTTTAAGCTCCAGGTGGCGCCACGCGGGGTCGATAATCAATGTGATACCAGCTTCACGGGCGAAACTTATGCCGATGTGTCGCCGTCATCAGGCGCGATCAGGTATTACGACAACGCTGGAGTAGCTGATAAAACAAATCTAACTACCAATGCCAATGACCCGACTCACAGCGGACACACTAATAACGCTCAGACTTACAATGAGGCTAATAATTTTGCCAATAATACCGCTACTATTACTAATGGCAACGATGGATTATGGGATTTTGCCTTGGTGGATAATTCGGCGCCCAACGACACGACGTACTGCTTTAGGGCCGTCAAGGCAGATGGTAACGTGCTCGACACTTACTCGGTAGTGCCGGAGATTACCACCTCGCCAGCCGGCACTATTTCCATCACAAATCCGGCAACCTACAAAGTCTTTCAGCGCAACGGATCGAACCAAGCTAATATCACTCTAAATGGCACTTACACCACTTCGCCAACCGCTATCGAGGCTCGCTGGAACGGTGGTAGCTGGACGACGATCGACGCCTCGCCGAGCGGCGGCACTTATTCGGCGACTCTGTCCAATCAAACCGGTGGTCAGGGTACGCTGGAGGTACGTTTTAGTAATGCTACCACTATTACGGCTAGCAAAAGCTATATTGGCGTCGGTGATATATATGTGATTGCCGGGGACAGCAATGCCTCGGGAGATGGGGCAAATCTACAAACATACTCGCACGCCACCCTCAAAGCAGCAATGTTCAAGAACAACGACTCTTGGGCGGAGCTGGACGATCCAACCGACAGCTCAACCGGTCAAAATATTTTTAGGGCTAGCTACGATAGCGCGGTGACAGACGGAAGCACCAATAAGGGCTCCATTTGGCCGCTTTTAGCCACCAAGATTATGGCCGATCAAAACGTGCCAGTAGCTTTTATACCAGCTGCTCGTTGGGCGTCGACTGTATCTGGCGCCGCGCCAACCCTGAACAATACTGCCAACTGGCGGCGTTATGATCTTAGCCCTAGTGCTAGCTCTAATCTGTATGGCGATATGTGGACTAAGATTTTTAATGCAGGTGGTGGTACTCAATATGGAGTCGTTAAGGGCGTGATATTCCATGAAGGGATTAATGATTTCAACATTATATCAGATGGCCAGAGAGCAAATTACAAGACTCAGCTCAACACTTTTGTTGACAATATCATGACTAACTTTGGTGTTAAGACGATGTTTTCGCTACCAGGTGACTGCGATCCGGTGCAATATGCCTGTGATACTGTAGATGGTTTTGATAATGTCCGCGAAGTTATCAAAGAAGTTTGGAGCGAGAATGCCAATATGATTCCTGGTGCGGTGTTTTATGATATCGACAAGACTAGCCCCATGGGTGATGGAGTGCACTTTGAAGACAATGCCAGCTTACAAACTCTAGCCGACCGCTTGTGGCTGGCTTTGCGTGATGAATATTACGCTGCCACTGACGCCCGTGGCCCGCAGCTGACAACGGCGCAGTACAATGCGGCTAAAACCGACGTTTATCTGACATTCACCGAGGCCAGCCTGCCAATCTTGCCGGCTAGCGGAGCGGAGGGAATCAGAGTTTACGACAACGGTGTGCAGGCCACCATCTCAAGTGTCACCCGCACGGCCAATAACACGCTCAAGGTATCGCTCGCCTCGGCCGCTACTGGTACCATTACCGTTTCGATCTGCGAATATCGAGATTGCTATGGCCAGACTGTAATCACTGACAGCAGCGCCTATAATCTGCCGGTCGAAAACGTCAGCGGCCAGGCCACCACACTGCTCTCTGACATCACCGCCCCGACGGGTACAATTTCCATCAACGGCGGAGCCGGCAGTACCAACACCACTAGCGTGACATTAACGCTTTCGGCCACCGACGATATTGACCCATCTGGCAGCTTGCAAATGCAAGTCTCCAATGATTCCGGCTTTGCTGGCGCATCTTGGGAAGCTTATAACACTTCCAAAGCCTGGACACTCACCAGTGGTGTTGGCACCAAGACAGTCTACGTCCGATACAAGGACGGGACAGGCAATACATCGAGCGGGTATAGTGACACTATTACGCTAGCTGATAATACCGCCCCAACCGGCTCGATTAGCATAAACTCCGGCAACGCCACCACTAACAGCCTAAGTGCCACGCTGAGCCTATCGGCCACTGATGACTTGGATTCTGCCGGTAGTCTGCAGATGATGATAAGCAATGACGCGGGATTCTCGGGCGCATCGTGGGAAGCCTACAATACTAGTAAAGCCTGGACGTTAAGCTCTGGCACCGGTGCCAAAACGGTCTATGTAAAATACAAAGATTCATCGAGCAATGAATCCAGCTCCTACAACGACACCATTACAGTTGCCGATAACACCGCGCCGACTGGCACGATCTCGATTAACAGCGGCGCGGCTACCACCACTGCAACCAACGTAACTCTTACTTTATCTTCTACTGATGACTTTGACTTATCCGGCAGCTTACAAATGATGGTATCAAACGATTCTGGTTTTTCGGGCGCGGCTTGGGAGTCCTACGGCACATCAAAATCGTGGACACTGACTAGCGGTGCCGGTGCCAAGGTCGTCTATGTAAAATACAAAGATTCGACTGGCAACACGTCCTCGGATTACGCCGACAGCATTACGTTCGTTGAAGACAGTCAGCCGGAACCAGAGCCAGAACCCGAACCAGAACCAGAGTCAGACCCAGAGCCAGCCCAGGAGGTAATTTCTTCGGTCGTCGAGGGGCCGATCGTGAGCAGTCCATTGGCAGATGATGAGCCTGTATTAACAGAAGAAATCGTCCTCAACGACATCACCCAGTACGAGAGCCAGGATGGCTTTAATGTCAATTTGCAGGTTAAAGAATTCGTTCGGGTGTGGGTCGATAATCAGCTGCACCGGATCACGCTGAGCGAAGTTCACAGCGATCGGGTGGTGCTTTTGATCGAGTCTGAGCCGCAGTACGTGACGATTAAGCTCGGCCAGACGGTCGAGCTCGATCCTGATAAAGATAACAAACCTGATCTGAGCGCTACGCTGGCATCTATCAGTGGCGGCCAGGCGACGATAATCTACAAAAAACTGGCCACCAATACGAGCGCCGACAAGAGCACGGACGAGCAGCCGGAGCGCCGAAATTCACCCGCGAAGGCCAGATCAATTAACCTGCCGCTGATTGCCATCGGTGGAGCGGGCTTGGTGCTATTGGCGCTGGCAGTGATGGCGGTACGCGCCAAGAGACACCAGAGAAGATTGTAAGCTAGATTATTGCACGAGACCATAAAATATGGTATAATAGAAAGGTTACGGACTCTATATAGATTAGGAGTGACGTGCAAAGAAACGACGTCTACGACCCGTACGCTTTCTCAGGCAGCGAACTAGACATTCACTACGAGTTGTTCGTTGACCTTCTCGAGGGCTGCCAAAACGTGATTGATCTGGCCTGCGGCCCCGGTCGCCTGCTGCAACAGCTCGAAGCGCGCGGCATCTGGGCGATAGGGGTCGATCGTGACGCTGAGGCGATCACGGTTTGCCGTGAGGCTGGTCTGCAGGTCAAGCAGGCCGACGTCTTTGAATACTGTCGACAGCATTCCGACCCCACCATGGACGGCGTGGCGATGCTGCACTTGGTCGAGCATTTTCCAGCCGAGCAGGGCCTCGAGCTGCTGCGTTTGGCTTGGGATATGCTCGAGCCGGGTGGCCGGTTGTTAGTGGTAACGCCCAACTTCGATAACCCGCGGGTGGCACGCGAGACCTTTTGGCTCGACGCTGACCACGTGCGGCCCTATCCCCGGCTACTGCTAGCTGAAACGTTGAAGCTGCTGGGCGCTAGCATCGTCATCAGTGGCGACAACCCCGGCCCGCGCCGGGATTTCTACGCTCGGGTTCGCCGCGGTCAAATCAGAACGGCCGCCAGCGGCGCTAAGCAGTTCGTCCAAAACGGCTTCAGCTTGAAATTCTTGGCTGGCGACACCTATGCGCTGGCTATCAAGCCCAAGCCCATCGAGCCCTAGGGCGATCAATTCCGCTAAAAGCCCCGAGTAAAATCGGGGCTTTTCCACTTTGTAACCCCCGGAGTATTTTTACTTGCGTACTATTGAGGTTATGGTATTCTATTTATAGAGATAAATAAAAGGGAAGCCGAATGGATTTATTTGGAATTGGGATATCAGAATTATTGCTTATAGTTCTTATCTTATTACTTCTTTTTGGGGCAGCTAAATTGCCAGAGCTTGGACGCAGTATCGGTCAGTTCGGCAAAGAAGTCAAAAAAGGTCTTGCCGACGAAGAGCCTAAAAAAACCACCAAAAAGAAGACTGCCAGCAAGAAAAAATAGTATTTTTTAAAAAATAAATGACTAAAACAAAAACACAAACAACTCAATATTTGTCGTTTCGTGATCACCTGGTTGAGCTAAGGCGCAGGCTGTTTTATATTGTAATTTTTTTGGGTGCTGGCATGGGTTTGGGCTGGGCTTATCAGGGTCAGCTTACTCGAATACTGCAGCGTCCTCTGGGACAGCAACTCTATTATAGCGATCCGACTGGCGGACTTGGTTTTATATTGCAAATATCGCTCTTTGCTGGCGTTGTTTTCGCGGCTCCGGTGATAGTGCACCAGATACTGCAATTTGTCAGGCCGGTTAGCCAAAAAATCTCTACTAAGTTGGTACTAAAATTTGTCTTTATATCTTTCTTGCTGGCCGCGGCTGGCGTCGCTTTCGCATACTTTATCAGTATGCCGGCGGCTTTGAAGTTCTTGCTCGAAATTAATACCGAACAAGTCACGGCGCTTATATCGGCTGATAAATATCTGTCCTTTGTGATGGCATACTTGGCCAGCTTCGCTTTTATCTTCCAGTTGCCGCTTATCCTATTGTTTATTAATCGCATCACGCCAATGTCAGGCGGTAAACTAATGAAAATGGAGCGGCCGTTAATCGTAATGAGCTTTATTGCGGCGGCTATTTTGACGCCGACGCCCGATCCATTAAATCAGTTGATTATGGCTTTGCCGATAATAGTGCTCTATCAGGTGGCATGTATCTGCGTGTTGATTGATAATAGATTGCGCAAGGTTAAATTCGCACCAGTGCCCAAGCAGGTTACTAAAAATAACGACCTAGCTGTCACTGCGCTGTTGGAACACAGCAGTCCGATTGCAGCGCCTGTTAGGCCGGCTTTCGTCAAGCAGCCTGGAGTGTTGGATTTGAAAACGATCAACGAGCAGGCTGGCCGCAAACAGCCATCAAGCGCTATTTTCCATAATTCCAATCTGCCGATCCGTAACATGGATGTACGCCGACTAAAATTCTCTGATTGATATAAGTGCTGGCTGATAAAATTAAAAATGTTAATATAGTATTACTATGGATGTCGAGCCACTAAATAAATTGTTGAATAAAAAAATGAGTCGCAAAGATTTTTTGGTGCATGTTGGCGCGGCGGCTGTTGCTGTGAGCGGTATAGCGGCGATTATCAAGAACATCGCCGAGCCAAAAGGTAAGAAAACTAAGCCGCCGGCGCAAAAAAGCCAAAAGACTGGCTACGGCCAATCGCCTTATGGTATTTAGCATTGTTATGGAGTAAATCAGGATAACCATTCGATGAGCCAAAACGAAAAAATTACCGTCCAAGTGTCTGTGGAAGTAGCCAGTGAGCTGCTGTCTGTAGCACGTAGTGTTGGCTTCGCCGATCGAGAGAGCTTGCTTAAAAACTACATCCGAGAGGTGATTTTGGCGGCTCGCTCGGATGTGGCTGCTCGTCAAGCCAAGCTTGAGGTGGTGGCAAAATCAGATGATCTGGATGGGCTGATGAGTGAGCGGTCAAGTTCAGACAATTAACAGCTTTAATTCGAGCCTAATCTGATTTAAAATAAGACATAAGCAGTTTTGGAATTTCTTACCAGAAGTGCGGTAGTTGTTATTAAGTGAGGGGCGTGTAGCAATCGATGGCGGAACGATTACCAGTTGTCGGCGGTGATGATGGGGCTTGGGGGACAGTTTTAAACAACTGGCTGCTCAAGGAGCATTACGATACCAACGACGGCAATACTCATGCCGATAATGGCATGCACAAGGGTGTTACTATCAGGGCTGGCTCGACCTCTGTTGCGCCAATAACTTTTACGACCACGAGCGCCGCGCTTTTGACCACGCCGGCAGCCGGCACGCTGGAGATAAATTCGTCTGGTGTGCTGTTTTACACTCAGACCTCCGGCTCAGGTAATCGCCGCCGTGTCATGTATTACGATGACGGTTCAGCCGCCACCGGTGATGTTTTTTATCGCGATGCCAGCGGCAATATCGTCCGGCTTGGCATCGGTTCGGCCAGTGATGTGTTAACCGTTTCGGGCGGCTTGCCGAGCTGGGCAGCACCATCGGGTGGCAATGAGTACGTCGATAATGTTTTTCGCATCAAGGACAACGGCGATACTACCAAGAAGCTGGCCTTTGAGGTTAGCGCTATTACCACGGCCACCACTCGCACGCTTACTGTGCCGGATTACGATGCCACGATTGCCACGCTAGCCGGTACAGAGACGTTATCTAATAAAACTCTCACCACGCCAAAAATTGCCGATGCCGGCTCCATCAATGATGGCAATGGCAACGAATATCTAAAATTCGCCCAAACAGCCAGCGCTGTCAATGAGCTAACCATCACCAATGCGGCCACCACCACGGCTCCGCAACTATCCGCTACCGGTGGCGATACCAATATCGACCTCAAGCTGGCCGGAAAGGGCAGTGGTGTAATTGCCCCGCAAAGCCACGTCAGCGCTACTAGCAAAAACATTTACTTTACCGAGTACGATAATGGCAACTCTGGCACTAGCAAGACGGTCGACTGGGCAGCCAATGGCCATAAGCAAAAAATCACCATGACCGGGGACTGTACTTTTACTTTTACCGCCCCAGCTGGGCCGTGCAATCTGCTACTCAAGAAGATCCAAGACGGCACCGGCAGCCGGGTACCGACTTGGCCAGCAGCAGTCAAATGGCCGGGCGGTACTAAGCCGGTGCATTCTGGAGCCAGTAAAACCGATGTCGTCAGCTTTTATTACGATGGCACCAATTATTACGGTGTGGCTAATATGGACTTCTCCTAGGAGAGCCTCTCCATGGGTAAAATCATTAAATACATCCCAATTTTCAACGAGACGTCCGGCACAACTACCAGTACGACTTATGTAATCGCACATACGGCTTTGCCGCACGTCTATTGGGATAATGATGCTTATACCGGCACAGTCAAGGTTTATATGGAGGTTATGCTCAAGACCAGCAATGCCTCGTATGCTACCTATGCAATGCTCTACACTACTGGCGGTGCGGCGGTGACTGGTTCTGATATATCGACCACCTCAACTACGTCTACATGGTTACGCAGCAGTAATTTTAAAGCTAACTTAACCGACAATACTAATTATTACTTAAGACTCAAAGTAGCTAATGCAGCTGCTACGGCGACGGTCTATGCCGCCCGGCTAGTGGTCGAACAAACTGGTGCTATTACTAAAACTGAGTCGCAAATATCACTGGGTGGGCAAGTGTCTAGCACCACTAATACTTCTGGCACTAATCATGCGTACCTCCATTATTTCTATTGGGATGCCAAGAAGTTCGATGGGGCGGTCAATGTGTATTTTGAGGCCACATTGAGAAATACTTCCGCGTTTTTTACGTCCTATGCCTGGCTGGCCGATGACAGCAATACGCTTGTGACTGGCAGCACCGTGTCGGTGTCGGGAACGACCGCTAATAGAGCTCGTTCTAGTGCTATCACTCTTGTCGATGGCACTACTTATCATGCTAGATTAAGAACGAACAATGGCGGCGGCACTTGTCAGGTCTCTGATGTTAGATTAATCGTTCAGCAGACCGGATTTACAAAAACCGAGACACATTTTGTACTCAGCCCCAGACAGTTTACCGATACATCAACGGGCAGCGGCGGCACTAATATGGGCAATAATATTGTGTGGAACTACAATAGCAATGAGTGGATTGTGGCAGTTAATAACGTTTATTTTGAGGCAACCATAGCTACTTCGGCCAGCACTGGCTATCTTGATCTCAATGATGGATCGACTGATCTGGTGACCATATCAACAACTTCATCGACCAAGGCTAGGGTACGTTCATCAGCTATTATACCGGCCAATAATACAAACTATGATGGCCAAGCTCACGTTGGCTCGGCCGCGACGATGGATATCGCTGGTGTTCGGCTCATCATTCACACCCAGCTGATGAACGCGCCGAACATGGGCGCCAATTTATAAGATGAAAAGAGCACTTCTCTTGCTTTTGGGAGTTGTGGTGGCATTGGGTCTAATCTTCCAGCCTGCCGTTGCTCAGGCGGCTCAAGAAAGTCTGACTGTATCACCGCTTAAGGGTGAGTTTAAGTTCACGCCCGGCCAGCAGGTGGGTAGCTCAATAAAGATTAAAAATTCTGGCGAAAAGCTGATCGAGGTTGAGGTTTACGCGCAAACATTCGCAGTCAAGAACGAGCACTACGACCAAGAATTTTATCGTGCCGATAATAAATTGGCAGCCGAGAATTGGATAAATTTTGACCAAGCCAACTACAGGCTAGAGCCTAAAAAAGAGGCTTCTATAAATTATCAGATCAAAGTACCAATTGGTGCCGAGCCGGGCGGCCATTATGCGGCAATTTTTGCGCAGACTAAACCATTGGCTACGTCTGGCGATGATGTATTGCAGATCAAGCGAGTGGCACATTTGCTGTATTTTGAGATTGCGGGGCAGATTACGCGCGGCGGTAGCATTGAGACGGTCAAAAGTGCTTTTTGGCAACTGCGATCGCCTATCAAAAGTGAAGTCCGGGCCAAAAATAGCAGCAATACACATTACCGGATCGATGGCGGTGTGACTTTGAGAAATCTATTTGGCAGCGAAGTTTCTAAAGCGCGTATAGAGGGTCTCTTGATGCCCGGTACCACCAGATTATTTACGATCGACAACGAAGCACCAGATTGGCCCGGGCTGTATCGGCTGGAAACCAAAATTGGCTTTCCCGATGGCAAAAGCGCTAAATATTCATCTTGGGTTCTGTATCTGCCGCCACTCTATATTTACGCGCTGGGAATACTGCTCTTCATCGTGATCTCGCACTTCGTGATGAGAAAATTTCGCCAACGTTGTCACAAGAGCTAATCGGTCTTAGGCGCGGCCGTGTAGAGGATGGTGGTGACGTAGTTGCCGGCCGGCTTGGCATTGTCGATTTTAACTCCGTACGTGACGGTAGTATTATCTCCCGAGCTAAACGGTCCGGTGGTGTTTTTGATCAGCGTGTCAGTCAGGGCGATACCGACAAAATTAGCCGAGCCATCAGTATTGTAGCCCCAGGTGTTGACGGCCAGAGCGGCAGGCGAGCCATTGGCACTGGCAGGCAGGGTATCGGGACCGTTGACCATGTTGGTGCTAGCGCCGGCAGCACGGATGTAGAGTTTGTAACCCACCACGTCGGTACTGGTGACGGTGACAGTGCTATTGCCAGTGCCAAGCGTGCCTGCTTCGGTTGGGGTAATTGGAATAGTGATATCGCCGCTGGTCGATATGGTGATCGAAGTTTCCGAGCCGTAGGGCACGTTTTCGTTGTATTTGCCTGTGCCGAATGGCTGGGCATGAACAACTGCCGGGAGCAATGCAATAAATAGGGTATTGAGCGCAATTAATTTTTTGATCATCATTAGGCGGGTAACTTGTTTAGATAAAATAGTTATGCTATATTTTTAAGTATAATTTCTTATAAAACTGATGTCTACTCAGCCAAAACTGACAATAAAACAAAGCTTAGTCAAATTAATTGTTAGCGTCATGCTAATATCGAGTGTTTTGCTACCTCAAGCGGCAAAAGCTGGCATGACTACACGTAGCCTAACCCTAACTAGTTCTGCCAGTGGTGCCACTGGTGTTGGCTATACGTTTGCGTTCGATCCAGACCTGACGACTACTATCAAATCAGTAAGAATTGATATTTGTGATACAGTTGCTGGCACTTGTACTCCTTCGGGTACCGGTGTGCCATCGGGGTTTTCAAGTACTAGTGGGGCGGTTGGTACGATTTCAGGCATTGGCTCGGGTGGCTCGTGGACTGGCACATTTACCACTAATGGGCGAATAGATCTAGCAAATAACTCCAATACCGGTGCGCCGGGATCGGTGTCTATACAGATAACTAATCTGACTAATCCATCAGCCAATAATACTACGTTTTATGCTCGTATGACTGCATACTCTGATTCGTCTTGGACTACTGCGCTAGATAGTGGTACTGTAGCAGCTAGTACGGCCTATCAGATACAAGTCTCTGCATCAGTCAATGAAACGTTGACTTTCTGCACAGGCAGCTCTGGTATTACTACATCCAGCTGTGCCGGGGCAGCCAATTCTACAGTCGATCTCGGTACTTTGTCCACTAGCAGTACAGGTACTGGTACATCTCAAATTGGTGTTTCCACCAATGCTACGACTGGGTATTCTATAAGTATTAATGGGTCTATTCCTATGTCTGGGGGGAATGGTATCAATGCCATGACAGGTGTGGATGATCAATCGCAAGTAGGCACGGAACAGTTTGGAATAAATCTGGTGGACAATGTAACTCCAAACGTCGGCAGCGCACCCGATGGGTCTGGCTCTGGGGCACCTGTAGAATCTTACGACGATATAGATAGGTTTCATTTTACCACTGGTACGCCGGTAGCCAGCAAGGGATCTTCAGAATCATTTCGTCGTTACACAGTGTCGTATATTGCCAATATTGCTGGTGATACTCCAGCTGGCACTTACACCGGCACTTACACCTATATCTGCACGGCAACTTTCTAAATACCTGTTATAATAGGACACAATGAAGAGAAGTTTGGTATATAGTGGCTTTACCTTGTTTATCGTTGCATTGTTTGGTGCTGCGCTTAAGCCGGTTGGCTCACTGGCTCAGTCTTCAAATAATGGCCAAGGATTTCAGATATCACCAGTCTTAGTAGAACTAAACGCCGATCCGGGCAAAAGTTATGATTTGCAAATCAAGCTTCGTAATGTAACATCTGATACGTTGGTTTCTCGATCTTCGGTAAATGATTTTGGTGCGAAAGATGAGGCCGGAAATCCTAAGATTATACTTGAGGAAGACGAGGATAATCAAAACGGGACTTTTTCTTTGAAAAATTGGGTATCCAAAATACCAAATTATACGCTTAAGTCTCAAGAAGAAAAAAATATTGCAGTCAAGATTAGTATTCCCAAAGATGCCGAGCCGGGCGGGCATTATGGCGTCATTCGTTTTACGGGTGCCGCGCCGGAACTAGTTGGTGATGATAATGCGGTGGCTTTATCGGCCAGCATCGGTACTTTGGTGTTGGTGCGTGTCTCGGGTGACGTCAAAGAGGGGGCGGCGATCGAGGAGTTTTTCGCTTCTCAAAACGGTCAGAAAGCCAGCTTTTTCGAACAGGGTCCGCTTAGTCTAGTCGAGCGGATTAAAAACACTGGCAATGTTCACGTCAAGCCGACCGGCACGGCGGTGGTCAAAGATATGTTTGGTAAAACCACAGCCAGCTTGAAAGTCAACGAGCCGCCTAAGAACGTTTTGCCCGATAGTATTCGCCGCTTCGAACAAGAGCTGAATAAAAAGTGGCTGTTTGGTCGCTACACGGCCGATCTCAATCTGGCTTACGGTACCACCGGTCAAGTCCTGACTGGGCAGTTGGTTTTTTGGGTGATTCCCTGGAAGCTGATCGGCGCGGTCATTCTGCTGCTAGTCGCTCTCTACTTGGTGTTGCGCACCGGCCTGCGCCGCTACAACGCTCGCGTCATCGCTAAAGCTCAGTCCAGCACGAAGTCAGCGAAGCGTAAATCTAGTGGCAAATCCAAAAAACGCTAAACCTCTAATGCTATAATATGTGTTATGGCCACCAAGAAAAGAAAGTTGTCTAAGCGCAAGCGTTTAAGTCATCATCGGCATAGCGGCCGTTTGCTGCCGCACCATCACACCTCTTATTTTGGCTTGAGCTTACTATTGGCGTTTATCGGCACACTCTTAGCATTTTTTTCTTACAATCGAGTAGCTGCTCTAACTTTGAATCAGTCAGGCAGTATTAATATCGCTGGCATCGTCTATGGCGTGCCGCCGTCAACCCCGGCCGTTATTACTAACCCGTCGGATGGCGCGACCCTCAACACTGCCGTGATCGCGGTCAGCGGTACTTGCGGCGCTGGACTGGTGGTGAAGGTATCTAGAAACGGCGTCTTAGCCGGTTCTACGATTTGCGCGGTTGATGGTACTTTTAGCTTGCAGATTAGTTTGGTTGAAGGCGAAAATATCCTGCAGGCGCGCAATTATGATTTTCAAAATCAAGCCGGGCCAGATTCGCCCGATGTGAGAGTGGTGTATCAAGTTCCCGCGACAATCACGCCAGCTCAGCCCGGCTCGGCCGCTAAAGCTGCGGCAACTCGCGACCCGCTCGTCGTCACGACCAACCAGGCCTACAAGACAGTAAAACCAAATGAGAGCGTGAATTGGGCATTTGATATTTCTGGCGGCCAAGTTCCCTATGCGGCGCTGGTAGATTGGGGTGATGGCGCCACGGCGCTAATATCAGTCGAAAAAGCCGGTTTGCTTGCTGTCAATCATGCGTACACTAGGGCAGGAAACTACAAAATCATTGTGCGTGTCACTGACGCGGCTGGTGCTCAGGCCACCATCGAAGTGGTAGCAGTAGTAGTGTCTTCGCAGGTCATCCCTTCGATCACCCAAGAACCGCGTTTTTATGATCAAGTTTTACCGTTGCTGCTAGCCTGGCCGCTTTATCTATTCTTGGCCTTGCTAGTGATCAGTTTTTGGCTAGGCCAAAAATACGAGCTGCATTTATTGAAAAAGTGGGGCTTAAAATAAATACGCCAAGTTCAGGTCGTGAGGCAAGTTTTGTGATAATTATTATTGACTAGAGCGGGCGCCTGTTGTAGTATGGCTTCGTTTTCTGGGTGCTGCTCTCTAATGCCGCCTGGAAACGCGCTGGAACAGACTGCCGAGATGCGCTCGGGTGTTTGCTCCATAATCGAGACAAAAGCTCAAACGGGCTTTTGCTTTCTCCAGGGGGGGAAGTTGCCGGCCAGGGTGATCTCAAACTGGTGTCTGCCATTCTCTAACGGGTGGAGATCGGCAGGCGGTCTCAATAAGGGAGGGCTTAGGACGGTTCTGTCGCAAGCGTATTTTTCTAAAGGTGCGCTAGGCCGCCTCGACAACCAACTTAAGCCCTCCCCGAGACTACTATCAAAGCTTCGAGCCTTCTTCAATAGGAGTCGGTTCGAAGCTTTTCGCGTTTTACCCTCCGCGAAAAATGATACAATAATTAATAATGAAGAAATTTGCTAAATTAGTTATCACTCGGGCTTTAAATAAGAAGGTCACAAAATTACTAGAGTCGAAAGATATAAAAGTAATAACTGTCACCGGTAGTATCGGTAAAAGCTCCGCTAAGGTTGCTATTGGCCAACTATTGTCGGTTAAGTATCGGGTAAATTATAGCGAAGACAGCTATAACACCGACATCGGTTTGCCGCTGGGTATTTTTGGTTTAAAAGTGCCAGCTCGCCTGTGGGACGTTAAGGCCTGGAATGAAATATTGCGTCAAGTTGATAAATTAAGCGATAACTATCCCTATGAAGTGGTGGTGGTCGAGGTAGCTGATGACGAACGCGCTATGATGGAGCCGATCGTGCGCAAGCTGCGGCCTCAGCTGGGAGTTTTGACCGGCGTGGCACCGGTCCACATGGCGAGGATGCGTGATATGACGAAAATCACCCGTGACAGTTGGGTTTTGGCAAATTTAGCAGACAAAGTGATTTATAACGCAGATTTTGACGAGCTGCGGCTTGAGGCGAATAAGAGTAGCACCGCGCTTGGCTATGGTATTGGTCATGGCGCGGTTCAGTTCGAACATATCAAGAGGAGTCAAGATGGTTATCTCAAGGCGGAGTTGTGTGCCGGCGGGCAAAAGAAGGTAATCGTGACTAGGCATATCGCAGAAGTTGGTTTGTATAATTTGCTAGCGGCCGCCAGTGTGGGGCTGGAGCTAGGCATGAATTTTGCGGAAATAGCGCGGGAATTGTCCAATATCGGGCCATTGATCGGCCGAGTTAATCTGCTGGCTGGCGTTAAAGGTGCGCGCTTGATTGATGATAGCTACAATTCAAGCCCGCGAGCGGCCATTGCTGCTCTAGGTATTTTGAGTCAGTTCAAAGGTCGCAAAATCGCGATATTGGGCAGTATGAATGAGCTCGGCGACTACAGTGTCGAAGCGCATACACAAGTGGGTGAGAAAGCCGGCCAGGTAGCTGATCTACTGGTGGTAGTCGGTCAAGAGGCAGAGCGTTATTTGCTACCGGCGGCTACACATGCTGGCCTGGATAAAGGGAAGGTAAAATATTTCCGCACGCCTTATGTGGCTGGCCATTATGTCAAAAAAATCATCGAGCCAGGTGATGTTGTTTTGATTAAGGGATCGCAGGATAAGGTATACACTGAGGAAGCGACGCGTATTTTGCTCGATGAAAAGCTTGATCCACGAGCGTGCTTGGTGCGCCAATCGGTGTCATGGAAACGTAAAAAAAAGCGCGCCTTCGCGCTGTAGGCTGAGGTTCTGCTAATGCACGCGAGCTAGTCGAAGCGCAAGTCTCTTTTTGATTTTCCTCCCCGTCATCCTGAACTCGTTTCAGGATCTACTAATTAACTTTTTCCAAAAAGCTTATCTAATTATCTTCCTACTTTTGAAAAGCCCAAAAGTAGGCAAAAGCCTCTTTGCGCCTCGGGCTCAAAAGCTAGAAGTGTCTTGCAATAATTTTAGTATGGAAATACAGACTCACTTGTCGTTCAAAGCTGTATTTCTTATTCATACTAAAATCTACTTCTGACTTTCTGTTTTTCGAGGGCGCAGGAGATAGACGCAATAGATCCTGAAACGAGTTCAGGATGACAGGAGGAGTTCTCCCGAGCCTGGAGCAACAAGCCGGGATTATGAGCTTGTTGTGAACGGTTAGCTCTTTAGAGCTAAACCAGGCGAGCTGTTTGATCCGCCAGCCGGCGGAGAGTTCTCGCTTAGTAACGAGAATTGACTTATTTAAGCAGCCACTTGTTTAGCGAACTTAAGGCTCATGCTTTTGGCACTACCTTTTACGCTAAAAGGTAGTAAGAAGATATTTTGATTACTTTAGTGAAAGTAAGAGTGGTATACCCTCCTCCTGATAGTTTCTGCTATAATCAATCTGATATGAAAAAGTTTGAACCGCATAAAATGGAGTCCAAATGGCAGGAAATTTGGGAGCAAACCCAGCTTTATAAAACCCCCGAAAAGCCAAAAAAGCCTTTTTATAACCTGACCATGTTCCCATATCCGTCAGGCAATCTCCATATTGGCCACTGGGCGCCGTTTACTCCGACTGACACCCTGGCCAGATTTGCGCGCATGCAAGGCTATGACGTGCTTTGTCCGATTGGCTTTGACGGCTTTGGCCTGCCAGCCGAGAATGCCGCTATCAAACGCGGCCGGCCAGCCGATCAATGGACTGATGACAACATCGCCCATATGACCGAGCAGATTAAATCGATGGGGACGGTTTTTGATTGGGGCAAGGTACTCGACACCAGTAAACCCGACTATTACCGCTGGACACAGTGGCTATTTTTGCAGTTTTTCAAAGAGGGTAAAGCCTACCAGAAAGAAGGCCTCGTCAATTGGTGTCCGAGCTGCAAGACTGTTTTGGCTAACGAACAGGTAGTGGCTGGCAAGTGCGAGCGCTGCGATAGCGTCGTCGAGCGCAAAAACCTCAAGCAGTGGTATTTGAAAATCACCGATTACGCCGATCGCCTGCTGGAGAATTTGGATACGCTTGATTGGCCGGAGAAAATCAAAACGATGCAGCGCAATTGGATCGGCAGATCTGAAGGAGCAGTCGTTAAATTTGCGATTGATGGCATATCCATAGACACTACTAATCGAGCTTATAGCTTTTTAATGGGTGCTGAAAAGATCACGGACGCAGATTTGTTGAAATTAGACATAGAGATTCAAGGTCACACGGAGGGTGGAGCGCGCTTGTTAGTTATTCCCCGATCAGCTTTGCCTGACTATGAAAAACTGCTGATTAAAAAATTAAGTCCTGGATATTGGAATGAGTATGTCGGCCGCGAGATTGTATTCTTGTTCAAAAATAAAAATGACGAGATTGAACGGCTAGTTTTGGATACTGATACGGCCAAACGGATTAATAATTTGGCTGAAAAGTACGCTGATACAAAATTTCGCGATCCATGGAGCATGCTCAAGGATAATAGTTTTTACAAAGATATTTTATCCACGACATTGGAGGTTTTTACCACTCGTCCAGATACACTCTTTGGTGCGACTTTTATGGTGCTAGCACCGGAGCATCCGTTGGTGGACGTGATCACAACTGATGATAAACGAGCTGAGGTGCAAAAATACGTCGAAGCGGCCGGGGCCAAGACCGACGTTGCCCGTCAAGAGCAGACCGAGAAAACCGGCGTTTTTACTGGCCGTTATGCCGTCAATCCTGCCGGCGGCGAGCAGATTCCTATCTGGATAGCTGATTACGTACTTATGGGGTATGGCACTGGTGCGATCATGGCCGTGCCAGCGCATGACGAGCGCGACTTCGAGTTTGCTAAGAAATATGGGCTGCAAATTCGCCAGGTTATATCTGGTAGTGATGTTGAAAACGCGGCTCACATGGGCGAGGGAGAGCTTGTGAATTCTGGTAAGCTTGACGGCATGACGGCTGCTAACGCCAAAAAGGCCATCACGACTGAGCTGGAGCGTCAGGGCAAGGGCGAGCCACGAACTCAGTACCGTCTGCGCGATTGGCTGATCTCCCGTCAGCGCTACTGGGGGGCGCCAATCCCGATCATCCACTGCCAGGAGTGTGGCGCTGTGCCAGTGCCAGACCGGGACTTGCCGGTCGTGTTACCATTAGATCAGAAGTTTGATAAGTCTGGCCGTTCGCCGCTCTTGGATCACCCTGATTTTGTCAGTGTCAAATGTCCAAAATGCGGCGGCCAGGCTCGGCGCGAGACCGATACGATGGACACCTTCGTCGACTCGAGCTGGTACTTCTTGCGCTATCCGAATCCAGCCTACGACAAAGGTCCGTTTGATCCCGCAACGGTCAAAACATGGCTGCCGGTCGATCGCTACATCGGTGGTGCTGAGCATGCTGTTATGCACTTGCTCTACGCTCGCTTTTTCACGATGTTTTTGCATGATCAGAAAATGCTTGATTTCGAAGAGCCGTTCAAGAAACTAATCAATCAGGGTACAATTCTTGGGCCTGATGGGCTGAAGATGAGTAAGTCGCGTGGCAACGTGGTCGATCCGGATGATTATGTCGCCAAATATGGTGCTGATGCGGTGCGGCTGTATCTGATGTTCATGGGCTCTTACGAGGACGAGAAGCCGTGGGACGCCAGCCGCTTTGAGGGCACTTACCGCTTCATCAAGCGGACCTGGGATCTAGTAGCGGTGGATTACAAAGAGGATCAAGTCGATACGGTCAAAGAAACTGAGCTAACAGCACTGCTGCACAAAACGCTTAAAAAAGTCGGTGATGATCTGGCGGCTATTAAATTCAACACCGCCATCGCCGCTCTGATGGAGCTAGTCAATTCGCTTGGCCCAGCGGTGCGGGCCGGACAGCTCGGTGAGCAGCTATGGGCTGAATTTCGCCTCATGATCGCCCTTATGTTAGCACCGCTAACGCCGCACCTAGCTGAGGAGCTTTGGGAAGGTTTGGGTCAGACGGCGAGCGTGCATTTGCAAGGCTGGCCGCAGTACGATCCAGAGCTAGCCCGCGAGGAGCTGGCCACGATCGTGATCCAAGTCGACGGCAAGCGCAAAGGTGAGTTTTTGATCGAAGCTGGTGCTAGCCGCGAGGCGACAGAAAAGCAGGCGATAGCAGAAAACAAGCGCCAGGGTTATGCTGGCCAAGTCAAAATCGCCAAAGTGATAGTTGTGCCAGATCGTCTTGTTAATTTCGTCACCAAGAAATAGACTACTCACTTGAAAATCATTCTATAAAATGCTATAATATCCAATGAAGTATGCCAATTAGCATTCTCAGATTAGCCCAGGAGGGCGAAGGCGCAAGTTTAACTTGTAGTTTTAAGTTTGACAGCTTGGAAGATATTGATCTGGCCAGTCCGGCTAATGTTGAAGCAAGAGTCTATAATCTGTCCGATGATGGTAAGATTTTTCAAGCGATTGGACAGGCTGAGGCCAAAGTGGCACGCGTCTGCGATCGATGCTTGAAAGAATTTGACCAGTCCATAGACGCTGATCTCGAGGCGTCTTTCGTTGATCAGCCAGGTGACGAGGAATGGCCGATTATCAATAACGAGATTGATTTACAGCCAATCGTGCGTGAAGCCATTCTGCTCAATCTTCCAGTCAAAAGTCTGTGTGCGCCAGATTGTGCTGGCATAAATAATAAAACAAGAAAGGATTCAAATGGCAGTACCTAAAAAACGTACCACCTCCTCGACACGAGGTCAGCGACGGTCGCATGACAGCTTGCGCTCAACCCAGCTTTTGATTGAGAAATCATCTGGCCAAGCTGTACCACGACGCCTGCACAAAGCAGCCAGCCTCGGCCTTTTAAAGAGCCGCAAGGGTTAGCCTGTGGCTTCTAATCGCCACCTTGGCCGCATCGTCGCGCTCCAAAGTCTATATGAATATGACTTTCGGCGCAGTCTTAAGATGGAGGGGTTGAGTAACGAAATTGACACTATTCTGCATCGTAATATCGGCATCTATAGTGACACGATTGAGGATTCTAACTTCGTAACTGACTTAGTACAGGGTGTACAAGAGAAAGAAAATGAGATTGATGGCTTGATCGTACCGGCTGCACCAGAGTGGCCAATCGAGCAAATCGCGAAGATAGATAAAGCGATTTTGCGCATCGCAGTTTACGAGCTAGTGATCAAGCGCGACGTACCACCAAAAGTAGCGATCAATGAAGCCGTTGAGCTGGCCAAGGCCTTCGGCGGCGAAAATTCTAGTAAATTTATTAATGGCGTGCTCGGCACTATTTACAGACAAAGTGATTTTTATGTACCAGAAGAAGACAACCACCAGCAACAAAAGAAAAAAGATCAATAAAACCAGCAAAGCGATTCGCGAATACACGGCTGGTGGCTTGGTTTTTCGCCGTAAAGCCAACGATGAATTGGAGTTTTTGCTAATTCAAGATCTCAAAGACCGTTGGAGTATCCCCAAAGGTCATGTTGAGTCAGGCGAAACGCTTGAGCAGACTGCCGTGCGTGAGATTGGTGAGGAAACCGGTCTAAAATCTTTGAAAATTCTCGATAAACTCGACAAAATCCATTTTTTCTACCGCCTCGAAGGTAAATTAATCTTTATGACCACTTTCGTTTTTCTGATGGAGGCGACCGATCCTGACGAAGAAGTGGTGGCCGAAAATTCCGAGGGCATTATTGACGTGGCTTGGTTTGCGGGCGAAGAGGCACTGGAGCTGATTGAATACAAAGACACGAAGGTGTTGCTCGAGATGGCTTTACGTAAAATTAACCAATTGGGTAATAAAAAATAATGTTTGATCAAGCAAAAATAGAAGAAATAATAGACGTTAAATTTGGCCAGGCCGATCTTATTAAGCAAGCTTTCATTCATCGCAGTTACCTCAATGAGCACACCAAGCTTGGTTTGGAACATAATGAAAGACTGGAATTTCTAGGTGATGCAGTGTTAGAGCTGGTGGTGACGGACTATCTTTATCGCAATCATCCCAATCCTGAGGGTGAACTGACAAGCTGGCGCAGTGCCTTGGTTAAAACAGAATCATTGGCCGAGCTGGCCGAAAAGCTCGAGCTGGGTCAATTCCTGCTGATGAGCCGGGGCGAGGCCAAATCCGGCGGCCGCAGCCGCCAAGCGCTTCTGGCCAACATGATCGAGGCGATCATCGGCGCGATTTATATCGATCAGGGCTATGACGCGGCGGCCAAATTCATTCAAGAACATATCATCTCCAAGCTGCCTCAGATCTTAAAAAGCCAGAGCTACATCGATCCTAAGAGTAAATTTCAGGAAGTCGCCCAGGAGCGGGAGGGCGTCACGCCGCACTATGAGGTCCTGGATGAATCAGGGCCGGATCACGATAAGATATTCACAGTAGGCGTTTATTTGGCCAAAAAAGAACTCGGCCGCGGTGAGGGATCGAGCAAGCAGTCGGCCCAACAAGCCGCGGCGGCGGCGGCACTGCAAAAGTACCAAGCCGGCTAATTTGATTGCCAAAAGGCTGCTTTGGGCGTATAAATAAGAATAAGAAACATTGCTTGCACGTTGTCATGGATGCTAGAGAGAAGGGTGATAGCAATGTCCACAGCTCAAGAGCAAATCCAACGTTTTGTACGTCTGGGCGTGAACGCGCCGCGTAATCTACTGCAGGCTTACCGCTACCGGCCGTACGGCTGGGGTGAGCATAGTTACCAGATGAAACTTTGGAAGTCGGAGGAATTCAAAGTCTGGCGTCCGAGCGGGGCGCTGTCGGTCGAATGCCTGTTGCATTTGCACGACGACCCGGCCGCGCCGCTCTATGTCAACTTGGGCGGCCTCATTACGTCGGCCATGCTCTATAGCACGCTTGGCTGGTCGGTCTACCAGCGCGGGCTCAATGCCATGATGGTGTCGCTGCCCGGGCACGGTTTTTCTGACCTGCCGCCGATGGAATACCGCTCTTACCGGCAAAATGCCCGCATCGTCTACGAGGCGGTCGATCTGGCACGCCGAGCCTACGGGCTGACCGGTCCGATGCGAGTGCTGGGTCACTCGCACGGCGGCGGTATGGCCGAGGCGTTGGCAGGAGAGTACGGCGATGACATCAGCCGCTACTACATTCTCGCTGGCGTCGGCGGACCGGAATGGACCAGAGTGGCGGGGACACTCAAGCGCGGGCTGCGTGATCTGCGCCGCGGGCGAATCCTGAGCGAGGACGTGGCTGATAGCTGGCAACGAGTCAGCGGCTTCATCAGCGACGGCTACGTCATCATTCCGCCGCCTTGGGAGCTGGCTGGCTGGCAAGCCGAGCTAATTCGGCCATTTGTCAGCAGTTTGCATGGCCAGAGTGCCACCAACCTATACTCAGTACTGATCGACACTCTGCTCGACAGCGCTGAGGAGCTCGAGGGCTGCCTTGACACCATGGGCAAGCTCGAAGCTGATACCATCATCCTGGCTGGCCGGGCGGATGGCGTCATCACTCACCGGGTGATCGAGTCCCAGGCCGTGGCGGCAGCCAAGCCAGGGCAGCCGAGCGCGCCGGTCTTCCGCAGCCAGACGACCCACGCTGGTTTTCTGGCTCAAGCTGGTCGCAATTACGTGGCCGATCTGGTGGCCATGTCAGACGAGGAGCTGGCTAGGCATATCCCAGGCCACATGCTAGCGGCCTAGAAACTACAAAATACCAACTTCCCATCCATGGGGCAGAAACTGCGCCTATTCCATGGGTGGGGTTTCTGTTTATCGGCCAAGTGAAGATTAGTTAATATTGCTTAAGCTCTTCTGAAAACGTACAATTATGATACCAATGAGGAGTGAAATTTGTATTTAAAAAGGCAAGAAATTGCTGGCTTTAAGTCGTTTGCCGGCCGTGCCAAGCTGAGATTTGAACGCGGCGTAGTGGCGGTGGTGGGCCCTAATGGTTCGGGCAAGAGTAACATTGCCGACTCCGTACGTTGGGTACTGGGCGAGCAGAGCGCGAAATTATTGCGTCTAAAAAAGCATGAAGAGGTGATATTCAATGGTACCGATTCGAAGCCTCGGGCTAGTATGGCCGAAGTTAGTCTTCTGCTTGATAATAGCGACGAAAAAATGCCGCTTGACTTTCGCGAAGTTGAGATTACACGGCGTTTGTATCGCAGCGGTGAGAGCGAGTATCTACTCAATGGCAACAAAGTCCGCTTAATCGATATCGAGGATATTTTGGCACGCAGTGGTTTTGGCCAGCATTCGTATAGCGTGATTGGCCAGGGCATGATTGATAATCTCATTCTGGCCGCGCCGGCCGAGCGCAAATTATTGTTCGACGAAGCCAGTGGCATTAGAATATTTGAACTACGGCGCGAAGCAAGTTTAAAAAAACTCGAAAAAACCAAGCTCGATTTAATAAGAACAGGCGATATTATCAAGGAGCTGGAGCCAAAAGCCAAGCTATTGTCCGAACAGGCAGCTTTGCTCAATAAGCGTGAGGAGTTTGAGGCCGATCTTAAGCTGGCTCGACAAAATTATATTTCTAGCGGTATGCAGCGGCTGGATCAGGCGATGACACGAGAAAAACACCAGCAAGCTGAGTTAAGCAAAGCCATCAAGCTTGTTGCTAGTAAGCTCGAGCAGATTCACACGTCTCAAGCTGAGGCAAAAAAGACTCAATTAAGTCGCAGCAAGCAATTTGCAGGTCTAACGCGCCAGCTAAAAAAAGTCGAGCATAATCGCGACGCGCGGTTTAACCAATTGGTCGTGGCGCAAGCCGAGCTTAATGTGCTCAAAGGAGCGTCGGCCGGCCAGGCCGATAGGCAACAGGACATAAAATTACTTCAAGGGCAGTTGGCGGCTGAAGAGAAGTCACTTAGCTCTCACAAGCGGCGGCACGCCATGATTGGCCAGGCAGTCGAGCGGCTTGAGAGCAGCATTAAGTCTTTTGACGATCGCATCGCGGGTCTGACATCTGAGCTTAATAGCGTCCGGAATCAGCTCAACAAAGGTCAGAAAAAGGAATATTTACAACATGCCCTCGGGTTGATACAGATGCTTTCGCGGCATCAACGCCAACCTAGCCTAACACCTAAGCAAGTTGATCTGACATTGCACAAATTAGCACGCCTTTTGCGGCTGGCCGCCGATGACAAAGCCGATGAATTGACAGCTCAAATTGGTCGTTTGCAGAACTTAATTACCAAGGTCTTGGCTCGTCGTGAGGATGTGGCTGAAGAATTGACCAATGAAATTCTAAAACAACGCTCCATCGAGCTGGATATGGGAGCCGCTGAGACGGCGATTGAGCAGCTGCGCGATCGACAGCAAGAAATATCCAAATCGGGCAGCGAGGATGAAGAGGTAACCGTCGAAATTGAAGCTCGCCACCGTAGTATTAACCAGTTGCAAGGAGAGGTCGATCAGCTGGACGCGGAAATTACTGCCTTACGTGATGATATTTATCAGGATAATGAAGCGACTACGGTTAGCAGTACGGCCAATCTAGAGCAGTCGCGCGAGGCTGAGCAATTGAGCCACAAGCAAGCTAGTTTGCAGGCTAATCTCGATTTGTCTATCAGTGAGATGAAGGCGGCTGATCACGAGCGCTCGGAGCTTATCGGCCGCGCGAAAAGTTGGTTTGGTGGTAATTTCGCTTTCGGTCATTTGCTGACTGCTGCTAGACCAGCTAGTTTGGATGAAATAGCGCGCCTTGAAGCGGAGATAGATTTGCTTGGTACGCTTGATCCAGGCTTGGTCGAGCAGGCCGGTGCCGAGCAGTCGCGTCTACAGTTTTTGACTGACCAACAAGCTGATTTAGAGAGGGCGACAGCTGATTTAGAGCAAATTATCCGCGGGCTCGAGGGGATGATCGCTGAGAAATTCGAGCAAGCTTTTACTAAGATTAATCGTAAATTCAATGATTATTTCATCAGTCTTT
Source organism: uncultured Candidatus Saccharibacteria bacterium (assembly GCA_964530725.1). Classification (GTDB taxonomy): domain Bacteria; phylum Patescibacteriota; class Saccharimonadia; order CAILAD01; family CAZGYV01; genus CAZGYV01. Next base: position 599 of record CAZGYV010000010.1, on the reverse strand, counting down.
TTGGCGGCGGCAGAGCTTCGCTTAAGCTCAAGAAAGACAGTTTAGGCCAGTACGGAATTGAGATTAAGGCCTCACCGCCGGGCAAAAAAGTTGAGCTATTGACCAGTCTTTCTGGTGGTGAAAGGGCTTTGGCGGCCGTGGCTCTGCTAGCGGCTATTTTGAGTGTCAACCCAAGTCCGTTCGTGATATTGGATGAGGTCGACGCGGCTCTCGATGACACCAATTCGCTCAAATTTGCTCGCATTTTGCGCGAGCTGGCTAAGAAGACTCAAGTCATCGTGATTACTCACAATCATGAAACGATGAAGATCGCTGATCAGCTCTTCGGCGTGACGACCGACAAATCAGGTGATTCGATACTGTTTTCGGCTAAGCTGACTGAAGCGCGCGAGCTGGCCGAAGCGTAAGTCTCTTTTTGATTTTCCTCTGTCACCTCAAGGCACTCTTCTCTTGTCATCCCGGGGTCACCTCTGGCTGTCATCCTGAACTTGATTCAGGATCTAAAATCCTCTCCCTACTTTTGTATTACGGCCAAATATCTTCTTTCTTACTACCTTTTAGCGTAAAAGGTAGTACCAAAAGCATGAGCCTTGAGTTCG
>CAZGYV010000009.1:0-30030 GCA_964530725.1 uncultured Candidatus Saccharibacteria bacterium | reverse complement strand
TTTCTTGTTTTGAGCCCGAGGCGCGAAAAGGCTTTTGTCTACTTTTGGCCGTAATTCAAAAGTAGGAGGAGAATTTTTTATATAAGCTTTTTGGAAAAAAGAAAGAGATCCTGAAACGAGTTCAGGATGACAAGGGGGAGAGGTTCTCGTCGTTGAAGCGACGCGAACAGAGTAAATTAGTCTATATAGATTCCGGATCAAGCCCGGAATGACAAGATAGGTTCTGATGAGTCCTGACAAGGACGAAACGTAGCTCAGCGCAAGATCTGCTCAGACTTAAAACGTACATGCAAATGATACTCGTAAAATAACTCGATCAGCTCCTGAGCTGCTGCCAGGTGCTCGCTAGCCCCATTCACTCTGCCAAGAAACTCCAGATCGCATTTATAGATTAGTCGCCAGAGCTTTATAATCGAGCGCTCAACTGGCCGGCCCATCTGACTGGCGGATAGCTTAGACCTAACCGACCCGCTATCAAAATGGAGATAATACGGACCCTCTCCATCCCCCGTCTGCAAATCCGGCTGATGCCCAGTCAAAACCAAAAACTTCACAAAGAAATAATGCCGCACCAGATCGTGCTCCACCCCCGCTTCTAAGCCATTGAGCGACTCGCGCAGCAGTTCGTAGACGGCCTCATTGACCTGCTCCTCTGCCAGCAAACGATCAATTACCTCCAGCAGCAAATAAGCTGTCGTAACTACTTCCAGCGATGCCCCATCGAGTCGATAGTATTTTTGCCCTCGAGCGCCTGTCACGACGTCCAGATTGCGCCCTTTGACAAGCTGTACCTCTGTTTCGATAAAAGGCTCGAGGTGGCCAGCCAGCTTGCTCTTGCCCCGCCGCACTCCTTTAGCAACGACCCGCAGCTTGCCCAGTTCTTTCGAAAAAACCGTCAGTATGCGATCGGCTTCACCCAGGTTGTGCCGCTTAATAACCAGCCCAGTGACTTTATAGTTGTTCATTTAGGCAGTTTTCTTCCGTGCCGCAGCAGCGTTGACACGCGCTACCACCTCATCTGGCGTTACCTTCGACTTAACCAAATAATCAACCACCCCCAGGCTTGTCGCCAGCTCGCCGCTCATGTTCACGTCGGCCTCGATTAGGTTGGTCAGTATGATAACCGGTATCTCTACCATGGTTTTGCTCTTACGAATCTCCTTGATCACCTGAAAGCCGTTGTAGCGCGGCAATAAAATATCCAATACAACAACATCAACCGGCTTACCCTTGAGAAACTCGAGCCCCTCCTGACCATTATGAGCTATAACTATCTGATAGCCGGCGGTTTCGAATTTTAATTTATACATCTGAGCAAGTGTTTCGTCGTCTTCGATCAATAAAACAGTCTTGGTCTGGTTTTCTAGTCTTTTTCTTGCCACACACCCTCCACTTAGATACTAGCCTATCCTACTTTGGTGCCTTCTAGCAACTTCGACATCTGGAGTTGGCGGCAAATTGGCAAATGAATGTATAAGCTTAAAGGCTGGCCGCGCTTGGCATCGACTTTGACGTAGCCGCCCATCAGCTCGATATTATGGCGCAAAATATAGCCCAGCGCGATCATATCACTTTGACCATTCATAGCCTGAGCGGTCAAGTTGATATTTTTTTGATAAACCGGCTTGATGATCGCGAGAGCTGCCGCGAGAGTCGGTGAGCTAAATTTAAGCACACCATACTCATCACGAATCCGAAAGTTTATCTCCACCGGCAGGGTGGATTTGCCAGCTGGACTGGCCAAGCGAGCCATCAGCTCGATGGTATCACCCAGCTTATGCCGATCGGCCAAAACAATTGGCAATCTGTAGACACGATTAAACTGATAGGCAGAATTATTCTTAAATGCTTTATCTATAACCACGTCAAGCCTGACTAACTCCTTCACCATGGCGCGGCTGTCAGCAGTCAACCCAAGCAGTCTATCGATGAGGTCTAAAATAACCAAGCCTCGTCTCGAACTGCTTTGAGCGTAATCGATCAGCTTACGGTTGACAACCTGGTTATCGGACTTCTCCAGATCAACCATATCAAGAAAACCATCAGCCGCCACAAAAGGACTCTTGGCCTGGTGGAGCAATAGCAAAACCAGCTCTTGTACTTGACTGGCCATATTCACGCTGCTTACTCTCACCCTCATTCTCTCTAAACTATCGCTTTTGGAGCACTCTATCAAGCTTAAGAGCTTTGATGAAGCCAATATTCTGCAAGGCTTTGGGGCAAAATTTTAAGGGTATATCTTAACTAACGAGATAATTTTGTTGTACATATCTAGATAGCCATCGTTTTTATCGGTCTGCAAAACGAGTGTTTTGTCCCGAACTGGAATAATAATGGCCGTGCCCTTGTTGGGTGCTTTTTGATCTAAGAAACCGGTGTATTTATAACCTTGGATATTACCAGGAGTTGTTACTGGCTCCATCTTCATCTCTTGTTTCTTATTCTTAAGAGATTGTTCGTATAGTTTTTTAGTCTCCTCAATACGCGCTTTGCGTAGCGTGAACCGCAGCGCATAAACGCCGGTTTTCATGTCTACCTTGTCCGGGTGAGCATAACCCAAAAGCTGCTCCATGCCTGCCGAATTGGTCGACACACTCCAATACTTTGGATAGCTGATCTCAAAGCTGCCATCTTCTTCACGGGCCTTGTAGGTCGTGAATTCACTATTCAGCTTTTTGGCGTACTCCTCGTTGTCAATATTGCGCTGAGCAACCTTGCCGCTCTCCTCACCTTTTTTATAGCTGGCGTCAAGCTTACCTTGATTGATGATCACGAAAGGCGTCAAAATGGCTGTCGATAAGAAAAACACACCAGCCGTAACCGCAGCGATGATAAACATTATTTGCTTGCGTTTAAGTTTATCTTCAGTCGTAACAGTCTTTGGTGCACCACCAGGAGGCATACTTGGTGCTGGCTGCGACATCGGATATTGGTACTGCGGCGGCGGTGTGGCCGGTGGTTGGTATTGAGGGTTGTTTTGTTGCGGATTCATAGTCTTTGTCTATTATGTTATAAACGTTATGCTTTTGGCAAATTTAAAGCTCGCTCAAGTATTTTAACCCCTACCTAAGCCTTAGTTTTTAAAAAAAACTAACCTTTTAGATTAGCCTGCCCAGGCTCCCAGTCAACCGGGCAGAGTCCACCGGTTTGCAACGCTTTAACCACCCGCAACGTCTCTGTCACGCTACGCCCAACATTGCCATCAGACACAAGTATGTAGCGCATCTTACCTTCTGGGTCAATGATGAAAGTGCCACGCTCAGCAGTACCGTCAGAGTCATTCAGTACACCATAGTCTCCAGCCAGCTCATGAGTCGTGTCAGCCAAAATTGGGTAAGCGACATTTTTCAAATCTCGCTCGAACCAAGCCTTGTGCGAGTGCACACTATCGGTCGAAGCCGCTACAACCTCACAACCAACTTTGTTGAATTCTGCTTCATGACGAGCAAAGCCTTCAATCTCGGTGGGGCAAACAAAGGTAAAATCACGCGGGTAGAAGAACAGCACCACCCATTTGCCTTTATAGTCAGATAGGCTAACTTCTGAGAAATCCCCCTTGACGCCCTTTTGGTAAGCCGGATTATTAAATTCCGGTGCTTTTTGTCCTATTTTTAACATAATTATCTCCTTTATTTAGTGTACTTATCTATCACCCACCGAGGTAGGCGTGCATTGACACTGTCCCAATCGATGGCGGCCATGAAGGCCTCAATGTAATCCTTGCGCTTGACACCATAATCGATAAAATAAGCGTGCTCGTAAACGTCCATCACCAGGATTGGTACACTATTCCAAATACCGCCTTGGTTGTGCACATCACATAAAATATTGTCGAGTTGGTCTAAGTCTTGATCCCAGCTCAATACTACCCAACCACGGGCAGCGATCCCCAGAGCTGCGAATTCCTCGTTCCAAGCCTCCACACTCCCCCAGCGCTGTTCGATTAGTTGCTTGATCGGCCCATCAATTGGTTTTGGCTTATCAGTCATGTTGTCGAAATAGTACTCGTGCAGCTTGATAGCGTTGAGCGCGAAGCCTTTTTCTAAGGCTAGTTCACGCAGCTCCGAGTATGTCGCGTTAGCTTCGTCCTTACTGGCCTTGGCCAATAGAGTGCAGATTTCATTGTACTTTTTGACGTAGCCTGCATAGAGCACATCGTGGTGCTCGGCTAGTTGGCGCTCACTAAGGCCCTTGATCTGCTTGTATTTAAGTGGTTTTACTTCCATCACAAACACCTCCTACGTGTTAATTATAGAATATTTACTTGATTATTAAAATTTATAGATATAAGCGTTGCGGGTTTTTTGGTGTGGTTTTTTGTTTGGCAGCTTAAAAACATAACTTATGACAACCGCGCCAGGCTTGGCCTCTTTAGCTAGTTTTGCTTCTAAATCACCCATCAAGCGGTCTAGTAAAAAAACAAAAATTACATCCGACTTACCAATATCTGCCTGCCACATATCGCCCAGGTGTATTTTTACAAGCTTGCGATATGGCATGAGGCGCAGTTTTGACATCAGCCACAGCAGAGGGTTGATTTCGTAGCCGACAGCGCGCATACCCCGCTTAGCAGCTGCCATGAGCACCTTGCCATCACCACTGCCAAGATCTAGCAATGTCGAATTGGGACTAATTTCGCACTTATCGAGTAATTTTTCAGCATCACGACCATAAGTTGGCAAATACGGCGCACCGCGCAAGACCGCCAAGCCAAAACACAATACGACTAGCACTCCTGCTATTAGCAAAAAACTCATAGTTAGCGTAAAAACCTAGCTGGCCTAATAAGCCTAATCGGCACCAATCATCGCTTCGATGGCAGCCCAATTGGCTTCGCCGGCAGCTGGTATCACGACCGTAACTTCATCACCAGGGCTGGCCTTGAAGTAGGTTACGCTAGCAAACAATACGTGGTATTTTTTACTGCCGGCCTCTACCATATATTGACCATCTTCGAGAATAATTTTACCAATCAGCTTTTTACGCTCTATCGGCTCAATCTGCTTGTAAATAAACGAACCGTCATCAGCGATAGTCAGCTTGAGCTTATCCCCTTCGACCAACTTAGACTTTGAAGCGTAGTTGGCTGGCACTGGATAGGATTTATCATTCGGCCCGATCATATTCTGGCCGTTGAAGTGGCCTTCGATAATTTTACCAACAGCCGCAACAGCCGCTGACGCGCTAGGCACGGCGGCTTTACTTTTACTGGGTGAAGGCAAGTCCTCTGGCTTTAGATCCATTTCACGCATCAGCTTGTGAACTTGCTGTAAGCTTTGTTCGGCAGCGTGCAATTGGTTGGCTAAAGCCTCTAGAGTCTCCTTGTTTTTGTCTGTTTTATCTGTCATTATTCCCGTTTGTTTATCTTGCCCATAGTGTAGCATTAAATCTAGTGAAAAGCCAAACTTAAGTACTTAAAAACCCGCTCTTGTGATCCAAGCGGGTTTTTAATGGTTTTTGATAGTTGGCTAAGATTTATTGCAGCTCAACTGTAGCGCCAGCGGCTTCTAATTTGGCTTTTGCCTCCTCGGCTTCAGCCTTAGGAGCACCGGCTTTAACGGTTTTTGGAGCACCATCAACCACAGCTTTACTTTCGGCTAAACCAAGACCTGATATCTCACGTACAGCCTTGATGACATCGATCTTTTTATCACCGGCCGCAGTCAAGACGATATCGTAGTTAGCCTTCTCTTCGGCTGCCTCGGCTGCTTCACCACCGGCCGGAGCCGCCGCTACAGCAGCAACAGGCGCAGCCGCGCTGACACCATAGTGATCTTCGAGCACTTTAACTAGCTCTGAGAGCTCAAGTACGGATAGCTTGTCGATTTCCTCGACTAGCTTTTTGAAGTTAGCTGGAACTTCTTTCTTGGTTTCTTCTTTAGTTTCTTCGTTTTTTACAGTTTCTTCTGCCATTTTAATTCTCCTTAAAAAATTATTATTATCTAATGTCCGTCACCTGAAAGACTGATTTAAAATCTTTGAAGTACAAGGCGCAAATGAGACTCGGAGCGAACCGTATGTGGTAATACGGAGAGCGAGAATCGATATTTGCAACGAAGTAATTCGAGATTTTAAACAGTCTTTTTGTTTTTGATTGCGTTAAAAGCGTAGACCAACCCCGTCACATTACCATTCAACACTCTGACTAAGCCCGACAATGGCGCTGCCAATGTGCCGACTAATTGAGCCGTTAGCTGCTCACGACTTGGTAGCTTAGCTAGAGACACAACCTCGGCCTTGCTCAAAGCCTTGCCATCACCGGTAATCGCACCGATGATTTCGAGCTGCTCGTTTTTCTTGGCGAAGTCATAAACAATCTTAGCCGCCTCAACTTCATCAGCTCCAAAGGCAACTGCCATTGGCCCAACGAAAACCGAGTTATCGATATCTTTTTGCGGCGACTGCTTGAGAGCCAAGCGCATAAGAGTATTTTTGGTAACGAGATAAGCAATGTCAGACTCACGCAGATTGGCGCGCAACTGATTGATCCCTGCCACATCAAGGCCTCGATAATCAGTCATAACCGCCAACTTGGAGCTGCTCAAAAGCTCACTTAAGCGAGTTACGTCAGCTTCCTTCTGGGCACGTGTTTTTGCCATTTTCACCTCGTAAAATTAAAAAATCTTTGGTACATACCAAAGAAAATAAGTAAAAATATTTTCTACCTCGGCAGCAAATTAATCCAACGACAGTCGGAAGCTACTTTCTTTGGCAATATCTGGCTATTCTACCAAAAATCGCCCAATTGGTCAACCACCCCGCCTCACTTCAAGACAATCTCTACTCGAGCTTGGCTAAAGCTGCTAAATCTATTAGCATTTTATTGCCTTGGTACCAGATGATGTGCTTATTGCTGAGTTTTTTGAGCTCGATACTAGCAGTTTCACGGGCCACATTAGCTAATGCTGCTATATCCTGATGTGACACGACCACCTCCAGACAACCCTCGCCCCGTTCATTGGTGTAGCCGGCACACTCGACCAAGTGGCTTAAGACTGCCGGTATGCGCTGATTGGCATACGTTCTAAGTAGGCTCTTCACTCGCCCATTCAAAATACCCAAGGACTTGATGTTATAAATGGTTAGCTCACGGCGGAGCTTTTCATTGTTTATAATGTCATTTTTTACCTCGGCAGGATCGACACGAGCCAATACCGTCTCAGTCATCGCCTCCCAATAGTAATCATTGATAATATTATCTTGAATAATGAGCGCGTTGGGGAATAAATTGTCACGGCTCATAATCATGGAGAGCTTTTTATTGCCCCTATTATCGATGTCGTAAATACGCACGAAGCCAGACAGCACGTAATAAATGCCGTCAAACTTATCCCCCTGATGAAAAATAATGCTGCCTTTGGGGTATTTTTTCTGTGGTCGATGAGCAAAATAAGTCCGTAGTTCACCAAAATGAACGCTATGATTGCGGTTGGGATTTAGCATAAAACACTTGCCCCTTGTTGCAATTAGCACAAACTCTCACCTCAAATATAGCACATTAGCCCAAAATTAAAACTAAAATATATTGCGCTCGAGTAAAAAATTAAAATCTGGCGGCCTTGAGGTTTGCGTGTGAGTTCAAACACGAAAACACCCGCCTCACGAGTAGGTCAAAGAAATTATATCACACCTCACACCTTAAAATACGAAAAGGCCACGAAAGCGACCCCTTCGCGGCCTGATTGACCAATCACCAGACTAGATCTGAGCCCTTGAGACGTTGGCGAATCTGACGGTTTTTCTCACTGTAGAGCCTGGGCAGCATTGATTCGGGTGTCCAGGTGTCGCGCAGCGCTTCGACGTCTGCGCTCGACTGATAATGCCCGCTATCGGCATAGCTTTGGCGCGACTCGGCCACATGGAAAAACACCATTTGCGCGATCGGCATACCGACCACTAGCGGCACCCAGACGTCGCGGTTCTTATTGCGAATCTCCATCGTCCAACGGTTGATGTAGCCGACATCGCCCCAGCCGGCATCGTCACAGGAAGAAATATTAATTCTCCCCAAGCTGGAGCGGGCCTTCATCATGGTGGTAGCGCCATAGGCCGCGCCAATAAATTCGACCGTGTGAGCCAAGATGCACTCGCCGGGCCGCAAGACGATGACTAGCTCATCTTCACCGATGCCAGCAAACATTGCTCGGCCGTGCTCCTCGCACCACGCACCAGCCGTGACGGCCTTGAGCGGTCCTTTGTAGTACTGGCGGACTTGCTCTTCGTCGTAAGGCGAGAAGTCGACCCGATGGCCGACTTGCTCAGCAACGTAGAAGTTACCACCCAATCGGACATCGTAGCTCGAAGATTGGAGTAAATCCGGATCGAACGAATCGATCACTATTTGCCCTGATTCAAGAGCCTGGCGGATCTCAACATCCCCCATCACACCAGATGGACTATTTGTTCCAACATGCCACTGCTCTAAGTACCTAGGCTGAGGTGTTTTGTCCATTCTTTCAAACTGACTATCAAAGTGATGGGGAGAACCCTTTTTCGGCCACCTGCGTGCCATCTTGTCTTCCTTTCTTGGTACGGACAAGATCATTAAGAAGCATATCACTCGCGTCAGACATTATAAAGCACAAGCAAAAACCACCCCGCCAAGCTGCTATAATACATCACATGAGTAACAAAACCGTGCTGATAGACATTGATGACACATTGGCCGATACACAAACTCACATCTTGCAATACGTCAACTCGAACGCCAAACGACATTATAAACGCGAAGAAATATCGCGCAGCTTTCGTGAAGGCAAATCAAGTGAATACACGCTTTTAGTCAAGCAGTTCTTAAATAATGCCGATCTGGTAGCACAAATCCTACCCTACAGCGATGCTCTGGGCGCGATGCAAAAACTTCATCAAAATAACTACGCGATCCATATCGTCTCAGCACGTAAACAAAATCTATACGATACGACTCTTGCTTGGCTCAATCAACATGGTTTCGCCGATTTTATCCATCACGTCCACCCTAGGCCCAATCTATCACGTGGTCATGTCTTTAAGGCCAGAGTGGCGCGAGACATCAATCCCGTGGCTGCTTTTGAAGACACTTATGACGTAGCACTAGCTTTGGCTCGTGAAGTGCCCTGTGTATACCTTATCGACAAACCGTGGAATTTGGCAGAATCGATACCAGCGAATATAGTACGCGCGTCAAGTTTTAATGACAGTGTAGAGGATTTTCTATCAAGTACCCCATCTAGCACGCCAACAAAGCACAAGCCAAAACCCCGCCGGTTATGATTATCTCGGGCGGGCTTTTGGCTATTTTAAAGTAATATTTTAGCGGATTTCGCTGTTGACCGCAGTAACGTCCAAGCGAACACCCGGGCTCATTGTCGAAGCCAATGTAATCGACTTGACGAAGGTACCTTTGACACCAGAAGGTTTAGTTCGCGTTACGCCGTTAATAACCGCAGCTGCGTTAGCAAATAAATTCTCATCGCTAAAACTCAGCTTGCCGAAGCCGGCATGGACAATGCCATTGGCGTCGTTCTTCAGTTCCGCTCGACCAGCCTTAATCTCTTTAACCGCTACTGCTGGATCGGCCGTCACTGTGCCCGACTTAGGTGATGGCATCAAGCCTTTCGGACCAAGTACCTTAGCAAATTTACCTAAGTTTACCATCTGATCGGGAGTAGCCACTAGAACATCAAAATCAAATTTAGATTTTTTGAGGTCAGATAGTATATTTTCAGCATTAGTGATATCAGCACCGGCCTTTTTGGCGGCCTCGACTTGCTTATCGCCCGCCAAGACGGCTACTTTGATAGTTTTACCGCTGCCAGCTGGTAATACCACGCTTGTTCGCACCATTTGATCAGCCTGGCGCGGATCAATGTTTAGGCGAATGTGTAGTTCAGCGGTAGCGTCAAATTTGACTGTCGATATGTCGCGCAGTAGCTTAATGCCTTCGTTCAAGCCGTAAAGCTTGCCGGCCTCCAGTTTCGTTAAAGCATTTTTACGGTTTTTTGCGACATGCTTTGGATTTTGAACGTGTTTTGACTTTTTGGGCTCGTCCCTATCGGTTTTCACTGCCTTCTTGGTCTCTTTAGCAGCTTTTTCGGCCTCTTCTTCGACCGCCTTTTTGCTACGCTTGCCAGCCTTGGCGGTGGATTTGACGGCAGTTTCTGTGGTTTCTTCCTCTTTACCGGCTTTTTCGTGCTCTTGCTTGGTAGCTTCTTTGGTCTTTTTCGCTTCGGCTACATCTTTCCCTGTAGCTTTATTTTCGTCAACTTTCTTTGGCATGGTTTCTCCTTTGTGGTTCAAGCGGCTTTTAGCCTCCCACTAGCATTTAATTATTTAACTTAAATCTTAATTTAATACCTAAGACGTCTATTTGGCGACTTCGATACCCATTGATCTGGCTTGACCAGCAATGATCTTCTTAGCCGCTTCGATATCGTTGGCATTAAGGTCGCTCATTTTTTTCTCAGCGATTTCAGTTACCTGGGCGTCAGTCAGCTTAGCAACCTTGTCCTTATTTGGAACACCCGAACCTTTGTCTATGCCAGCTGCTTTCTTGATCAATATCGCAGCTGGAGTGGTTTTGGTCACGAAGGTCATACTCTTATCTTCGTAGATAGTGACGATCGTCGGTGTCGGCTCGCCTTTACGATCCTTGGTGGCCTCATTAAATGGATTGATAAAATCCATCATATTAACACCGTGCTGACCCAGTGAAGAGCCAACCGGTGGTGCTGGCGTAGCACCGCCAGCTGGAATAATCATCTTTACTTTAGCCTTAATTTTTTTAGCTTCTGCCATTACCTCATGCTCCTTTCGTGGTTCAAACGGCTACTCGCCTCCCACCTGCTTTAAGTATTAAACTTTTTTTACCTGCAAGCTATCTAGCTCGACTGGAGTTTCACGGCCAAACATCGAGACTAATACTTTGATCTTACCCTTGTTTTCGTCAATCTCGCCAATAGTACCGTCGAAGCCCTTAAATGGGCCGTCAGTGATATTAACCAACTCGCCGACTGCGTAGTCCATTTTGTATTTCGGCTCTTCGACGCCCATGCGCTTTTGAATCGACTTCACTTCGGCCTCGGAAATCGGCGACGGCGTGGTGCCAGTACCGACAAAGCCGGTCACATTTGGCGTGTTGCGCACGACATACCAACTGTCCTCCGTGACATGCATTTGCACCATGATGTAACCTGGAAAGATCTTGCGCTCAACGATGCGACGCTTGCCGTTCTTGATCTCGATTTGGTTTTCTTTAGGTACGATGACCTGGAAAATTTTGTCTTGCATCTCAAGCGACTCAATTCGCTGACGCAGCTGATCGGCTACCTGATCTTCGTATCCAGAATAAGTGTGGATAACATACCAATCCTTTTGGATGTCCTTAGATGACATAAATTAAACCTGCAATAATCTTTCTAAAATCGATCGGAAAATAAAATCAAAACCACCCACAATCGTAGCGATTAAAGTTGAAAAAACAATCACTACCACCGTCAATCGGGCAGCCTGTTTGGGTGTTGGCCAAACGACTTTCTTAAGCTCGGCGATCGACAAATTAATATAATTTGAAATACGTTGCATGTGCGCTTATTATACGATCTTTTCTTAATCTAAAAAAGCTCCTCGTTGGGGCTTTTGTAAAATCATAGTAAAATTTTGCTGTTTTGTCAATCACTTTGTCGGTCGCGGAATCTTGATTTCGAAACTGGCTGGCACCTGTTCCCGTAGTTGACCCATATAGCCACTTGCTTTGTCGTGCCCCAGGTAAATAATCACGCAACTTACCAATGCCACCAGGACAGCCATGGAAGCCAAAATCACGAAAGGCGCGTAGCCCTTTTTGGCTGGTTTTTCCAAGCTCAAATAGCTCGACATGGCCGCCTTGCCGCGACTGCTCACCACGCTGTAGTAGAGGCTGGCTAGGAAGTTATTTTTCCAGATCCGATAAGCCACCAGTACCGCCAGCATCAGAACGGCACCGACCACGAACATGCCGACTTGCATGTATTTGTACTGGCTGCTGCCGAGATAGCTAATCTCAGCCCAACTTATCAGGCCAATCAGCCCGCCAGTGATAGCGCTAACCAAAATAAACCACAAAACACTAAGAATATTTTTCGCGAAACCAATAAAAGCCAAGCGCCAACTATTACCCTGAACAAACCAAAGTGATTTATTGGTAGCTGCAACCATCGTGGTCGAGAAAGACCAGCGCAAGGCGATAAAGCTAAATATTTTAATCGCCACAATCAAAATAATAATGGCGGCAAGCGTTGAATTCGCCTCTATCAATGGCAAACCGCCGCGCATCAACCACTCACTGCCATACGCAACGAGGGCCATCATGATGGCTAGAAGAACCAAATTCAACAGCCAGTTTGCATATGCTCGCCAGCTCTTGCTCATCGCCTGGGCATAGAGCAGCTTACTTCGTACTGGTCGGTGATCAATCATGCGCAGCCGGGTTGCTCTGGCCACCGATCGAACGAGATAGAGAGCAAGAATTGACGCCGCGCTAAGGACGATGAAGAGCCCCGCACTCAAGCCGATGCGATAATAATTAGCCGGATCGAGCAGCAATCTAGTTTGCGTCAAAAGGTCATTCACGCTGTATTGCTGAACGCCAGCTAAGCGCACAATGATACCAGGTGTTAGGGCGAGCAGCCAAAACAGCGGGCTAATCATCGATGAGAGCAAGAATCCCTGAACGACATAGCGGTCCGTCTTTTCCGTAAACGGCGCTACTATCACGCGATGAAAAAAGTGTACATCCGTGCTGTGACGACTGGAGCCAGGATCGCCGGGAACGGACACTTCCGCATCGGACTCCACACTAGCCTTTGTAATTTCAGCTTGCGCCCCGTCATCTTGCTCGACATTCTTTGACTGAATCTGACCGCCGATATCATGTACCTTATCTTGTCTCGGCGTATTACTGTTTCCGCGCGCACCAGATGGCTCAGGTGGCTCAGGCGCGAAATGTCTCAAATCAAGCACATTGGCCCGTTGAGTGTCCTGGTTAGTACCACTTGACTTAGACCGTTCAGCCGGCTTTTTCTCGTCTGCGATCGTTTTGCCAGTATCCAAACTGTAGCTAATCCCATCGACGGTGATAATTCTATCTTTTTTAGATGACATACTAATTAGTATTTAAAATAATTATAACTTTCTCCAAAAAACTAAGCTCGATATCATTATTATATACATTAAAGTCAATTTCTTCTATGCGCCGCAAAACTCCTAGGTTTAAACGCATGAACACCCTGGCTGGCCGCTGGTATTTGGCCGGCAAGTATTTTATACCATCGCGCGCATCATGATAATAACCCATCGCCTGCGAACGCAGATCTTTCATTAGATCAACGAATTGCGGTGTCACGCTACCCTGCTCTATATCATTCCTCTTGACACCAAAAAACTTCAAATCATCACTCGGCAGATATATTCTGCCCGCGTCATAGTCACGGCCAATATCACGCATAATATGCGTTAAACGTATAGCTATACCAAGATTCTTGACCGCCGCGAGAGCCTTGGGGCGAGTCACACCAATAGCATAAGCACTGGCTATCGCTGCTGCACCAAAAGACCTACAACAGTGATCAATCAACTGTGATCGAGTTTGTTTGAATATGCTTTTGATATCATCTTCCAATCCACCGATAAACTCATCGAGATAGCGGTTTGGCAGATCACAGCTATCGACCGTCGAAAAAAGGGCCGGCCATAACAATTCTTGTGCGCTGCAATCACGAGTCTTAAGTGTATTTTTGAAGCGATGAAGCTGCTGAGACTTTTGTGCAATCGAGGCATCAGCTTGGTAAGCAATATTGCTGGCCGTCTTGAAAAACGTATAAGTGGCGTATAAGTGGCGCCTCGCTGGCTGTCTGAGCAGTCGGGTGGCAAAATAGAGTGTCGGCGAATCTTTTCTTACAACCAGGCGGCAGTATTTATAGCTAGCGCGCAGTTTCAAGATTTTCTCTCCAGGCAATACTCATTAAAGTCACGCAATAGGCTCAAAGCTGATTGATCGGCTTGGAGCTGGTCAATTTCTTGCCTAGCCTTTTCACTATACTCTTTCGCCAACACCATTGTTTTTGCCCGCGCCCCACACTCGGCCAAAATAGCTCTCACTTGCCCAATCTCATCTGATGAAACTTTCGAATTGCCATGCTTTTGCAGTAAATAAGCACGCTGCTTTTCGTCGGCAAACTTCAAACCGTAAAACATCAGAGCGGTCTGCTTGCCTTCGCGCAGATCAGAGGCTATCGGCATGCCCAGCGTTCTCGCATTGGCGTAGCTGTTCAAGACCTCCTCGACTAATTGATAGCTCAAGCCAATGTACTCGCCAGCCGCATCAAGTCTCGCTAGCCCGCGTGGATCAATGTCCGCCAAAGTGGCGCCGAGGCGCAGGCTCGCACCGACAAAATATGCGCCCGGCCGATAGCGAGTGGCCTTTAAGATTTTCTTCAAGCTTAAATTATTGTCGAGAGTCAGTAGTAAATCCAACTGCCGGCCGGCATTAACTTCGAATACTATTTGACCAAAAATAGTCTGGACCATACGTGATGTCTCGGACGAGATATTTGGTATGAAAATAATTTGTTCGCCCGCCACCGAGGCGCCGATATTGCCAGCAGCCTGGGCTATGCCGCTAGCAATTTGCTGAGCATAGACAGGATGAACTGGCTGGCGCAACCTCTTTTCGTAGATGCCATTGATGTTAGCGACGCCGTTGCGCCGTGATCTCTGAGCGACAACATCACCCTGAACGATCATAGAAGCATATAGTACCTCAAGTGCCGCCGCGGCTGAGATAATCATTTTCCTATCACTGCCCCCATAAGCCGCGTAGCTGGTGCAAGCCAAAAAAGACCAGTAGCGCTTATTATCACGCGTCATAACTTTGCGCATATCAACTAGTAAGTTTTTGCAGTGACGGTCAATCTTAGCCGCCCGCTCTATATTATCGGCAAAAATTCTATTGATTTCGTCATTGACTTCTTTTTGCGCTCCCTCAAGCGAGGCTCGCAGGTTAGCAGGCTCCATTCAGCTTCCTTTTACTACTAAAATTATAACCTATAACTTAAAATCTAGAGCACAACTACTTATGTCCTACTTTGAGATCTATCGTATTTAATGATAGTCTTGATCTTGGCTGGAGCATTTTATAAAGCAATATGAACAAGAGCATAACAAAAACCATACTTTCGATAGTAAAAATATCGCGGCCCAACACTTGGCTTAGCACGACCTTGCCATTTGCTATCGGCTACCTGGTAGCAGGCGGGCCGATTGGACTAAGCTTTGTATTGGGCGTAATATATTTTTCCCTTGGCATCAATCTACTAATTCACGGCGTCGACATCATGTATAGTCCAAAAATCAGCGCCGACCATACTAGTAACCAAACCCAAAATGCCAGACCAAGTGATCGAACGATGTGGCTGGTGATCTCTCTTGCCAATCTGCCGTTTTTGCTATATTTCTTACGCCTTAACTCGGGTCCGATTAGCGCTCTCTTCATCGCTATAATGGCCATCGCCCTAGGATATAGCCTGAAGGGCGTTCGCCTCAAAGAGAGGCCGATAATCGATGCTGTTAGCACCAGCCTGGTGCATGTGGCGCCATTTATATTCGGCCTCGTACTCGCTGCCTCAAACACCTATTATCCAGCTGCAACGATTAGTTTCTTGCTGTGGAGTATGGCTGGCTACAGCTTCAAAGCGATTGGCAGGATCTCAACCGATCGAGCTGCCGGCATCAATTCGATCGCGACTGCCCTCGGCGTCAAGCGAACGGCCAATCTTAGCTTCTGGCTGTACGTAGCGGCGGCAGTTATTGTCGCCTTATCTTATGGCCAGCTGGGCTTGATCTCTGGTCTACTGCTTGGTTCTTACGCTTTAAATGTGAGTTTTTTCAAGAAATACAAAAGCGACGCCCAAAGCTATCAATACCGCAGAGGCATACGTAATTTTACTTGGCTCAACCTTATAATTGGCTTTTGGCTGATCCTGATTATACTGTACCATTTTGACTTCTTAGCCTTAGGCCAAGACAAGATACTACTAACAACCAATGTCTTAATCTGCATCAGCTTGTTTCAAACACTTTTAATAATCCACAATTTACTCGGCTTTCGAAGGCCCAAAACCGACCGACTGAGTGAGTGGCCGAAGGTGTCGATTATCATGCACGCTTACAATCAGGCCGACAATATCACCTCTACCATGCTAGCGCTGATTGGACAAAACTACCCCGATTTGGAAATAATTTTTGCCGATACAAACTCAACCGACAATACACTGAAAATAGTAGAAGAGTACAACGATCCGCGCGTTAAAATAATCCAGCTACCGAAGCGTAAAAAGGGATGGACGGTAAACGCCCATGGAGCTAATGAGTTATTGCGACACGCGAGCGGAAAATTTGTCATCTTGCTGTCTGCCGATACCATTCTCAAGCCCAATGCCGTTTCCGCTTTCGCGTCTCTCATGACCAACAAAAAACTCGACCTGATGTCATTGTTACCAGCCGATCAAAACAAAACCTTGGCTCAAAAACTTGTATTAAGTCAGAATCAGTTCCTGCTGCTTGGCGTCTATCCGGCAGCCTACCTGACAAAAAACCTGCCTCAGTTTGCCAGCGCCTATGCCGGCCTGATGGTTTTCGACCGCGAGCGAATCGAATCAATCGGCGGTTTTAGTCTCGTCAAAAACAGTCCGCTAGAAGATCACGACTTAGCCGCTCAAGCCAAACTAAACGGCCTCAAAACCGGTTTCTATCTCGGCAGCGACATAGCGGTCGCCCAAAACCACGCTAGCCTAAGACTGATATTGGAGCAAAATATCCGCCGTTATTATCCAATGCTGCACTTCAATATGCCGCTTGCGATCGGTCTCTTCACGCTGGGCGGATTTTTCTTCGTCGGGCCGGTCGTGATGCTACTTTACCAAATAGCATTCCACGGCGGCCAAGCGACAATTGGCTTGCTAATCGTCATAGCTATCGGCCTTCTAAACCGATTGATCGTTGCACTCAGAACTCGCCAAAGCACCTTGGGAGTCGTCATCTACCCGATCGCTAACTTAATCGCCTTAATCGAAATACTTATCTCCATGCTGAATTACGAACTCCTCAAGCCGCGCTGGCTGGAGCGCACCGGAGTCAATTAAGTATCTGCTTGGGTGGCATGATTCGACGGCATCTTGGGCGGCACTTCCAGGTAAAAAGTACTGCCAGCATTCAACTTACTTTGCAACCAAATTTTAGCACCGATTCGATCAGCTTGCTTTTTCGAAATATATAAGCCCATGCCAGTCCCTTTAACGCTTTGGGTCGCCTTATTCTCAGCTCGAAAGAATTTTGCGAACAACTTGTCCTGATCTTCCTGGCTCATGCCAATGCCCTGATCGCTGACACTCAATTGGACGCCATTTTGGATCTTGATGCTGGGTCGAGCAGTAATAGTAACGGCCCTACCATTGCCGCTATACTTGACCGCGTTAGTGACGAGATTAACTAAAATTTCCTTTAAACGCTCGCCGCTCGAGAATATAGCTGGCAAGCCATTGGCTATCTCCGTTTTTATCACGATACCAGCTTCACGAGCTCTCGGCTCAAGATCCTTGACTACTTCGTTGATAATGGCGACCGGCTCGACTTGGTTCAGCTCAATGTCTAGCACGCTGCGATCAGCCTGGGATAGCTCGGAGAGATCCTGCAATAGTGTCTGCAAGAAAACCAAGTTGCTCTGAGCGCTGCGAATTAATTTCAAAGCCTTGTCCGGCAAATCGGTAAACCCGGGCATCAACAAAGTTGACAAGTCAGCTTCGACAACAGCCACCGGCGTACGCAATTCATGTGAAATGATCGAAATGAATTCATCTTTTTGCGCCTCAAGCGTTTTTTGCCGACTAATATCGCGCACCAATACCAACGCCCCCTCCGACTGATCGTGGTTGAGAATCGGATTGGCCGTCACGTAAACATCGATCATGCGATTGCCCAAATGGTATACCAAGTCTTCATGAATCACTAGCTTGCCTTGCCGCAGTGCTTGCTCGACGACCTTAACCGTTTTATTGGCTGAGTCGCGCAAAGCCAAGATATTATCAAGCGATTGATTCATGATATCAGTGTGAGTATCAAGAAATTCCAGTGCCGCGCCATTGTAGAGCACTATTTTACCCGCTCGATCAACCACGAACACCGCTTCGTTCAAACTGTTTATTAAGACACCTAGCCTGGCCTGCTCTCGTCCCATGATGGCCTTGATTGGCTCGGCTTGGCGCGTTGCCATATTTCGGCTATTTAGAAAAATAAAGGTCAAAAGACCGATCACTAAGCTAAGAGCTAAGATAAACAAGAAGGCAAAAAACTGACCGTGCAAGAAATAAATTCCCGTGCCCAGTAGAAATAAAACGCAGATGACCGCCACTGCCAATACGCCATGTAATATGCTTTTGAGTAGAGAGATTTTTTCAGGTTTAGTGTTTTGCATCACGTTAAAGCTCTAGTGTTTCTTTTTGCCCGTCGGCCTTATTGTCACAAACGCGACTACCATCAGCACTATGGCGACAAGCAGATAGATTAGGCCGATAAATTTAGTGTCTTCGAGCAGCGCCGGCACCATGGCTATCAGTGTTTGTGACATCTCCTGCCCATCACTCTTACCGCCCGCTAGTATGGGGCTGCCGTAGCCTAGAGCAAGCGTGATTAAGCCAGCTACCAAAAAGGACCAAGCGATTTTAGTCAGCTTGCCGCGGCCGCGTCTGATATTTAGCACAAACAACAATATAATTATACAAACCGAGGCTAATGTCATCGGCCAGAACCATGATGCTATCGAATTGTAGGTATTTTTGATGTCGCTCAGGGTTTTTTCATTGGCCGCACTGGACTGTGCTTCGACATTATTCGCTTCTGGAGAGTCTTTAATTTGGGCGCCAGGCGTTAAATTAATGCTGTCCGGTATCGCTTTAGTGACTTCGAAGCTCAAAGCCGAGGCCTTAGCCGAATCTAAATCCTTGGCAAACTGAGCGTTTAAGTCTGATTTCACAGAGGTAAGATCGATCGAGCTTTGCGGCAATCCCGCAGCTGGATCGGCATTATTGAGCCAACCCACTATACTAATTATAGTTGGCTGCAACAATTTCTGAATTTGAGCTGGTGTAATAACCTTTTCTACCGAACTCATTACCAGTGGATCGGTCACGCCAGCCTGGTCAAGATTGGTTTGAAAATTGCCTTGGACTGATTTGCTAATTGCGCTATAGACACCCGACTTATCAAGCGCGGAGTTGAGCCGAGTCGAGGACTTGAAAACATTGCTAATACTCATCAACACAGCCAATAGTACCAATAGGACCGTGTTGATTATGACTAATAGCTTGCTAATGGCTCGCATTGGATTATTTTTTAGTATTATGGCTTAGAGCTTGGGCTAGCACTCGGACTCGAGCTGGTATTACCTGCCGCACCAGTCAGCTTGAATGTATCGATCGAAGAACGCATCGCTTTTTTTGTAGCGCTATTGGGGCCCACGTCAAACGTTAAGGCTTGAATCTGATAGAGCCGCTTGTCCTTAATGACGTAAACCATGTAGCCTGTCACCTTGGTGCTGTCATTGACCGAATCAATATCAAGCAAACGAGCGTCAACACCATTTAGATTGATTTTTTGGTCATCATTGATTTTTGCCAGAGGGTTTGATTGAGTGGTAGTAGTTTTATAAAAATTTACAAAGCCATCCAGATTCGTTGTGGCGGCTTGAGAGTCTTGAATAGTACTAACGCTGACCTGCATGCTCGATATCTGAGCCTTGTCACTGGTTTCTTTGCTGATCACTACGTTCACGTCACTGGTACTGGTTAGCTCCTGAGCCTTCCAGCCCTTGGGCGGGTTGATACTAAAACCACCCCTCTCGCTCGCAAATGCCTGTCCCTCGGTCAAGCTGTTGGTATTTTCATCGGTCGTAGTGTTGGTTGTATTGTTAGTCTTTTTGCCGCTCGCCAGAACCAACACCAGTATCGTAATTAGCACCAGAAAGCCAACTGCCCCGCCAATAATAATGATAAGTTTTTTGTTTTTGGCGAGAATCGCGCCAAAACCACCACCGCCAGATGATGGCTGACCGTACTCGGCTGGAGCTGGGTAAGAATATTCGGGTGGCGCGGTTGGATATTGAGGCTGGGCATAAGACGCGTAGGGCTGTTGCGGCGGCTGCGCATATGGCTGCTGATACGCGGCAGGCGCGGTATTAACAGGCTCAAAGCCTGGTGCTTGCGGCTGGGCAGCGCCTGGCATAGCTGGTGTATTGGGCAGCTGACTCGCGTAACCAGGCCCGGGACTTGTAGCTTGAGATTGATGCGCGACTGCCGCCGGACCAGTATTACTCGCTGCTCCTGGCATGGCATTAGAATGGGTGGCTGAATAATCAGGCGCCGAGCCGACCAAGTCTGGCGCAACAGACTGTGGCTGAGCATTTTGCACCGGAGCGCTAGCCTCGGCTGCCCGGTTAACTGCTGCCTCCCCGACTACCGCGGCCAAACCTGAAGTATCGACAGCTGGCGGGCTAACATCAGTGACTTGAGAACTGCTCGGTTCAGCCGGTGTCGTACCGCTGTCAAATCCAGGCTCGGCTGGCTGGCCTATTATTGGTTGCGAACCAGTTGACGTGGGCGCTTGCGCACTCACTGCCTCAGGCTGGCTCATGTCATTTTGTTTGCTCGCGAAGCTAGCGAGAGCCTGCTTGACCTCGGTAGCATCCCAGCCCGCACTCAAAAGCGCCGACTCGATAGCATCATAACTCAAGCCAGCCTGCAATTGCTCGGAAATATAGTCCAGTAGCTGTTGGTTCATATCTTACTTGCTATTTTAGCCTAGATTCGCAAACTTGTCATGCTATCGCACAAGCTTTGGCTTGCGCTACTTAGCTGGCTTAAGCGATACTAATTAACAAGGAAATCGTTTTGACCGATACCAGTATAAATCCCTTCAATATAAATTTTAAAATTTATTCCCGACGCTATTCCCTGCTCGCGATGGGAATAATTTTAAACCTACTAGGGCTAGTTATAATTGCCGCCCCGTATTTTTTATTCAAAGCCTCGACTTATTTGATAGCTATTATGCTAGTAGCAGCAGCGCTTGTTAAGTCCGGGCATTTTATACTCGACAGAAATAAAACCGGCTTAAGCCCAAAAAGTATAGCCTCCATACTGCTAAGCGTCACTATTGACCTGTCACTGGCCTTTTTTATCATCAACAACAAGCAATACTCATTTGCCATACTAGCCTTTTTGCTGGGCGTAGTTTTCATCGCCGACGGCATCAACCAACTCATTATCGCTTGGCGCACACCAACGGCTCGCGGACGAGCTTTGTTCTTATTAAACGCGCTCATTACCGCCGGGCTTGGTATCTTTGTCTTTGTTTTTCACCGCAGCATGAGCATGGAGTGGATCGCGCTGGTGATGGGATTAAAAATCATAACGCTGGGCACAGTCTTGGTGGTGATGGTCCTGCGCAGCAAGCATGATCCGGTCATCTACACCCAGATCGACACGACTATCCTACGCCGGACGCCAGGAGAGCTGTATGCCTGCTATTTCGGCGCCGCTTTTCATCTTGGCGTCTATATTGGCAATAATGAAATGATTCACTACCGCGATGATAATTTAGTTCACCGCACTAGCTGGGAAGAATTCCTGCGCGGGCGCGAACCGCAACACTGGGTTTACCCAGACCTACCCCACGTGTCTGATAAAAAAGTTATTGCGCTAGCCAAGAGCCAGGTTGGGCAAAAGTCTAAATATAACGTTCTTACTAATAACTGCGAACACTTCGCGATTTACTGGAAGAGCGGTGGTGCGACGCGTTTTTCGAAGTATGCCCAAATATCCAGTGCCGTGGAGAACATGAATTCTAAGCCGATAGTTGGCAGCTTAGTCGAGCTTTATGGTCGAGCGGCTGAATATATTACTTTTAACTTCGGCGGGCTCTTGGGGCACAAAGCGAGTATTAAACTGCGTAAATTCAACTCGCTGCTAACCGCCTGGATGCTCAAGAGCGTCAAGTCGACAAACAAATAAGTGCTTTACTCATAATTGGCTGCCCAGCCCCAGGCCCGAAGGCCTGAGACTGGGCTCATGTTGACGGCGGGATAGCCTAGAGCAGCTTGATGTAGCCGCCCGCGTAGTCGGGATGCGTGGCTTTATAAGCCCCGCCGTGGCCGATGTCCTCGACGATCGGAACCCCACTGGCACAGAGCTCGCAGTCTCGGGGGTCGACAGCCGAGAAGTTGACGCTGGCTAGAGATTCCAGACGAGGCACCCCGAGCTGCTTAGCTGTCACACCACCACGATTGACGGTGGCACTGACACCAATAATCTCGGCACCGTGCTTTTCCGCCTCCCTGCAGACCTTGATGACAGAGCCGCCGGTTGTGAGCAGGTCCTCGACCACCAGCACTCGCTTTCCAGTCAAGTGGTCGACGAACCCAGCCCGCTCGAAGACGAAATTGTCACCAATCTTGTCGGCCCAGACCACTGCTACAACCGGGCCTCCAAGCTCATAGCGGAGGGCATATGCCATAGCATAGGCCAAGCCTATAGCACCGATGGCTGGTGCGGCTACAGTTTCGGGAGGATCTTCGGCGAACTCAAACCACAGCTCCGCGCCAATCTTCCACATCATCTCTGTATTGGGGAAGGTCGGATCCATGTTGATGTAGCCAGAACCGTGCTTACCGCTCTTGTAGACGAAATGCCGGCCGAGCAAGACTGCGCCAGCAGATTCAAGCTCTTTGAGAATATCCAACTCAGCTCCTCCTACTTACACCACAGACTCGATGCTAGCCAGGATATCCTTCAGGTTCTCGGCCGGATCACCAATAGTGATCGGCCGCCCGATTACAAGCCTGGTGGCACCGGCTGCCAGTGCGGCTTCGGGCGTGTCCGCCCGGGCCTGGTCGCCAGCGTCTGAGCCGGCCGGACGAATGCCCGGTGTGTTCAGATCCAGTGAATCGAAACGGCTCTCGGCCCGGACGGCCGGCAGCTCCTTCGGAGAGCAGACCACATCGGTGAAACCGCATTCGAGCAATGCCTCGACGTAGTAGAGCACCTGCTCCATGCTATTGCGGCCATTGAATTCGCAGTCGATGGTATTGCCGGTCTTACTGGTCAGCACCGTCACCGCACAAGGCCTAGTGTCAGCCTCGTGGCAAGCGTCGGCGAATTGCTTCAGCCCATCGATTTTCTGCGGATCTTTGTGGGCGAGAATACCACTCGACTGGACGCCGGCCATGCAATTGAGCATCCACGGCTGGTGCGCCAGATGCTTTTTGGCGATATCGACAGTCTTCGAAGGAATCTCGATGATTTTGGCATCATCAAATACCTTGAGCCCACGCTCGTTAAGACGGTCAATGACACCGAGACCAGTGTCAGTGATGAACAGGCGATCAATCTTGATCACCCTCAGATCCGGCATCTGATCGAGGTTACCCATTAGAGTCCTCTCGTTCACTACATCAGCGCTCCAAATAATACGCTCAAGCAGATTGATACTCATATTTCCCCCTTTTCGGGCTACCAAGGTACGCAAAAAGCGGCTACTCACCGCCCTAGGAAAAATTATATAACAGATAGAAAATGATAGCTAGATCAACAGACCTTTTGGCAGGGGTGACAGGACTCGAACCTGCAGCACGACTTTTGGAGAGTCGCCGCTTGCCAATTAACGAACACCCCTGTATTGGTTGCCAAACTCAGTATAAATCATTTGTAAGAGTTTTCCGAGTGAACCATCCGCATATCTTATACTAATGCAGCCCGGATAATTAACTCTATAATTTTTACCAGTATTTGGCTTGATGTACGACTTATAAAATTGACTGGTTGGTATATTGGTCAACTGCGACCAATATTTTAGCTGTCTTGCCTCATCATGGTATTCATGCAAGTGCATTAGCCCCCTAAACTTTGCCTCATCCAAACTGAAGGATTTGCGCAACAGATGTAAGAATGTCGCAATCATCACCGGATCTGAGTTTATAAATTGTATTCCTCCACGAGCGTCTTTTCCGCCCTCACACCAAAAAAAGATTGCGCACAGTAGTTTACTTTGATGATCATCAAGAATTAGGTTACTTACTACCGCTCTAGCTTTGTTTTCTATCTCTTTATTACGATCCTGATGGCGTCGCTTGTTAATAACGGCTAGGTTTCTAATTTTTTCACTCTGTAGAACTTCTTTCTTTTGCTCTATCAAGTGAAGTTTACTTGCACTCATCTGAACATGTTTCACCCATGAATAGGCGGTTGATTTTGCTATACCCAATTCCTCGGCTATCTCAGCATACATTAGGCCATCTTTTCTTAATTTTTCCGCCCTACGTCGATATGCTACATGATCGTACATAAGTTACATAATAAATCATCTAAAATTCTTTTTCCAGATGATCTGTTAATCGTACCGAATCGCTAAACTACGCTACTTCGTCTCTTTGTGTAGGGTCGTAGCATTGCAGCGCTTGCAGAATTTACGCAGCTCCAAGCGATCTTGGCTATTTGTAACATTTTTGTCCGTCCGATAGTTACGAGCCTTACAAACAGCACACTCGAGACCAACCTTGACCCTACTTTGCTTGGCCATCTTTCGGCTCGAGCATGACCACTTTTGCGATAATGAAATACACTATCAAGCCAGGGATAATAGCCGACGATACTATAAGAATTAGAGCGATTATGCGCACCAATGCTGGATCAATATCAAAATACTCGGCTATACCGCCGCAAACGCCTGATACCTTTTTGTCTTTCGATAGTCTAAGTTCTTTTTTTGCCATAATTTTAAAATTTAACTTTCATATAAATAATGATAACCCAAATTTGCAAATATTTTTCATATTTATTTGACCATATCTTAATTAAATTAATAAACATGAAAAATTTTGTGAATTTGATGAGCGAGGCTTTGTTGCGAAAACTGGAGCCAAAATAGTTAATTTTGGCGTAAGTTGAAGCACAAAACGAGCTGGAGCCACCCGCGGGATTTGAACCCGCGACCCCTTCCTTACCATGGAAGTGCTCTACCCCTGAGCTAGGGTGGCTCGTCCAAATAATGCTTTAAGTTTTCGCTAGCAATAATCTATTACTAGCTTCAACTTTCGCATTATTTCTCCTCTCAAATTTACAAAATATTCTCGTTTTTTGCTAAAGACCCAGCTCGACACGATGCAAAAATCCTTAATATTTTATAAATTTGGTAAATGATCTACTATCCTGCATGCTTTGCTCCACCGAACTCCCTTTGGATGCTCGTATCTTTCACGGAACAGATTAATTTTTCAATTCAAAAGAATTGAAAAATTAATGGTGCCGGCTGAGAGATTCGAACTCCCGAAGACATAAGTCGTCTGATTTACAGTCAGATGCGTTTGGCCACTTCGCTAAGCCGGCGTCATGTATTTGTTAATATACCCCCTCAAACCAAATTTGCAAATATTTTAACCATTTATTTATCACTTGCTTTATTACCCCAGAATAAATGGTTAAAATTTTGTGAATTTGATAAGCGAGGCTTTGTTGCGAAAACTGGAGCAATAAACCGTGGTTTATTGCGGAAGTTGTAGCGCAAAACGAGCTGGAGCCCGCGAGAGGAATTGAACCCCCAACCTACGGTTTACAAAACCGTTGCTCTGCCAATTGAGCTACACGGGCGCATCGAAATATGGCTTTTGTCTGCGCATAAAATTAAAAGCTTTTATGCTTCGATATCGCCACATTTCTCCTTTCAAAACAACAAGCATCTAAAGTATGTCCAATATTATACCAGGCTATACTTCAGAACCACTGCGGTTTGTTGTTTTGTTTTTTTTGCGATTACGCAGATTTCAAGCAAAATATACTATAGCATTTATCAACGTTTTTTTCAATCTGATTACTTGCTAAGCGCTTGACGGGCGCGCATATTCTCCGGATCCGATTTGAGTATCTTGCGAAACACCACTTTGGCCTGCGACTCATCTTTATTATGCAAATACGCCTCTGCTAGCAGCTGCAAGATGCTGATATTATCCGGCTCGTCCGCCAGAACTTTTTGTAGCACCCCAATCTGCTTGTCAAATTGGCCGATAATCCGGTAAATTCTCGCTAGATTTACCAAGCGCGCCGAAGTCGATTCGATCTCAATAGCTTTTTCTAGATTTTCAGCTGATTTGGTAAACTCCCGCTCCTTAAAATAAGCCATCGCGAGATTATGGTAAGCCGCCGCGCTCGGCTTTTGCTCGATCACGATCTTAAAACACTCGATCGCGTCAGGAATATTGCCCATTTGTGTATAGATAAAACCGAGCCGGCTATAAGCTGTGAGATTGCGGTGATCAAGTTTGAGTACCTTAAGATAGGCTTTTTCGGCCGCTAAGAATTTCTTCTCGCCATAGTACCTTTTGGCGATTTCTTCGAGCTTTTCTAGCCGATCATCATGAGTGATCGGACTATTGCCAAATTCACTGGCCAAAACCGCGAAGTAACGCCCGCCGCGCTGGTCTACTAGCCTGTGTGTCGCGCCAGCAATGATGAAAAAAAGAATTAGTTCAAGTACCATGTCGCTATATCTCCAGTGCCAGATACTCGATTACGAGACGAGGATTGAGATTGTGTTTTAAATAGCGTTCGGCCGCAAATATTTTCCTCAGCCTACCCTCCCCTTCGGACGTGCCCAGGAAAGAATGCCTTATTTTTTTCATAATACTGGCAAGAAACAGGCCGATTTCCGTCGTAGTTGCCACGGTTTGGGCGATTTTGAAGCGAGTCGTGAGGGTGCCGTCAAGAAAATTGCTGGCCAAGCCATCGATAGCGGTATATTTCTGGTAGCTTGTCTCATCCAGGGCAATCTGGCGAGCCAAGCCGGGCCGACCATCCGATAGCTCAATAATATCCGCTGCCCTACCCTCCTCAATGCCCATGCCGGTAAGATACTTCTTCAGCTCAGATTTTTTTACCGGCAAAAAAGCGACCGCGAATGTCCGGGAAGTAATCGTCGGCAATATCTGCGATGGGCTACTAGCAAGCAAGAAAATAATTGTCCCCTCTGGTGGCTCCTCGAGATTTTTCAAGCAGGCGTTACCAGCTTCCGTGCTCATACTCTGAGCTTCGTCGACAATAATAAACCGTGGCAAATCCGACTCGAAAGCTTTCATGCTTAA
The DNA here is from genome assembly GCA_964530725.1 of uncultured Candidatus Saccharibacteria bacterium. Classification (GTDB taxonomy): domain Bacteria; phylum Patescibacteriota; class Saccharimonadia; order CAILAD01; family CAZGYV01; genus CAZGYV01. The sequence continues at coordinate 2,837 of CAZGYV010000009.1, read as the reverse complement.
ATCGTGTATCAATTCTTTGATTTGGCTAATTTTTATACCCTTACCATCCTGCGGGCTGACAAAGCTAACGTGTTCATGCTTGCCAGCCGCGATAAGTTTGATCGCCGCTGGGCTGGTTTTGCCTGCCGCCAATTGCGCTGCTAGCGACAGAGCAGCAGCTTTCTTGCCACTTGAGTCTGGACCATGAAACAAATAGGCGTGACCTGGCTGGAGGGCGATGTTTTTGAGCTGTTTTTTGGTATTAGAGTGTAGAGGCAAATTATCAATCATAGCTTGTTTAAAACTTGGGTTAAGTCAGGCGCTAGCGGTGAGATGAAAGACTTAGCTTCACCACTAGGCAGCGTAAGTGATATCTCCCCTGAATGTAAAAATTGTCGCGTCAATCCCGGCAGCATCGGCTTTTTGGAATAAGTCTTATCGCCGACCACCGGATGATGCAAATGCGCGAAATGAACTCTGATCTGATGCGTGCGGCCAGTCTCCAGATTGATCCGCACTAAGCTTACTTTATCATACTCGCTCTCCACCTGGTAGTGACTAATCGCGGTCCGGCCACTGCCTGCAACTTTCATAGTTGTTCGCTTGACGCCATCGCGACCGATCGGCAGCTCTATCGTCGCCTCAGGCTCCTTCAAATGCCCCCAGACTAGCGCCAGGTAAGTTTTCTTGATCTGTCTATTTTTAAACTGCTCGATTAAGTACTTTTTAGCGGCTTGGTTTTTCGCGAGTAACATCACACCACTAGTGTCTTTATCAAGGCGATGCACCACACCTGGACGCGAATCGTCGTCATCATCAATCAAGTCAACAAAATCCGCCACCACGCTGGGCCCAGTGCTAGTCTCACTAGGGTGGACGATAACCCCAGCCGGCTTATCGACGACAATAATATCATCGTTTTCGTAGATTACTGGGATAGGTTCGGCTGGCTTAATTAACTCAGGCGACTGGCGCGCCAGAGCTGGTGCGGCCGTAATATTCTCACCTGCCCCTACCCGATGGCTCGCCTTAGCCGGCTGGCCGTCAACTGCCACGAAACCATCTCTGATTTGTTTTTGCCAGCCCGCTCGTGATAGTTGGTTAAGCTTGAGTGATAAAAAATAATCAAGCCTTTGACCGGATTCTTCTCGTCCGACCAAAAGCACTACCCCGCCAGCCACTAAAGTATCTCAGTAATTTGATTAAGTTGCTGGCGCGTGCCCATGATAATCAACCGGTCGCCGGCGTACATTCGTTCTTCGCCGTTTGGGTTGACTTTGCTAGCACCGTCGCTGCTATTGATCGCGAGCACCGTGGCGCCTATTTTGTGGCGCGAGAGAGAATTGAGCTTTTCACCAACCAGCCGACAGTCTTTGGGTAATTCCAGTTCTTCGATTTGCAAGTCTTCGCTCCGGCTGCTGCTCAAAATTTCCAGGAAATCAACCACGTTGGGGCGAATCGTCATGGTTGCCATGTGATAGCCGCCAATCTGGTATGGCATGGCGATTCGGTCGGCTCCCGCCCGCATCAAGCGCTGCCGGTTTTCCTCGCGATTGGAGCGCGCCACAATGTAGACCGAGCCATTGAGCTGACGAGCGGCTAGTGTGACAAAGAGATTGTGTGAATCCTCGCCCAATGACGCGATCAAGCCGCGAGCTCTAATGATTGCTGCGAGCTTTAACACTTCCTCGTCGGTACTGTCGCCGACAAAGGCAATGTAGCCCTTGGCTAGAGCTTCTTTGACCTTGGCTTCGTCTCGGTCGATCGCGACGAACGGCACTTCCTCATTGGCAAGTTCGTCGGCCACTTGGCTGCCGACGCGACCCAAGCCGCAGACAATATAATGATCATTTAGTTTGGCAATTTTGCTTTTCACCTGATGCCTCTTTAATCCGTCTCCTAATCCTATCATATACTCTGCCAGCCACTTGAGTAAATAGACCACAAGGACTAAGCTGGCTAAAATCAGCACCACAACAGTGATACGGCCGCCGACAGTCTCGATATGGAAGTTGTCGTGGTGGCTCAAGGTGATGTAGAGAGTCTCATAGAGTGCCTCGAGCGGGCTAATCCCTTCGGTCACGCTAAGAGCTATCACGCCAAACAACACCAGCGTCAAGCAAGCTAGGGCTACTTTCTTAAATTCACCGTCGTTCTGCAACATGTTTGTATTTTTATTATACCGCTTTTGCTTGCGTCTTGGAAAATACTTGACAAATTATTATTATTATGATACTATATTGGCTGTGGAGTTGATTTAACTCAATTTTGCGATACGTAACAGTTCAATTGCCATTGAAGGGAAAATCGCTATGATCTGGAGAAACACCTCAGAGGCTGGCAACTTCACTTGGGAGCTACCGGAAAGGATAGCCAATCGACTCGAGCAGCTCCCGCAGAAACAACAGGAATCAATTCAGCTGATTCTCATGGAGCAAGTCAGGATACTACTCACCACCGCAACATTGATGGTGGCGCTGGGGGGAGAGAAGTCCCAGAAGATTCTCTCTGTCACCGAGGCGCACGTCAAGCGCATCAGTGACGACACCCAACTCATCGCTACCACCTGATAGCCCTTCCGTCTGACTACCCATCAATAGGTGGTCAGGAAAAGCAGAAGGAAAACTGCTAGCCTACCTGGCAAATTAAACCAACCCCGCTCTTGCGAGTGGGGTTCTTCTTTTTTATAAAGTTATTAGCCCTGGCCATCAAGCAAACCTGGATAAACAAAGTGAATGAGTTAGTGAAGTCTAAGCCGGCTCAGACGAATTACTCGCTCCTGAATTTAGTGCGTCTTACTTTAACTAAAGTAATCAAAATATCTTCTTACTACCTTTTAGCGTAAAAGGTAGTGCCAA
>CAZGYV010000008.1:0-36235 GCA_964530725.1 uncultured Candidatus Saccharibacteria bacterium | reverse complement strand
GTTGGTTTTTACGCTTAATGATTCGGCGCAAGTTTGCAAGACTACGTCTTTGATTGGTTTGTCGTCATCGGTGGCGATGCGGCCGGAAATGGTCGTATTATACGAGCCCGGCGGCGGTCCTTTGGGCGCGACTTCTTCCTGGGCTGGTGGTAGGGCACCTTGAATCCAACAGTAATACGAGGCGTTCCATGGTTGGGTGCCACGTTTTTTAAAGGTGTTGTTGAAGGCTTGGTCTTGGACGGCGGGCGGAGCGTCGCTGGCTTTGGGGTAGAGGGCGGCTGTGCCTGGGTCGACATTGGAGCGCCAGGTACCAATGTCGAATTGGTAAGCGCCGTAGTGGGCGATGCCGTTGAAAGCTTTGTAGTTAGGTTTGCTATTGGGGCCGCTGCCGCTTTCACAGCCGGCGATACGTGGCCGCCAGTAATCAGCGTTTGTGCGATAGACTGGTATTCTGCCGGCAAAGGTACTGAATATAAACACTGCGCCGGCAACGGCAAAAAGCAGCACCAGTATTGTCAAAACTGGCCTTTTGTAGCGGGCAATCGGCTTGAGTCTCGGCGCGAAAGGTTTTTTGGATATAGTGTTTGTTTTTTTGTTTGAAGCCATGTCTTTAAATTCTACTTTAAAATGCTTATGCCAATTTGTCAATCTCTGAGGAGTTTCCCAGCAATATCACCCGACTTAGTGTACAATAAGCATAAATTATGCCAAAATCACATGACTACACACAGAAAGCCTTGGAGGTGCACGAAAGGCTGCGTGGCAAAATAACCGTTCGTGCCAAGGCTGACTTGAAAAACGAAGACGATCTGAGTGTTTTTTATACGCCCGGAGTCGGCGCGGTCTCAAGTGAGCTTGCTAAGAAGCCGCAAGAAATCGCTAATTATACAATCAAGAAAAGCACGGTAGCAGTCGTGTCTGACGGTTCAGCCGTACTGGGCTTGGGCAATGTGGGGCCAGCCGCGGCATTGCCGGTGATGGAGGGTAAGGCGATGTTGTTTAGCCAGCTGGCCGGCCTGGATGCCTTTCCGATAGTTTTGGACACTCAAGATCCGGAGCAGATTATTGAGACGGTTGTAAATATCGCGCCGGTGTTCGGCGGCATTAATTTGGAGGACATCGCAGCGCCGCAGTGCTTCCAAATCGAGCGTGAACTAGAAAAGCGTTTAGATATTCCGGTGATTCACGACGATCAGCATGCGACTGCCATCGCTGTTTTGGCCGGCTTGATTAACGCGCTCAAGGTAGTTGGCAAGCAAACTGAGGATATTAAGGTGGTCGTGATTGGCGCGGGAGCAGCCGGCAATGGGGTGATCAAATTGTTGCATGGTTACGGCATCAAGCATATCATCGCGATCGATAGAGGAGGTATTATAAGTGCCGCTAGAAATGACCTTGATATTAACAAACAAGAACTTTTAACTTTGACTAATCCCGATAATATTAGCGGCGGGCTGAGTGAGGCGATGGCCGGCTCGGATGTCGTGATTGGTTTGTCGCAGGGTAAAATGCTAAACAAAGAGCACATCGCGAGCATGGCTAAGGAGCCAATCGTGATGGCGATGTCCAACCCGACACCGGAAATTATGCCAAGCGTTGCATTTGCAGCGGGCGCGGCGATTGTCGCGACCGGGCGATCTGACTTTGCTAATCAAATTAATAATGTTTTGGTGTTTCCAGGCATGTTTAAGGGTGCCATGGAATCGGGCATAAAAAAGATAACTATTAATATGAAACTAGTCGCAGCTCGTAATCTGGCAGCGGTGGTGCGCCATCCGACGAGAGAAAAAATAATTCCTTCCGTATTTGACAAGGACGTGGTACCGGCCATCGCGGCCGCTATTCAAAGGGAAGCGTAACCGTGCTAGCTCTAATTATTATAATCACAGTACTATCAACTTTCGCCGGTGGTGCCTTTGCCTTTTTCAACCAGGACAAAATGCATCGGATACTGGGATTTTCGGCCGGCATTATCTTGGGCCTGGTGGCATTTGAAATTCTACCGGAAGTATTCGAGTTATCTAGTGAACAGGGGATTAGCAGTATTTATCCAATGCTAGGGCTAGTGGTGGGCTTTTTGACTCTGCATGTGGTTGAAAAAATGCTCATTATACACGGTGCCCATGAAGGTGAATATGGCCATCATCGCCATCCCAAACTGGGCATGCTGTCGGCTTTAGCCCTAGCCGGGCACAGCTTGATAGATGGCATGAGTATCGGCCTGGCTTTCAAGCTCAATACTACTGTCGGCCTGGCCGTCGCGATGACGGTGATCGCGCACGATTTTGTGGATGGACTAAACACTGTCAGCCTGATGTTGTCACATAAAAATAGCAAGCGGACTACTCTGCGCTACTTGTTGCTCGATGCCATCATGCCGGTAGTCGGTTTAGTGCTGGCTCTTGTCTTGCCGATTCCGGCTAATTGGCTCGTGGTACTGCTTGGATTCTTTGCCGGTACCTTTTTATATATTTGTGCCGCCGATATTTTGCCCGAAGCTCACAGCAAGCATCCTTCAGGCTTGACACTCGTCTTGACTGTTATGGGCGTGGCCCTAATATTCGCCGTAACTCAATTGTCCGCCTGGTAAACAAGTCGTGTCAAAGATGCAAATACCTTGCTAAAAAATTGATGGAGCGTTACTATTCAAGTAAGCGTAAGCATCATATTTACTTATAAATTTTAAATAATCAAGGAGGAACTTCTCTATGCCAAAGAAAACCAAAAAAAAATCATCAGTTAGCGAAAATGATATAGTTTTTGCTATTTTAGCTTACTTGGGCATATTGTTTATTGTGCCGCTGGTCGCTGCTAAAGACTCGAAATTTGCGATGTACCATGCCAATCAGGGGCTAGTGTTGTTCTTGACCTTATGCGTCGGGGTTTTGATTTCAAACATGTTGAATATAGTTTTGATAGGCTTTTTGCTCACCCCAATAGTAATGATTTGCGGCGCTATCATGGCGCTTATTGGCATAGTGAACGCTGCTAACAAGCAAACGAAACCTTTGCCTGTGATTGGCGGCATAAGTTTGATTAAATAATTTTCTCGCTAGAGGGCTCTTTTAGGCAGTGTTTAAGAAATCCGACTTAACAAAAATTTTTTCTATCAGCTGGCTACAGGCATTAGTGTATTTTGTTATTAGTGCCGTTATTTTTCTATTTTTTAGTTACCAAACCATAAATAACAAAATTTTTAATAATTCAATTCTGAGCAATCAGGCAGCTAAAGACGCTGTATTGGAGCAGATCAAGGGTCTTGGGGCAAATAAGTTTGTTAATATTTTTACTATTGTGCTTTTCTGGAGTGCTATTGGGCTGGTTGTATACACGATTATTTGGATAGCAATGATTATTTTGACCGAAGCGCGCAATGAAGTGGTGGTGGAGACGGATTATGTTAATCGCGGCAGTCTTAAGAGTCGGATTCAGGGTCCGGTGTTGCAAATAGTTTTCTTTATTGCCTTGTTGCTTTTCATCGCTTTTTGTTTCGCCGTTTTGTATCCGCAAGTGTGGATTAGTAGTTTCAATCAGTTTATTTTGACAATGCCTGAAAATTGGCTGGCCGCTCTGGGAGCTGGCGCGGTCGCTTTTATTGGTTCGATGATCTGTTTGTATATCACAAGAGTGCTAGTAGCTACAATATTTGCCCTCGAGTAAGAGAGTCGACAAAATTATCAATAAACCTGCCTTGAGGGCTTGATTTGCCTTCTCTCTTGCTTGGTCGAATGCTTAATACTTGCGAATCAACCCGATTACGACGCCTTGTATTTTAAGCGGAGTGCCTTGCTCGACATAGATTGGATCCATGGACGAGTTAGCCGGTTGCAGTCGAATACGACGAGCCTCTTTGTAGTAGCGCTTGAGCGTGGCTTCGTTGTTATTAACCAGAGCTACCACGACGTCGCCGTTGCTGGGCACTTCTTTTTCTTGGATGACGACAAAATCACCATCATTAATACCGTCTTCAATCATACTCTGGCCTTTGACTTGCAAGACGTAAGAGTGCTTGCGACCAATCATGAACGGTGGCACCTCGAGGGTTTCATGGTGGCTGGTATTAGCTTCGATTGGCTTGCCAGCAGCAATTAGGCCCAGCACCGGCAATTCCACACCCTTGCTGTTGACGGCAGCTTCAACTTCTTCGATTGGCATCAATGAGCGGGCGGAATTATTACCTTTTTGCAGTAAACCTTTGCCAACCAGCGAATCGATGTGCTGGGCGACTGTGGCGACGGAATTGAGCTTCAAGCCATTGGCTATTTCTCGATAACTAGGCGAGTAGCCATGCTGTTCGATAAAACTGGTGATGTAATCAAGCGTACGGCGTTGCTTTTTTGTTAGTGCAGGTCTAGTCTCTGACATTTTCCCTCCAAATTTAATTTGTTCGCTATATATAATAACGAACAGTGACCGAACTTGTCAACTAGTAAATACAAATATTGCAAAGCTCGCTCCCATAAACACGGAAGCGAGCCGGATGCTTTTGTCGCGATATCTATCTATTTTTCTTCTGGAACGTCGAGCTTGTTGTAGTCGGCCTCGGTAATAAATCGAGTTAAGCTCGCGCCATTGACATTGGCTCGCGCGGCGTAGCGCGCCTGAGTGCGACCGTCTTGAGTGGTGCGAATGAACTTTTTCTTGGCCAATTCATTCTCTGGAACTTCTACTTTGGATCGAGTTTTGACGTTGTAAAATTGCACAATTACCTCCTTAATTTAATAAGTTTTTGCTTTTATGAGCTTAAGACTGCCACAGTGGCTTTTACATTACAAACATAGGCTTTTAAAAAATATATTGCCTAAATTTGTAATATTGCACAAAAATAAGATGGCATCCAACTTCGAACAACAAAACCATAACTCATAACATAAGCATCTTCACAGGCACGAAGCTTTAATGGTAAACTAAGGCACAAATGGGTTTAAGATTATCAAAAATAAAAGAAACGCTAAAAAAACTTGGCCCCGGTTTGGTGACGGGAGCGGCCGATGATGACCCGTCGGGAATAGCGACCTATACACAGGCTGGCGCAGGCTATGGCTTCGGTCTTATTTGGACAAATTTATATATGTTGCCAATGATGACAGCAGTCCAAGAGATGTCGGGGCGAATCGGACTGGTTACCGGCAAAGGTTTGGCGCAAAATATTCGTGAAAACTATAACCGCTGGCTGCTGTACTTTGCGGTATTTTTTTTGGTGTTTGCCAATGTTATCAATATCGGTGCTGATATCGGGGCGATGGCCGCTTCGGCCAAGCTTATCATTGACATACCGTATGTTTGGCTGACGCTTTTCTTCACCATCGGCATCGTATTGCTGGAAGTTCTGATACCTTATAAATATTACAGTAAGATTTTAAAATGGCTTTGCTTGTCACTGTTTTCATATGTTATTACGGCCTTTGTGGTGACGCAGCCTTGGTTGGAGATATTAAATCACGTACTGATTCCGCGCTTTGAAATGTCGGCCGGCTTTTTCTTGACAATCGTGGCGGTGCTGGGCACCACTATTTCGCCGTATTTGTTTTTCTGGGAGCCAAGCCAGGAAGTGGAGGAGCAAATCGAACACCGTTGGCGAAAGAATCATGGTGCGCTGCAAATAACCAATCATCGAGTGCGCAGTTTTCGCAAGGACAATTTTATTGGCATGCTTTTTTCGTCTACAATCGCTTTTTTCATTATGATCACGGCAGCTTCAACCTTGCACGTTCGAGGTATTACTGATGTGCCAGACGCTGCTTCCGCGGCCGCTGCTCTCGAGCCGCTGGTGCAGAGCTTTCCGTATGCCGGCATGATCGCCAAGACAATTTTCGCACTCGGTATCATAGGCACTGGCTTACTGGCGGTGCCGGTGCTGGCAGGCTCCAGCGCCTACGCTGTTAGCGAGGCATTGGGCATCGAGGAGGGCCTACATCGCAAAGTTATTAAGGCCAAGGGTTTTTACGCCGTGATTGCGGCTGCGACCATGTTTGGGTTATTTATTAACTTCGTTGGCATTGATCCGATAAAAGCTTTGATTTACGCGGCGATTGTCAACGGTGTGATGGCTGTGCCATTGATATTTATTATCATTAGAATTTGCAACAACAAAAAAATAATGGGTGAGCATACCAATGGCGCGCTATCAAATAGTGTTGGTTTCGCGACGCTGGCCTTTATGCTGGCTGCCGTTTTAGCCATGATCTTCATTCGCTAGCAAAATTGGCTGGTTGCCAAACGGTTCATAAAGGGGTTTAATGAAGGTAAGTTTAGGAGATCTCAATTATGAATCGTAGTTTGTATGCAAAAATCGCTCTAGGTTTCGCGGCATTGACCGTGCTGGTGGCTGGTGGTGTCAGCCGAGCGGCCGAGTCAAAAAATATTGAGTCGGTTTTAGCGGCGGGTGAGTCGCATAATGGTATTTATAATCGAGCCGCCTCGGTCGTGAAGATTGATGGCACGGTCAACGGCAACGTTTTTGTGGCCGGTAATGAGTTGTCAATCGATGGCACGGTCAATGGTGACGTTTACGCGGCCGGGCAAAATGTCAGCATAAAAGGCAAGGTAACCGGTTCTGTGCACGTGGCCGCTGCTCGGGTCGACGTATCGGGCGAGGTTGGTAATTCGCTGATTGCGGCCGGTAGCTCGATTACGACTGCGAGCAGCGCTAAGGTCGGCCGTGATTTGTTGGCCGCTGGGTCATTGGTCAATGCCAATGCCGCGATCGGCGGGGTAATATTCGCTGGCGGTTCAGAGATTAATATAAATAACAATGTAGCCAGTGATGTCACGCTGGCAGCCGAGAGAATCGTGATCGGCCGCGAGGCAAAAATCGGCGGCAATCTTAAGTACAATGATACGGCTCGGATTACGATCGCCAATGATAAGAATATCGCCGGCTCTATCACCAAGTTCCGTACCTCGGAAGAGTCGAAGAAAAATACTCTAGCGAGTCTGATTGGCGGTATTGTGTATGGTGTAACAGCTAATTTCATGATCGGACTTGTGCTGCTATTGTTGCTTCCCGGCACTTTTGTCGCCACCTCGCAATATGTACAGACGCGGGCTGCCAAGTCAGCTTTAACGGGACTAGGATTTTTAATTCTAACTCCGATAGCCGCCCTGATCGTCTTGGTGACTATTTTTGGCATGCCGCTAGCTCTGCTAATCGGCCTTACCTACATCCAGGTTCTGGTGCTGGGTGGAGTATTCGTGGCGCTGTGGGTAGGGCGAAAAATAACCAACACTACTGGCACCAAGCTGCGTCTTAATGTCTGGCCTCTGCTTTTGGGCTTGTTGATTTTAGAGACCTTGAAGATCTTACCGGTGTTTGGCGGCTTAATCGGCTTTGTAGTACTTATTCTTGGTAGTGGTGCGTTGATAGTGCGCAGCTGGGATCGATTCAGCTTACTGAGTAAGGCCCAAAAACAATCATAATGGAGTTCACTTGGCTACTCGCCAGAAAGCGAGCAGGGAAGTGGTAGTAAAGATTTTATTAGGTCGGCACGGCGACCTGAAGGCGTATCGACGAATGTCGAACCAAAGAGTTTGGCGGCCAAAACGGACATTCATAAAAGCGAAAGCGGTATTCGCAAGCCTTACTTGTTAGCGTTTTTGATAGCCTGGACAACCTTGCCGTCGTCTTTGAGGTTCTCCCAGAAAATAATTTGCCCACGATCGATGTACATAGTGTCCTCCGGCCCGTGCAATTCGCCGCCGAGTTTGGCAAGTGATAGTTGTTGATTCTGCGCCTCAGTAGTACTTTTTGCAGGGTCTTTCGGCTGGACTGTTTGCTGCACTTGCAGGTAGTAAATCTCACGCATCTTAACGAAATCACCGATTATTTGGTCTACCTTGCCAAAATAAACTTGACCGTTAGTCAGGAAGACTGCCTGGTATTTATCTTTTTTAATTTCAGAGATGATTGATTTTGTGTTCCAGATTCTAAATCCAATTATGACACCTGCTCCCAGTATGCCGATTATTAGGCAGCTAGCGATTATCCAGCCGATGAGCTTAAAATTATTGCCAGATCGCTTGGGCTTTAGTGCTGGAGCGGGGTTGTTCTGCGGGTGGGGCTGATGGTGGGCCGCCGGCTGTCTGTTTGTGCGTAAATCATCCATTTATTGTCCTCCTTAAATAGGCTGTTCTTTCATATTTTAAAGTTTATGAGTGGTATGTGCAAACGGTCCAATAATAATTTTCAGGTAACAAACCTATTGACAAGATAGCGCCAGTTACGTAATCTGTAAACATAAGTAATATTAAGGTTAGATAAGGAGAAAAACTAATGGCATTTTCACACGTCAACTCAAAAGGTCAGACTTATTATCTGCACAGCCGTGAGGTTACCCTCAAGGGTGGTCGACAACAACGCATTTACTTCTTCGCTCGCGAAGAAAAAGACGGTGTAATCAATGAGCTTCCAGAGGGCTTTATTGTAATCGAAAACCCACGCACTGGCTTGCCAATCTTGAAAAAAGGCTAAAACAGCAAGGTTGATAGAAAATTTGCTCAGCATAACTTAGCCGAGCTAACAACAAATAAAGGGAGATTAATAAAATGGACGAACCAACAACTCAAGATCCAACTCAGCAGCCAGCTGTACCAACAGAGCCAGTAGTGGCTCCACCGGCCGAACCAACTGTACCGCCAGCCGAGCCAGTGGCGCCGGAAACTACTCCGGCAGCGCCAGAGACTCCAGAAGCTCCCGCCGGCGATCAGCCCGCGGTCTAAAAAGTCTCAAGAATTCAATCAAGAAGTCCGCTCTAGTTTCTCTTAAGCGGCCTTTTTGATTTGTGGGATGATTACTGTAGAATATGGAACTGGTGCGAGTAGCGAAAAACCTCAAGGCAGTAAAATGTCTGCTTTTTTGCAAGTAGGTTATAATAAATTCTAGGCGCTAAGCCAAATACGAGCGCCCGTAGTTTGAGTGATTGTCTCGCTTCCGGCGAGCACTTAAAAAAGTCTATCCTAACCATGACTTTTGAGCTACGGTTTACAAATAAATATTTGATCTGCATTTTGGGGCCCGTAGCTCAGTGGTTAGAGCAGTCGGCTCATAACCGATTGGTCGCTGGTTCGAGTCCAGCCGGGCCCACCATGATAAGGACTTGTATTATTAATGATCAAATTTATCTTAATCGGCGGCTATCCACATAAGGCGAAAGATGGCGGCAGGGCGATGTGTGTCGAAGCGACTGCCGGTATCGAAGAGCCGGTAAAAGTTTTAATTTGCTTATTTGCCAGAAGAAAGAAAGATTGGGGAGAGCTTTTTCGGGCTAACGCTGGGTTTTTTCAGCGGAACTTGCCAGGCGTTAGATTGGACTTCTCTCTGGCTGACAAAGAAAGTTTTTTAGATCAAATCGACGCTAATGGCTTAATCTATTTTAGTGGCGGCGATACTATGGACTTAGTGAAAAGGCTGGATAAAATAGACGGCTGGCAGGATAAATTGAAAGGCAAGAATGTCATGGGAAGCTCGGCGGGGGCAGACATTCTTTCAAAATATAATTATGATATTGAATCCGGTGAGCTGGCGCACGGCTATGGTTTGGCGCCTGTCAAAACAATCGTGCATTATGGCTCATCACAATACGCTATACCAATTGGCTGGGAAGAGGCACGCGACAAGCTAGATAATTATAAAGAAAAATTGCCAGTCTGGACACTGGTGGAAGGCGAGCACAAAGTCATTGTCACCAGCTAGTCGAAAATAAAAAACGAAGCCCCGAGACGGGACTCCGCCTTGGGGCTATTTGCTTCTCTCCTCGGTGTAGGTATCTTCGTATTCCTGCCCGGACAATTTGGCGATTTGCTCCATCAGCTCATCGACAAATGGCCGCACAGCCGCTTTGTCAGTATCGTGCAAGTACATCGGTTCACCGATATGAACCGCGACACGCCGGAAGAATCGCGGCCAGGTCTTGCCCTTGGGAAGTACTTCATAGCTGCCGATCACGCCGATTGGTATGACCGGTGCGCCAGTCGTTTGGGCCAAATGCCCGACGCCAGTTCGGCCGCGGTGCAGCTTGCCATCACGGGAGCGATTGCCTTCAGGGAAGATGGCCGTTATCTCTTCTTGCCGGACTATCTCGGCGGAACAGGCAATGGCCTTATCGCGAGAGTCGTCATCCCCGGGAATGATGGGGATTTGGCCCATGGCCTTGAAGAACCAGCCGTTCTTGCCTCGGAAAAAACGAGCATTACCCATAGCTGTGACTCGTCGAGGCATACCCATGAGTATGAATATCGGGTCGAATGCCGAGATGTGATTGGGCGCTAAGATGGCCGGACCGCTCTTGGGAATGTTCTCCAGTCCGGTGAATTTCACCCGGTAGAGCAGCCGCAGCAGCGCCACTATCGGGTAGCGAAGCACCCAATACATGCGCGACGTGCCGGGCTTCTTCGGCCAGTACGATTTGTCGATTATTTCTGTCGAGTTGCCACTCACACCATTACCACCTTTCTCCTGGTCTGAGTTGGAGATATCATAAACGTAATGGGCATCGCCTGTAAAGCGTTAGCGGCGTGTAGCCGACGGGTGTTTTAACTCTCTTGAGCTTGCAGTCAGGCCTAATTAATTGGAAAATAGCTAAGTATCCGTACCTGAAAATGGAGTGTTGATGAGTGTTAGAGATAAGCTCTTGCTTCTCGCCTTGATTGGATTAGGTATTGTAACAGTCGCCGCGCTTTTGGCGACGTTCGATGTAGTGGAAGAGTTGGTGGTCGTACTGCCATTGCTTGCGCTGGGGTTCTTCACGACACTCCGGAGTATTGGTTGGCTGTCGGTGGAACGAGACTTTTCAATACCCGATAGTCCTTTTGTGACTACACACGAGTCAGCTGGCGACTGGGACGCGGAATCCTATCTGACAGGAGATGGCCAGAGGGTCTACGGGCTGAGGTTTTGCCGCGACAACAACGAATTTGCCTGGCAAGGCTTGATCGAAGCCGATGTGCGTCAGCTGCACGAGCTGACAGGCGAAATATTGCAAGATTAGGGGCGGAGCTTTACGCGCGGCTCGGGAGAAATCTCGGGCCGCTTACTATGCGCTTGGTTTGAAGGGTGAAATGTCTGCTATAGTGGTAGTGTTATTTGTCACGGAGTGGCTATTCAAAGTGGGAGCGGAAAAAGAGCATATGCAATCAAGACGAGTTTGGGGCTTAATACTGGCTTTAATAATTGCGCCTTTGGCATTGCTATCGCTAGCTGGTGTCGTGCGATCGGCAGACGGCTCAGTGCCGACGACTACTCCAGGTGCGACAGATGATGTGTCTGATAAAATCACTGAGTTTGATTCGAACATATTTATTACTCGGGCCGGCACGGCGCAAATAATCGAAACAATTACTTATTCAAACGACGGGCCTCATCACGGTTTAGAGCGTTTTGTGCCGACTGTACTGACTGATAATGGTATCAGCAAGACTTATTATTTTCAGTTCAAGCTTATTAGCGTGCAGGATGAGGAAGGCAAAGACTATCAGCTGAGCCGTCATGACAGCATGACAGCGGCTGGCCTTCGGATCGGCGATCCAGATAAGACCTTCACCGGCGCTGCTACCTACATAATTAAATACGAACTTACGCCGGTAATTAGCAAGCAGGAGGGTTTTGATTTTCTTAATCTGAATATTACCGGCAACGATTGGCGGGTGCCGATTTTGCAAGCCAAAGCTCACCTCTCTATAGAGGGTGAGCCGCGGCTGAGCGGAATCAAATGTTTTGTGGGGGCCAGTGGCTCGAAAGCCGAAGACTGCCTGATAGCGCAGGATGGCGACAGCTACAAAATCACTAGTATTCGTTCAATTGATCAGGGGCAGGGCATGACGATAAATGCCAAGTTGCCAGCCGGCTATTTTGCTAGCTACATCAAGCCGACCCTGATACCGCCTTTTTGGTGGCTGTGGCGTTGGGCTTATGGCTGGCTGGCGGCGATTATCGTCTTGGGGTTGGCATTGGCTTTTAGGTACTATAGGAAATTTAAATACTGGCGAGCCAAAAAAGACCAAACTATTATTGCTCAATATGAAGCACCGGATAGTATGAAGCCGGCTGAAATCGGCTTATTGAGCGACAATCACTCTGCTATGCCAGAAATAACCGCTACTTTGATTGACTTGGCAATCAGGAAATACATTAAAATTGATCAAGTACAAGCAAAAACTTGGATCAGGGCGGCAAAGTATAAGTTTAGCCTCCTCAAGCCAGACAAGAAGGGGCTAGAGAGCTATGAAAATGATCTCCTAACAAGTTTATTTGAGAATGCCGAGACTAGTGAACAGGGGATAGCCACAATTGAGCTTGATAAAGTGAGTGCTACTAAGATGAGCCTGGCAATTAGCGCTATCCAAAGCAAAATCAACCAACGCTTAGAGGAAAAGGGCTACTATCCATCCAGTGGTCAGAACGCGCTGACGGCCATGGCCGGCTTACGGCGGCTGCCAATCATAGTTAAGATTCTTGGCGCGTTATTCATATTGACGGGTATTGTGTCTGGTCTGCAAACATTCGCCCAAACGACCAGCTTCATTCCCCTAGGCGTGTTTTGTGGTGCTCTAGTAGCATCGGTCTTTATTATTTACTTCAAGCGTCCGACCGCCAAAGGAGTACAGGAATGGGCCAAGGTCGAAGGCTTTAAGCTGTTTTTGAGCGTGACCGAAAAGGACCGCTTGAAATTCTCTGACGCGCCGGCTAAAAACCCGAAGCTATTTAGCAAAATGCTACCATATGCGGTGGCGCTGGGGGTCGAAAAAGAATGGGCCAAGCAGTTTGAGGGCATGGATATGCAAGGAGAAATGTATTGGTATGGCTCGACTGATGGTTCATTTGCACCAGCTTTATTTGCCGCAAATATTTCTACTATGACGAGTCAATTTTCTAGTTCGGTCAGCGCTGGTTTTTCAGCTGGATCATCGGGTGGTGGTGCGGGCGGAGGTGCCGGTGGTGGCGGTGGTGGGGGTTGGTAGCAGGGTGAGGCCGCCAAAGTAAAAGTATTTCAGAGATATATGAATCAGAATCTTTGGTGTTGGAGCGGCTTGATGCTAACTATTACAAGGAATTCTAATTAGCTTCATGATAAAATACGCTTATGCGTAAAGTATTCGATTTTACCAAAGCGGCTTTTTGGGTTGGCTTGCTGTTGACTATTTATATATTTGCTCTTTTGACGACCGAAAGCACCAAGAGCTATCATTTGCGCCAGAAAGAAGATGAGCTGCAAGCTCAAATTGAGAAGCTCCAGGCCGACATCGAGGAGCTGGGCTACAAAATCTCTTACTACAAGACCGATGAATACAAAGAAAAGCTGGCGCGTGAGAAGCTCAACATGCAAAGCGCGGGCGAGTCGGTCGTGATCGTGCGCGGCAAGAATAGCCCCGCGACTACTAATGGTTCGGGCTTACAAAAGCAGAGTCACGTGCCAAAGACCAATTTTGATGCTTGGTTCGACTTCTTGACGGGATCTTGACGAAAATGCAGTTTTTGTGTACTATATATCAAGTATTTTGCCGCGGGGTGGAGCAGTCCGGTAGCTCGTCGGGCTCATAACCCGAAGGTCGCAGGTTCAAATCCTGCCCCCGCTACCAGGAATTTGAGTCGGACTTTTTTGTCCGGAGCAAATTCCTGGTTTTTTGTAGGCATGCATATAAATTATTTTGACATGCTACATGTGTGATAAAATGTGATTGATGTCGTCAGAACAAAAAAATAGCCAAAATATAGCACACAGTGCTCCCCAGCCTGCTTTTCCGGGAGAGGTCTTTCACTCCAAGGTGACATTGGCTTATTATACTGACGCTACTGGCAAAGCTTGGTCTGTTTTACTAAGAACGAAATCAATCGTACCGTATATATTTTATTTACTATTCGCGGTTTGCATGGTTGGGCCGCTGATATTAAGCTATATGCTCGTTCGTAGCGGTTATTATGGCCAAACAGTTATGATGACAACTAAGTATTTAGGGCAGATCTTGGCGATTCTAATATTCCCGTTTTTGCCTAAAATTGCTCTGTCCGCGATTAACGGTGAGAAATTTATAGTTTCGCAGCTGTTTGGGGGAGCTAAATATTATTTTAATTGTCTGCTGGGCGTCGTAATTCTTGTTGTGTTTTTTGTCGGAGTCTCTATGTCCACCTACTTTTTATCGGTATTCTTATTGCCATTACAATTAAGCTATTTACCGCAGGTGTTGTATATATTCTTCATACTACCACTCCTAGTATTTTTTGGTACGAAGATCGCGCTCTGGCCCCTTATATTGGCCAGTGAAAATACCACATTGTTTGCTGCTTTCCGTCAAAGTTTTAAGCTGACTAAGCATAGGTGGCTACAGCATTTTGCCGTCTTGGTAAGTCTTTTTGGTATATTATTTTTCGTTTCTCTTATTCCTATGGTTGGACACGCAGTGGGCCTGTTCTTCGCCATGATAGCGATTGGGCTTATCTACCAATTCGATAAAAATTCACCGCCAGAAACGGACAAAGGCCAGTATGTGAAAATAGAAAGAGTAGAGAGTATTTAGCATAAATAGGTAGTTATTATCATGCCATCGAATGACGATCAAAATCCATCCACTAGTCAAAAAAGCAATGCCGTTATATATGCACCTACCCCCATTAGCATTAAAAGTTTTTTTCAACTAATCTGGGCTGTGCTCAAAAATTATTTTCTATTTTTCTTAGCCAACTTATTGATATTTTCCTTGATTGTTATGTTGGTGGTGTCGGCTTTTTACACCAATATGGTTGCGCTGGGTGTGGCGATTTGTTTTGCTGCTATTCTAGCCACGGCTTGGTTATTGCCGGTCCATATAGCTCTATTCTCAGCGATTACCGCAGGTAAGAGCTTTAGCATTAAGTCATTGCTGTTTCAAGGCAGATTTTTCTGGCGGTCTTTAGCTCTCGTAGTTATCTACATGGTCGTGATACTGGTTGGTCTGGTGCTATTCATAGTACCGGGCATTATTTTGGCAATGGTATTCGCTAGCTCACCAGTCATCATGGTCAATGAAGACGTCGGGCCGATCAAGGCAATGTGGCGATCAATTCAGTTGCTGAAAGGTTATTGGGGACTACGCCTAGCGGCCCTGGCGACATGGCTGATCCTTGCCGCAGCGATTTTCGTGTTAACACCAATAGCAGGAGCATTATTAACCGTGCCGTGGTCTCCCGATCTCACCCTTAGTTCAATGGTGAGTTCCGTCGCCACCGCCTTTATATTATTTTTCGTTTCCTTACTGGCCCCTGGATTATTTGTTACGACTTTATTTTATACTATGATAACTGGACGAGCTGCAACGATGGACAAGATAGTCCAAGCCAAACTGGCCGCCACCACTGCCAGTCAAAAAGTCAGTACGTCTGGCTTACCATCGGCCGTTTATTTGGCATCGGCTATAGCGGTAGCTGTATTGGCCGTTTATTTAAGGCTTCAGGTACAGGGTTGGTTGTTATTATTTACCTTTATACCCTATGTGATGTTTATGATTGCCCACGTAGCCATTGCTTTTAATATGTTCATAGTCGCGAAGAAAATGTCACCTTCAACCGCCTGGCTGGCAATGTGGACTAATCTATCTCTACTTGGGTTCGCACTATTTTGTATTGATTTTGGCGATAGTCCCTCGCATTACGTTTCAGTTTTTAGAATGGTATTCATGAGGGATACGTATGATAACATGACAATAGGCGATAATTGGGCCATGACATATTCATTGATTTTCTTTATTATCTACGTGATCTGTGCAGTTAAGCTAATATTGAGATCCCGTCAGGCTAAAAAGAAAATTACTCTCAATATGCAGACGAAATCCGGCCAAAATCTGACAAATACCACGACATCGACAGGTAGCTCCCCAACCAAGTAATAGCTTGGCTAATATTTACAATTTGAAGGAAAAATTATAATATCTTAAGTTGTTTGTTATATTTAAATAGATAGTCTTTTAACGTAAGCGGGCTATCTAAGTGTCAGCCAATTAACAAAACACATTAAAAAACCAGAAACAAATCTAGCTCGCAGTGCAAAATTATTTAATAATTTCGTGAACCCGTGGTAGATTTGAATAAGGAGAGGTTGACGAAAGCTGGAGGTGAAAAACGCGAGCAAACTTAAAGCAAATCTGATGTTCACATCAGACTGTTGTTTGCGAACGTAAGAGGAAGACTGTCTGTGAAAGCTGAAATAAATTAGTTTATACTGATTTATGAAAGGAGAAGAGCGGGGAAGCTTGAAAGCCAAATTAGCAAACCAGGCGAAGCCGTTTGTTAATTTGAAGAGGAGAGGTTTGGCGAAAACTGAAGTTAAATTATAGAATAATTGAACACAAGTTGAAGCCATTCTCGACGACGACGAGGCTGCGTAGCTCAGTTGGTTAGAGCGTGGGACTCATAAGCCCGAGGTCGAAGGTTCAATTCCTTCCGCAGCCACCATAGAAAAAGCTCAAACGTTTGTTTTGAGCTTTTTCTATTATGCAAAATTGATGAAGCCCCCAATGAGGTAGGAGGCCTCATCAGGGGCTTGGTGTGTTTGTTAGTTTGGCCGAGGTAAGATCCGAGCTTCGGCGTTTTTCCTCTCGACCATTTTCACCACTTGAGTGAGCAGGCCGTCTGGAATCTCAGCCCGCGCTCGACCGTCGTGGTGATTGGCGTAAGCCAGGACGATCTTGCCGAGCGTACTGCTGTCTTGTCGCAGCGCTTCGGCAGCCATCAAGGCCACCTGGCCTCTCGGCATGTCGCCGTAGCTTCGTAGCCACCTGAAGTCGCGAAGACTAGGAAGCTCGACATTTGCGTCGACTAACTCATTCCAGTCGTCTGGCAGGGCAATGTACTTCAGACCTTCGCGTCTGACGTCACCCTGCAGCTGTCGGTGGAACTCCACAAAGTCGGTGTACCTTATGGCACCTCTGCGTAGTTCCATCAGTAGCCGCTGCATCTCGGCGGCGTAGCACTCATTGACGAGGTCAAGAATCTCGTCGGCCGTCGTTCCGACTGCTTCAAAAAATCTCTGCTCCAAACCCCGAGCCCATTCGGGGGCAGAGATTATAGCTCTGCCGGCTGCCAGTCGGTCTGCGTATGCCGCGGTGTCGTCTTTGAGCACCGCCACATCTGCCGCGTACCATTTGAGTGAAGATTGAAAATCGAACTCAGCATCATAGCTTTTTATAGCCTTTTTAACGATCTCGTGCAGTGGGGAGTGCGTGGGAATGTCTACATCCCCGTCTATCAGATAGGCACCACTCCATGGCCGAATCCGCTTCCTGGCGTTTTCATCACGACGTTCGAGGGCAGACACTAGCTCAGCCACGAGGCCGGCAGTCTGCTTTTCGATCAGAAGTCTTTCGGCTTCTTCACGTCGACGTTGAGCTCGTTTTTGGTGGGCGATATACCCAGCTGCAATGGCGGCAAGTATTGCCACTGCAACTATTGCTAAGTACACTTATCACTTCCTCGATGGAGTGTTGAGCTAGCATATTATAAAATTAAATATCCATATTATCAAGAGAGCCTTTCATTTATTTTGGTTTTTATTGTTAAGATTGCGTGACAAAGTTTTTACCTCGCCTTTGTATTGAGTGTTCAACATAAGCTAAAATACAAGTTACGATGATCACGCAACTCCAAACCCATTTACAGAACAGCAACCTACTGGCTCCAAACAGTAAGCTAGTCGTGGCCGTTTCGGGCGGGGTGGATTCGGTGGTGTTGCTTGATTTGCTTACTAAACTTCAGCCCGTCTGGCAGTGGCAGCTCCACGTCGCTCACCTCAATCACAAGATCCGGCCTGAGGCGGAGGCTGATGCTCAGCTGGTGGCGCGTTTGGCCGATCAGTATAACGTGCCGTTTTATTTGGGGCAGCTTGATGGCAAAGACGCGCGCGAGGCCACTTTGCGTAAAAAGCGCTACGAGTTTCTAGAATCAATTGCCGAGGGTGTGGCAGCCGATTATATCGTGACGGCTCATCATCTTGATGATCGAATCGAGACGTCGATTTTCAATACTATCCGCGGTGCCGATCGTGAAGGCATGACGGCGATGCGGCCTTTGCGCGGCCGGCTCGCGCGGCCGCTTTTGCCTTTTTCAAAAGGTCAGATTGCTACCTACGCGCATGTCAATAAGCTGGCTTTCAATGAAGATAGCAGCAATGCCGATATCACTTACAGTCGTAATTTTGTACGCCACCATGTTTTGCCGCACGCTACTGTTATCATGCCTGATTTCAAACAGCACTACGCAGGTCGGCTCGATAGTTTGGAGGTATTAAATAGCAGGATTACGTCCAAGCTAGAGCAGGTGTTGGATTTGCTAAAATCATCCGAAAAGCCAGGCCGGCTGATTATTAAAAGAACGCCTTTTTTGAAATTAACCCCAGCAGTGCAGCTCAATTTGCTGTCATTTATGGCTAAGCGCTTGAACGGCGGCATTGGCCTGACTAAGCGCAATCTCGACGAAGCTTCAAAATTCTTATTTGTCTGTCATCCCGGTGCGCGTTCTAGTGCTTTGCCCGGCTTGCAACTGGAGCGGCGCTATGATACCTTTATAATCACGCTTGCCACGGCAAAGACGAAGAAAACTAAGACACGTCCGAGCGCCTTGCTCACTCCTGGCAAAGCAGTACGAATTTCAGATTTGGCTCTGCGTTTGAGCGATAATTTCGTCGCCACTCAGAATGAATATATTTTTATCAAACCGATGAGTGTTTATGTTCGTTCCTGGCAACAGGGCGACCGTGTGTATCCAGTTGGCATGGAGGGATCCAAAAAACTGCAAGATATTTTTGTCGATAGGAAAATTCCGCGGAGTTTACGCCCGCTTTGGCCGGTAGTAGTGACTGCTAGCAATGAAATTATTTGGCTGCCTGGTCTAGCGCGTGATCGACGCTTTGCCGAAGATAATAAAAACGATAATTATCAGTTAATTTGCGAGGTAGTATGAAAAAAATTCCAAAGAATTTTTGGTATTTCTTGGTAGGTCTTTTAATTTTGGCAATTATTCTAACTTACGCCTCAACCACCACTACTAAGCCGGCTGAAGTGTCGCTTAGTAAGATGATCGAGCAGGTCAAGGCCGGCGAAGTCGAGAGGATCGAAGTTGATGGCGACAAGCTAACAGCCACTCTCAAGGATGGCAGCACAGAGCGGGCTTTCAAGGAACAAGGCTCCAGCTTGGCTGACTATGGCGTTGATTACAGTAAGGTCAATGTCGAGCCTAAAAATCCCGAAGACAGTAATGGTCGGTGGTTTGATTTGGTATTGGCTTTCGCGCCAATCGTAATTATTATCGCTTTTTTCTATTTTATGATGCGTCAGGCACAAGGCTCGAACAATCAAGCTCTGAGCTTTGGTAAGAGCCGGGCTCGTGTATTTGGCTTGGAAAAAGGAAAAGTGACCTTTAGCAATGTGGCCGGCGTGGCAGAGGCTAAGCAGGAGCTGCAAGAAATCGTTGAGTTTTTGAAGTACCCGGCCAAATTCGAAGCTCTTGGTGCCAAAATACCAAAAGGCGTCTTGCTGTTTGGTAGTCCTGGTACTGGTAAGACTTTGTTGGCTCGAGCAGTAGCCGGTGAGGCTGATGTGCCGTTCTTCAGTATATCAGGTTCGGAATTTGTGGAAATGTTTGTTGGTGTTGGTGCCTCGAGGGTGCGCGATCTGTTTAGCAAGGCCAAGAAAAACTCGCCCTGCATTATTTTTATAGATGAGATTGACGCTGTTGGCCGCCAACGTGGCACTGGGCTTGGCGGCGGACACGATGAGCGTGAACAGACACTGAACCAGATATTAGTAGAAATGGACGGCTTTGAGCAGGGTACGAATGTGATCGTGATGGCCGCGACCAACCGCCCAGACGTACTTGACCCAGCCTTGCTGCGTCCAGGCAGGTTTGACCGCCGAGTGACGCTTGATTTGCCTGACATTAAAGCGCGTGAGGAAATTCTTGAGGTTCACACTACTAAAAAACCAATGGCTGACAAAATTGACTTGAATGAAATTGCCCGCAAGACCCCCGGCGTGTCGGGCGCTGACTTGGAGAACATCGCCAACGAAGCGGCGATATTGGCAGCTCGTGACAATAAGAAAAAGATTGGCCAAGCTGATTTGAACGAAGCGGTTGAGAAAGTCGCGCTTGGGCCTGAGCGTAAAAGCCGCGTTATGAATGAAAAAGAGAAGAAAATCACGGCCTATCACGAAGCTGGTCACGCGCTTTTGAGCCACTTGTTGCCACATTGCAATCCAGTTCACAAAGTTACTATCATCTCGCGCGGCATGGCCGGCGGCGTCACTTGGAGCCTGCCGACCGAAGACCGCTCATATCACTCCGAAGCAGAGTTCAAAGATGATATTGCTATGAGTCTTGGCGGTCGAGTAGCAGAAAAGCTAGTTTTCGGCGATGTGACAACCGGCGCGTCTTCGGACTTGAAACATGCCAATCAAATCGCTCGCTCGATGGTTATGGAGTACGGTATGGGTAAGGATCTGCCCAACCAAGTGTTTGGCAGCAGCGAGAGTTCGCTCTTCCTTGGCCGTAGCGTCATGGAAGGCCGTCAATATTCCGAAGAAGTAGCGGCGAAAATTGACGAGCAAGTCGCAGGTTTTATCGACGAGGGCGCTAAATTGGCCGAGAAGACAATCACCAAATATCGTTCCAAGCTAGACTTGATCGCTGCAGAGCTCATTAAAAAAGAGACAATCGAAGGTAAGGCATTCGAAGCGCTGTTCGAGGAGATTGATAAAGAACGGCCTAAGGAATAGCCGATAGACTCTAGGCCTCGGGCATTAAGAGCGGCGGGTGAGCCATGCTAAAAGCCCGCCAATTTTAGTATTAATTGCTATAATAAATAGAAGTGAGAGATATTCTTAAAAAAATAAATAAAACCCGTACGCTCGGCGTGGCGGCTTTTCTGATATCGCTGTCTTACTTTTTGAGTCGGATATTGGGGCTGGTACGCGACCGATTGCTTGCTAGTAATTTTGGCATTGGTGCCCAGACTGATGCCTACACGGCCGCTTTTCGAATCCCCGATCTGCTGTTCACTATTTTAGTGTCCGGCGCGTTTGCGGTGGCTTTTATTCCGGTCTTCGTTGGCTTTTTGGAGCGTGACAAGGAAGAAGAGGGCTGGTGGGTAGCCAGTAAAATGCTCAACCTAATCGGCTTTGCCACACTAGGCTTTGGCGTACTGGCTTTTATTTTCGCCGGCCCGCTAGTCACGATAATCGCGCCGGGTTTTGATCAGTATCGACATGATTTGACGGTTAATTTGACACGCATCATGCTCATAACACCGTTCTTGTTTGGCATATCAAGTGTCTTCGGTGCTATCCAGCAGTCATTTAATCGCTTCGTTTTATTCGCTCTTTCGAGTGTTTTTTACAATCTTGGTATCATATTTGGTATTTTGGTGATAGCCAAATACATGCCAAATCCGATTTATGGCGTGGCGTGGGGTGTCGTGGCTGGTACGGTGGTGCAGGCGATCGTGCAGTGGTTTGGTGTTTTTGGCCTGGGCTTCAAGTACAGTTTTGATTTTAATTTTCGTGACGCCTCAGTATTTCGCATTATCAAGTTGATGATTCCACGCTCGCTTGACTTGGCGATCGATCAGTTCAATTGGATAATCGAGACGGCGATTGGCTCAAGTCTTATTGCTGGCAGCCTGACTTCCTACTACTACGCCAATAATCTCAAGAACGTACCGCTTGGCATTTTTGGCGGTGCTATCGCCACAGCAGCCTTTCCGTCGCTTATCCGCGCCGCGAATTCGAAAGATAAATCAAAGCTGCCAGCCGCGATCGTCAAGAATTCCCGGCTTATTTTATTTCTCGTCGTGCCTTCAGCCGCCATCGCGATTATTCTCCGTGGCTACATTGTCCGTTTGCTTTTTGGCTTTGGCGATCAGGTGACTGCCGATGCTCTGGGCTGGCTAGCCGGCTCGATCGTGGCGCAGAGCCTGTTTTTCTTGATCGCGCGAGTTTTTTATGCCCTCGAAGATACCGTCACACCGCTGCTCACTAGCTTGTCCTCGATCGTTGTGAACGTGATATTTAGCATTATTTTGTCGCAAAAATACGGTGTCTCTGGTCTGGCGATGGCTCTGTCGATCGCCGGCGTGTACGAGTTAATTATCTTGCTCGTGTTGTTGCGCAAAAAGATCGGCAGCTATGGCCTAACGTCGATCGTGTCGATGTCGATCAAGACGATTGTTGCTAGTCTGGCGATGGCAGCCACGATGTACTGGCTGATCACTTATGTCATGCCGCTTTACCGCGCCGACGTTGGTTTTAAGTCGCTGGCACCGAAGTTTTTCGCGACCAGCCTGGTGGGACTGGTGATCTACTACTTGATGGGGCGAATTTTGCGAATTGGTGAGGCTAAGGTGGTGGCTGGTATGGTAGGTAGACGCGTTAAGAAGATTTTCCGGACAGCTTAGGTGATGGATAAAATACGTAATTTTTGCATCATTGCCCACATTGATCATGGTAAATCAACTCTGGCCGATCGCTTGATCGAGGTTACCGGTACGGTAGAAAAGCGTGATATGCGCAAGCAGCTGCTTGATTCGATGGAGTTGGAGCGTGAGAAGGGGATTACGATTAAGCTGCAGCCGGTGCGGATGCGGTGGAAGCTGTCTGCGGAGCGGATTGCTTCGTTGTCGGCTGCGGTGGACAGTCAACGTAGCCGACCTACGTCTCCTTTGCCCTCCTCACCGACGCCTCACACTCCATCTCTGCAGACAACTTCCAATTCTCAATTGCAAGCCGAAGTGACCTACGAGTTAAACCTTATCGACACGCCTGGCCACGTTGATTTTAGCTACGAGGTGTCACGCAGCCTGGCCGCTTGCGAAGGCGCGCTTCTAGTGGTCGATGCCGCCCAGGGTATTCAAGCTCAGACGCTGGCCAATGTCTATCTGGCGATCGAGGCGAATTTAACGATCATCCCGGTATTAAATAAAATTGACCTGCCCGCCGCCGAGCCGGACAAGGTAGCACACGAAATTTCTAATTTGATCGGCTGCGATCCAGGCGACGTGATTCGTGTTTCAGCTAAAGACGGCACCAATGTCGAGCAGGTTTTGGATAGTGTGATTGATCAGGTCGCGCCGCCCGCCGGTGATCCTCAGGCGGCTACCAGAGCTTTAATATTTGACTCGATTTACGATGAGTATCGCGGCGTGATTTTGTATGTGCGCACCATCGATGGCTCGATTAAATCGGGCGCGAATATTCATTTGATCGGCAGTCGTAAAAGTGCCCTGGCGATCGAGGTCGGGCATTTTAGTCCGCACAAAGTAGCCGATAGTCAGCTCGACTGCGGCCAGATCGGCTATATCGTGACCAATCTCAAGTCAATTGCCGACGCGCGGGTCGGCGATACCATCACGCTTGCCAGTGACCCGGCTGATATGCCGCTGGCTGGCTACAAAAAGGTCAAGCCGTATGTTTACGCCGGTATTTTCCCGAGTAGCGGTGAGGATTATCCGCAGCTGCGTGACGCATTAGAAAAATTAAAGCTCAATGACGCTGCTCTCGAGTACACGCCCGAGAATTCACTCGTACTCGGTTTTGGTTTTCGGGTCGGATTTTTGGGTTTGCTGCATTTGGATATTATCAAGGAGCGTCTGGAGCGGGAGTACAGCCTTAGCCTTGTTGTGACCAATCCAAGCGTTGATTATGAGGTGACAACCACCAGCGGCGAAGACCTGCTGCTTAAAAATGCTGCTAACATGCCTGATCCGGTTAAAATTCAAGAGGTTCGTGAGCCATGGATCAAGGGAGAAATTATTGTGCCGTCGAGCTATTTGGGCTCGATCATCCAGCTTGTGAATGGCATTCGCGGTCACCAAACTAATTTGAGCTACATCGACGAGGATTTGGCGCTCGTTAGCTTCGAAGCACCGCTTGCCAATGTCCTGACTGATTTTTACGATCAGCTCAAAAGTCTGACAGCCGGTTACGGCAGTTTCAATTATGACTTTTCCGAGTATCGGGCGAGCGATTTGGTGCGCCTAGACGTGCTGGTGGGTGGCGAGATGGTTGATAGCCTAAGCTTGATCGTACACAGAGCCGAAGCGATGAGCCTTGGTCGCAGTATTGTCGAAAAGCTCAAAGATGTTATCCCTAGGCAGCTTTTTGAAGTCAGCCTGCAAGCTGCCATTGGTGCTAAGGTGATCGCGCGGGAAAATATTCGCGCCATGGGCAAAAATGTCACGGCCAAGTTATACGGCGGAGACGTTAGCCGCAAAAACAAGCTGCTCGATAAGCAAAAAAAGGGTAAAGCGCGCATGAAGAAAATCGGTAAAGTTGATATACCGCCCGAGGCCTTCATGGTGCTGGTGAAGAAGGATTAATCTATTTGGTGTCAAACTAATCGCGATAAGCTCGAGTGGTTTGCTATAATAATGCCAGAGTAAAAATCATGCCGCCAATAGACGAGAATAATTCTAATGTCGAGCGGAGTCCCCAGCAGGTTAATCCGAACACGCTCAAAAGTAACGTTATGGCCAAGCCGCGCACCGAGCGGGCCAAAAAGCCATTGCTTTTGGTGTTGGCCTTGTTGCTGGTGATAGTAATCGTGCTAGTGGCGTGGTTTTCGGGGCTAAAGCCGCTGGATATTATCAAGCTGCCAACACCGTAGTTTTTGTGATACTTCTTATGCTATAATTTTGCCATGGAAAAAAGTAATAATTCGCCAGATATCGATTCTTCACCCCAAGTTTCTCGTAATAAAACTTGGTTGATTGTATTACTTGGTATCGTACTGGTGTGTGCGGTCGCTGGCGGAGTTTATTATTGGCAACAGCAACAGGCTAAAAAGCAAGCATCTGAGCTACAAAGCCAGATTGATAATCTGAAGAAGCAAGTTGCTGACGCCGAGAAGAAAGCTACGGAAGAAGAGGCTGAAAAAACGGCTGAAAAAACTTGTAAAACATTATCTGCCACGCAGCTTGAGAACGTTCACGCTGCCATTGACAGTAAAAACACGGCTGCTCTCGAGGGGCTTTTGGCAGCTAAAGTCCAGTACGTCTTGGCCGCCAGTGAAATGGGCAAGGATGTGACACCGGCAGAGGCAATCCAAAATCTCGAGTACCTCAAGCCCGCCACTTCACCATGGAATTGGAACATTGCTGCGGCGACTCTGAATCAATACAAGGCAGGCGATTACAAACAATACCTCGCCGATGATACTATTTTCGGCGCCTCGGCGAACAAATACTTCATCAGCATGCGCGATAACTGCGGCAAAATCGACCAGATCTTCGTCGCTTCAAGCACGGATTTGTTGTAGCGCAGTTGGCATAATATATTTTGAAAGGTAATCATTATGGACGAACAATATCAATCAAACACCTATCCTGATGCTGCCAGATCGGGCAAGGGCAAGCTTTGGCTGATAATTCTAGCTGTCGTGGTAGTCTCGCTCGCGGCCGCTGGCGGGGTTTACTACTGGCAACAAAGTGTGGCCAAGAAGCAGAAAGCTGAGCTCCGGAGTCAGATCGATGCGCTTAAAAAACAAGTTGCTGATACTGAGAAGAAAGTTAAAGATGCCGAAGTAGTCAAAGAAAATAGCCTGGATGATATCACGTGGGTTAAAAAGAGCTATGGTTCAGTCTGGAATATAGAATATCCTAGCGGTTGGTCTGATAACGGGGGTGCTAATCCTCACGGTTTCCTGATGATGTCTGGTGAGTACGGGGGTGAAAGATATACAGTTAATTATATTTATCCAAAGACGGATGCTGAAGATCTGGCCAGCTGGGTGGAAAGTTCGTTTACACATCAATCAGACACCACCAAGAGTGAGTCTGAAAGTGTCGCAATGAATATTAAGGGTGCCTCCGCAGTTAAAGTTTATAATTTTAAAAAGAATACAGATAGCTTGTTCATTTGGAGGACGGACAGTGTTACTGTGCGTCAAGTTGAGTTAGTCCAAGTTCCCGGCAAAGACGCTGCAACCAGAAAAGCACTTTTTGATGCAATTATAAGTCACATAAATTAAGTATTCTAATCTATATTTAGCACTCTTGACAGTCGAGTGCTAGTTTTACTATAATAAAAATATATTAGCACTCAGGGCTATTTAGTGCTAATATAGAGCTAACTTTTACAACAATCGAGGAAAATGTTGTGACACAAAGACAGGCACGCATTCTAGCGAGTATTATCCAGGAATACGCCGAGACGGCAGAGCCCGTCGGATCCTTGGCGTTAGCTGAGAAGTTTGAGCTGTCTTCAGCTACCCTCCGGGCCGAGATGGCCGAGCTGGAGCGCCAAAATTACATTTATCAGCCCCATACTTCCGCTGGACGCGTGCCGACCGACAAAGGTTATCGCTATTTTGTTAATCACCTGACTGTTACGCGGCCGAGAGCGCGAACGATCCAAACGCTCGAAAAACGCGTCAGCTCGCTCCGTGATCGCACCGATTCGGCCATCAAAATGGCCACCGAGACTCTGTCCGACTTAACTGACAACACGGCTTTCGCGACGCTTTCTGACACGGTATATTTTCACGGTCTGCACCAGCTTTTTAGCCAGCCGGAGTTTGTCGATCAATTGCGAGCGGCCCAAGCGGCACGGTTCTTAGACGAGATGAGCGAGTGGCTATTTGGTCGCGAGGTGGCTGACCAGCTGCGAGTCTACATCGGACATGAAAATCCCTTCCTGCGCTCGAGCGGCATGACGATGATCGTTAGCCGGTTCGAATCGCCCTACTCTTGCGATAGCTACATCGGCATCGTCGGCCCGACCCGGCAAAATTACGACAAAGTAACCGGCCTAGTCCGGCTAACAGGAGAAAAATTGGAGGAGATATTAGCGTGAGCGACAAAATTGATAAGAAGCCTAAGAAAAAATTAACCGCCAAAGATTATCAGCAGCAAATCGGCGAGCTAACCGCGCATCTGCAGAAGCTCCAAGCCGAGTTTGAAAACTATAAAAAACGCCAGGCGCACGAGCGTGCCGAGCTGATGGATGCGGCTAAGATTAGCATTCTCTCGGAGCTTCTGCCAGCGCTGGATAATTTTGACCGCGCCGCCACGCATCTGCCGACTGAGCTGGAAAACAATTCGTGGGCGCAAGGCATGCAGTATGTCGGCACTCAGCTTGAGCAGATATTCGAAGATTTGGGGATTAAAAAATTTGATCCGATCGGCCAGGAGTTTGATCATCTGGAGCACGAAGCAATCGAATATGTACCTTCAGATAAAACGGCCAACACCGTTGTCGAAACTGTCATACCGGGCTACGTGATTGGCGAGAAAATCATCCGGCCGGCTCAAGTGAAGGTGAGCTCTGGTAGTGAGCACCATCATGCGGGTGAGGCTGGTCTTGATGAAGAAAAGCAATAATAACTTTTGATTAAGTACTATGCAAGGAGACGAATAGAATGAATTTTAAAGAACTGCAGAAGCGGGCCATGGAAATAAGGAAATCATATGCCGAACTAGAAAAGAAAAAATATGGTCGTTCTTGGACAAATCAGGAGATTGCGCTTGGGTTTGTTGGTGACGTTGGGGATCTGGCTAAGCTCGTGGCGGCCAAAGAAAAAGTTCGTGATATAGATAATGTCGATGAAAAGCTGAGCCATGAATTGTCTGACTGCCTTTGGTCAGTACTGGTTTTAGCAAATAATTATGATATTGATTTGGAAGAGGCATTTACTAAGACAATGAATCATTTAGAAGAGAATAATTCGAAAGGAGAAAAATTATGAGTAAAATAATCGGAATTGATCTAGGTACCACCAACTCGGCGATGGCCGTGATGGAAGGTGGCGATCCGACGGTCATCACAAATATTGAGGGCGCGCGTACCACGCCGTCGATGGTGGCGATCAATAAATCTGGCGAGCGCTTGGTCGGACAATTAGCCAAACGCCAGGCTGTCATCAACCCTGACAACACCATCTTTTCGGTCAAGCGCCTGATCGGCCGCACGATCGAAGACCCGGAGATCAAGCGCGACATGGAGATCATGCCGTACAAGATCGTCAAGGCCGATGGTCATGTCAAGGTCAAGATGGGCGACAAGGACTACACGCCCGAAGAAATGTCGGCTATGATCCTGGGCAAGCTCAAGGCCGATGCTGAGAAATATTTGGGCACGCCCGTGACCGAGGCTGTCATCACCGTGCCGGCCTACTTCAATGACGCTCAGCGCCAGGCCACCAAGGACGCTGGTAAAATCGCCGGGCTGGAGGTCAAGCGTATTATCAACGAGCCGACGGCGGCTGCGTTGGCTTACGGGCTGGATAAAAAGGCCGAGGAAAAAGTCGTCGTTTACGATCTCGGTGGCGGCACATTTGACGTCTCAGTACTCGAGTTGGGTGACGGTGTATTCGAAGTCAAATCGACCAATGGTGACACGCACTTGGGCGGCGATGATTTTGATAATGTGATTATCAATTGGCTGGTCGACGAATTCAAAAAAGACCAGGGGATTGATCTGAAAAATGACAAAGCGGCCATGCAGCGGCTCAAAGAAGCGGCTGAGAAAGCCAAGATCGAGCTCTCGACTACGACCGAGGCGACGATCAATATTCCTTTCGTGACGGCCGACGCCTCCGGTCCAAAGCACCTCGACACCACTCTGTCGCGCTCGCAGCTTGAGAAATTAGTCCTCGAGCTGGTCGAAGGTACACTCGTACCTTGCGGCAAAGCGCTCAAAGACGCTGGCATGAGCAAGAGCGACATCAACGAGATCATTCTCGTCGGCGGCATGACCCGCATGCCGCTAGTGCAGAAAAAAGTTGAAGAATTCTTCGGCAAGAAGCCGCTTCAGGGTGTCAATCCTGATGAAGTCGTCGCTATCGGCGCGGCCATCCAGGGTGGTGTGCTCGGCGGTGACGTCAAAGACGTCCTGTTGCTTGACGTTACGCCCCTTTCGCTTGGTCTTGAAACTTTGGGCGGCGTGTCGACCAAGTTAATCGAGCGCAATACGACAATTCCGACTAGCAAATCCCAGGTTTTCAGTACAGCTGCCGACAGCCAGACTTCGGTAGAGATCAATGTCCTCCAAGGTGAGCGCGAGATGGCGACTGACAATAAATCACTCGGCCGCTTCATCCTCGACGGTATTCCACCGGCTCCGCGCGGCGTGCCGCAGATCGAGGTGAGCTTCAATATCGACGCCAATGGTATCGTCAATGTTTCGGCTAAAGACAAAGCTACCGGCAAAGAGCAGCACATCACTATCACCGGCGGCGGCAACTTATCAGAAGACGAGATCAAGCAGATGCAGACCGATGCTGAAGCCCACGCCGAGGAAGACAAGAAGAAAAAGGAGCAGGTCGAAGCTAAAAACCACGCCGACACGCTAGTTTATACAGCTGAAAAATCACTCAAAGACGCCGAGGGTAAAGTTGACGAGGAGACCAAAAAATCGGTCGAGGAAGCGATTGCCGATGTGAAGTCTAAGCTCGAGAGCGATGACACCGAAGCGCTCAAAAAGGCCACTGAAAGTCTGAACGAGAAATTGCAAAAAGTCGGCGAGGCAATGTACAAGGCCGAGAGCGAGAAAGCGGAAGCCGAAAAGAACGAGGCCGCGGCCGGAGAAAAGGCTGACGATAAAAAAGACGAACCCGACGTCGAAGAAGGCGAAGTCGTTGACAATGAAAGTGGAAAATAGTGGCCGACAAGCGCATCTCCCAGCTTAAGCAGTTTCTTTTGGATACTGCTGCCGACGGGTATGCTAATGCTGCCGCTCCTATCACTAGGCCAACCGATGGTTCTCACGATCTAGTGCTTAAGCGAGATAACTATACTCTGCATGATAATTGGTTTGGTGGCGAACCATTCGGTGGCCGTGAAGTGGTTAAGGATGGAGGAAAAACTTTCTGGATGATGGTGTACTTTGGTGCCATTGAAGATCCTGACGAGAAGCCAGCAGATGTGTACGTGGGCTTGCGTGAGGCGCTGGCTAAACCAAATAAATCATTGCCTGTCCGAGGGCCGCAACATCACGTAGCCTCGAATGGTTATGAGTATGGTTTTGAATTTCAGGGTTCACTTGAGCGATTTCAAGGAAACGAGTGGATCAAAAATGCACGAGGCATTATAGTGTATAGAAGTGAAGTAAGCGGCGGGTTGGTTGATTTATGAAAACTATTATCTTCATCGACGGCGAGAATTTTATCTATCAAACGCGTGATATGCTTTTTTCGCGCCGGGTGATTCGCAATCGTGACGAGCTGGCGAGTTATGACATTCGAGCGTTGATCAGCAAGGTCCTGCCCGAAGTTGATGCCTCGACGGTCAAAATCTACTACTACGCGGCTAAAATTCATCTGACCGACAAGACCGAGGAGCTCAAAGAGCGCACCGAGGCTATCAAGACCTGGAATGACCGGCTCAAGATAGAGCTGGAACGCCAAAACGTAGAGTATGTCGAGGCGGGGCATTTGCTGGTGCGCGATGGTAAAAAATGTCCGAGTTGCGGTCACCAGGAGCCGACATTGACCGAGAAAGGCGTCGATGTGCAGCTCGCGACCGACTTGATTCGCGCTTCGGGCGATAATGTCACGCTCGGGCTGTTGTCGTCAGACGGCGATCTGATGCCAGCCGTGGTGGAAAGCAAGCGGCGCGGTGCTCGCGTGATCTATCTTGGCTTTCGCGGTGTATCAAACGCCACCTTGGCTCGAGCGGCGGATGCGCGCGTGACGATCAATTCGCGCCAAGTCGAGTCGGTCATGAACGCGACCCGTAAAAATTCCGCTTTAGACGTGCTGGCCTCAGAGCTGGGCCGTGGTAAGGGTAGAAAGAGAAAATAAATGGCCCATTTTTACTTCCATCAGCATTTGCGTTTCTCAAAACGCTCAAGAGCGATTATTGATAAGCTCATGGTAGTAGCGGCGGTTTTGCATCCGCTTATGACATTGCCGCAGGTGATAAAAATATATTCAACCCAGAGCGCCAAAGACCTATCGCTTTTGACTTGGGTGATGTATTTTATGCTCGGCTTGATATTCCTTCTGTACGCATTAGCTCACAAAATTAAGCCACTTATAGTTACTCAGGTGTTGTGGGGGTTGATGGATGGAGCGATTTTTATAGGAATCTTGCTGTATGGCTAAACGAGATTATTACGAAATATTAGGTGTTGGTAAAAACGCTGGCAAAGATGAGATCAAAAAAGCCTTTCGCAAGGCGGCTGTTGAGCACCATCCTGATAAAGGTGGTGATGAGGCCAAATTCAAAGAAATCAACGAAGCTTACGAAGTGCTCTCCGATGACAAGAAAAAGGCCGCTTACGACCAATTCGGCCACGCGGCTGGCGCCCACCAAGCTGGCGGGGGTGCTGGCGGTGACCCATTTGGCGGCTACTCTCAAGGGGCCGGCGGCTACAATGTTAACTACGAAGGCTTTGATTTTTCTGGCATGGGTGGTGGTGGCAATCTCAATGATATTTTCGAGATGTTTTTCCACGGCACTAAAAACCGAGCTCGCGACGTCGAGATTGCCGTGACGATTGATTTTGAAGAAGCCGTCCGGGGAACGACCAAGGAGATTAGTCTGCGGATAATGGACCGCGAGAAAAACGAGCGCAAAAGTGAGACTGTTAAAGTTAAAATTCCTGCTGGTATCGATGATGGCCAGAGTATTCGTCTCGAGGGCAAGGGCGAGATCGGCGCTGGCGGCACTCGGGGCAATCTCTATGTCCATATCCGCGTTCGGCCGAGCCGCGACTTTGAGCGTCAAGGGCCGCACATTATCTCTCAGGCGAGCATTGATATGGTGGCAGCGGCATTGGGCGCGACGATCGAAGCCAAAACTCTCGAGGGCATGGTCAAAGTTAAGATACCACCCGGCACTCAACACGGCAAAGTTATCAAACTTTCTGGCAAGGGCATGCCAGTCGTCGGGTCACAGCGCCATGGCGACCACTTAATTCACATAGCCGTCAAAACTCCGACCAAGCTTACGAACAAGCAAAAAAAGCTGCTCGAGCAGTTTGGCAATGAGTCCGAGAGCCGTCGCTTTTGGCAATAAGCAGCGCTTCCTGTACGCTGTGATTACAAAGACGATTTTTCGTGTTTTGGTATATACTTGTATTGAAACATAAGACTTTTTAAATGTTGAGAAATGTTGAGATTTGATCCCAGATTAATTTTATTGGTCGCCAGTGGCATCTTGGTAGTAGTCGCAGTTCTCCTGAAAGAAGAGCGAGTGAAGCGCATCGCGATTGGCAGTATCATCGGCTGGTTCGCGGCCATGAGCTTTATCGAGCCGCTTATGCTGCTGGTTTCTAAGCAGAAATTTGTGACAGTTTCACAAGCTATTTTGCAGCTGGTTGTTTTTGGCGCCATCACAGTCTTGGTGGGTTTTAGCGTTATTTCTCGTGATAAAACACGACCTGATAGGGTGGGATTGCGTTCTGTTTTGCTCATGGTCGCCACACTTGGTTTCATAGCTTTGGCGGTTTTAACATTTTTGCCAGTCGAATTACGAGAAAGGCTTGTCACTGACTACAATTTGGTAGCTTTGATGTATGGCGTTCGCATCTGGTGGATGATGGCAACAGTGGGCGTGTTGATAGGCTTAACACTATGGCCGCGAGCCAAGAAGCATGCCTAGGAGACTCTTCCCATAATGCCAATTATGGTGTATAATAATATTAATAATTCTTGTCCATGCTGATAAATCTGAAGCTTTTAGGACAATTTTTGTCTTACTCTTAAACTAGGAAACAATGCCTATGAAAATCGCTATTTTATCACGCCCCAATCGAAAAAATAGCAGCGCGCGTTTGCTCGAAGCTGCTCGTGCTCGCGGTCATGAAGCGATCATGGTTGATTATACTAAGTGCTACTGCAATATCGAAAAAAATAATCCGCAGATTTTCTATCTTGATAAGCCTTTGACCGGTATTGATGCGATTATTCCGCGCATTTCGATTTCCAGCCAGTCGTATGGCAGTATTATCATCCGCCAATTTGAGATGATGAATATTTTCTCTACTACTGGTTCGCTTGCTTTCCTTCGAGCTCGTGACAAGCTGCGCAGTATGCAGATTTTAGCTCGGCGTGGTATTGATATTCCTAAAACGGCGGTGGCGCGTGGCAACGAAGAGGTTGACGAGCTGATCGACATGGTTGGTGGCGCGCCGCTGATAGTCAAATTGGCGCGCGGTAGCTTGGGTGTTGGTGTGGTTCTGGCTGAGACCAAGAGCGCGGCGCGAGCTATTATCCAGGCATTTTTATCGCAAAAAGTGAACGTTTTGATTCAAGAGTACGTAGCCGAGGCGGCCGGCTCTGATTTGCGAGTTTTTGTGGTTGACGGCCAGGTGGTAGCAGCTATGAAACGTTCGGCGCCGGAAGGCGAATTCCGCTCCAACGTTCATCTTGGCGGCAAGACCGAGGTCGCTAAAGTGACCAACAAAGAACGCAGCTTGGCCATTCGGGCCGCCCAGGCGATGAATTTGCAGATCGCTGGCGTTGATATTCTGCGCTCGCAACGCGGCCCCTTGGTAATGGAAGTAAATTCCTTCCCAATGCTAGAAGGGATCGAGGAAGCCACCGGTATTGATATCGCGGGCCAAGTAATCGAGTTTATCGAGAAAAATGTCGAGAATAAAAAGCGTAAGCGGGACAAAGTCGGCGCTTAAGGACTGCCCGGTTGAAGCATATTTGCTATGAAAACTTTACTGATTGATAACGGCACCCACTACAAGCAAAAAATTATTCATTTGCTGGAAAATTTTGATGTTACGGTAGTCGAGCGCCGTGATTTACGAGCTTGGGTGGAGCGAGCAAATGAATTTGATTTGATCGTTTTGTCTGGTGCTAATAATGGCTCACCCAGCGTCAAGCGCAATAGTCATCGTTATGATAAAGAGCTTGAAATTATTAGAAGTGCCAATGTGCCGATTATTGGAATTTGCTTTGGGGCGCAGCTAATTGCTTATGAATACGGTGCGCGTCTGTCGCTTTTGCCAGAGAAAGTCAAGGGTGTGGTCGGTATTTTTGGTGTCGCGAAGAATCCGTTTAATATTCGCTATCACGGCGAGAAAGTTTTTGCCTCACACCGCTGGCGAATAACTGACTTACCGCCAGAGCTGATCGGGCTGGCCGCGTCAAATGATGGCATTGAGATTTTTAAACATCGCCAAAAGCCGCTTTATGGGCTGCAATTTCATCCTGAAAGAAGGGCTCAGCGCAATAATGGTGCACGAATATTTCATCAAATTGTCGAGCTGGAAGTCGGCAAAAGGCCGGACCGCGCTTAGGTTTTATAAAAATTACGGAAGATTTTTCTCTCCAGCTTGGGGCTAAAATGCTGGTCGTTGTTCACTTGATCAGTGAACCAGTTGGGATTAACTTTGTGGCGTCTCCAGTACGCGATTGCTTTGTGGAGGTGGTAAGGGCCAACTTCGGGGTGAAATTGGACGCCAAAGATAGGTAAAGATTCATGCTCGATAGCCGCGATCGGGCAACGCTTGGTGCGCGCCGTGATGGTGAAGCCTTCGGGTATGCTGCGGGCTTCGTGGGTGTGGTTGGCTGCTGCCCAAAAACGACGCGGCAAACCAATAAATAATCGGCTTTTGGCGCGGTTCAGTCGCTGTACCCAGACCCAGCCGATTTCTGGGCGGCGGGACATTTTGACACTAGCAGTATCGGAGAAAGTACCGATAATCGCTTGGTGGCCGTAGCAGACGCCAAGCAGGGGAATTTTAGCTTTGGCAACCTTCTCGATAAATGGTTTGAGTTTTTTGAAAAGTGCGTCTTGTTCGCTGATCTGCCCCATGCTGCCCGATAAAACAACGTGTGTGAAGCGGGTGACATTGCGTGGTAAATCTTCGTCGACCGGTCGGATGACGGTGATTTCCTCAGCACCCATGCCGTAAGTAAATCGACTACAGCGATAACATGGGGTGTGCAGGTTGTTGTCGACGATTAATACGCGGCGCATCCTTATATTTTAGCCTAAAACCCAGCACTCTTGCACTTGCTAGATTTAATAAAATATTGTAAAATAGCCCCGACTTGCTTAAGGGAAGTCCTCAGGGAGCAAGTTGTTTGTATTCGTCTCTTCGAACAAGAGAAAGGTGAGCCCGAGTGTTTTACTTCGCTTACGGTAGTAATACTCAAGAGCAGCTCGAAGAGCGTCTCGGTCATCCGGTGGATCACCTTGGTCTGGCCGAGTTGCCTGGCTATCGTTTGATCTACATGGGCCGCTCGGTCAAGTGGCGCAGTGCCACGGCCACGGCCTTGCCGCTGACTCTGGAAGAAATCGGCCATGTTTATGGCGTGCTTTACGCCGGTCTCAGCGAGGAAGACTACCAGAAGCTCGATAGGTTCGAGGGTGTTAAGCTCGATGGGTCGGGTCAACACGTCGGTCGCTACCGGCCGGTCGAGGAGCAAGTGCTCGTCGATGGCGAGTATCACTTCGCTCGTTTCTACGTCATGACCGGCCACCTTAATGTGGATCGAGAGGTGCGACCACCGGCCGGGCTTACCTGCTCAGTGTCATCGAAGCGGCATTGGCTAACCGCATGCCGCGCGAGTACATCATCGAGACCATCATGACGCCAGTCTGCTGGGATGTCGAGGTGGTCGAGCCGGAGGACATGTTCTTCTAGGGAGCACTTTAGAACCAAAAAGAGGGTGATGTGGGGTGGGGCTCTTGTAAGCTCCACCCCACTCAGCGCACCTGTTCGGAGACTGATAGTTTTGTTATTATAATGGCGATGTTTTTATTTGCTTATGGCTCAAATATGTCAGAAGTTCAAATGTCGCAGAGGCTGTCTCGCCCTGTTGAGCAGATTGCGGTGGCAAAGGCTGAAGGCTATAAGTTTGGATACTATGGTCACTCGCAGAATTGGCAGAAATGTGGATCGGCAGATATTGTACCTTGCGAGGATGGTAGCTGCAGTGTTTGGGGTGTAGTCTATGAGGTTGACCAGCCTGACCTTGAGAAGTTGGATGAGTTTGAGCATGTCGCAAGTGGCAGATATAGGCGAGCTGAAATCAAGGTTAAGTTAAGCGACGACCGCACCATCGATGCAGTCACATATGTTTTAAAAAGAGATGAACTGCCGGAAAGAGCGAATGAGCCGCTTAGCTTATATCGAAGCTTGTGTGTTGAATCGGCGAGAATCGCAGGACTGCCTGGCGACTATATTCGCCGATCAATTGAATCGTAGGATTGATTTTTTAGTGATTTTCACCTAGAATAATGAAGTTATTTGACCTCATTATTTATAATTTACGAGTGTCAGACTGCTGTTTGTAAAACCAATTTGACAAGCCAAGCATAGCTGC
>CAZGYV010000007.1:0-39650 GCA_964530725.1 uncultured Candidatus Saccharibacteria bacterium | reverse complement strand
CCCGTCCGCCACTCCCAGCACCTTTGCCAGACTGATAATCAAACTTGTAATGTGGTCAAGAAAATCTTGAAGCCACAATCAATTTGACAGTCTTTCAAAGGTGCTGGGCGTTCGACTTGCATGTATTAGGCATACCGCCAGCGTTCATCCTGAGCCAGGATCAAACTCTCCAACAAAAATTGAAGTTTTGGAATTGTATCTAGACAAAGTCTAGATTGGGTTGATTTCTTTTAAATTGCACGCACTTTTCTAGCACTATTCACCTGTCAATATACTTGTGCTTGTGCCGACAAAATAAAACCAGCCGGCTCACCATTGGCCGCTGACTGGAATAAATATTCTACGGTATCAAGACTCTGTTTGGTATTTTAGGCTTTTTTTAGCTTAGTGTCAAGCACTCGGCGGCGCACCCTATTACAACTTCTAAACCTTTTTATGAGAGCGACCGGCTTTCTTAAGCCACCGCTCGCGTCTGGCGCGTGTCACATCTTGCTTTTTGCTCGCCGTCACCACGCTAGCCAAACGAACCAAAATCGAGTTTAGCCAAATGCCGCAAACGATCACCACGAGATAGGGCAGCACCCGGGAGTTTAAATAAGATATTGCTTCGTAATTTCCCAGAACCAGGAATAGTAACGCCAGACCAGCAATTAACGTACTGGCCAGCAATTGAACCCGATAAGATTTAATGGACTTTTGTTTTTTAAATCTTGAGCCGAGCAGAAGGTAGCTAATCACACCACCCACAAGCGCGACAGCCCCGATACCCAAGAATACAATGTTTTCCACTCTAGTCAGAGGAGCAGTTAAGAATGCCAGATGCCCGCTCAGCTTATCAGCTTCGAATAGCAACGCGATTAAGATACCCAAAACAGCTCCAACGCTGACTTCGATTGGTCTGTGGCCAAGAATCTCACGCAAATGACTGTAGTTTTCCGGATGACGGATATCGCCATCATGCGACAGGTCTTCAATCAAACGGTTTAAGGTCTTAGCCTGCTCACCGGCACTGCGTCGCACACCAAAGCTGTCATACATAACTATCGCCGCCATGACGCCCGTAATGCCAAAGAGTGGGCTATTTGGACCACCTTCGGCTAAGGCCACGACGACAAGAGAGCAGACCACGGCCGAATGAACACTCGGCATCCCACCCGAAGCGATGAGGTAGCGAACATCGAAATCACCCCTAAACGACGCTAAAACGAATTTTGCCGTTTGCGCGATAGCCCAGGTAAGGAGCGGAACAATTAAATATGCAGTAATGACCATAGTA
This sequence comes from uncultured Candidatus Saccharibacteria bacterium, assembly GCA_964530725.1. Classification (GTDB taxonomy): domain Bacteria; phylum Patescibacteriota; class Saccharimonadia; order CAILAD01; family CAZGYV01; genus CAZGYV01. Next base: position 38,374 of record CAZGYV010000007.1, on the reverse strand, counting down.
TTAACCTAAAATATATGAGTATATTAACAGATAGCGACTAGCTACTCAAACAATTCGCCAAAATATCGCTTTGAATAAACTTAGGCCGCAATGATAGCTCTTGCGCTTTTCGTCTGCTAGTCTCTTAGAGACACCACCACATAAACTTCGTGCCCGCAGTGGTGAAGGTGCGCTCAACCGAGCCAGCCGATAGATTACCAGCTACATCAATGCTTGATGCTTTGACCGTGTAGGTAGTGCATGGCTTTAGGCCGCTAAAGGCATAGTTGGTGCTAGCCGTCTTGACCGATAATGAACTATTGAGCTTCAATACATACCCATCCCCTGTCTTCAAATCAGCCGGCGGCGTCCAGTTTACCCCGATATTATTTTTAGTAACCGACCCTAGTAAATTAGTCGGTGCAGCCGGTAGCGGCTTGGCACTAACCGCAGTGCCGCCATTTTCATCCGTCCAGGCAGATGTCAGATCACCACTATTGCGAGCCCGAATACTAAATTCGTAGGTCGTGCCATTTGCCGGCGCCACGCCATCCGCAGTTTCGGAAAAATCATATGACGTAGTCGTCGAATAACCTATCCATATCCAAGCAGTTTCACCCGCCTTGCGATATCGAACGCCGTATTGCTTGATATTAGTCTCTGAATTGGGCCTCCAGCTCAGATGGACCATTTGATTTTTAGCACTCGTCGACAATCCGGCGGGGGTTTTAGGCGCTGCGGCCGGCAAACCAGCTGTCGTGAGCAACACCTGATTGGACGGGGCGCTAAGATTGCCTGCCGCATCCTGAGCTAGTGCAACGTAGCTATAGCTAGTTGACGGACTGACTGACTGATCCATATACGAAGTAGTCGATAGATCATTATTTATAATCGTGCCATTGCGCTTTAGGACGTATTTATTAACACCAACATTATCGGTGCTGGCACTCCAGCTCAAGACTACTTGGCTGTATGAACTACTAGTAATCTTTAAATTAGCTGGCGTGGTTGGCGGCGTAAGGTCAGGATTATTAATGTTCACCGAGACGCTTTGGCTATTTCCTATATTGCCAGCTGTGTCATAGGATCTGGCAGATAATACATGAGTGCCATTTGTCAGTCCATTGGTGTTCCAGTTGTAATTGAGTGGTGAGGTAACGGATGACTGCACCATGTCGCCATCTATATAGAGCTCGACCTTGGCCAGGCCGGAACCGCCAGTGTTATCGCTGGCCGAAACCACCACGCCAGTCGTGTTACTCACATTGGATTCGGCACTCGGCTGGCTGATGTTTGCTGTTGGCGGGGTCGTGTCCGCTGGAGCAATATTATCTAGATACGGATTGGCCAGCATAGCGTTATTGTACTGTGACAGCTCACCCACCGGATAAGACGCGTAGCCTGAATTGAGCTCGACCGCGTTGGCCTTGATGGTATTTGCAGCCCACCCCAACGTAGCCCGCCAATCACCAATCCTCGCCGGAGTGGCAGTCTGCAGAGTAATCGGCCCGCCCATGGCTTTCATTTTATTGTATATCGCGTCATAATCAGCACCCATATTGGTCGATCTAATTGAATTATTTTCTAGCACACACCTAGCACCCAGAGAACTTCGACAATAATCCATCATAGAAAGAGTGAAGGCATTGTCAGTTTTGCCGCTGTAAGTGCCATCAGTCTTTTTGACAATTACTTGATAAGGATTGAACGCCACGCTAGAACGGGTTTTTTGCCAGACTTGATGGGAGTCTATCTGCTCGCGTTGGCATTGCTGATCGAGTGCGGTGGTGTAGCCAGCATCCGACAACGATGTCAGATTCCTGCTATCGACTATGCCGCGAATCATGGGTTCGGCATAAACTGTCATGCAGCGGTTAATAGTGATTTCGCCGATTTGAGCCACCGAATCATATTTAGCAGCTAGCTTGCCCTGCACACCATTGTAAGCACTGGCAACTTCATTGGTCCAAAACCTGGGAATGGCATAAGAGTCGGCATTCTGATCAACTGGCTCGTAGTAATTCACCGGCCCGCCGGCTAGCTGCTTGACCCACTGGGGCGAGTGCGAACCAGCGAAAAAACGAATTTTTAGCCGCATGCCGCTACTGGCCGCTTTACTGACGGCCGAATCGATAGTGGCGGTATTAAAGTCAGCCGCGCTATTGGGCTGAATGTCGCTCCAATCGACATTGATGACGTAATTTTTAACCACGCCTGTGTAGCCGGAGCTAGGAAAACCCTGTCTATCTAGCATCCCTTCAATCGGCGGCTTGAGAGTCGAAGCAGCACGGGTGAAAATAATGATACAAACACCTGCAATAGCTAGCAAAACCATCAATACCATGAGTATAGCAGTGGTAAATTTTGGTTTTGACTTGAGACGACTGAATGAGTTGACGGTCATTTAATTGAATCATTCCTTCCCTATCAATAATAACACAAGCGTAAGAGCTTACTATCCAACCTTACCAAATCCGAATACCAAGCCATAATGATAGCCCGGCGCTTGCAGAACGCGTAAAAAATTCATGCCACAACCACTCAGCAGCTTGATCGCCTGCTCTTTTGAAACTCGCTGCTCATTAATCGGCCCGACATTCGGATCGGTTGCATCCCAGTCAATCAACACGATCCTGCTATCGGGTTTTAAATATTGCCCGATCGACAAACAAAACTGATCGGGGTGATAAGAGTTTGATAGCAAATTCGTCAAAATCACCCAATCTATCGAGTGCGGTGGCGCGGCTTTGCCCATCAAAACGTCAGCCAGAAGCGTGGTTTTCAAATTTTTATGCCTGGTCGCTAAGTGCCCGATGCGCTCTAAAGATTCGTGCGTGGGGCCGCTTACATAGGCTTCGCCGTTTTCGCCGACTTTTGCCAGAGACGCTGGTGCGAAGAAGCCAATCGGTAGCCCCATCTCAAGTACCCGATCGCCCAGACCAATGTCTAGCTGGTCTAAGAAAACCGATGGACTCATGAAGCCTTTTGAGATGCGATCTAGAACTTTTTTGGGAAGCGAGCGACTAAGCATATAACCTCTATTTGATACTTATCATACCGCAATAACTCGCCTAAAACCAACTTGCAGTTTACCAAACATACCGATTACTTTTCCTGCCACAAATTCCTCTGCGCGCAACTACCTTGGCTAAATGATCTTGGTCATCCGACGAGCAGCCAACAATCTCTCTACTAAAAGTAGCGCACCGGCTACCCCAAAGAATGCGCCAGCGAAAAGCCAGTTATTTAATGGCATTTTATCATTGGCGCCAGAATCAGTAGCAGCCTTGACTGATGCCCCATTGTCGAAATTACCAGCTATTAGCGAGCTACTCGTATCATCCGCGTTGATATTTGAGTGATCAGCACTGCTACCAGCTGAACCTGCAAGCGTATAAGTAGTCGCCTTCTTTGCTTTTGGCGCGGTGGCACAGTTACCGCAAGCCGCTGCCGACGCTTGACCAGTGGTGCTTGGTGTGTTGACCAAGGTGATAGTCTGAGGCTGGTTACCAGCTGCCGTATCGACACCAAGGCTACCAAACCAGCTGCCAAAGACATTAACAAACAAAATACCAAACCAATTCGTAAGCGACAAATCTGAGTTCGTCACATTGAGAATGTTGGCTGCCACATCAGCATCACCCGACTGAGCATTGCCAGCCAATGTATTGCCAGACACGTTGGCGTCACCCGACTGGGCATTCAAGTCTATATTGTTGTTAATCGTATTTTGATTAGAATTGGTAAGTTGCGCGTCGCTATTGTTACTTGATTGCACCTGGTTGTTTGAATTTGGACCAGTGTTGGAGTTGGATCCAGCAGTCGCGCCACCGCCAAGCACCGCGCTGGTGGTGCCCTCGGGGGCGTTCATGATAAGTCCGACCCAGTTGCCCAAAACGTTAACAAACACCAGGATGGCATTTTTACCAACGATACTCTGACCAGTCAGATTCAAGAGCGTGATGTTGCTATTGGCATTGCCCGACTTAGCGCTCCCGGCCTGAGTGTTACCCGACGCATTGGCCTGACCTGTAGTGGCATTGGTATTGATGTTGTTATTAATGGTCGAATTATTCGCATTATTAACCGACAAATTGTTGTTATTGTTCGCCTGCACTTGGTTGTTCGAGTTCGGTCCAGTGTTAGAGTTAGAACCTGTATTGGTAGAGCCGGAACCATCGCTGCCGGCACTAATAAGGCCGTCTAAGAATCCTGGCGGGAAGAGAATGTCACCATTTAGATTGCCGAAGATATTCAGTACACCGACGAATGACTGACCCGAGTTAATAGCTGAGTTTATAAGGTTGAGCAGATTCAATACGACCCTGGCATTACCCGACTTAGCACCGCCTGCGGTGGTGTTGTTCGCAACATTAGCGTCCCCAGACTTGGCATTAATATCAACATCATTGTTAATGACGCCGGAGTTCTGATTGTTAACCTTGATTGTACTGTCGGCCTGGCAACCCACGCTGTTATTAGAATTTGGTCCGGTGTTAGAGTTGGAGCCACCCACACACGACGCTCCACCAACCGTGCCTGCACTAGCAGCAGAACTATCTGGGTTGAGCATCAGGTCGCCAGTCACATCGCCAAAGATATTGCCAAAAAGAGTCAAAAGCTTACCGCCGGTCAAATTCCAAACCGAATTTAAAACATTCAGAATATTCGAAAGAGCCGAAGCATCGCCCGACTGCCCATCGCCTGCCAAAGTGTTGCCCGTAACATTGACGTTGCCGGTGATTGCCGCTAAATCAATGTAATTACTAACCGACGACCTATTAAATAGATCGAAAAAGCCAGTGTTTTTATTGTTTGTCATGATGCTGTTGTTGGAATTGGGGCCAGTCGTATCAATCGTACTGCCACCAGCCGCGTTCTGGCCACCAGTCAAGAGCCCTAGTAGCTGCACTAGCTGTGGATCAAGCGGCTTGGGTGCTTCTTCATATTTACCAGTTGTAGGATTGTACTTCCATTCGGTTGTCTCCCAGGTTTTTGTCTCGGGGTTGTAGTAATAACCTGGGTCTTCTTTGGGGGCTGACTGGCTGGTTTTTGGATCCCAGGTGTAATGACCGTTCTCCCACAAACCAGTCTCTTCATTGAAGGTATAGGTGGAACCTTCCGGTCCAGTCGGCTGACTTGGCCCTGGGGTAGTTTGAGGGCCAGTTGGCTCAGTTGGTCCGGGGGTAGTCTGCGGACCGACAGCTGGTGTCGGTGAAGCTTCAGGGCTGGGCGAAGGAGTTTCCTCGCTGGCCAAAGCCACGGCCGCAAATGGTTGAATCCCAACCATTAATGTCGTCAAAATTGATATTAGCAATCGTTTCATAGTATTAACTTTCATTACTGACCCCCCGGTTTGATATTACTTGTAATCTTGCAAAAGATTGGATAATTCCAGGCAATGAGGATAAACCTCAATTGCCTTCCCCCTTTTGTAGCTCATCTGGATTGTCAACAGGGCTAACTAAAGGTCTAGTTAGTGATGTTGACAGTTGTTGATGTAGAGTTACTTGCGGAAGCACTACCGCTCATGGCACTACCTGCAGTGGTGTTGCCAGAAACGTTGACGTTACCAGTAGTTGAAGACTGGGCATTGTTGTTAGTAACAGCAATGCAGTTGTTGTTAACGCTGTTTACGTTAGCATTGTTGTTGAACTGTACCCAGTTACTTGAGCTAGGGCCAGTCAAGTTGATGCTAGCAGTGTCGTTACTTGGAGTTGGTACCCAAGCGCCTGAACCGCTGTTTACTACGTTCAACGCTGTGCTGGTAGTGTTGCTAGTAGCTGCGTTACCACTGTTAGCTGAACCAGCTGTGGTGTTGTGGCTTACATTAGCAGCACCGCTACCTGCCCACTGTGCATTGTTGTTGCCAACAACGCCAGAGTTGGTGTTAACGCGGGTGTAGTTCAAGTTGTTGTTGAACTGAGCCCAGTTAGCAGAGTTGGGGCCAGTGGTACCGATAGTACCTGAGCTAGCACCAGCTACTCCTGCGCCAAAACCTACAGTAGCAATACCGATAGCTGCGTATCGAAGAAGCTTTGTCATGTCTTTTCACCTCCTTTCCTTAGAGTCGTTGTTGTTAGTTTCGGGCCCGAAGGCCCGGGCCCGGCCTATTTAGCAGTTTTTAAGGGCTTTGTTGGACCTGTCCGTTGCTAAAAGTAGTAGTCGAGTTAATATTGTTATTCATATTGAACGAATTAGAGTTCAAATTGTTAAAACTATTACTAAACGTGGTCACGGTAGTAGTCTGATTGGTATTTGTAGCATCACCCGGCGTGACCGTAGTCGTAACACTCGTCGAAGCATGTTGATCGACCGAGTTAATATTCACGCTACTAGTGCCGCCGTTGCCGCTATTGACCACATGACCATTTATTTGATTACCTTCAGGCGTGATTTGGTTAATTGGCGTAACACCAGGTTTATCGGTTGGGATTTTTTGGCCATCAACGTAGAAGTTAATTTTTGGTGACTCACCCGACTCAGACTCAAGACTAGTCGACAAGCTCGCCTCTGGCTGCCCGAGTGCCGATAGCAAAGCCACGCTGCCATCGGTATTCTGCAGGCTAGTAGCAGACGATTGATGCACGCTACTATTGGCAAACACAACTCCACTGAGTGATGCCGCCGCTACAATAAGCGCGACAATGGTTAATTTATTTTCTACTTTCATAACACTGGCCCTCCGTTATAAATACGACCCACGAATTGATAACCACTAAATAAGGCTTGGCGATTAGAGTAGACTGGATACCGCACCAAACCTTGGCTGAAAAACAATGACTTGTATTGATTAAGCAAAGCGCCCGAGCGAGCACCATGCCAAAAACCACTTCTGCGCAAAGAACCAAGGTAGAAGCCAGCTATCATCAGTAAAACAATAGAACCCAAAGCGATAGCAGCATTAGCTACGACATCTATTAATAAAGCTCCAGCGGCAACAGTAGTAGCGGAGAATACCACTTTCTGCACGACATTTGGGCTAAGCAATAGTTGCTCTAGGCTCGCGATCAGCATCCCGGAGTGTGTCATTGGCAAAGCCGGATTAGAGTTATTATTAGCCTGAGCTGGTTCGTCACTACCGACAGTACTGGCTGACACAAAGCTCACAGGCGACATTTTAGCGGCAATCATCCCCTTACCCTTCGAATTGATCGCTGCGTGCGCCCCAGCATCAGCGTACGGGCTACTATCGGTGGCTACCAAGTTAGTCGCTTGGCCCACTGTATCTTCATTGGTTATCCCAGAGCTCTGATCATCACCTAAGGTAGCTACTAACGCGTCTGTTTTGGAAGTCAAACCATTATTAATGTCATTATCAGCGCCTACTGACTCGCTTAACTTGTGGCTATCCGCGCCTGCCGTGATATTAACATTGCCCGACTTCAAGGAAGATGGGGTAGGTTTTTTAGTGGCTAACTCGCCAGTAAGTTCCTGGGCAGCACTCACCGAGTTGGTATTCAAGCCCCCCACACTCGTGGTAGTACTGCTGGTAACGACCACTTCATTACCAGATTGAGTATTTACGCCAGCGTCCTTATTCTCACTCGCTCGAGCCGAACCAGCAAAAATAAAAACACTCGCTACTAGCAACGAAAATCGTAAATACTTAATAAGCAACTGCTTCATAAGTCCCCCTTAAAAAATGACTAGAGCAAAGTGTTTATTTTTCTCAAAAGCCTTAGCTTCTTAAACTTAGCCTCACAAACGTAATTGTAGTGCTTAGTGCCAAAGTAAGTCTGTAATAAATGTTACACCTAAAACATCCTGGATGCAAGCTAGTGGCTAGCCTCAAAATACAACTTTTTTGACAATTTTTTAGTCTTTTTTGGTACTTTTTGGTACTTCTTTGGCGTCTGCGCCAACCGCGCCATCATCGCTTAGCGCAGTCGGCAAAAGAGCGATTGAAGCCACTTTGTCATTGTCACGCATACGCATAATGCGTACGCCTTGAGTCGAGCGGCCAATAGTTGGAATATCGCCCAAGCGCAACCGAATAACCTGCCCCTGCTTAGAAATGATCAATAGGTCACCATCCTGGCCCTCTAATACCCGTACGTCAACAGCCTGTCCGGTCTTAGCAGTAACAACTCCTGCCCGTATGCCCACACCACCTCGATTGTGTCTGGCAAATTGGGCCGTCTTAGTAACTTTGCCGTAGCCGTTCTCCATGATGACCAAAATATTACCTTCGCTATCAAGAACATCCATACCGACTACCGTGTCACTAGATCGCAGCCTAATAGCCCGCACGCCTCGAGTAGCCCGACCCATCGGCCGGACATCTGTCTCGCGGAATCTAATGGCTTGAGCCAACGAAGTCGATATAATAATATCATTATCACCAGTGGTTTTTTTGACCCACTTTAGCTCATCGCCGGCATCAAGCTTAATCGCGATCAGGCCAGAAGTCCGAACATTGGTGTATTCCTCAATCTTAGTTTTCTTAACTGTGCCATTTTTGGTGGCCATAAATAGATACTTGTAGCTCTTAGCGTCGCCCAGATCAATTAGAGACGTAATCCGCTCGTCGGGCGAAAGATTGATGAGATTAACGATTGGCTGGCCCTTGGCAGTCCGAGAAGCTACGGGTATCTCATAGGCTTTTAATTTGAAGGCCCGGCCGCGCGAGGTGAAAAAGAGGAGCATATTGTGATTTTTGGTCTGCAACAAGTGATCGACAACATCCTCTTCCTTGGTCGCCATGCCCATAATCCCCTTGCCACCTCGTCCCTGACTTTTATAAGTATCCGAAGGCATGCGCTTGATATAGTTGCCGTGAGTTAGCGTGACCAATACCTCTTCATTTGGCACTAAATCTTCCTCTGAGAATTTACCGAGTGCCGATTGGACAATCTGAGTCCGGCGCTCGTCACCATATTTTTCTCTGATCTCGGTTAGCTCTTCCTTGATCACTTTTAAGATATTGGCTTCGTCGGATAGGATCTCTTCGAGTTTGGCAATCAACTTCATCAACTCGTCGTATTCATCTTGGATTTTCTTGCGCTCTAAGCCGGCTAGAGTGCGCAATTGCATCGAGAGTATGGCTCGGCACTGCAATTCAGTCAGCTTAAATTTGGCCATCAAATTGGTCAGCGCTTCTTCTTGTGTGGCTGAGCCACGGATCGTCTTAATAACCGCGTCAATATGATCGAGAGCGATCAGCAAGCCTTCGAGAATGTGCGCCCGATCCTTAGCCTTCTTGAGCTCAAATTCGGTTCGGCGTCGCACCACCACGCGCCGGTGATCGAGATAATGTTTTAAAACCATTTCCAGGTTTAAAATTCTTGGCTGAATACCGTCGACAAGAGCCAGCATATTAACATGAAAAGCCGTCTGCATCGGTGTTAGTTTATAGAGTTGGTTGAGGATTTTTTTCGGATACGAATCACGCTTGAGCTCAATTACCACCCGCACGCCAGTTCGATCAGATTCATCACGTATATCAGATATGCCGACAACTCGTTTATCTTTGACCAGTTCAGCTACTTTTTCGACCAAGCCGGCCTTATTGACCTGGTAGGGTATCTCGGTGATGATTATCCTCTGCAAACCTTTCTTGGTTTCCTCGATTTCAGCCACCGCGCGCATGATAATGCTGCCCTTGCCGGTACCATAAGCCTGGGCGATACTACCGTCATTAAATATAATTCCCCCGGTCGGAAAGTCGGGCCCTTTTACAAAATTCATCAGATCGGCCACGGTGGCCTCAGGATTATCGATTAAATGCAGAATGGCATCGACTACTTCGGTCAAATTATGAGTCGGAATATTGGTCGCCATCCCAACGGCGATCCCTTGGACACCATTTAAGAGCAGATTTGGCACCTTGGCTGGCAGGACCTTGGGCTCACGCTGACTGCCATCGTAATTGGGCATAAAGTCAACCGTATCTTTGTCGATGTCAGCCAGCATCTCCTCGGCATAGCTGGTCATGCGAGCCTCGGTATAACGCATCGCCGCCGCGCTATCGCCGTCCATCGAGCCAAAATTACCTTGCCCGTCAACCATCGGATAGCGTAATGAAAAATCTTGTGCCATTCGAACCATGGAGTCATAAACTGCCACGTCACCGTGAGGATGATATTTACCCAAAACGTCACCGACTACGGTGGCGGACTTGCGATATTTAACGTTATGGCGCAAACCAAGGTTATTCATAGCATAGAGAATTCGCCGGTGAACCGGCTTTAAGCCATCACGCACATCGGGCAACGCCCGTGACACAATAACCGACATAGCATACTCAAGATAGCTTTTCTCCATCTCGGTTTCGATTGGCTGAAAGTGAACCTTGCCAATACCTGAATTTTCCAGCTCTTGGTTGACTCGATCCTCAGGATTTATTTTGTTGTCATCATTTTTAGCCACAGGTTACTCCTTATATATCCAAATTCTGGACGCTTTTAGCGTGGGTTTGAATAAAATTCTTGCGCAAAGAAACTTCCTCGCCCATCAACTTCGAGAAGATCGCATCGGCCTTTTCAGCGTTATCGATATTAACCTTCAATAATATGCGATTTTCCGGATCCATCGTGGTTTCCCAAAGCTGATCTGGATTCATCTCGCCCAAACCTTTGTAGCGTGAAATGGTCATACCAGCAATTTTAACTTCGCCCTGGCTTAGCTCCTCGGCCGCCGCCCTAGCCTGCTTGAGCGCTTGCGCGTCCTGGGCGAGATTTGCCAGATCATCGGCCGACTCAATATCTGATTTATCCAAATCATCTTCTGCTGGCAAGTCATCTTTTGGCACTTTCTTTTGAGCTGTCTTATCCTTGGCTCGCAACTGAGCTTTGGTCGCCAATTCGGCTACTATCTTGTCTTTCTCCTCGTCATTGTAAGCATAAACCTTATCCTTACCCGCCTGTATCTTATAGAGTGGTGGCTGGGCGATATAAATATGCCCACCCTCAACTAATTCCGGCAAGTGGCGGAAAAAGAAGGTCAAAAGCAACGTACGGATATGAGCACCATCGACATCGGCATCGGTCATGATGATCACCCGGTCATAGCGTAACCTGCTTACATCGAAATTCTCAGCAATACCGGTTCCAAGCGCAATGATAAGATTCTTGACTTCATTATTGCCCAGCATACGATCGAGCCGCGCCCGCTCGACGTTGAGAATCTTACCGCGCAAGGGCAGTATGGCTTGAAATTCACGATCACGACCCTGTTTAGCCGAACCGCCAGCCGAGTCACCCTCGACGATATAAAGCTCACTCCGCTTAGCGTCTTTGCTCGAACAATCAGCTAGTTTGCCCGGTAATGTCATACCCTCGAGGGCACCTTTACGGATAACCGTATCACGAGCTGCTCGGGCTGCCAAGCGTGCTCGAGCCGACAGAGTAGCCTTGCCGACAATCTTTCTGCCTTCGGAAGGGTTCTCTTCTAAATAATAAGCTAGATGCTCAGTCAATACTTTCTCGACTATATTACGCACCTCTGGAGTGCCCAGCTTACCCTTAGTCTGACCTTCAAACTGCGGCTCGGGCAATTTAACTGAAATAACAGCCGTCAAGCCCTCGCGCACATCATCGCCAGTCAAGCTATCTTCATTGTCTTTAATCAAACTATTCTTGCGCGCGTAGTCGTTAATAACCCGAGTCAGAGCAGTGCGAAAACCGGTCAGATGAGTGCCGCCCTCGATAGTGTGAATATTGTTAGCAAAAGTTTTGACATTTTCATTAAATGAGTCGCAGTAGGCAATCGCTATTTCAACTAATGTATCACCAACTTGTTTTTCAATATAAAAAGTCGGCTGATTGATAACATCTTTGCCGCGATTTAAGTGCTCGACGTAGGAGCGAATCCCACCTTCAAAATAAAAACTATGGCGCTTATCATTTGGCTTGTCAGCAATATTTACCCTGATGCCACGGGTCAGGTAGGCTTGCTGGCGCAGATGATCAACGATAGTTTGATAATTAAAATCAACTGTCTCAAAGATAGTAGCGTCTGGCTTGAACTTAATTGTCGTGCCAGTATGGTCGGATTTACCAACCACTTTTGGCTCTGGCGATTGAGCCTTGCCCATTTTATAGTGCTGCTCGTAAATCTTGCCGTCACGGCAGATTTGAGCCGTCAGGTCGGTCGAGAGCGCGTTGACAACCGACACACCAACACCGTGCAAACCACCAGAGACTTTATAGCCCTCACCACCAAATTTACCGCCGGCATGAAGCACCGTCAGTACCGTTTCGAGGGCTGATTTGCCAGTCGTCTTGTGCCTCTCGACCGGGATACCGCGACCATTATCACGTACCGCTACCCAGCCGTCCTCCTCGAGCACGATATCAACCGTGTCAGCATGACCGGCCATCGCCTCGTCAAAGGAATTATCAACAACTTCCCAAATCAGGTGGTGCAATCCCTCGATGCCAGTCCCGCCAATATACATGCCCGGCCGCTTACGAACCGGGTCTAGGCCCTCAAGGACTTGGATTTGCTCTGCGCTATAGCGTTTGGAGTCAGCCAATTTTTCTCCCCTCTAAATCTAACAAAAATAAATACGCTTCAAGCCTGGAAGCTAATCATCAAGCGTTTAAAACTTCAGTTATAATTATAGCTGATAACAGATTGAAGAGCAAACACTTTATAGGCCGCTTGCCAGCTAATTACTATAAACTGGACCCATATTCACGATGCGCCGGACATTGGGATTATAAAGGTAGGCCACATCGCTAAAAATCACTACTATATCGCCATCGCTAGCCTTAGCGTAGAACTGCGGATTTTGCTTGCGAGCGGCCTCGGCGCTAATGATGGTGGCGATTTTGGGGTTGTCCTCTTTTGGTAGCACCACCAGGCGACCCAGCTGCCGGGTAATGCGGCGAGCTTCGGCGGCTTGGTATTTCTGCGGATCACGCGCTAGGGCGGCTTTTTGCCTTAGCTGCCAATAATTCACCAGCACTCCAAAGGCTGCCAATAATACTACAATCAATACCAGCTTGCGCCACAAGGGGCGGAAAAGACGCTCCATGAACAAGCCCGCCCCGCGCAATCTACTTATAAAAGTAAAACGATTCATTGGTATTATTCTACTAATTCGGCGCCAATTGTACTAGAACCGATGGCGTCGATGCTGCCGCGTTCGTCTTGACCCGCCCGACGCAAGCGTTGACAGCCGCAGTGACGTTATTGACCAGCCCGGCCGAGGTCGAGGTGCCGGCACAGTTGGCCCTGGTGGCCGAGCTAACAGCCTGTACCCAGGCTTGGCCAGATGTCATCATGATCGCCCTGCCAGCACCATTATTGCCAATCACGACAATCCCCTCGACACCGGTATCGGCTGCTGACGTCGTAGTCTGGACTTGGTTGTTGTTGCCAGTATCGGCTTTGACTATCATGCCCGGCTCAACCGCGGCCGCGGTCTGAACGTAGGTCAAGTTGCCGCCGATGAAAAACCGCGTATCAGATACCGAGGTAATCGAGCCGCCCGAGGTCACGACCTTGGCGATCACCACCGTTGGCTTAGAGGCGTTGAACGTGTCAGGCGCGGTGCCTTGAGCAAACGTACATGTTGTACCAGTCGATGAATCTGCTCCGCCAGCCAGCACATAGATATACCGCGTCGAGTTATCACCCATATTCAAGGTTGTATTTGAAGCGAGATTACAGCGCTTGATATTAGTTGGACTACCATTGATATCAGCGCTATACGCCGAGCCGGCCGCGATATTAAGCGTTAAGCCTCCGCCCGAGTAAGCCTTGAGCGGCCCGTCGTTGTTAACCGTGTCACCCTTGTCGGCTCCCGAATTCGGATCAACCCCGACAATCGGCACGCCCGGCAAACTCTCGCCACTGGCTAAATGCCCGGAGGCGTCGATATTAAATACCGTCACTGAGCTGGAGTTTTGGAACTGCAGCAGGTCCGCTGTACTGGAAGCATACTGCCTGATAAAAAAGCCGAGCTCGCCAACGGCCGCCGGACGCACGTCGAGCGTCGCGGTCGGCGCAGCCGTACCAACACCAAGGCGGATATTGGTCGTGTCTGTACTCAAGGCATACTTTGTGCCAGCCTCATTTTGCACCTGAAAGACAGTGGTGGAATCAGCATTCGGCGCCACCCTGGTCACAGCAGAAGAAGTCAACAAGATCCCACCGTTACTATCAACATTCAAATCACCGGTAGGTAGCATCAACTTAATCTCTGCCGCGGTTACATTGCCTTTGCCCAAATATACCACCCCAGAACCAACCCCCAACCCTAAATCCATATTCATGTTCGAATTAACTTGGTACAAACTCGGACTGGAGCCAAGCGAAAGCCAAGTATAATTACTACCATTATCGACCAATGTTCTTATCTCTCCTGATACATCAACATACTCCCAGCTTATACCGCCATTAATAGTGCGATAGATCCTAAAGCCCTCCTCAGTATCCAATCCATTCGTGAACCAATCAAGCGTATTAACACTGGTCGAGCCAGCCGTCGTAACTGTGGTCGGCGTTGAAGACATAGCAGCCGAGTAACTTGATATGGAGCCGCTCTGAAAACCGCGCTCAGCAATACGATACTCATAAGTTGCCGCTGGCAAGCTGCCTCCAGATGCACCACTGCTAACTACAAAACCACCAGGCTCCAAAAATCCTAGTATATGGGAGCCTTTATGGTTAAAATACCCTTGCAGGGCCGTTATAGGCACTTGAGCAGTATTGCTAGTAACTACGTTTAATATTCGCTCTCCATCAGCATTCTGCAATGAAAAAGCATGGAGCGAATCAACACTTGTCTTCAAACTTACAGCGCCCGTTGCGCCAAAGCTAGCTATGACGTTACTATTGCCGTCCACCAACTGAAAAAGGTCAGCCGATTGCCCTGACTTGCCTTTTATTTTCCCGCCAACACTACCAGTCGCCGCGCTCTCGATATTAAAATTAGCCGCCGCCTGCAAGCTAGTACCATTTTGAATGTAGCCGCTACTACCGCCGGCCGGCGTACATCCGCCACTGGTACAAATCGCCGTGCCACCGATGCGGAAAGTATTACCATTTGTGACGTTGATATCACCATTCACATCAAGAGCATAATTGGCGCTGGCCTGATTGACCGCCAAGCGCGAATTAGTCGTGTCAGCCACGAAAAGATTACTCGCACCGGCGGCATTTTGGATCTGGAAAGCAGTGGTGGAGTTGGCGATGTTTTGAAATTTTTGATTATTGCCAGCAAAAGTCTGACTGTTGGCACTCGCTCCACTGGCGCGAGCGACGCTGGAGTCAACCGCCAGGCTGACACTACCGCTGGTACCACCACCCGACAAGCCGTCACCAGCCGTGACACCACTGATGTCACCCGCCGAGCCGGGCGTTGAGATCGTGATTATCTTGCCGCCTGAGTCCGACGCAACCGAGATATTGTCCCCGCCAATGATGTCGATATTGCCACCGTTATTACTGACGCCATTGAGGCTGGATAGAATAGTCGGCTGGAGAGCCGAGAGGGGAATTGTTTGGCCGAGGCGAGTCACGTTGGCACTCAAGCGGCCGTCTTCGACCGTACCAGCAGTGAAGTTACTAGCATTGAGCCCCGTTAGCCCGCTGCCGTTACCCTGCAAGTTGCTAGCGATCACCACGCCAGATATGTTGATGTTACCAGTCTGCTGCGTGCCGGGTGAGGCTGCCTGCAGGTTCACTTTGCCGATCAAGCCGCTGGCTATGTCATCAATCGCCGCCGCGGACAAGCTGACCCTGCCCCCGACCACCAGATCACCATTGACCGATAATCGATCAAGCGGCTGAACACCACCGGCGGCTTGATTATTAAGACTGCCAATATTATCGAGCGGGATTGAATTGACAGCATATTTCTCTTCGGCTGTTTGACCAGTCCGGGCTTGCTGAGCCTGATAAAACCTGTAGTAGAAAAAAATACCGCCGCCGCTTACCAGCAATAGGGCCGCTAGCATGGCCAGCCTAATCAGACTAGCTCGCCGGCGCCGGGCCGCGATTTGCCGTCTCTCGTCATCGGCCGATGTTGGCTTAATAATCGGAGCTTGAAAAGTAGCTTCTGGCGTTGGCGGCTGAGTGTTGTTTTGTGTTTCTGGGTTCATTTATTATTACCAGTCGATTAGGCTCAATTTGTCTCCGCCGCCGGAGTAACCTCGAGCGTCTTTGCGTTAATAATACTTATCGCTCCCCAATCAAACTCGACCTTCTCTTGAACCTCGTCTTCCACCCTAATAGTAAAGCCATCCTTAGACTTATCGACCACTTTGAAACGAATAAAATTCAACGGTGTGACGGAAATAACCGGCGTCTCATCGTACGGACGCTCAAATTTGACACGTATCTCTTGCTGACCCTTGTGAATGACGGCGTGGCCAGCCATATCTCGATCGCGGAAGGTAACGCGATTCTCGAACTCCGTCTCGCCTTTGAAAATTGTCCGGCCGAAAACGGTGAAGTTCTTGAGCGCCAGTAAGCTGTTGTCGGCAGTTGATAAGAAAGCATCGAAAATCGTCACTGGCTTGCCGGCAGCGATGATTTGGTCAGTTGTATTTTGAGTCGACAGTGCCTGCCCGCCCGGCAGTAAGAATGTATTGGAGACAAATATCTCGACCGTCGGCTTGCCACCGCGACTCCAGCCCTCGAGCGCTTTGCCAACAACGCCGCCGCTTTGGGTAGATTTGATCGCCATACCCGGCTTGGAGCTGGCTGCTAGATAATCCCCGGCCGTGATCGGCTCCGAGTCAGGGTCAATTCGCACTGGCACTCGGCCGGCTAAGGCAATCGGTACAGTCCGCGAGCCGGCGGCTGGATTGAAGTTTTCTTTCTGGCTCAAACGGAAGGCCGGATGGGTCGAGACAACGCCAAGCAGGCGCAGTCCATCGCCGCGCGCCAAGTCGGCTCGACGCACGAAGCCCGATTCACTTCCCGGATCGATCGCCGCCACGTCACCAGGAACAAGCTCGTCATCCCGAGTCTGATAATCCTCGGCGATGTCATAGGCTCCGGCCGAGGTCGTCAGCGTATGCGAGAGTAGGAATTGACCATGGTTGTTGAAATTGCCATCACCTTGACTACCAGAAACAAACGAGAAGCTGCCAATATTATCATAAGCGCCATCACTACTGCCGATAAATTTTAAACCATAGCTTTGCAAATCATTTCGACTAATCGAGTACATCAGTCCGTCGGCCGATTTGCGACTGCCGGCCCACAAGGTGTCGTTATACTGGATGAGATAGCCAACGCCGCTGACGCCGGTTGTCGTTCCAAAAGAGCCATCAGCCTGGGAGCTGAGCTTAGTCCAACCAGGATTGTCGTTATTACCCGAGTCAATGTCTTTGAAATAATAAACTGCCGCGTTCGGATCATTGCTACAATCAGAGCCGGCTAGCAACTGGCCATTGTAGATAGTCAGAGCCCCGATACTATCTATCCCCGTCGCTGATCCGCCAGCATAAGCTATTTGACCGGCGCCTTGCGATATACGATTAAAAGTATTTTCTGTGATACCGCCCTGGCCATTATAGCGGTAGATTTCAGCCGCGTTGGCCTTGGCTGTCCCGATAACTATACTGCCGTTATAGACAATCATGCCAGCGACGTCATCAATAGCACCAGTCGTCTGGAAAGTTCCCGGCGTAGTGTTGAGTAATGTCCAGCTAGTGCCGCCATCATAACGATACAGTGCCGCCGTACCAGTAGCGCTGCCTGTCTTACTGCCAGCATACAACCTGCCCTGGTAGTTTATCAAAGTCGCGCCATCAATGTTACCGGTATCGCCGGAGACGATCTTGCCGACGATACCGGTAGAAATACGCGTAAACGAAGCCGACGCACCAATCCCGCCATTGTAGCGATAAATTTCGGCCTCGTTGGCCTTGCCAGTCGCGAAGTAGAGTTGTCCATCAATAATAGCCATAGAAGCAATAGAATCTATACCGGTCGTACCACTACCGAAATCACCTAGATTTTCATTCACCTGTTCCCAGCCATTGGTTTCGTCGTAGAAGTACAAACCTGCCTTACCCCTGTTGCCAATAACGGACGCGTCACTGGTATCGCTGCCGGCGAATAGCTTGCCACCATGTACTTTCATAGTTGGAAATTTGCCAATTCCACCGCTACCGGATATTTGACCAGCCGAAGGAGTGATAGCATACCAGCTCGCACCGTCATAGCGATAGACTTCAGCCGAATCCGTCCGCTTACTCGAAGTATAAAGCTTGCCATTATAAACCACCCCTGACTCATAGCCATTGACCGTGTCGACAGCTGTATATGATTTAGCTGTCCACCAGTAGTAGTTCCACGGTCCGTTTGTCAACGCATTAACATAAGTATCTGTGCCAAGATTGAAGCCTGGATTGGCAAAGCCAGTAATAGCATTAAGTTCTTGGCCTGCCCAGACATTACTTGAAGTAGTTGATACGCTAGGAGAATTAATTTTGTAAACTGCCACCGAATTAACGCCTACTGTAGTATCGTTTTTTGTTAGAACAAAATCTGGTGAATAGTTTGGTCCGGAATAGGTACTGCCGCCCTGACAATCAGACGAAGCCGATGATATGGTACGCACAGAGCCGGTGCCGGTATAGCAACCGACACTATACTCAGCTCCAGCCCGCAAAGCTATGTAGTAGTACGAAGCTGAGCTTCTATTGACAGCAAAATCAGAGCCAAGCGAGAAACTGCCACTATTTAGAGCCGTGATGCCATTGGTATAGCTGGCTCCATCGTGTCGCATCGAGTGAGTAGCGCCCTTGACCGCCTTGAGCGTTGAGGTGGTCCACGCCACCGTACCGTCCGTACCCGTGCCACCCTCGCGCAATACCAAGACATAATCAGGCGCCCAGTTAGCACCGAAAGAAATTGACTGCGACGTGCCATTACCGGTATAGCTACCGAGTGCCATGTAATTATCATAATCGCCGGCTCCATCCATCCGCATCGCCATGTAATTATATACTTGGGTATTCTGGTTGACCGCCGTTGTACAACTTTGCGGGCCGGAATAGGTGCCAGAACCAATGCTAAACTTATCACTCCCCAGACTAGTTATTATATTGCTTTGCAGATTATTACCACCATCACCTAGAGCTTTTACCCTGGTACCACCCGACATCTTGGAGGTGGTCACCATACCGCTATAACAAAGATTATTACCGCCGCCGCTGATACGATTGATAATCACCATTTGCGGCGTTCCCCAGCCCGCTGGCAAAGGTACATCCTGGGTCGATCCATTGCCAGTATATTCACCGGTAACGATGTTTGGCTTACCTAAAGAAACCGTCGGTTTATAGCGAGTGTATTGAGTGTCGGCCGCGTCAGGCTTTTGCGCTACGGTTATATCGGTATTGGCTAAAATACCTCCAGCGGTAGTCACCTTCAATAGGTCAGAGCCGGCATTCTGAACGGCAAATTTGCCGGTTTGACTACTGGCGATATCCACTAAGAAATTAGAATTATTGGCCAGCGTGACTAATAAATCACGGCCAGCCGATGTGCTAATCGTATTGCCATTGTCATAAGCCGCTTGCAGACTCGATCCAGAACCTGCTCCGGAGCAACTGCCAAACACCGGCGCGGCACCAGTCTGAGCCACCAAACATTGGCCGGTAGTGCCGCTAGCAACAGAACCGACCGCGGCGTTATTGCCATTACCATAGAGCAAGCCATTGGCAGTCAGCGGCCCAAGCGCTACAGTACCAGCCGCATCGGGCAAGGTGATATTCCTAGTGCCACCCGTCGATGCACCGGTTATCAAATAATTGTTAATGGCCGGACTTACCGAGGTACCAGCCAGGGCTAGTTGTCCGAACGGCAGCGTATTCGAACCTAAATCGATAGTTCCTGCCGCACCAGGTAACAAGCTCTGATTTATGGCTGTCGGAGACGACAGATTAGACAATGATGCGTTAGCCCCACCACCGCCACTGCCCCAACAATTCCCATCAGTCGTACAAATGGAATAATTCCCTGGGCCGCCAGCGGGGTTTTGTACGAGACTGTAATTGACATTGCCGCTCGGCGTGCCGGCAAAGCCCAAGCTAGTCGTAAAGCCGCTGTTGGTCGCCGATAGCGTAGTCGATCCATTGCCTTGCAGGGTTAAACTTTGGCCTGTAGTCCCAACCGTCATCGCACCAGTTGGCTGGATGGTATTAGCAGTGACAATACCGTTGAATGTATTGCTGCCGCTAAAGATATTGTTAGCATTGAGCAGAGCGACATTCCCGCTCAAGCGACCATCAGCTAAGCTGCCGCTGGAGATATTGCTGGCGTTAAGAGCAGTTAGGCTTGAGGCATCAAGTGCTGGTAATAATCCACCGCTAGTTAGCTGCACCAGTTGGCTGGCGCCATTAAAGCTATTGCCCTGCAAAGTGACAGTCGAGGGCAGCGCATCTCCATTGCTAACCGCGGCGGCATTGGTATTAACTAAATTAGAAATAGCCGCGTTCTGGACAGTCAGGTTCTGAATCGTGGCATTGACAGCATTGAGGTCGATCACATTTAGCTGGGCGATCCAATCGCTGCCGTTGAAAAGATAAAGCTTATTGTCGGTCGCATCGATATACTGCTGGCCTGGGATGGGATTGGCTGGACGGCTGGTTGGCACCAAGCGCAGCGAGCCGGCTACCTGCAAGCTGCCATTGACGTCAACTTGCTGATTGGTACTCAAAATATTCGGTGGAATACTGGCCGCTTGATTTTGACCATCAAGCGCGATTGATTGCTGATTGTACTTGTCAGTGGTGCTTGTTTTCTCTTGCGCCTGCTGACCCCGGCGGTAGAGCTGCCAAGCGCCAAAAACAACCCCGCCAACCGCTAACAGAGCGAGGACTGTGAGGACAATGGCCGTCTTGGCATGACGCGACATCTTAGGCTTATCCGGCGAGCCTTGCTGTGCCTTATTAGCATCGCTCATACTCTGAATATCGGCAAAGTTCGTCAAACCAAACCCACCCCGCGCCTGTGTTTGACCCGAGTTTCCAGCTGGCTCAACGGCAGTATTTAGCGAATCGTTGGCCGGCGACGAAAATTGTGATGTCGCGCTCTCTTCAGGCTCCAAAAATCTCACTCTTAACCAGGTAGATATACCACGACCTACTTTATATTTTAAAGGTTATGGTTATCTGTTACAAGACAAAATACTAATGTTTTTGAACAATTGTATAGTCAAACGCCTCTAGAGCCTAGACGTTAGCGAATAAAATCACCTTATTGCCGGCCACTCTGATAATGCCGCGGCTAATCTTGAATTCACGCGGCCCAATATCGGTCTGCAACCTAACCACCCCAGGAATTAGAAGTGCCATAAAATTTGTATGATTAGCCAGAACGTCAAATGGACCGGTTTTATTGACAGCCGAGATCGAATTAGCCGCCCCCTCATAGAAAACCTCAAACGGCGAGATTATTTTAACTTGTAGCTTGGGGATGACTTCTTTAGCCATATATTATGCTGTTAATATCTCCTCAATACCCGCCAAGGTGTCTTCGCGCGACACATATACTCCAGGCGTACCACTCAAATCTTCGGTCACGAACATAGCCTGAGCAAAAAACTCGATAATCCGCTTGGCCCGCTTATAATCAGCTCGGTCTGCCGCCGACAATTCACTCTCACCAATAATCGAGATAATACCCTGCAAGCTGTCATATTTCTGCATGATCGCTTGGACGCGGCCAGCTAGAAAATAATGGCGATCACCAACGATTTCGGGCGTAAGTAGGCTTGAGCTAGTACGAATTAAGTCGACCGATGGATGAATACCAGATTCAAACACTTTACGCGATAACACGATTACGCTATCTAGCTGTTGCTGAATCTCGATCACCGCTGGATCGGACAGGTCATCAGCCGGAATGTAGATCGACTGCACGCTCGTGATCGAGCCATTGTCATTGCTATACAGGCTATCTTCAAAGCGCCGCAAATCCGAAAATAGGGTTGGCTGGTAACCGCCTTCGCTGGGGATATCGCCAATCATGGTCGAAAGCTCGTTATTGGCCTGAACATAGCGATATATATTGTCAACGAAGAAAAGTACGTCGCGCTTCTCTTGGTCGCGGAAGTAACGGGCCACAGCCGAAGCCGACATGCCAACGATAGAACGCATGCTGGCATTCTCGTTCATCTGCCCCATGTACATAATGGTGTTCTCGAGCAGTTTGCGGTCTTTTAAGGTTTGGTAAAGCTCATTACCTTCGCGAATTCGCTCGCCGATGCCGACGAAAAACGACAAGGCCGTGTCATTTTGCGATATGTTGTGCATCAGCTCGGTCGTCAGCACGGTCTTACCAACTCCGGCACCACCAATAATACCGATCTTACGGCCTTTGACGAACGGCGTGAAAAAGTCGATCACCTTGATACCAGTCTCTAAAATATCCGTACCCGGCCGCACGAATTTACGCTTAGCCGCCTCTAGTCCCGCTACATCAATAAATGTCGGATCTTTGAGCGGCAGCCCCGAATCGATCACTTGCCCCAACGCGTTAAACACCCGGCCCAATACTTGGTTACCGACTGGCACTCTCAACATCTCACCAGTTGTCACTACCTGATCGCCTTTTTTTATCTGGGTCACACCGGTTAAATTAATACAAATCGCGACATTCGAATTTTTGTAAGAATTTATTAACAATTTAGCTTCAGCCATGTCATGCAAACTCAACACCTCGCGCGGCTTTGGCTTTACCTCGCTCAATGTGACCTCCACAATCAGGCCGCTAATAGCACTAATTTTACCAACTGGTGTAATCACAAACGACTCCTTGCATAGATTAGCTCATGGGCCGCCTCATCTCGCTCCGCTCGCTTGGCGCTATGGTATTTTAGTTTGGTATCAGACCGCATTTCGTGGGCCTTGTTATTGGCCACCGTCATGGCCGTGAAGCGACTGGCGTACTGGGCCAAGCGCGACTCCAAAATCACCTGCGTCAAGGCCACCCCCAACATCATCGACTCCAGATAGGTCAGCACTTCTTCCAGGCTCGGTTCGAATAAATAATCACTGGTGTATATCAGCTCTTTCTTGTCTTCAGTTTTCTTTTGCTCGTCACCAAGCTGGCGGGCAGCCAATAAAAGCTCGATCTTACCAACATCCTGCAGTGCTAAAGAAATAAATGTCTGGTAATAGACAGTTGTACTTTTGTACTGATCGATCAAGCGCACCACTGGAGAAACGTCAATCGATTTGGTCACATCCGGCAGGTCAAACACTTTGACAGGTTTGATTTTATGCTCGGCCAGCAAAACGACACCGCGAGCACCAATCACAATAATATCATCCCGAGAGCGGTCAATTTCCGTCAGCACTCGGTCGATGATTTTTTTGTCAATTTCTCCTGACAAACTTCCAGACGAAGTGATAATTATGATGGCATTTTTATCTCTTTTCGAGCCAGCCTTAGCACGCGCCCGCAATCGATCGCGCGGGTCAACCCGCAGCTGCGAGTAAATGGTCCATAGTTCGGTGAAAAAGGCTTTCGATGATACCACTCTGTCCTTGATCTGGCGGATGCGCAAGCTGGCGATGCTTTCGAACACTTCGGTGAGCGATTCGATCATCGCGATCTCGTCGAGCTGCTTTAGTAAATCCTGCGACAGACTCATTGCTGTTTCACCATTGGATTAGACTGAATAACCTGCTTGGCAACTTCGGCGTACCTAGACTCGTCATCGACCGATTTCGCCACGTCCTTGATAACACTCTTGATCCAAGGCACGCTAAATTGTTCGATATTTTCGCTCAACAAAATACTCAGCAGCATGATTTGTTGTTCTTTGAGCGAAAAAAGCTCTTCTGGTGTCTGGCCAAAGACATCATAAATACGTTGTCCGATAGCCAAGTCTTTTTGCGCCTCGATTGCCAGCTCAGAGCCGAAATGAGCAAACTCGCTGGCTCGCCGATAGTCAGACAATTTCTTTGACACCTTGGTCGATAATTGCTTGTGCGGCAAGCTTTGCGCCCGACCGCCGACGCGCGAGACCGACAAACCAACATTAACAGCCGGCTTGATGCCTTTGTGCATCGTCTCCATGTCAAAGATAATTTGCCCATCAGTCATTGAAATCAAGCTAGTCGACAAGTAGCCGGTAATGTCATCATTGGGCGTGATCGCCACTGGTAGAGCAGTCAAGGTTTTGCTATTACTCGCCAATTTGCCGGCCCGCTCAAGCAATGAAGAGTGGGTATAGAACATGTCGCCAGGATATGACTCACGGCCTGGATTGACCCGCAGCAGCAAAGAAAGCTCGCGGTAAGCCTTGGCGTGACTGGAAAGATCATCGTAAATGATCACCACATCTTGGTCCTTATCCCAAAAATATTCGGCCAGAGCGCAGCCCGCGTAAGGCGCCAAATAGGCCATCGCGAGCGAGTCGAAAGTGTCGGCCAAAACAACCACCACTCGATCGCGCGTGTTGCTAGCCTCGAGACGCGATAATAGCAAATCAACATCGGCATGGCGCTTACCGACCATCACGTAAACCACTATTTTGCCCGCCTTAGCCTGATTCATGACAACTTGCGTCAAGAATGTCGTCTTGCCCGACTTACTATCACCCAAGACGGCGATCCGCTGGCCGCAAACCACCGGGAAAAGCGTATCGACAATCGTCACACCGGTTTCAAGCTGAGTATTTAGTATGCCGCGAGCAGTGAAACTAGGAGCTGGATTGAAGATCAAGCGCCGCGTGTCGGTCGGTATCATGCCCTTGCCATCAATCGGGCGCACCAGCGGATCGATCACCCGCCCCAAGACACCATCGCCAGCTTCAACTGAGAGCTCACCGCTTTTTAGCACTGCCAAAGTACCGATGTCCAGTTCTTCACCAGTAATATTAAGTGCGATCGTATGATCATCGCTAATCGTGCGTATCATGCCAATATCGCCATTATCAAACAAAATCAAAGCGCCCAGCGGCACTTCATCAAGTCCGGCAATAGTGATTAGAAAGCGATCGACGCCGATCACTTCACCGCTGGGATTGCCAGCCGTGACTAGCTCGCCAAACTCCTTGCTATCAAACATTATTTTAAAAGCTCCGCTAGATAATGCCCGTTAGCCATCAAAGTGGTACGCAAGGAAAAGTCAAATATCCTAGTACGCGTGCGAATAAGCATGCCGCCGATCATGTCAGAATTTTGACTAAAGCTCAATAATATATCCGCAGCGATATTCTCACGAAACCAGTGGGTCAACTGAGCTTTTTCGGAAGCCGTCGGCAAGAAAGCCATCATGATATGAACCGACGGGCTTTTTTCTTTGATATCACGGAAAAAGCCTTTGATCTCCTCAAGCCGATCGATCGTGACTGGTTCGTCGCCAAACTGCGCTTTCAAAAACTCAAGCAGCTCGGCCGGCATAGCAGGCGCCTCCAAAGTAGGTGATTTGTCGGTATCTACATTGGCTTTAGCAGCGATATTAAGCCGCCTGATATACGATTGGTAATCAGACAGGCTCTCGATGAAGCTTATTAATTGCTCGCTCGTCGAGATGGAGTCCGGCAATCTCAAGCGCGCGCTCTTAGTCATCCGAGAATATCTCCTTTGAGCTCTTCTTTGTGATCAGACAGGCTCTTGAAAATGTAATCTTTCTGAGAATTGAAGTCCACTCCGGACCCGAAACATTCGACGATATAGCTGACCACGATCTGGGATAAATCCTTGTCTAGCTTGGCAGCTACTTCGCTGCGACGCTTTTGCAACTGGGCTTCAAGCTTGTCATCAAGCGCCTTCTGTCGCGCGTGAGCTTCATCGGACAGGCGGGCCAAATCTTGAATAATTTTTTCTTTAGCGGTCGACAAAGTAGTTTGATACTCGGCGATCTCCTGACTCAAAGCCGACTTAGTCAGCTCATCAACCTGGGCGTTGATTTTAGCAACAGCGGCCGCCATCACTTGATTTAATGAAGCCGCGTTCTCATCAACCACCCGCGTAAAAGTAGTCTTGGTCTTAGCTTCAAGCTCGGCTAGGTACTCAGGAGTGATCTCCAGGGCGGGCGCAGCGCTGACGGGCGGATTCGCCTGGCTAACCTCTAGCATCTTACTGTGCCGAGAAATTATTAACACCAGAGCTATGTTCACGCCGGCTAGTAAAGCCGCCACAATGATTAAAATAAGTGAAACGTCCAGCCCCATTTTCTACCTCCCAACAATTAAATAAATGGCACCCAAGGCAAATAACATGATCAAAATCACCACCAAGATGACCTGGATAAGACTACGTTTAATAGCCGCTCCGCTCAGAGGATTGCGCCCAATCGAATGGATACTGCTCGACACCGAACTATATAAAATTATAGCAGAAATAAGCATAGCAATTAATAGCACCGCGACAGCCAGCAATGCTTTTATGGGGGAGACTTTCTTGCCGACAATAGTGCTAGCAAAGTTTGAAATTGCCGTCACTATACTGCTTGCGGCAGTACTATTGTCCGGTGCCCAATAGCTTACTTCGACCACAATCGGAATTTGGCCGATGTACACCTTGTTATCACTACCAGACTTATCTTTAACTGTTTTTTCCTGAACACTAGCGCTGTCGCGGTTAAAATTCGCTTGAGCCACGCCGACCACTTTGCCAGCCTCGCTCGCCTTCATGCCAACTCCAGAAATTGGCGAGACCACGATCTTGTCGCCAGCCGTGATATCGCCATTGATAGTGCTGACGTTTGCAGCTACAATTCCGCCGGTGGCCACTTGGACCTTGCTCGACGTTGATGATAAATTTAGCAAAGAGTCCTTGGGATCAACCACTACCCCCAGCAAATTATTTCGATTATCAATACTAGCCGTCACCACCGCCTGACTATCACTAGCATCAGCACTCACTACAGTACCCACAGCTATCACTGAGGCTGCCTTGTAGCCTTGAGAGACAGTTGTCGTAGCGCCCAGCACGTTCAGCGGGGCAAGTGAAATTATGGTCGCCACAACAGCCAAGATAGCCTTGGCTAGAACTAGGGGACCATCAAAATGTCTGGTCAAATTAAAACTCCGCACCTGGGGAAACCCATTAAGAACTGGTGATAAGACCTTTTTGTTTTTCGAGTGTAAAGGCTTTGAAGTATTTGGACACTTTACGCTTATGCTACATTGTATCAAGCCCTAGGGTAAACTGACAATTGCCAAGTCAGATTTTTGGCCTAATTGCCTAATGCTTAAACCATTTATAAATTATTTCCAACACTATACCGATCAAAGCACCGGCCAACATGCTGATAAGAAATTCCGAGCCCGACAGGGTAAAACCGGCTAAGCGCGCGTAAATATAAAATATCGTGCCGCCCACCAGGCCTACGGTCGCCCCACCAATCAAAACCGATGGTCGCAAAACTGTTTCTTCTAGCACCTCGCTGATACTCTCGACCGCGCGATTATGAACTACTTTTGATAAAGCACGGCTAGCTGGAGGTAATTGGCTCTGAACACGCTTGATTTCCTTCTTGAAGGCTACCCGGCGCTCGCGCTTGCTAAAATGTTGGTCATCTTGCCTGCGCTCTGATTTGGTACTACCTTTTTCAGCCGAAGCTCTTGGCTTAAGCTGTTCAGCGCTTTTCTCGATTGTTCGGCGGGCTTTTTCTTGGCGTTTTTCGATATCCTCACCGGGCTTATTCTCGTGGCTCTTCTCCGGGCCGCGGCGCAGACTCTCTAGGTCGGAGGTCGATTTCTCCCTCGCCGGCTCGCGCTCAGGGCTAGACAATTTCTCTGCCATACTAAATCTCCTCTCCAGGCAATGTTGATATTATTTCCAGTTCCTTCTTTAGTAATCTGGCTCGCAAGAACACGAATACAGCGCCTGCGGCAAACGCTGCCGCGATGCCATTGGCAGCTCCAGGACCGGTCTGTGGCAATTCTTGTGATACCTGCTCAACTCTTTTGACTGGTGGCGGAGGCAGTTTGATCGAAACCGGATGCGACTTAAAAACATTGTCCATTTGCATGTCAAAGCTTGTCGGGTCACTGGCGCTAACAGGCGTTGCCGGAATCGGATTTTTGACTTGCACGACGAAGCTTTTGACAACACTCTGAGCCGCCGCCACATCAACCGCTGGCCAAACCAGCACTGTCTGTTTTTCTTTCTGCATGACCGTCGATCCACCCAGATCAACTATATCGGCATATTCCAAGATGTCCGACACGTTCTCTTCGAAGACAAAGCTTTTTTGTACTCCATCACCGCGATTTTGGGCCACGAGATTGTAGCGAATCTTATTACCAGCCGCCACTGTGGTATTGTTAGCATCGGTCGGCTTACCATCGTTAGTTAAAACAGTTAAATTATCGGCCGTTTTTAGAAATTCTAAGTTTGGCGTCAAGACCGGCGTGACTTTAATAGTCTTCTGACAAGCAACATTTTGGGCTGACACCCCAAGTGAGGTTTTGACCCGCAGTTTGGTCGTATAATCACCAGCCTTAGTATAGGTATGACTGGCCTTATTACTGGTCTGCTCGACCGCGGTGCCATCACCAAAATCAAATAGGTATTGAGTGATGGTTGTGCCGCTAGCACTACCTTGACCAACATAATTAACCGTCAATGGTGCTGTGCCATTATTAGGAGTAGCAGCCAGGCTTAAGCAATCGAATTTTGGCACCGGTGTAGGAGTCGGGGTTGGAGTTGGCCTAACCGTCGGCGTTGGGGTTGGGGTGGGAATTTTGCGCACCGCAATATTGCCGCAGCCATAGAGCACCCAAAATTCCTCGCCGCGCGAATTAGTGCCATGCAACACGTCATAGCGCGCGCTAGTGCCCCAGCTCGATAGCGGCCGGATGTAGACCGACGTACCGGCACCAGGAATTTGCAGCAAGCGATCTTGGCGCGAATGAGGGTTGCGGCCAATCGACATTACGCCACGATCGCCGCCGCTCAAGCCGTCTCGCTCGTATGCAGCGGCTTGCAAGTCTCCTAGCGTAATACCAAAATACTGAAAAATCGCCCTGACTTCGCCATTTGAATTATAAATATCATACAGCTGACTGCGGCGGGAAAAGCCGCCGTAAATAATATCGTTTGAACTGGCAGCATTGGAAGGCTTGGGCGGAAATATAAATGTCAGAGTTTGAAACAAAGTTACCAAAACCACCATCACAGCCGCCAGCTTGCGAACGCCAGCTTCTTTGCCGAGTCGGCGAATATAAAAACTAAGCTTGTTTTTTGCTGATGGCTGCCCGAGAGCTAGGTTGGTAAAAAATTCACGAAAAAGCATTGGCTTATTGACCTATTAGGTAATTCTAAACGCTTATGGTTAAGATAGCAAGCTGGCGAGCGGCTGCGGGGAACAGGCTTTGTTTATACTTGGACATCTGCTGCGGGTGCCGCGGATACAGCTGATGGAGTCGAAACGAGGTTTGGTGGTTGGGCCGAAGCAGAGGCCGCGTCTTGTGCGACCGCTGGCGGCGGTTGAGTTGTTGCTGTCGCTGGTACGGCGGCGGCAGTAGTGACCGAAGCTGCTTGAGACGGAACAGATTGAGACTGAGCTACCGACCCAGACGCCAATTCGGTTGCCGCCGGCGATGCCTGGCTAGCAGCTGACTGCTGAGTCGCTTTAGGAGGTGGCGCAGCAGCCGAGCCTTGAGAACGATTAATCGACAGACTATCAAAGATCATCCGCTCGACATCTTCTTTTGGCCGACCATACTTGGTCCGCGACAGCTCCTTAACCGCTGTCTGAACATTAGCATCCGCCTGGCCAATTTTTGGCAACATCTTAATCGAAAAAGGTGTCAGAACCGCACCGCGGGAAATAATTCGCATAGCCGCCCGGTGATTTGGAATATTGATAATATCAGCCGCGTCAAAAGTTGGCGTCAATTGTTTAGCCAAAAACTCAGCATCTTCCGGACCGACACGATACGACAGGATCGAGCCTACATTACCAAAAACCGCGTCACGAATTTGTTCATTTAGCTGGCCGATAAACTGGTTGGCCACGATTAAGCTAAGATGATATTTGCGCGCCTCGGATAGAATCGTCGCGAAACTGTCGGTTGAAAAATTCTGAAACTCATCGACGTACAAGCTAAAATCACGCCGCTGGTCCTCTGGTATATCAGACCGGCTCATAGCCGCAGCCTGTATTTTGATCACGAATATCATGCCTAAAAGCTTGGAATTTAGCTCGCCCACCATGCCTTTTGACAAGTTGACAATCAATATCTTGCCCTCGTCCATAACCTTGCGCAGGTCAAGCGAGCTCTTGGGCTGACCAATAATATTGCGCAAAATCTCATTCTGCGCGAAAGCCCCAAACTTCGAGTTAAACCAACCCAACATCTCACTTTTGTGATAATCGCTCGTCTGGCCCATTTCCTTGATCCAAAAATCTTGCACGATCGGATCGGTGACATACTTAAACTTGCGCTTCAGATAATCATTATCGGTAAATATTTTTGGCACCTCGATAAAAGTCGCCCCAGCTGGATCGGCCATCAGAGTCAGCGCGGCATTTCGATACCATTGTTCAAAACGCGGCCCGATAATACCCTGATGTTCAGGATCGTAAAGCTTGTAGAGCATGCTGATCGTTTCTTGGATGATAAAGTCCTTCTGCTCGGGGCGATTGAACTCCAATATGTTCATCCCCAGCGGCATTTGGGTGTCGGCCGGATTGAAATAAATCACGTCTTCGGCTCGATTGGCCGGCACTTTAGCTAGAATCTCTTCGGCCGTATCACCATGCGGATCGATAAAGCAAAGGCCCTTGCCCATTGCCATATCCTGGACAATCAAATTATGTAAGATAGTCGACTTACCAGTACCAGTCTGACCAATGATATAAACATGGCGGCGGCGATCATCATCCGATAGCTTGACGACCTGCTCCTGGCCATGA
Organism: uncultured Candidatus Saccharibacteria bacterium; assembly: GCA_964530725.1. Lineage (GTDB taxonomy): Bacteria > Patescibacteriota > Saccharimonadia > CAILAD01 > CAZGYV01 > CAZGYV01. The sequence continues at coordinate 7,597 of CAZGYV010000007.1, read as the reverse complement.
AACATGTTACTGCCAAATATCAAGCCCTGATTACTCATGCCCTGAGGAGCAGCCACTTCTCTTGCGCCAGCCCGCTCGACCGGAGTAGCGCTCTCCATCGTTTTACTCGGCAGGTGGTAAATGGTCGCGAGCTCAGTGGCACTCAAGACGACCTTATTCCACCAAGTCGGAAAAATGCGAAAGATATAATTACTCGCTAGTGTTTGTGAATACTGAGATTTCATCAGCTTGAAGCCGTTGTAGCCGGGCAAATTCAACTGGGCAAAGCCGGTCATCATGTCTTGAATAATCATCGACGAACGTGTTTGGTCATCAGAGCTAGCGATCAATCGGATCATTACCTCATAGGTTGGGGACGAAGCCTTTTCCTCGATCAATTGGCTTTTTTTCTGATCAATCGCGTCGGGTGGATTGTAGCCAGAAGCTTTATTTTGATCGTCTTGAGAGTTTGGCGATTTATAGGCCATCTTGGCCATATCCGCAGCCGTGTAGCCACCACCATGCTTTTTGTCTCCGGGGTGCAACAGCTTCTTGGCCGCTCGCCGGGCCTTTTTACTCCATCGTTTGGAGCTTGACCGGACCAGTACTTGCAAGGCTGCTCCCTCACCTTGGCGTAAACTAGATACGCTTGTGACAATTGCCGCGATGGCGTCAAATTCGCTGTTTTTGTAAGACTGGACCGGATACCAACTGTTATTTGTCATCACCAACTCACCACCGGCTACCACTCCTATCTTGCCAGTGGCTGAGAAAATATTATGATCCTCGCATTTTTCAATCTGGACGTCGTGATAAGAAGCAAGCAAAGCCTTTTCGATCGTCGACAGCAAGCTAACCGGTACGATGACGTAAAAAAAGATCCTGCCCTCACTGGCAACCAATTCGAAAGCCAAATGCTTGCGACCAAACAACCAGCGCTTGAGCGCCGATAAACCAAGCATGTAGTCAAGGAAGCTCTTGGTCTTAGTTGACCCGATAGCGGCCACGATATTAAATAGCCCTTCCGCTCGGGCAATGTTTTCTTTTATCAGCTCTCTGTTATCCCGTGCCGAGGCTTCGGCTGCCTCGGCTGGCGGCAATTTAATCAAAAGCGGCACCATTTTCAAGCTACGTTCGATTTCTTTGGCTCGGCGAAAAATACGGCGAACAACAAAGAAAGCGATCACCAAAACAACCATTATTACCAACGCGAAGACAACTACCATGAAACTTATATAAGATAGGTTAGTTTCGTTCATGGCACCCGCTCTAAAATAATAATCGTATATTACGAGTCGTTAACATCAATATTAAAACGCTGTTTTAAATACTCTCGGCTCAAAGCTTCTTCGTCCTCTTCTTCGTGATAAGGATCATTTGCCTTAGTCTTGATAATATTCTCAGCCCGCTCTACCCATTCTTTTTCGATCACATCCTCGTCAGCGGCTGACAAGCTAGCGGCTGGCTGGGCGGAGTCATTTTTTTGCGACTGAGCTGGTGGCGAGGCGGCTTTCTGAGGCTTACTAGGCGTCGCAAGATCCGCAACAGGATTAACGACAGCGGCCGGCTGCCTTTCGGCCAAGCTCGGTACACCAGGAATTAATTCCGGTAGCTTTTTCGCGCCAGTTTCTGGAGCGATAGAACTGGGTCGGGCCACTTCAGGGGATCGCTTAGGCTGTTGGGATGGCGTATCTGGTTGCATATCACACTCAATTATAGCGCTTTTGCTTAGGTTTTTCTATCGTACTTAGCTTATAGATGTTAATTGTGTACCCATACCGTAGTGCCAATATCCGCCCAGGAGTACAGGAATGCCGCCGAGGCTTCGGGCATATTAACACAGCCGTGACTGCCGCCGTAGTAGTAGTCAGAGCCGCCAAAGCTTGACCGCCAGCTCGCATCGTGCAAACCATAGCTACCACTAAAAGGCATCCAATATTTCACGAAAACATTATAGTCCCAACCATAGGGACGGCCATTGAGGTATCGATTGCGCTCCTTGGCATACATACTAAACACTCCTGTCACCGTACCGAAACCTGCCCCGGTCGCGCCGCTGGTGATTGAGGAAGTGAAAACAACTTGATGCTTGTCGTATACCCACATTTTCTGCTTTGATAAATTCACTTCAATATAGCGATCCTGGCTAATGCCCTGACTGTAGTTTGTAACCGTCTTATAAGGTAGGGTGGTGGCTTTGAGCTCATGCTGCGTTGTAACATCAGGGTTTTGCATGCCGGCCGCTATTACCTTGGTGGCTTCATCCTGGTTGATGGCCAGTCCGTCCTGCCCCTCTTGCTCAACCGAGCTAATACCATCGCGAACGCTAATTTTTTTATTTTTTGGTGCCTTGTCGACCTGATTGGCCACGCTCTGCAAGTAGCCTTTGATCTGAGCTTGATCAACTTTAGTCTCCAAATAGGCCTTGCCCCCAGGCGACTGGATGGTTTCGAAAACAAGCCAATGGCCAATGGTAGCCGCGTCTGGCTCGAATGTTCGCCCGTCATATTTTAAAACCACCTTTTTTTTCATCAAAGTACGGGCTTTTTCCTGGGCTGGCTTAGTGGTATCAACTTGAATATCAGCCTGCGTGAGGGATGGATTAACAACCGCCACCTGGTCCTTAGCCGTCACCAAGGCCTGATGAAGCAGCCGGCTCAGGTAGCCAGTATTGATTTTAACTCCAGCTTGAGCGGGCAGGGCCTCAATTTGACCATCTTTTACCTGCAACGAAGCATTGACCGGATTGCGGCCAACCGAGCTCGTGATACTACTGACTTTGGTGTTAAACTTGCCGGCATCCAGGCGGTAAGCAAAGCCCAGCTGTCCATTGCCGTTCGAGCCTATCAGAGTAAACAATGGCCAATTATGTTGGCGGCCGACTTGATAGGCTAGATTAACCGTGGCCGGCAAATCATAGCTGGCTCCCAGCTCCGAGCTCTTAATAATAAAGGCCTTACCATCAGATTTGACTGTAATTGTGCTTTCCGGTGAGCTATCTCGCAGCACTTTCATGGCCTGACGCCTGGTCATCCAGCTTAAGTCGCGGCCGGCCACTGATACGCCAGGGTAAATTTGCCCTTCTAATACTGCCGCTACCGCGCCATTAGCGATTAATAGAGCTGCCAGTCCGCCAATCAACACGAAAACCACCCTCGACAAAGCCGAAGGCTTCAGTCCCGATTTTGATAACTTCCTCGGCAAACTTAAAAAATGAGAATGCGGGTCTTGCATAGAATATTACAATACTAATATTTAGTATAATACTTATGCTAAAGTTTGACCACTTACTTCTAAAGAGCCGTGAAACCTAGCGCAAAGTTAAATTACGCAATCTCTTATCCCGCCTTAAGCCTTCGATGATCTTGTCCAGGCTTGATGCGATTTGTCCAGCATCCGGACGTGCCCCCATGTCCATCCCGACGCGAAACGCTATGCTCTTCCTGCCAGAATCACGCATCCCATCATCAGCAAAATCATTTAAATACTGAATCGAATCAATAAAGTCGTGACGAGCCACCAATTGCTCAATATCAGCCCAAGATATCGAGGCATCAACTTCGATCGCCAGATCCCGAGCGACAGGGGAGTAGGGAAGTAAATCTTTCGCTTTAACGGATTTTTTCTCGGCCAACAAAGGCTCGATCTCTATCTCGCCAAAGCTAACTTCCGTATCAATTTTTAGTTCGTTTAAGACAGTCGGTCCGACTTGGCCAAACTGCCCTATTACTCGGCCATTGTATGTCATCTCACCACTTCGCCCGCCTATAGTCGCAGGATTACTCTCAGCCGGTTTAAAATCTGCCCTTGTTCCCGTCAAGCGTGCCAGCGCTTCCAGCTCGCCCTTAAGCCGCAGCAAGCTATTCTTACCCACCATGGCCACGCCCACTACCCAGCGCTCATCTGGCAATTCACCAGCTTTTTTCTTTAAATAAATCCTCGACAGCTCAAAGAACCCAAACTCGGGCTTGTAGTGCTGGTTCGACTCGACTGCTCGCAGATGACTGGCCAGCAAACTACGCCGTAGATATTGCTGCTCACGTGAGAGGGGGTTGAGTATCTCGAGATGGTCATCGGTTTTTTTACCAACCAACTCAATCAGATCAGAGCTTACGAATGAATACGTCATGACTTCGAACAAGCCGCGAGCCGCCAGACTTTTTTTCAAATCCAACTGCCGAATAAGCAATTGATGATTGGCGGTTGGCATCGGCGGCAACAACGGAGTAGTGGCCGGTAATTTGTCATAGCCAATAATTTTGATAACTTCCTCGATCAGGTCTTCTTCCAAAATAATGTCAGTCCGCCACCACGGAGCCGTTACGGCCAGAATGTGATTGAAGCTTTCGATATAGCGCCGGGCGCCCTTGTAACCTGGATTATTCGTAAAAAAGCTCAAAGACGTCTCGACGACCGAAGGATTTTTCATCTCCTGCACCTGTCCATTGTAGCGCTCGAAACGAGCTGCGTGAATAACCTTATTTTGCCCCATATAAATACCGACGTGTCCGATGTCATGGCGTTCTTTTTGCAGACTCTTGCTCGTCCAGTGACCCGAGATAAATAATAAATCACCGGCTTTGAGCTCATCTTCGCTGACCACCTGGCCATTTTTATACTGCTCATAAGAAGTCTCACCGATGCGTTTACCAATCAAGCTATAGATATAACTAGTCAAATAACTGCAATCAAACGCGTCGGCGCCATTTTTTTTGAAGCTAGCACCATAGACATATGGTTTACCCAGCTGCTGCTTGACCTTCGCGCTCAGGCTAAAATGTTCGACTTCAAATCCAACCCGGCGCAAGCCTTCTATAGCTGTCTTTTGATCGATCTCCATCCCCAGTACACGTTCAGCCCGGCGCAAACGCAAGCCAACATGCCTGGTCCATGGCCAGCCATATAGCTGATCGAAAGGACCTTCCATAATTTCGGCCTGGCAGACTTCTCGCAATAAACTAATCAAACGGGGCAGGGCAAAATGGGTTAGCGGCAAGGGGAGTGAGCGCTCAAACCTGGCCGATGCCTCAGTGCGCAAACCATGCCTAAGGGCCGTTTTTCGCACCAGCTCACGATCAAAATTAGCCACCTCGAGCAAAATCTGTGTCGTGTCGGCGTCAACTTGAGTTGATATACCGCCAATTACACCCGCCAGCCCGATCGCACCAGAATCGTCAGCGATCACAATATCAGCTTCGCTCAAAGTCCGCTCCGCGCCGTCAAGTGTTGTAATTTTTTCGGCAGGGGAGCCGCGTCTCACCGCGAGCCGACCATTGATTTTTTCGGCGTCATAAGCGTGCGAAGGCTGACCAGTCTCAAGCATGACAAAGTTGGTAATATCTACAACGGGGTTGATGCTGCGCTGTCCGTTCGCTTCCAAGTTATCCACAAGCCACTTCGGCGAATCCAGACCATTATTCACGGACAGTCTCACGGAAACGAATCTCCTACACTCGCCTGTCTTCTTGACATTTACGTTTTCTATTGTCTTATATGTAATTGGTGGATTTTCGGGTATAACGACATTTTGACCGTTTTGGCCCACATACCCACTCGCCTCCCGCGCCAAACCGATCCAACTTAGATGATCCCACCTATTTGGCTGGGTCTTTATGTCCAGGTAATCGCCTTTTGGCCATATGTCGCACAATATTTTACCAGGCCCAATATTTGCCGGTAGTACCATGATGCCGCTATGGTCATCAGAAATACCCAGCTCAGCCGGTGAACAAAGCATACCTGCCGACTCGACGCCGCGAATGACAGCCTTTTTTATCTCCAAACCATCGGGCAATTTAGCGCCAAGCTTAGCCAGCACGACAATTTGTCCAACCACGACATTGGGCGCGCCGCAAACGACTTTGATACGGCTACCGGTCTCTACTTCGACCGTGACTAGCGCCAAACGATCGGCCTGGGGATGCTTTTCAAGCTCAACCACGCGAGCTGTCACGATCAATTTATCAAAGTCAGCTCCGTGCGAGATCTCCTCGACTTCAACCTCAGTCCGGTCAAATCCTGCCACCATTTGTTCGGTCGTAAGCTTACGCGATAAGTAATTATTGATTGTCGAAACTGCAACCTTCACCTTAAAACTGCTCCATGTACGCGAAATTTGGCCGCCACAGCTGGCGCAGATCACCTAAATTGTACTTAACGACCGCGATCCTTTCGGCCCCAAAGCCAAAAGCAAACCCTTGGTATTTTTCCGGATCGATACCGGCGTTTTTGAGTACCTGTGGGTGAACCATGCCGGCCCCCAACAGCTCCAGCCATTGGCCACGATATTGAGCATCAATCTCGACCGACGGCTCGGTGTAAGGAAAATAATTTGGCCGCAAACGTATCTCAGTAGCCTCCCCCAAAATACCCTGCACTACTCGCAGCAAAGTGCCTTTCAAATCGGACATCGAGATGTTTTCACCCACCACCAGACCTTCCACCTGGGTAAAAATCCACGAATGCGTGGCGTCCTCGTCCTCATTGCGAAAGACTTTTCCAGGCACAATGATCTTAAACGGCGGCGTGCTGGACTCCATAAAACGTACTTGCATGGCCGAAGTATGGGTTCTGGGCAGCAGACCTTTTGGCGCCACCTCGTCTTTCAAGTAAAAAGTGTCTTGCATGTCACGAGCCGGGTGATGTTCAGCCAAATTAAGCGCACCAAAATTATACCAATCAGTCGCAATCTCATCCCCATCAATGATCGCGAAGCCTAACTCAGTAAATATTTGATAAACCTCGTCCATAACGCTCGTGATCGGATGCAAATGCCCTAGTGGCACACCGAGACCAGGTTTGGTTACGTCGATCGGTGCGTATTGCTGGCTGGCAATTAGGTGTTTTTGCTTGTCACCAATCAAGGCCTCGAGGGTAGTCTTGTATTCGTTAATCGATTTGCCCGCCTGAGGCTTCTCAGCGTTATCAAGTGCACGCAACTCTTCGGAAGCTTGAGCGACTTTACTGCGTCGACCTAGATATCTAACGCGCAGTTCTTCGAGTCCTTTGGCTGTATCAGCGGCCTCAATTTCCTGCTTGGCCTGGTCTAAAAGCTTGGCCAGCTCCAGATATATTTTACTCATGCCCGACGCGTCCTAAAGTAAAACTCTACAATGACGACCGTTAAAACAAACAGAATAATATCTCGCAAATTTAGGCTGCGCAAGCTCTGCAAGGCTAGCAACACGACTCCGGCAAAGGAAACCAAGAAGGCTGTTCGCAAGCTGGCTATCAGGGCACTTTGAGATCTTTCTCGATAAGCTGTTTTACGCATCTTAAGTAAAAAACTAGTTAAGCTAATTACACCTGTCGAGAATACCAATAGAGCTAAGAACCAGAACGTCACCCCTCCAGGGCCGATGTCCTTAGGCGTTGAAAAAACTATCGTCGTGATTACACCTACTCCAGCTAAAATCGTGCTTAAGGCTATGACAGATAGGGTGACTGTTGTTTTATGTTGCATTTGATCGTCTCAATCTGTAAATTATGCTTAATTATCTCAAAAAATGGCATTTTTCACAATATATGAGGCTATTTTTATAAAACCGGACTACTTCTTTGTTCTAAATTGCATACATTTTTTATTTTCAATAGAATGAATTTACTAATGAACACTTTT
>CAZGYV010000006.1:16185-40035 GCA_964530725.1 uncultured Candidatus Saccharibacteria bacterium | reverse complement strand
GAGTTCTCGCTTAGTAACGAGAATTGACTTGTCAGCAGCCACTTGTTTGCGAACTAGAGGCTCATGCTTTTGGTACTACCTTTTACGCTAAAAGGTAGTAAGAAAGAAGATATTTGATTACTTTAGTTAAAGTAGGGATAGTTTTGCCTACTTTTGGCCGTAATACAAAAGTAGGAGGGGTTTAGATCCTGAAACGCGCTCACAAGTTCGCTGTTCAGGATGACAACACGCAAGATCCTTCGGTCTGCAACCTCAGTATGGGGGGTAATTTTTTTATAAGCTTTTAAAAAAAGCAAGACAGGGATTTTATATTGTTCTTTTTTTAAGGAAAGGGCGGTGAGCATAGTTTTTCAACTACATCCAATTAGCGTATAATTTTGAACATAAGTATTTAAGGGTAAGCGGGATTTTTAGTGAAGAAGCTGATAGTTGGCAATTGGAAAATGCATACTAGCGTTGACGAGGCGAAGCTTTTGGCACAGCGTCTGTCGGGGCAGATTAAAGCTGGTGATGAAGTGGAAGTGGTATTGTGTCCGCCCAGTATCGCGCTAGCTAGTGTTGGCCAGGTAATCGACGGCAAGTTTGGGTTGGGTATTCAGAATATTTACGATGTCGATGAGGGCGCATTTACTGGTGAAGTGTCGGCCGAGATGGTGAAGGACCTGGTCGATCACGCGATTGTCGGGCACTCGGAGCGGCGGGTGCACTTTGGTGAGCGTGATAAAAAGATCGCCCAGAAGGTCGCTGCTTGCTTGCGCCACAACATCGCGCCGATTTTGTGTGTCGGTGAGAAGATTTCTGATCGCACGGAGGGGCATGCTAGGCGGGTGGTGAGTGATCAATTGGCGGTTGATTTGAGCGGTGTGACACCGGAGGAAATCGGCCGAGTGGTGATCGCTTATGAGCCGGTTTGGGCGATTGGTACAGGTGAATTTGCTAAGCCGCACGACGTCGACCAGATGATCAGCCATGTTCGAACCACTCTTAAAGAAATGTACTCCGAAGATGCTAGTGCGAAGGTTAGAATTCTCTACGGTGGTAGTGTAGATCCTGACAATACCAAAGCCTATTTGGATATCAATGACTGTGATGGCTTTTTGGTGGGTCATGAAAGTACTAACTATAAGCATTTTGCAGCCATTGTCGAAAAGGCTGGCTAGGAAAATATTACCTCGACAGCTGACCTGAAAACAGCTACAATAGGCCAGTAATTATTCAAGGAGAAAATCATGTCGCTCAACGGCGTGCCAATTGGCAAAGACTCACCTAAGCAAGTAAATGTTATTATCGAGATCCCGCGCGGCTCAGGCAACAAATACGAGGTTGATAAAGACACCGGCATGATTTTTCTTGACCGCGTGCAGCCGACTAATCTCAAGCAGCCTTACGATTATGGCTACATCCCACAAACGCTGGGCGATGATGGTGACCCGCTTGACGCTCTGGTCGTGATCGACGAGAAATTATATCCGGGTGTGGTGGTACCGAGCCGGGTGCTGGGCGTGCTCTACATGATTGATGACGGTGAGAAGGACGAGAAAATCATCTGCGTGGCCTCGGACGATAAGCACTACGAACACGTCGAGGACTTGGCCGACTTGGGTAAACATTTGCAAGACAAGGTGCGGCATTATTTCGAGCACTACAAAGACTTGCAGCACAAAAAAGTCGAGATCACCGGCTGGGGCGACCGTGAAGCGGCCTACAAGATCATAGAGCAATACACAAAAAAATAGCTCTCGGTAAGCTATTTTAGATTGATTTTGTAATTTTAATTAATCAGCTCTAGCTTAGCTGTTTTAGCAGCCGTGATAGCCTCATCATGGATCTGCTGAGCCTGAACGCTGAGGGCACCGGCAGCGAAATCAGCCAGGGCTTTTGTCAAATCTTTTTTGTAGTTTTCATCAGCCGAGGTGCGGGCTGTGGCGAGATTTTGGTAGAGCTCATCTTGGATCAGGAAGCGGCCGTCAAGCAAGACTTGCTTGTCATTTATTTTACCGACCATCAGCACGACCAGGCTGGGCGAAAACGCTTCCGGACTGCCGTAGTTGACGATGTAGCTAACACCTCTGAGGCTGTTATCTTGGTTGAAAATAGTTGCTACGCTTTGTTTGCCACCTGTCTCCGGGGTGATGGCGGGCTTGAAAAATTCCAGTTCTTTGGCCGTTATTTTAGTGCTGGCCGTGAGGTTGTTCAAAAAGTCATAAAATTTGGTCTTGTCGGCGATGGTCTTGATATTGCCAAAGGGACCGCAATTAATATCGACCGGGCAGCTGGTTTTTTCATCGACTTTGAGCCACTTCGACAGGTCGCTGATGGTGACGGCGTTTTGAGTGGTGATATCGTTTTGCGGTCTCTCCTTCTTGCGGCCATCAACCGCCGTGGTACTGCCGATCGATGAGATCAAAAACTTGAATTGGGCGACATTGTGCGGCCAGCCGTTGATCGCGACACTGCTTTGGGAGGCGCGCCAATTTGATGGCACGGTCATTTTCAGCTCAAAACGCTTGGCGTCCGGGGCCACGCCGATGAAAGTTCTGGCACTAACAATATCTTCGAATTCGCTGACGGAAGCTTGGGGCGTGGGGGTGGGAGTTGCCTTCTTGCCGCCACGCATGACGGCCATGACGATAGCCAGCACTAGGAATATTGCGACGAACCCGCCGGCCGCGCAGAGGATTATTATCAACCGCTTTTTTTTAGGGTCAAGCGGCGGCTTACCGGATGGTAGGGGCGAGGCTGGGGGTGTTTGATAGGGTCCGGGCGGGTAGCCACCTGGCATCTGTTGTTCATTCATAACTTTAATTTAAGTATAAGTGTTACAGGGGAGTAAAATCAAATCTTATGGTTTTATTAACACGCTCGTATCTACCTAGCGTCATTTGCCGCTAAATTTGCGGTACAATATAAGGATGCAAGATGTTTTATCGGGGCTAAATGACGCGCAGCGTGAGGCGGTTGTCACGACAAGTGGGCCAGTTTTGATGTTGGCTGGGGCCGGTAGCGGTAAGACCAAGGCCCTAACTCATCGGATCGCTTATTTGATCGCTAGCAAAAAAGTCTCGCCGTTGAGTGTTTTAGCGGTTACTTTTACCAACAAAGCGGCCGGTGAGATGCGCTCACGCGTCCACCAACTACTTAATTTGCGAGAGGATCAGCGGCATTACCTGCCGTTTTTAGGTACTTTTCACTCGATCGCGGTACGAATACTGCGGCGCGAAGCGGCCGTACTGGGTTATTCGACGAGCTTTATTATTTATGACGAAGCTGACAGCGTGGCTGTGATCAAGGGAATCATGCGCGAACAAAAGATCGACGAGAAAATTTATTCGCCGCGGACAATCAAAAATCTGATCTCAAGCGCTAAGAACGAATTACTCAATTCCACTCAATACGAACGCCTAGCTAGCGGCAAGATGCAAGAAATGGCGGCGCGGATTTACCCTGCTTATCAGCGGCAAATGCGTCAGGCCGGCGCGATGGATTTTGACGATTTGATCATGCAGCTGGTGCGGCTGTTGGTCGAAAATAAAGATATTTTGGCGAAATATCGTCAGCAGTTTGAGTATATCTTGGTCGATGAGTATCAGGACACCAATCATGCTCAGTACAAGCTGGTTCATCTTTTGTGCGGTGAACACAAGAATATTTGCGTGGTGGGTGATGATTGGCAGAGCATTTACTCCTGGCGCGGCGCAAATTATGAGAATATATTGAATTTCGAGCGCGACTATCCAAGGGCTAAGGTAGTGCGCCTAGAGCAGAACTATCGCTCGACCCAGACTATTCTCGATGCTGCTCACCAGGTGATCACGAAAAATACCAACCGCTCCGACAAAAAGCTGTGGACACAGGCCGGCTTGGGCGCGCGCATCGTCTTGGCGCAGTTGCGCGACGGCGAGGACGAGGGCAGGTTTATCATTCAATCGGTTGAAAAGCTGCGCCAAGCTAATCCGCGTTTGAATCACAGTGACTTCGCCGTGCTCTACCGTACCAACGCTCAGTCACGCAGTATTGAGGAGGTCTTTTTGCGCTACAACATGCCTTATCAGATTATTGGCGGGGTGAGGTTCTACGAGCGCCGCGAGATCAAGGACATTTTGGCTTACTTGCGTTTTATTTTTCAGCCCCAGGACATGGTGAGCTTTAGCCGCATTATCAACCTACCGCCGCGTGGCCTGGGCGATAAAAGCTTGCAGGTACTATCGACCTATGCCCGCCAGCAGGGGCTTGGCATGCTAGCCGCCGTGCAAGATGTTGAACAGATTGACGGTCTGACCGCGCGAGCCCGCACTAGCCTCAAGCAGTTTGCTGGCATGATCGAATCATTGCGGCTTGATAGTGATAAATTGGTCGTCAGCGATTTCGTGGAGCTGGTGATCAAAAAAAGCGGTTACCTGGAGTGGCTTGATGATGGTAGCCTAACAGCAGCTGATCGGATTGAAAATATCAAGGAGTTTATCGGTGTTGCTAAGACCTACGACAACCTCGGTCTGGAGGGTTTTTTGACCGAAATATCATTGATCGCTGACGTTGATAATTATTCGAGTGACAGTGATGCGGTTGTGCTGATGACGCTGCATGCTGCCAAAGGGCTGGAGTTTGATACGGTTTTTGTGGTGGGGATGGAGGAGGGAATTTTCCCGCATTCGCGAACCTTTTTCGAGCCGTCAGAGTTAGAGGAAGAGAGGCGCTTGTGTTACGTCGGCATGACACGAGCCCGCAGCCGGCTATATATGACGCACGCTACCTCAAGGCTGCTTTATGGCGGCGTGCAGCACAACGCGCCATCGCGCTTTATGGCTGATATTCCAGCGGAGTTGACTATTGGCCAGCCATTTCAGACCGATAGCTTTGCCGCCGTCGCCCTGGATGCTCAGTCTTTTGAGACGCATGATCTGCCGGCCATTGATATTAAGCCGCGCGATAAGGTGATGCATCCAAAATTTGGTCAAGGAGTAGTTTTGCGGCTTGACGATCATGAAATCGAGATCGATTTTAGCAGTGTTGGGCGTAAAACACTGAGCTTACAATACGCGCCGCTGTCACTGCTTTGAAAATACTTGTGGCTATTGTTTGTCAAGATTGACTTTAAAAACCCACTCCTGTAAAATGACCAAAACGCTTCGAAACAAAAACAAAAGCTTCTGCAATCTCCATTAGCAAAGAGGCTTATTATTTTGCCAAGTAGCAAAGGCTCCCGATGGGGCACAGTGATGGAACAATCAAGACGCTTTATGCGATCCGCTTCACGTTATTTATCTAGGCGCAACGTAGTTGTAGTCGCGCTTACTTTTGGTTTTGTGATGCTAACTATCAGCTATTCGAGCGGCCAGCTTGACTGGCAGATGAGAGCTTATGCCGACGGTAAGCACCTTTTGAGTATTTACGCCGATGGTAAAAAGAAAATGGTAGCGACCTCGGCGACTACGGTCGGAGAAGCGATCGAAGAGCTTGGCTTGCCTCTGGAGCAGGGTGATGTGATCGAGCCGGGGCCGGATACGCCAATCGACCAGCCGACTTTCAATATTAATATTTATCGAGGCCTGCCAGCCGTAGTCGAAGCGGACGGTAAATCGACAACTGTCATTACTGGTCACCGTAGCCCACGTCAAATCGCGGCTGATGCCGGCGTCCAGCTCTATGCTGAGGATGAGGTCAAGACCGAGCGAGTAGATAATTTCTTGGATGACGGCTCAGTCGGGCCAAAAGTCAGCGTTGATCGTGCTAAGCCGGTGCAGGTAGTGTTAGCCGGTAAAATTTACAATTTTCGCACTCAGAAAAATAAAGTCGGCGAAGTGCTAAAAGAGCATAATCTCGAAGTCCAGCCCAAGGACGTGACCAATATCGCGCTTGACTCGGAGATCGAAAAGGGCCAGCGGATCATCATTAATCGTTTGAGTCAAAATGTAGTCAATGAGACAAAGGCTGTCGAAGCCGGCTCACGGGTCGAGTACGATAGTAATCAAGATGCTGGCTACAAGTCGATTAAGCAAGCTGGCCGCGATGGCAAAAAAATCGTTACCTACTTGGTAGACTTGACCAACGGGGTTGAGACTGGTCGTCGGGTGATGGACGAGAAGATTATCGAGCAGCCAGTCGAGCAAATAGTCGTGCGCGGCACCAAAAAGCCGGTCGCTATCACTCAGGCGGGCGATGACAAGTGGGCTAAACTCCGCTTCTGCGAATCGGGCGGTAACTATGCCAACAAGCGCAATCCAATTTACCGTGGGGCCTATCAATTTGACTATGCCACCTGGAGCAACTATGGCGGCTATCGTGACCCGGCTGACGCGCCAGCCGCAGTTCAAGACGCCAAAGCTCAGGAAACTTTCGCTCGCCGTGGGGCTTCGCCGTGGCCGGTTTGCGGACGGTATTTACGCTAATTTCTGCTTCACTCAGAAGATAATCCTTTCTTCGAACGCGCTCAGCCGGCTCCGAGTTTTTGTTAAAATCACCGCTTGCTATTATTCAATAAACTATCAGGTAGATAATGGACTTAACCAACCTTAGCGATTTACGTATGGCGCTCAAGCTTGCTGGGATTAAACCCAACAAAGAGCTTGGTCAGCATTTTTTAATTGATCACACGGCCTTAAATAAGATAGTTACAGCGGCGCGAATAAACGCCGATGATACGGTTTTAGAAATCGGCCCCGGTGTCGGTACATTGACGGCCACCCTGATTGAGGCGGCCAGTCAGGTCGTGGTGATCGAGAAGGACGCGCATCTGGCGGATATTATTAAATCGCGGTTTCCGACGATCAAAGTGGTGGCCCAAGACTTTATGAAATTTGATTTGTCGGCGCTCGATAACTACAAGGTGGTGGCAAATCTGCCTTATTACATTACCTCGAAAATCTTGCAGGCTCTGTTGACCGCCCAGCATCCACCGCGCTCGATTACAGTGTTGGTTCAGAAGGAGGTGGCCGAGCGGATTACGGCCGCACCTGGCCAAATGTCTGTGCTGGCATTTAGCGTCCAATATTTTGGTCACCCGCAAATCATTGATCTTGTTCCGGCGGCTAGCTTTTGGCCGGCACCGGAGGTGGATTCGGCGATTTTACATATCGAAATTGGCAGCCAGCCGGCTTTTGCGGCCGATCAACAGTCGCTATTTCGTTTGGTCAAGGCGGGCTTTGGCGCGCGGCGCAAGATGCTAAAAAATACTCTGGCTGGGGGTTTACAGATCGACTCACGCTTGGCGCTTGATCTGTTGACCGCGGCCTCAATTAGCCCGACCGCCCGCGCCCAAGAGCTCAGTCTGGTGCAGTGGCAGGCACTATACGATCAAGCCAAGACTCGTGGTTGCTTGGATTAGCCGACATCTGGCTAGCCTGAGGTCATATGCTACAATAATTAACATATGCGAGGGTCTTCAATTCAATATTTAGTTCGAGTGTGGTTTGTCACGGCGATCCTAGCACTGGCCGTGTTAGTGCCCTGGCGTGCCGACTCAGCGTCTGATTTTAGCTATAACACCCAAGTGATTTATCGGGTGGACGAAGATGGTACGACGCATGTCGAGGAAGAGTACCAGATCACGAACAACACCAGTAACAAATACTTGGATGGCATGCAGCTCTCCGCGCCAACTGATGAAGTTAAGAACCTGCGCGTTTCCGATCGCAGCGGTGCTGCCGTCAATGCCGAGCAACATACCAAATCAATGACCCAGCAGGGCTACACCTATAATTATCAGGAGATTAGCCTAAAATTCAATAAACGCCAAGTCGGCAAGAATCTGACTTGGGGCTTCAAGATCGCCTATGACACCGGCAAGCTGGTCGAGACCAAGGGCGCGGCCCACACTGTTTACATACCGGCTGTTGCTCCTGGATCTGGCGATGACAACTACCAGGTGACGTTATCGGTACCGCAGAGCTTTGGCGAGCCACATTCATCGGGCGCCAAGCCGATTTCAGGCGGCATTGATAGTGGACGGGCTAGTTACAACTTCGATAAAAAAGACCTCGCTTCTCACGCTCTGGCGTTAGTTTTTGGCAACAGCACGGTCTACAAAGCCAATTTTAATTTCCCGCTTAAAAATGATAGTTCGCTTACCAAAACGTTCACGATTGCCCTGCCACCTGACACTTCCAGCCAGAAAATTTTTGTCAATTCGCTTGATCCCAAACCTGCCAACACGCGCCTGGATGTTGACGGCAACGTTTTGGCCGACTACAGCGTGCCGGCTAAAACCGAGTTGACTGTTAAAACTGATATCGAGGCGGTTGTGAAATACTTGGAGTATGATTTATCGGCTAGCGGCTTAAAGAAAGATATTCCCGAGGATTTGGTCAAAAAATACACTGCCCCTACCCATTATTGGCAAGCTCAAGACCCCAATCTTATTCTGGCGCTTAAAGCCAAGACCAATCTCAATGATAAGCAAAAAGTCGCTGAAATCGTACGCGAGATAAATAATTTTGTCATTCAAACCTTGAGCTACAACAATGACAAGATTAAGTACAACATCAGGCAGGGCAGCGCGGCAGCACTCAAAGATCCGGCCAACGCGGTTTGCTTGGAGTATTCGGATCTGATGATCGCGATATTGCGCTCCCAGGGCATCCCGGCCCGGATGCCGATTGGCTACGGCTATACCGGCAATCTAAAAACTTCCACTGCCGTCAGCGACAGCTTGCATTCTTGGGTCGAAGCCTACGTGCCCGGTGTGGGCTGGATTAATATCGATCCAACCTGGGGTGAGAAGTTTGACAATTTTGGCCGCAGCGACCTCGATCACTTTACCTTTGCGGTTTGGGGCGCGAGCGATAGTTTGCCGGTGGCGGTCACCCAAGACGGTAACGATCAAAACTACCAGTACGAAAAGGCTGAAATTAGTTATGTCAAAAAGTCACCCCAGGCGCGGGAAGACGGCCATTTGCAGGCTAAAAAATGGGCGATTTTGCCGTTTGTCAGCGTGATTGACTATCAGGTGACGGCTCCGGCTAATGTCGCTGGTGATAATTATTTACTGCGAGTTGACGATCATGGCGACAAGCAAGAGATCGCGCTTGGTTCGTTGGCACCGGCCCAAAAACTATCGGCTTGGCTGGCGAGTGTGGGGGTTGGCTTCTTGGAGCCGGCCAGCCTGGAATTCGTCCGTAGTGGCGATAACGCTCTGATAATGTCGAGTGTTAAAGTTGACGTTAATATCATCCCGATGGTCATTATTTTGACGCTTATGTTTGTGGCCGCAGTGGTGATCGGGGTAAAATTGCATTTAAACAAAAAACGACCCAAATCACCGTTGCCAAAAGACTCGGATGGAGTAGCGGATGATAGTTTGGCACGGGCTTCTGTTAGAAAAAAAGATAGTTCCGCCCCGGTCGCGGCTCCTAACCAGCCCCGCCGAGTGACTCAAGCTAGGTCGGTGAAAGTTATTAAATTAGATAATCAGGTAGACAGTGGAGCCGAGGATCTAGCCCCATCAAGGCAAATCATGCGATTTCGTAAGCTTCCTCCAGCTCAAAACGATCAAAATGACTAAATTCTACGTCACTACACCAATTTATTACATCAATGACGTGCCGCACATTGGCCACGCTTATTCGACGATCGCGGCTGACGTGCTGGCGCGCCACTATCGCCGCAAGCTTGGCCCAGACAACGTCTTTTTCTTGACTGGCACTGATGAAAATAGCAAAAAAACCGTCGTCGCGGCCGAGGAGGCCGGTCTGGATGTGCGTGAGTATACGGACACCACGGCTGAGAAATGGCGCGAGATTTGGCAGACTCTAGGCATCAGCCATGACCGCTTTATACGTACCACCGAAGCTGATCACGCGAGAGCTGTTGCTGAGGTGATTACCAAAATCCACCAGGCTGGCGATATCGTCGAGGGTGAGTACGAGGGTAAATATTGCTTTAAGTGTGAGGCCTTTTACCGCGACGAGGAGCTGGACGAGGGCAAATGCTCAATTCACAAGACCGAGTGCGAGCAGATCAAAGAAAAAAATTATTTCTTTCGGCTTAGCCGCTATGGCGACAAAATCAAAAAGCACATCGAGGATAATCCCGGCTTTATCGAGCCTGTCGCGCGCCGCAACGAAGTGCTGGCCTTTATCGACCGCGGCTTGGAAGACATCTCGATCTCGCGCGAGGGCCAGAGCTGGGGTGTGCGCGTGCCGTTTGATGAGGGCCAGGCCGTTTATGTGTGGTTCGACGCGCTTGTTAATTACCTGACCGGTATCGGCTATCCGGACAAGAAATACGAAAAATTCTGGCCGGCTGATGTGCATATCATTGGCAAAGACATCATCAAATTTCACTGTATCATCTGGCCGGCGATGCTGCTGAGCGCTGGGATTGAGCTGCCCCGTCAGGTCTTCGCCCACGGCTTCTTTACGATTGATGGCGAGAAGGTTAGCAAGAGCCTCGGCAACGCTGTCGATCCGCTGGAGATCGTGCAGCGCTACGGCAATGACGCGCTGCGCTATTATCTGCTGCGCGAGATAACTTTCGGCAGTGACGGCGATTTTAGTCACGAGCGGTTTGACGCGGTTTATCATAGTGATCTTGGCAATGACTTGGGTAATCTCGTCCAGCGGGTGGCCAGTATGCTGGAGCGCTACAATGATGGCAAGTACGAGCCGGGGAGCGTGGCGCCGATCAAGGGCGTGACAGAGCAGATCGAAGGCCTGGCCTTTGACCGTGCGCTTGATGAGATTTTCAAGCGCGTGCGTGAGCAGAATTTATATTTGGAGCAGCAGCAGCCCTGGACGCTGGCCAAGACCGATCAGGCGGGGGCTGTCAAAGTACTTAGCCAAGTCGCCGCCGAGCTCATCCAAATCGCCGAGCATTTAGAGCCATTCTTGCCCGATACGGCTTCCAAGATCCGCCAGACTTTCGCCAACGGCAAGGTCGATAAAAGCGTCGGCATCCTTTTCCCGCGAATTGAAGGCTAGATGGGAGCTCAATTCTTGCTATAGTCAAATGATAGACAACTTGCATCATGGAACGCCGCTCCATTTTGCCCTACCCCAGCCCATTTCGGTCTATCAACAAACTGGCAAAAAAGATCTATTTTCTGCAGCCTCAGAGGGCGACCTACTGATCGCTATTAAAAAGTTCTAGGTAATCACGATAGGTCCATTTTTGAGCGTACACATTATCGCCAGGCTTAATTGGTAATAGTATACCCATGTTAACCAGGCGCTCAATTACCTTATAGCCACCTCGTTCTGAGTAGCCTGTCCATTTCACAATATCGGCAATACCGGCAAGCGGCATCTTGTACAGATTTTCCAGAACCTTAACTGTTGCTTCGGATGCGGTGCGGTTGAGCATCTGGACTTTTGCCATGTCTCGTTCGCGTAATTTTGTAATTGCCGCACAAGTAGCAATTGCCGAATTTGCCGTTTCGATAATTCCATCCAAAAAGAAGTCAATCCATTCGGTCACCTTGCCTTCATTGTGATAATTATCTAGTTTTTCATAGTATAGCTTTTGATTTTGCTTAAAATACGAAGATAGATACAAAATAGGCATTTCCAAGAGTTTTTTATACCACAAGAACATCGTAATGAGTATGCGTCCGGTGCGGCCATTGCCATCATTGAATGGATGTATTGTTTCAAATTGAGCGTGCATAAGCCCTGCCTTAATCAAGGGTAGATATTCGTCATCAGCGTGAATAAATTTCTCTAGTTGATCAAGGGCTTTTTTCATTTCCTGGACTGGTGGCGGGACATATCGGGCATTCTCCGGGCGTGTTCCTGAAATCCAGTTTTGCATTGTACGAAACTCGCCCGGATAAGCCGGATGAGTAGTACGAGCGCCTGTCATTAGCTGCTCATGAAGTTCACGAACCAAACGCAGTGTGAAGGGGAAGCTCTTGGCTCGATCTAGACCATAGTTCAGTGCCTCAATATAATGCAGGATGTCGTCCACGTCAGCTGGCAAATTGGTGCTTGGCTCAACATTTTCGCGTTCAATAGCATCCATCATGGTGGCATTCGTGCCTTCAATCTGACTTGAAGATGAAGCATCCTTTCTTACAAACATAGTTAAAAACCAGTCTTTGTCTGGCAGTAGCTCTGTAATGCCGTCAAGTTTGCCTAAAAGACGGATGGCTTCGGTATGTTTAACAATTAGTTTGCCGGTTATGCCCAGATTGCCTTTTGGTGGAAAATCACTAGGGATAAAAGCCTTAAATCCTTCTTTTTGCTCTACGTATCGTCCAATTGATACTTCGTTCATATTTTTACTCCAATATGAACATTATAGCAAAAATCGTTCATATTAGCAAGTACAATATGAACGATTTTATTAAATACTTCACCGAGCCAAGATCCTCATCAGCTAGATTGGTATATAATTAAAGTATGCTAATCGACACCCACGCCCACTTGCATTTCATCCTTGAAAAAATAGCGATTTGCGGTATAATCGAGTAATCTTCTCTCCTGTAGGAGGGGATGGACATTGATTTTACATGCGAAGATAGGAGCGAATAATCGTGTTGAATGCCTTTCATCGCTTGTGCATGTATGCCATTGGCTATGGCGTGCCACGTGATATACAGTCTCGCTATGTCGACACGCCTGGATCGACCATTCTTAGTCAAGATAGCCTAAGCTCGGCGCAACGGACCGCCCAAGCAGCGGGACATGCGAGGATGGGAGTCTTGCTCTCGACGATGGATGAAAAGGCAGCCCTCAAGCAGGCGCGCAAATACCTGCCCACCGCACCGAAAGCGGATCGGCGGGAGCAAGCGTTCATGCATCATCAGATCGAGCTACTAGGTAAAATGCTGGTAGAGTCGGCCGAGAGGTGTTTGCCGCCAGAGATAACGGCGAGCCAAATCGACTGGCAGTCGATGTCACTTGAAGAGCAGGCTGATTATATCCAGTCTACGGCCAAGCTGTTTTACTACGGTGAATGGGCGCAGCGTCATCCGATGATGGAAGAATTTTACGCCCAAGTTGGCGCGGCACATCAGGAGTATCAGGGCACTCCGATGTCGGTGCTGCCAAAGCAGTACGGCCAGTGGCCGGAAAACGGCACCCGGCCGAATTGCCTCGGTGTCAGCCTGATGTTAGTGGCTTGGCTAGATATGATTGGTGCCGATTATCTTTTCTTCAACCTCATCAGAGGTCGAGAAGAGTATTTTGGCACTTCTACGGCTGATGTTTGTCGTCAGATGTTGAAGTTCGCGACTGACTCACCGATCGATTTTCATCCTGATTTCATGGATAAATGCCGGATCAACTACGAGCTTGGTACCACCCCTCATGATACGGCGCTAGCCTATCATCACGCGGTGGTAGTCAGGCTCAAAGATGGCAGCTGGGTCATGGTCGATCCGTACATGCACTGCGTCTGTCTCATTGGGGACGAGATGGGTGATGATCTGGAGCAGGCGAAACGATTGCTTGGCAAATACCAACCGGTTTTGCCCGGGCTAACCATACTGGTTCATGATTGGGCGGGGCGCTTGAATTTTGGCTTGATCGAGCAATACTTCACCTCGTCGCTTGACGACACGCGTCATTTTACCCCTCTGGTTGAAGATGACGAGCTGAAAATCAAAAATTGGCTCCTAGATGTTGGCAAGCAATACTCAGGGCTGGAATTCATGGAAGCCATGATTCACAGCAGTCTGAGCTATGATCATGCGCTATCAAGCGTCGATGATTATATGACTAATCTCCATTTTGCCAAGTGGGGTTACCTGCAGGTCAATAGTATTCTCCCGCCGGATGCGTACCTTGACTTTTGTGATGGTAGGCTGAAGGAAGATGGTTTGGCGCGTGAGTTTGGCAAAGCTTGGGGGCGCTACTATCGTGATCCGCATTTTGCCCGTCGAGTTCGTCATCACGTGGCATCCATGCCACTCGAATTTTTTGAAACAGCGCTAATCTTGCAAAGACGGGATTTTGTCGCTGGTGAGCATCCGAGCATCGAGGTCGCTCTACCGCATTATCAGGCTGGACTGATGGTGATGAATCATCTGCGCCGCAGCGTGCGAGGCTCGTCGGCGTGCTATTCGCCGGAGTTTTCTAGCTTGGGTAGCAGTCAGATTCTTTGGAGCGACGCCCTACTAGCGGCAATAGCAGGGGAGGTGGAGTTCGATCAAGCGGAGTGGCAGGCCTGCGAATCAGCCGCTAGGCTGTACTCAGGTTTGCCAGACGATTTTCTCCATCCGTTAAGCCGCGAGGCATTAGCGCGTTTGGAGAGATGCAAGCTAGGCGAAGAAGGAGAGATGTATGGCTATGTCAGCAAAGGACAAGGCGACCGCCATCTTGGAATTGCGGTCTGAGGGATACAGCGATGCTCAGATCATCGTTGAGTATCCTGATTACCACCAGGGCTTCAAGTGGCTGCTTGAGAATCCGGATGTCAATCCAGACGACGCGAAGCTCAAGGCCGAGAAGCCGCGCGGTGCGCGCGGCAGTGGCTGTGCTAGCACCGGTCCGGCGATGCCAGCGGTCGTTGACCGTACTGTGGCTCTACCGATCGTTCGCCGTTAGGCGAAGCTGATCCTGAGCCCGTGGGCACTTCCTCTTTTTGGGGAGGTGCCCACTTTTTATTTTTGCGGTGTTGTCGCCCGAGGAGCTGGCTTGGGAATTTACTTCGAACGATAGCGAGAAGCCCTTGTCGATGTAGTTCTCCCTCACTTCGTTCGATTCTAACAATATTGTTCGAGGAGGTCACGACGAGAACCCCTTTTGTCATTCTGAGCCCCGACTCAGAATCTGGCTTGATTCGCCCTCCCCATCATCCTGAACACGTTTCAGGATCTATTTCCTCTTACTGCCCAGCCTTCTCATCGGCCAGATTGGTATATAATTAAAGTATGCTAATTGACACCCACGCCCATCTGCATTTTGCCGACTCTTATGGTGATGATCTGCTGAGAGTGCTGGATAATTCTCGTGCCAACGGCGTGACCAAAGTCATCACGGTCGGCACGGACGCGGAGACCAGTCAGGCGGCGCTTGAGCTGGCGGCTAATCCGGCCTATGCGGCTGCCAAGATCGGTGTGCAGATTTTTGCTACCGTCGGCCTGCATCCGCATCATGCCAGTCCCGAGCCGGCTAAAAAAATTATCGAACTAGCGCGGCAAAATAGCGACAAGATTGTCGCCATTGGCGAATGCGGGCTGGATTATTACCGTGATAATTCGCCGCGCGAGGCGCAGATCGAAGCTTTGGAAGCCCAAATCGGGCTAGCCGAGGAGCTAGACTTGCCGTTGATTTTCCACGTTCGCGACGCCTGGGATGATTTTTTCGAGGTTTTGTCTGGGCACGCCAATATCCGCGGTGTCGTTCACAGTTTCACTGGTGGTCCTGAGCAGGTCGAAAAAATTAACGCGCTGGGACTACACTTCGGCCTCAATGGCATTATAACTTTTACTCGCGACCAGGCTCAGCTCGAAGCTGCCAAAATGATACCGGTCGATAAGCTATTACTCGAGACGGATTGTCCGTATCTCGCGCCCACTCCCTTGCGCGGCAAGCGCAACGAGCCGGCCAATATTGCCCTAATTGCCAAGTTCTTAGCCGAACTGCGCGGTGAGAAGTTAGCGGACCTAGCTGAGCAAACTAGCGCCAACGCCGAGCAGCTTTTTAGCATCTAATACTTAACAAACAGCACAAAATATGGTATAATAGACAGATATGAAGGATATTATTTATCTCGATCACGCGGCTGCTACGCCGCTTGACCCGACTGTCAAAGCATGTATGGACGAGGCGGCAGAAATTTTCGCCAATCCGTCGTCGTCGACTTCGCTCGGACAGGCGGCACACGAACGGCTTGAAGCGGCTCGCAAACAGATGGCGATGGTGCTTGGTGCGCGTTCAGGCGAGATCACTTTTACTTCTGGCGGCACCGAGTCGGATAATTTGGCGATTTTCGGTATCGCTCGGGCTAATAAATCGGCCGGCCAGCATTTACTAACGATTCCGACCGAGCACAAATCGGTCTTGGCATGCTTTGAGCAGCTCAAAAAGGAAGGCTTTGAGGTAGAATATGTCAAAGTCGATAAAACGGGCTTGATTGACTTGGCTGATTTGAAGCGCAAAATCACTCCACAGACAACGTTAATTTCAGTCGCGATGGCCAATAGCGAGATCGGCACGGTGCAGCCAATTACTGAAATTAGCCGCGTGATCGATGAGGCACGGCAGGTTCGCCAGCTCTCTAAGAACGCCACGCCATTGTATTTTTACACTGACGCCGGAGCGGCGGCCGGTCAGCTCAGCTTGGCTGTTAGTCGGCTGGGCGTCGACGCGATGAGCCTCAATGCTGCTAAAATCTACGGGCCCAAGGGTAGCGGTGCTCTGTATCTGCGGACTGGTGTTAGACCAGAGCCGCAGATTGTCGGCGGCGGACAAGAGGGCGGCCGGCGAGCTGGCACCGAGAATACGAGCGGTGCGGTCGGCTTGGCAGCGGCACTATCGGCGGCCGAAGCCGCCCGATCAACTGAAGTAAAACGGCTGCAGGAGCTGCGCGATTATTTAGTCGATCAGCTTCTGTTGAAGTTTCCCAAAATCATCATCAATGGCCATCGCACAAAACGTTTGGCCAGCAATATAAATTTTAGTCTGCCTGGTACTGATGGCGAGGATTTGGCCGCGAGATTGGATGCTGTCGGCATCATCATCGCTACCGGCGCGGCTTGCGCGGCTAGCAGCGGTGCGCCCAACCACGTTTTATTGGCCATTGGTCGTAACGAAGAAGAGGCCCGTGGTTCGCTACGTATCACGTTGGGGCGGCACTCGACCAAAGCCCAGCTCGATAAATTACTGCGTGAGCTCGAACGGCTAGTCTAGCCGCATTTGCTATAATTGAGCCAAGGTGAAGACCAAGCGACATTTACGTTTACCTCTGATTCTAGCTGTCATTGCCACGGCTGCGATTACCTTCGTGTTGAGTGTCGGCTTTTATCTCTCGCCGCAGCGCAATCCCGCCAGCTCAGACGCGATCGTGGTCGTCTCGGGCGGCCAGACGACGACGCGGGCTCAAAAGGGTATCGAGCTCTACGAGCATGATTACGCGCCAAAGATTATTTTTTCAGGTGCGGCGATCGATGACGGACCGAGTAACGCCCGCCAGATGAGACGTCAAGCCCTCGAGGCGGGTATAGATTCTGATAGTATTCAGATCGATGAGGTGTCGCAGAATACTTACGAGAATGCCGTCAATTCCAAAAAAATACTTGAAGATATTGGTGCTAAAAAAATTATTTTAGTTAGTTCGCCCTATCACTTGCGCCGAGCGAAAATGACTTTCGAGCAGGTCCTGGGCGCAGATTACGAGGTGGTGCCGGTGGCCAGCTTTGATAATCGCTGGAGCAAAAGTGTTTGGTGGGCGACACCGTTTGGTGTGCGGATTACTTTCTCGGAGCTTTTTAAGGTTTTATACATTAGCGTCACCGGCAATTATCGCTAGGTCGTCGTTCATATTCACGCACTCTACGGCGTTACAGCCTGTGATACTCATTCGACGTACTCATAAGTACGCCTCATTCCGTTTCTCGGCTGTGCCTTGCAATAGCACGCGGCTATGACCGCCTTGGTCAGAGGTAAATATTTATTTTGTCGCTATTTTGCTATGATTAGACTATGCCCGAGCACGGTCCAGAAATTATTCATAACCTAGACGACTCCTCGCCCGAGTCGCAGTCTAATCCAGAGAGTTTGACCGACGAACAGATGGCCGAGGCAGAAGCAAGACGAGCTTCTTTGGCTGTTATAGCTAAGTTTATTGGCAAGGATTTTAATATTCCGGTTAAGCTCTCAGAGCCTGGTGGCGGCTGGTTTTGGGATTTTGAGAAAAATGAAATTTCGGCCGATCCGGTCGATATCGTGAGACAACCGCTCGATTATTCACAATTTGTCATTGCTCATGAGGGCTCGCACCGGCGGATCAGTCGCTTTGACCACGAAACAGAAGATCTTTGGCGGACTGAGCCAGGGTTTTCGTTCTTGGCCAATGCGATTGAGGATCCCCGGGTCAATAACTTCTTAGCCGAGGCTTATCCTCGTATGCGTGAGCTGATGCATTTTGCCTACGAGAGCGATCTAGAGATGGAAGAGCGGGCTAAGCAAAAAGCCGATAGTGAACTTGGTTTTCGACCGCGATTTGAGCAGGCTGGCTTTGAATACATTCATCAGTGGATTCGTGACGAGAAAGGTGAAGATTTGGTTTTGCCAGAGGATTTGCCAGAAGACGTCCGCCAGGTTCTTGAAGCTACGCTTGAAGTAGCTCGCGATGCTTGGTGGACATACCCGTCGCGCACTCAGGCTGATAGCGGCGAAGGGCTAATCAAGCAGTACGCTTCTGACAGCCAAAAAATTATACGTGAGCAAATCTGGCCAGAATTTAAAAAATTAATCGATCTTGATCGTCAAGACGCTATGGTGGAGCAGGCACTATCAGATATGGCTGCGGGTGAGGGAGCTGGCGATAGCGGGACTGAGCCGTCGCGTTTGCCACCAGAGCTGGCTGACAAATTAAGTAATGAGGAGCAAGCTGAGCTGGAAAAAGCACTTGAAAACGCTGCTTCCAAGCCGCCGGGGGAAGGCCACGGCGAGCTACCCTCTAAACTAATCCCGCTCGGTGATTTATCAGATGGGCTGAGACAGAAAATTGGTGATTATATCGATGGTTTACCAGAAAATGAAAAACAACACTTGGGCGAACTGGCCGATAAAATGCTTGATGATTACAGCCAGGATCTGGCCGAACGGCTTGGCGGTAAACTGTCCGAGGATCCAATGAAAACTGAGGCGTCAACAAGCAGTGATACAGGTGAAAGCCCACTCGCTGGCGAAGACTCTCCGAAACCGATACCATCCCCAGAATCACCATCAAGAACTATTGATACCTCTGATATCAAGCGAACGCTTGAGGCATTAAAGTCTGACTCTAATATTTATGAGCAAGAACGTCGTGAACTTTTGCCAATAATTGATCGTCTAGAGCAGGATTTGCGCGAGATCTTTGTAGCTCGTCGTAGTCATCAATACCAGTCGGGCTTTCGGTCGGGGCGGCGAATTGATATCAAGCGTCGCATTCAAGAAAAAGCCCAGGGCGTGTCGGCGGTCCAGTCCGAAGCTTGGCAGCGTCGCGAGCTACCGAGTGAAAAAGATTACGCTATTAGTTTGTTGGTCGATCTGTCTGGCTCGATGCGAGGAGAAAAAATAGACGAGACGTTTAAGGCGGTCGTGGTATTAGCTGAGGTACTGAATCGTTTGTCAATTAATTGTGAGATACTAGGCTTTACAGATCGTATTTACGAATATCAAAAATACGACGAAGCGTTTGGCGTAGAAACTCGCCAGACTATTAGCGCTATGCCGCCAGTGACTTCTTCTGAACCGGCTCAATATAATGATGACGGTTGGGCACTCGAGCAAGCTTCGAGTCGCTTGGCCCGCCGTCGTGAGTCTGAGAAGTTTCTAATTGTCCTCTCTGATGGCCTGCCGGTACCTTCAGGTGGCCACAGCGGTCCGGAGTATGATTTAAATAAGGTGGTTTCAGGTATCCTGCGTGAGGCTGATCAAAAATTGATTGGTCTTGGCATTGGACCTGGTACTAGCCACGTTGAGCGTTACTACCCCAATGCTATTGCTGATGTTTCGGCTCAGGAAATGTCTGAGACCTTGGCTGAGTTATTACGTCAAGTGATTGTTGATTATCAGAGCTTTTGAACTATGGTAGTATTGTAAACATGAGCGCAATTATCAAAAGCCTCGATAGATTTATTGGGCATCTAGAGGGCAGCCGAGAAGTCGGTGCTATTATCACCCAGGATGAAGCGGTCAAGGCTAAATTGAAGCAATATCTTCAGAGTCAGTATTTTAGTCTCGTGACGAGACCAGTCACTTTGGTTGCCGCGCTTAGCCACCATCATAAGATAATGATCGATCCTATAGATATGAATGAGTCTGAATACAAACAGCTCTATGATATTGTTTGCCAGTACCCATCTGGCTCACTCCAGATCACGGACCCACGGACGTTTAGGGTTTACAATACGAATCGTATCTTACGTGATCATAAAACTGTAATTATTTTGACTAAAAAAGAATTAGTTAAATTACAAAAAGCCTTCCCTTTTCTAGATAGCCTAGGTATGGTGTGGCGTGATGAAGCTGCTCAAGCGGTGCACGGAGTGGAGTCGTGAGCGAAAAAGAACGTCCTGAGGCATCTGAAGCACAAATTAGTCCAGGATCTGATGTGCTTGACACCAGACAGTCCGATACCAATCCTGAGAGCATTAGTTATTTAGGCGTTAACTTGCCCAAAGCTGAGCGACGGGGCTCATATACACCGGATCTCGAGGCTTACAGTGATTTTATCGAAGATGATTTTAGTTGTGAGCTAGAGCGTAAGATAGCTATATCGTGGCTCAATGGCGATCCGATCTTAATTGAGGGTGGCACTAGTATTGGCAAGACCACAACCGCCAAGAAAATGGCTGCTGAGCTTGGCTATGAGGTGCATTATATTAATCTTAATGGCTTGACCGACCCTGAAGCCTTGATGGGCCGCTATATCCCCAATGCCCATCGTCAGAGCGGTGATGAGCCTGAGTATATTTTTGCCGACGGCCCAGTTACATCAGGCCTGCGACAGGAAGACGGCAAGATTAAGGTGATAGTTGTAGATGAATACAATTCAGCGCGACCGGAAGTGGTGATCCGCTTGCATGAAGTGCTTGATGCTCTTGAACGCAATGGACGAGTCGTCTTATCAGAAGACGCTGCCGAGGCGGTAGAAGTAAGCCATGAGACAACCAAGATCATAGCCCTGACTAATCCACCTGGGCGTGGCTACCTCGGTCGTGAGCCACTTGATCCGGCTCAGTTGCGGCGCTGGGTTTACCAAAAAGAAGCCACCCAGCTACCAGATGAAACTTTTGCTACTAGCGCTGAGGCGATGTTTGGTTTGGCAAAAGCTGACTCATCGACCGCTCTGCAAGAACACAATTATTTAGAGAGCCGGGCGGATGTAATGACAGCAGAAGAGTTGGCGCAAATACCAGGTATGTCCGAAATACTTAGCCGCTATCGCGAGTTTCATCGTGCCGCTCAGAAGCTTGTGGCCAGCCGTGACATAGCTGCTGATCAGCCCCAGACTTTTACCTTTGACGACCGTATGGAGCTACGCCGCGTGCGCGACTACATCGCCCGCTACTATAATGGTGATATTACCGAAACAATGTGGGCGGCGCTCGATTACTATTATATTGGCAAGGTCGAGAGTGATGATGACAGAGAGAAGTTGTCCGAGTTGGTCCGGCATGTGGCTTGGCGGCCTCCATCGGACTCACGCCGTCGTGATGTAGGCACCGGCGGCGAAGCTGCAGGCGATTCGCCTGAATTTGCCGCCATAATTGAGAGGCTAGATATCCCTGGGCAGTATGAGCGGCAGAGAAACACCCTTTGGGACGCTGATATTCTAGGTATAGATCATGAGGGTCATTCGATGGTGTGTATCGATGGTGTTAGTCGTACAGTACCTTCTTACGAAGAAGTGGTCGAGCGCCTAAAAGCTAACCCCGAACTACTCAGTACCAAAGTAGAACAAGGCTTCACCAAGCTGCTACTGATACCCTTCGGTCTCTCCCTCGACAAGCTAGCCCAGACCTACAGCCAAGCCCTCAAAACCCAACAGGCCTCCCCAGCTGGTCTGAAGTCCAGTGATGGTACCACCCTTGAGCTTGACACCAACGAACCAATTTGGGCATCTGACTACTGGCAAGGCACTGACGAGACTGGCCAGCTAGTCTACTATCCTAAGCAATTCACCGAAGATGGTCATCACGGCCAAACCAAGTCTGAGCTAATCACCTCCGGCCAAGCCTGGCAGATCATGCTGGTCGAAGAGTTGACTGACATCCCAGCTCCCAGCCACGGTCAAGTCCTCGCTGGTCGTGCTCAGCTCGAAGCCGGTCAAACACCTACTGACTACCTCAACACCCTCCAGGCTGGCTCCGCCTACGCCCATGAATCTGGTCTCACCCCCGAAGCCTGGCTGATTCTAGCCCTGACCCGACTTCATGATTCCGGCCAAGTACTCGATGACTGGAGTGGCAATGGCAAAGCCAGCTACTTGTTTGGCGCTTACAACCCATCGGCCGGCTACTTACCGAATGGCTATTGGTCTCGCGACAATCGCCAGGCCAGCCTGTACAATGCCAATCCCGGCAATGATGATGCGGATAATGGTGCCCGGTCCGCGGTGAGAATCTTTTAAAGACCTTGAACCTTAAGCTTTAATTCTTTTCTTTAACTTTTATTTTTAAATCTTAGGTCATAAGTTAGAATAGTATAAGTGGCGAGTAGCCACCTAGGATTGCCGTTGAAGCATTTCTAAGGCTGCCACAAAAATGACTTTCTGTATATTCAACGACGGACGGGCTAACGTAAGAATCCGTTTGACGGCAGAAACATTTTGTAATCTAAGAGAATATTCTCACGTGAGGCCAAAAGTCTTGCCTTTTAGCACTAGGCAGGTGAAATATATGTGACTTTTTGTGAGTCACTCGGTGCTGCCTGGTTGCGACTAGGCGTAATGTACCGCTTGCTTTTGGCTCTAAGATATCGACCGGCAACTTACCGAATGGCAATTGGAATCGCGACAATCGCCAGGCCAACCTGAACAATGCCAATCCCGACAATGATGATGCGAATAATGGTGCCCGGTCCGCGGTGAGGATCTTTTCTGACGAACCACAAGTATTTGTGAGAGTATTGTTCGAGGAGACAAAGTAGACGAGAACCTCTCGCGAGTTAGTTCTCACGTTCGCTCGAACAATAACGATGAGCTCTCTGGGGCAGAACTTCTCACTGCGTTCGAAGAATAAGCTTGTGGCGTGCGAGCCATCTTCTTTTTACTGTTCGAGGATCCGCCGGCCGACGGAGACTAGAATTTACTTCGAACGTATGTGAGAAGCCCTGGCCGCGAGAGGAGAAAGCCTAGTTTACGCCAGTGACTTCTTCCACCCGCCCAACATGCGGCCGATTTCTGCCAGCTTGGCCTGAGCCTGGAATATTCTCGTTTCATTGGTGAGCTTAAGATCAAGTAGTAGGCGGAGTTTGAGAGTAGTGATCTCGAGCTGCGCTTGGGCTTTGATGAGATAGCTGACCTTCAGGCTCTTGGGCGCGTGCTTGGCCATAATCAGTTGATCGATGAAATCAAGAACACTGGCTTCCAGGCTGGTACCTAGGCCGTAGCGCCAGCGCTTTGGTAAGTCATGAGTCGTAATGGAAATTGATTTGTATAAATCATATGAACGATTTATGATAGATAAATCTTGTGACATTGATATTAGTCTAGCAAACATCTGGCAAGCCTGGTATCGCTTTCGCCGCGGTAAAAAGCGCACTCGAATGCTTGATGAGTTTGAGTATTATCTGGAGGCTAATTTACTGAACCTGTATGATGAGCTAAACGCTGATACCTGGCAGCCGGGTAGCTACAAGCAGCGGCTGGTGTGTGATAAGAAAACCAGGCTTATTAGCGTGGCCCCGATTGGTGATCGGGTGGTGCATCGGCTGCTCTATGATTATTTGGTCGAGAGATATGATAAATCTTTTGACTATGATGTCTGGTCGTGTCGAGAAGGCAAAGGTGTGCACAGGGCAATTACGAGGGCGCAAGAGTTGTTAGCGGGTACTAAATATGGCTATGTTTGGCGGGCCGATGTGAGTAAGTTTTTTGATTCGATTGATCAATCTAGGCTAATAGCAATTTTAGCTCGCAGGTTGGCTGGTACTCAAGCTTTTGACTTGCTCTGTAGAATCATCCTCGGCTACAGTGGTTTAGCCAGCCAGCCAGCCAGCCAGCCAGCCAGCCAGCCAGCCAGCCAGCCAGCCAGCCAGC
>CAZGYV010000006.1:0-16085 GCA_964530725.1 uncultured Candidatus Saccharibacteria bacterium | reverse complement strand
CATTGGTTTGCCGATTGGTAATTTGACCAGCCAGGTGTTAGCTAATATTTACCTCAATGAATTTGACCGTTTTGTTCGCCATAGCATCAAGCCGTCGAGCTATGTCCGCTACGGTGACGATTTTGTGCTTATGGCAGCTTCGATGGCCCAGGCTCGATATTTCCAATCAATGGCCGGCGATTTTTTACAAACCGAGCTTGGCCTGAGACTTCATAGCAAAAATAATATAATCGTGCCGGCCAAGCTAGGCATCCATTTTCTGGGAGTTGATATTTATCCGACGGGTCGCCGGCTGAATAAAAGTAATCACGCAAGGTACTTGGAAAAATTAAGTTACCAAAACGCCGCCAGTTATCATGGCTTAGTGAGAGCTACCGGTGGAGCCAAGGCGCGTAATAGCTTTGACTGGCACTTGCTTCTTTAGCATTGGCACGAGAAAGCTAAAATAGACGTTAATATGATATAATTTATTCATGAAAGCTACGGGCAAAAACCAGACTTATCCAGCCGTCTTGACCCCTGCCGAGGAAGGTGGATTCGATGTCTCGTTTCCGCGGTTTCCAGGCTGTTTTACATCTGGCGATAGCTACGAAGAGGCAGTGGCGAACGCGGCCGAAGCCTTGTCAGCCTACTTGGAGGTACTTCGCCAAGAGGAGCCGGAAGTACTGTCCAATGAAGAAACTGGCCGGCCGATTATTGCCGATATTAGCATTCGGAGCTAGCAAGGTCGATGCAGCCATTGACCGCTCAGCAGGTCGGAAAGGTTTTGCTGAAAAATGATTTTGAGCTAAAGCATACTCGCGGCAGCCACCGCGTCTATGTCGGCTCTTCACCTCGGCGAATGATTGTGGTGCCATATCATGGTAATCGGCCGCTGAAGCGTGGAACATTTTGGAATATAGTCAAAGCCAGCGGTCTTGATAAGGAGCTTTTTAAGTAATCATCATGAGTCCTGAAGCCAATCTAAATTTATGAGTAAGCAAAAAGTATTCGTTGGTCTGTCCGGCGGGGTTGATAGCTCGGTCGCAGCGGCGCTGTTGGCGCGGGATGGCTACGACGTGACAGGCGTTTATATGAAGAATTGGTCAAGTGACATCGCCGGTGCGCATTGTCCCTGGCGGGAGGATCTGGCTAGTGCTCGGGCAGTGGCGGCTCATCTTAAAATACCCTTGAAAATATATGATTTCGAGGCTGATTATAAGCGCGCTGTGGTTGATTATATGGTGCAGTCTTATAAGTCGGGCGTGACGCCCAATCCGGACGTGATGTGCAATCAAGAAATTAAATTTAAGGTGTTTTATGAGCGATGCTTCAATGATGGTGCGTTATTTATCGCTACCGGACACTACGCGCGAATTGATAATGATAAACCAAATTTACTAATCGCCAAAGACAAGCGCAAAGACCAGACCTACTTCCTCTACCGCATGAGCCAAGTGTCGGCTCAAAAAACGCTTTTCCCGCTTGGAGAATATACCAAGAAACAGGTCCGCGAGCTGGCTAAAAAATTCGGCCTGCCAACGGCTAACAGAGCTGATTCGCAAGGGCTGTGTTTCGTCGGCAAAGTACCGCTGCGTGATTTCCTCGGCCAATACATCGAGCCGACGCCCGGCGAGATCATCGACGATCATGGCGCTGTAGTCGGCCGCCACGATGGGGCATTTTATTACACCATCGGTCAGCGCCACGGCCTGGGTATTGGCGGCGGCGCGCCGTATTTTGTCTACGACAAGGACACCAAGAAAAACGTTGTATTCGTCACAACGGATACAGAGTCAGCGGTGCTCAACAAAGATAAATTCAAAATCGAAGATTGCGTCTGGTGGGGCGAGCCAGCCGAAGACAAAGCTTATAAAGTTCGAATCCGTCATGGCGGTGTGCTATTGAGCGCGCATTTACGGAAAAGCGAAGGTGGTTATTCGGTAAAATTATCCAAGGATGAACGGGCCATCGCGCCTGGGCAGTCAGCTGTAGTGTATGATGGCGAGCGGGTGCTCGGCGGCGGCGTGATTGCTTGAATTAAAATTCTTATGCTAAACTGGTGGGTATGTATGAAGATGAATCACGAGCACCAAAATTAATTGTCACGCTCATAATTGCAACGATAATACTCGTTTTATCACTAGCTGGGTTGGGTTTTTGGAGCTGGTATAATATCGGCCAGGCCAACAAGCAACTATCCGAAGCCAATTCCAGGGTGAGCGAGCTGCAGGCAGAGAAGACCAGGCTCGAGTCGGACAGCACGTCTGAGGATGAAAAAAGCTCAAACAGCAATTCACCTAATGTATCGAATGATGAGGAAATGATAAAGACAGCAGTCAAGTTGCGCGGCAGAGCTTTAGCTAGTCCGTCTAGTAGCCTGCAGGTTAGTATTGCTAAAAAAGAAGGTAATCTGGCTAGTGTGGCCGTATCTTCTAGTCAGGAGGGGCCTGGCTGGGGAGAGCTATACAAAAAAGTCGATGGACAATGGGTTTTTATTTGGAGCGGCCAGCAGGGCCCATTCAAGGAAGAGGCTGACAAATGGGGGCTGCCAAAAGGCTGGTATATTGAACAGTAATATTGGGATGGCTCTTATCTCAACCTGAAAATATGGTATAATCTCGGGTATGAGTAAGCGTTTATTGAACTCATTACAAACCTCCGTATTCGGCTGCAAAGACAATTCTTCGGGCTGCGAAGTTTTCAAAACGCGTCGACATAACAGTCCAGCTATGCCTCCTTACTTTTCAAGCTTCTCGCTCCAAAGCCTTATCTTTTCGCTTCGAAAGAGAGGTTTAAAATGAGTTCGACAACTTCCGACATTCGCCAAAAATATTTGGACTATTTCTCCTCGCGCGGGCATGCCGTCATCCCGCGGGCAGGTCTAGTGCCGCAGGACGATCCGACGACGCTTTTCACCGGATCCGGCATGCAACCGCTGGTGCCGTACCTGCTTGGCCAGCCGCACCCAGACGGCACGAAGCTGGTCGATTCTCAGGTCTGTTTTCGGGCTGAAGACATCGACGAAATTGGCGATAATCGGCACACGACCCAGTTTGAAATGCTCGGCAATTGGAGCCTGGGCGAGTATTTTAAGGCCGAACAGCTGGGCTATTTTTTTGAATTTTTGGTGGATGAAGTTGGCCTTGATACGACTAAATTGTACGTCACAGTTTTTGCCGGTGATGAGAAGGCCGGCATTGAGCGCGATGAGGAAGCGGCAGGTATTTGGCAGAAATTGTTTGCCAGTAAAAAGATCGAGGCAGGAGTGGTCGAAATCGGCTCGGAAGCGCGCGGCGGCGAAGTCGGCATGCAAGAGGGCAGAATATTTTATTATGATGCCGCTAAAAATTGGTGGAGCCGAGCCGGTAAGCCCGCTGATATGCCGGTAGGCGAGCCGGGCGGGCCGGACAGCGAGGTCTTTTATGACTTCGGCGGCGAGCACAATAAGGAATTTGGCGAGCATTGCCACCCCAATTGCGACTGCGGCCGTTTTATGGAGATTGGCAACTCGGTCTTTATGCAGTATCGCAAGCGCGAGGATGGCGGCTTTGACGAGCTGCCGAAGAGAAATGTCGACTTTGGCGGTGGGCTGGAGCGAATCGCGGCCGCGGCTAACGGCGATCCAGACGTATTCAAGATCGATCTGATCTGGCCGATTATCGAAAAGCTAGAGGAGCTGACGGGTAAAAAATACGCCGACCACGTCGAGGCCAAGCGGGTGATCGCTGACCATGCTCGCAGTAGCGTATTTATGGCGGCTGATGGCGTGATGCCGAGTAATACCGCTCAAGGCTACGTCATGCGCCGGCTGCTGCGTCGGGCCATCCGCCGCGGCCACGAGCTGGGGATAAAAGCTGGTTTGATGGCGAAAGTCACGCCGGTGGTGATCAAAAGTTACGCCGGATTTTACAAAGAACTGGAAGAAAACCGCGATCTGATTATCAACGTTCTGACGCGCGAAGAAGAGCAATTTCGTCGTACTTTGGAGCGGGGCTTGCGCGAGTTTGAAAAGCGTACCGCAGAGCTTGATTTTAGTAAAAAACCACCTGCCCCGACGGGCAAACGCATTGAGCTGACTGGCAAATTAGTCTTTACACTGTTTGACACCTACGGCTTTCCAGCTGAGCTGAGCCTGGAGGAGGCCAAAAAAGAGGGTGTGCCGGTGGATAAAAATTGGCGAGCCGACTTTGACCAGCTGAT
Organism: uncultured Candidatus Saccharibacteria bacterium; assembly: GCA_964530725.1. Lineage (GTDB taxonomy): Bacteria > Patescibacteriota > Saccharimonadia > CAILAD01 > CAZGYV01 > CAZGYV01. The sequence continues at coordinate 11,903 of CAZGYV010000006.1, read as the reverse complement.
GGAGGCGCAAAAGCAGCGTAGCCGCACCGCCACTAAGGGGCTTTTCAAGGGCGGGCTGGCGGATAATTCGCAGATCGTGACGCGTTACCACACGGCCACGCACCTGATGTATCGGGCGCTCAAAAACGTTCTCGGTGATCATGTCGCTCAACGCGGCAGCAATATCACCCATGAGCGGACTAGATTTGATTTCTCGCATCCCGAGAGGATGACGCCGGAACAGATCCGTGCCGTCGAGGAGATGGTTAATGACGCGATCGGGCGCGATTTGCCGGTCAGTGTCACGGAGATGCCGACCGACGAAGCATTCGCATCGGGCGCGATCGGCGCTTTTGGCGACAAATACGGCGAGACGGTCAAAGTCTACACTGTCGGCGATCCGAGGGGCGAGTGGTACAGTCGTGAGATCTGCGGCGGCCCGCACGTCGAGCGCACCGGCGAAATCGGCAAATTCAAGATCAAAAAAGAAGAATCATCCAGTGCCGGCGTGCGGCGGATTAAAGCCGTGATTGAATAAAAAAGAAAAGCCCTCCAACAGGAGAGCTTTTCTCTCAGCTGAAGGGTTTATGTCTAACGCGGCGCACTAGTGACAGGCGTCAGGTTCTCTGGTTTTGGTGGCGGCGAGGAAAGTAGCTCCTGGCTATCCTCTACCACCGTCCATTGGCCATAGCTATCTTCCAGCTTGACCTGATAGACTGTGTTATCAGGCGTGTTGACGATAGCGGTATCGTCTGATGGTGAAACACTTCTCACGCCGAAGCCCTGGTTTTCAAGGCTGTGGGTGATGTCTTTTTCCTTTCTTATTCGATCGTGCGACATTGCCAAATCTCTGATGAGGAATATTGCAGTTGCTGCGACCAGAGACGTAACAATCACCACTTTTAGCGCATGCATTGGCACTCCTCTCTCGGCTAGCGCGATTTGCTAGTTGGAGCCAGGTCTTCCGGTCGTAAAGTCCGGGGTGTGGCTGACGGGATAGTGGTCGTGCTTGGCCCAGCCACTTGCTTCTGGCTGCCCCATAGTGCCACCCATTGACCGTCTAGTTCTTCGATAGATATCTCATATCTATAGCCGTCAGGGCTACAGACCGTGGCGGTATTGTCTCTTACTTTTTCGACGCAGAAGCCCTGAACTTTGAGGGCGCGAGTGATGGCTACTGCCGTACCTCTGGTGTTGGCTAGAGATAGCATCATTACTATGCATAGGCCCGCGAGAATTATCATTACCACAGATGTCCACAAAACATATGCAGGTGACGGTATTGCGCGTTCATTACGCCTGTCTGAGATGAGTATTACGACGATGGATATCGCAAGCGAAACAAAAATTAAAGCCATTATTCCCAGAGTTACCGCCGCGGCAATTTCCCCGCCATCAAATACCATTTCGGCCAGCATTGAAATGTTCCTTCCTATTGCTCACCAAAATCTGGTTGATTATATACTTAATCACTCCTTGGGTCAAGGAGGGGGAAGGCTCAACAAGCCTCAAATAAAAAATCGGCCGGTTTGGCTCATGTGTTCCCTTTATCCAAGGGAAGTACTCCACCTCACCGACCCAATCTTAAAGATACTTAATTCGCAAAAGAATTGCAGTTAGATAGCTTACAACTAATTGTTAATGAACGCGTGGTATCATATTAGGTAGGATTTTCTTATGCTTAAGAAAATAATTTCATCATTTTTTGTGCTGTTATTGGCGTTGCCGATTTGGTCAATGGCAGGCTTTTCCGTGGCTGAAGCTGCCTCGACTGTGACTATCACCTCGCCGACGGCCGGCCAGAGTTTTAATAGCGGCAGCTTCACTGCTTCCGGCACGGCCACGGCCGGCAAAACAGTGGCCGTGAAAATCGACGGTAATTCTGTCGGCACGACGCTGGCGACGGGCGGGAATTGGAGTTTGAATATCAGCGGCATCACGACTGGCAGTCATAGCCTAAGCGCCGAAGTCAGCGATGGGCCGATGGCGTATTTCACAAACTTCATGAGCAACTCAGTCAGTGTGGTCGATACTAATACGAATGTTGTGACCCAAACTATTAACGTGCCCAACGGCTCGGTGGGCGTAGCCTACAGTCCAGACGGGTCGAAGGTGTATGTGACCGGATTCTCGACCAGCAATAACGTGACAGTTATAGACACGGCGACCAATACCGTCTCGGCAACGATCGCGGTCGGTGACACCCCAATAGGCATCGCGATCAATCCGGCTGGTACCAAAGCTTACGTGACTAATTACGTCGGCAATACCGTATCGGTGATCAATCTGGCCGACAACACCGTTAGCGGTACGATTACTGTTGGAACCAGTCCATTTGGGGTGGTTTTCTCGCCGGATGGATCGAGGGCGTATGTTGCTAATAATGCTTCCGGTGAGGTGACAGTGATCAATGCCACAAGTGACGCTGTGATCACGTCGATTGCCCATGGTGGTCAACTGGCTGGCATTGATACGAATGGCGATGGGTCGCGCGTCTATGCGGCGCAGGCTCTGTCGAGTAATGTAGCTGTTGTCAACGCTACTAATAACACCGCCATGAGCGATATAACAACTTGTAGTAACGCGCAGAACGTAGCTCATAGCAAGTCTGCTAACCGCCTCGTTGTAGCCTGCACAGATGACGATAGCTTGTCTGTTTACAATACGACCGTCGACGCCAACACGCAAATTGGTAGTAACCTGGTGCTTGCTAATGACCCCTTTGGCATTGATTTTTCCCGGCTTGATTCGAATATTGCTTACGTGACCGAAGGCGGACAAGGGGATGGCAATAAAGTCTATCGAGTGGATATCACCGGGCCGACGCTGCTGGGAGATTTTACGGTCGGCAACGCGCCGATTTCGATGGGTAGATTTGTCGCGCCGGCTTCAGTTGCCACCGCGGCTGTGAATTTCTCGATTGAGCAGGTGGCATCATCAAGTGATAGCAATACGGCCAGCGGACCGACTTTGCCACGGGTGGGGATGTATTTCGCCACACCGACTCTATTAGCCCTGCTTTTTACCTCGAGCGTTGTTTATTATGACTACCGGCGCCACCGCCGCGCACTGCAGGCTGACTATGTCGATAGCAAGCCGACTTACACTTTACTCAATCATGTTCGCCGGGTGATAATCCCGACCATCAGCTATCGCGTTCACGAGCGTTTTGGGTGATCAGTTTTAGCGGCTCGCTAAAAAACCTGGCTAAGCTAATCGATTAACGTTACAATAAAAATGGTTAAGTTTGACCAAGGTATTCGTAATGGCCATAAAATTACCGGCTTTTCTAAAATCAAAACAAGTACGTTCGACAAACCATCTCGTCGCTCTCGACATCGGCACGGAGTATGTCAAGGCTTTGATTGGCGAAGTGGTGGGCAATAATATTGAAATCATTGGCGTCGGGCGGCAGCGTCAGCGCTTAACGGACATGGCCGGCGGAGCTGTGACTGATATATCTGGCGTGGTTAATAATTGCGATGAAGCTCTCAAGCGGGCCGAGGAAATGAGCGGCGTGGTCGCCAAAGAAGCGGTTTTGGGAATTGCCGGTGAATTGGTTAAGGGCGCGACCACCTCAGTGAGCTACCGCCGAGCGCGTCCGAATGTCCAAATTGACATGGTCGAGCTCAAAGACATTATCGAGCGGGTTCAAAATCAAGCTTTTGAAAAAGTGCGCAAGGAGCTGTCCTGGGAAACAGGCTACAAGGAGATCGAGGTTAAGCTAGTCAATGCGGCAGTGGTCGATGTCTTTATCGATGGCTATCGCGTGACCAATCCGATCGGCTTCCAAGGTCGGGACGTGACCATCCAAATCTTTAACGCTTTCGCGCCGATGGTGCACTTAGGTGCTTTGCAATCAGTGGCTCGTGATCTTGACCTCAATGTGATAAATATTGCGGCCGAGCCGTTTGCGGTGGCTAAGAGCGTGGGGGCGGATGATTCGACTGAGTTTTCGGCTATTTTTATCGATATCGGTGGTGGTACCAGTGATATCGCGGTGGTTAATAATGGTGGCGTCGAGGGCACGAAAATGTTCGCGATTGGTGGGCGCAGCTTTACTAAACGAATCGCTTCATCCCTGAGTTTAAGCTTTGAAGAAGCTGAGGAATTGAAGCTTAAGCATTCTGCCGGTAAATTATCGGCGGCTCACGACAAGGAAGTGGCCGACGCGCTGGCTGGTGACGTCGATGTCTGGCTCTCGGGTGTCGAGCTGAGCTTATCGGAGTTTGATAAGCTTGATCATTTGCCGGCACGAATCTTGCTGTGCGGCGGCGGCTCGGCCTTACCGGAGATAAAAAAGGCCTTATCTGGCTCTGCCTGGTACAAAAACCTGGCTTTCGCGCGCAAACCGAAGATTGACTTTGTTAGCCCAAACGAAGTGAATCGAGTGATTGATAAAACTGGCAAACTGACCAGTCCGCAGGATATCACGCCGATGGGGCTGGCCAACCTTGGTCTGGATATCGTCGGCTCGGAGTCAATTGGTGAGAATGTCTTACAGAGGCTATCACGAACCTTAAGCTTATGAGGTATAATAAATAAACATGAAAGATGTTATCTATCTCGAGAGTGACGCTGAGATCACCGAGGCGATCGATAAGCTAAAAGCCGCCGAAGGTAATGAAGTCAAGATCGTCGTGCCAGCTCGCTCTGGCCTACTGCAAAGCGTGGTCAACCTCAAGCTGCTCAAGCGCAGCGCCGAGTCATCTGGTAAGGATTTGGTGCTGGTGACTAATGATCGGACGGCTAAAAATTTGGCTGGTGCGGTTGGTTTGGCCGTGGCTTCGAGTGTCAAGGCGGCGCCGAAAATACCCGACCCCAAGGAGCCGGAAGATGAGCCTGATATTGTTGGCGAGGACGAGGCCACCGAGCAAAGTGCGACTGACGAAGAAAACCCCCAATCGACTAAAAATGACGACACCACCGATGGTGAAAAGTCCGTCGATGACGCGAAATCCGCGCCCGCTAAAGCCAGCCCGATGACGAGTAAGCGCTCTATCGGTGGGGCGGATGATGACAAGCCGACCAAAGCTAGCAAGGATAAGTCGGGCAAAAAGCTACCTGATTTTAATGCCTTGCAAAAACGCTTGTGGATTGGTATCGGGCTGTTTGTATTTTTCATCGCCGCATTGCTTGGTTGGATCTTCTTGCCCAAAGCGACGGTCAAATTACAAGTTGACGCCAAGAAAATGCCCCTTAATACCAAGTTTATTACCGACGCGTCACTGACCAAAAGTGATTATGCCAATCAGGTATTAATGGCTCGTGAGCTAGCCAGCACTAAGAATTTATCGACTAATTTTACCGCTTCAGGCAAGAAAGACGTCGGCACGAAAGCGGCTGGCACCATTAGCATTCAAAACTGTGACGACGCCAACCAGCACGCATTGGCCGCCGGCTCGATCGTGGCAACGGCTGGAAAGAATTTTACTACCAATGCCGTGGTCACGATTCCTGGCGGCACGACTGGTGGTGGCAAGGTGAATTGTTCGGCTAGCGTCAGTGTTGGCGTGAGCGCCACGTCGGCCGGCGAAAGCTATAACTTTGGCAACACTAGCTTTAGCTTGGTGGGCTTTTCGGCGCTCTTTAAGGCCAGTGGCTCTACCTCGGGCGGTACGACCAAGCAGGTGACGGTGGTGACTCAAGCTGATGTGGATAATGCCAAGAAGGCCATGCTCGAGGAGCAGGAAGCAAAGGCCAAAGAAGAGCTGGTTGGCAAGGCCAATAAAGACAATATTTTGATCGAAGATACCTTTAGGGTAACCGTGACAAACTTCAAAAGCAGCGCGGCGGTGGGTGATGAGGCCAACAACGGCACGGTTAGCGCGACTGCTAAGTACAGCATGGTGGAAGTACCAAAGTCAGAGATTGATAAAATGCTAGCGGCCATAGTCGAGGGCGACGTGCCGCCCGGCAGCGAGATTTATGATAACGGCGTCCAAGCGGCGCAATATAGTTTTATCAAGGAATTGAGTGACACTCAAAACCAAATTCAACTTACTAGCACGGCTTTTTACGGCAGCAAGCTCGATCGTGAAGCGATCGCCAAGCAGGTAGCCGGCAAGAGCAAGAAGGAAGTTCCTGAGGTCGTCAAGCAAAACCAGGGCGTGAGCGGCGCGACGGTTGAGTCGTGGCCGACTTTACTGCCACGGATGCCGTTTGTGTCCTCAAATATTAAGGTCGAACCGCAGGTCAGTACCAATAAATGAGCTTGAGTCAAAAAATCAATCAATCTATCATGGCCTTTGATTTTGGTGAGAAGCGGATTGGCGTGGCCATGAAGCAGCAGGGGACGCGAGAGCCGCGGCCGCTAGTGACGATCGATGGCACGATTGATATTATGAGTCAGCTAAAACACTTGATCAGAACCCATCAGCCTGATTTACTAGTGGTTGGTCGTCCGCGCGGGCTCGATGGCCAGACCACGGCTCAAACCAAGAAGAGCGAGCTGTTCGCGGCGCAGTTACGCGCCAAGACAGGCGTGGCTGTAGTGTTGCAAGATGAAACGCTTAGTAGCGTTGAGGCCGAGCGCCGCTTGCCAAAAAAAACTAATCTAAAAACCCGCAAAGCTCTGCTTGATCAGATAGCAGCCCAGATAATTCTCGAAGATTTCTTAAATGAACAGTAAATTAAGCGGTTTAAAATCGCTCAAATTCAAGCCAGTTATGATAGCTGCAAGCTTTGTGGCTGGCGCGGCAATTCTGGCAGCAGGAATATTTTTTTATAGCATTACCGTGTCAAAGGATAAAAACGACAAAACTATTCTTTATAAGGTTAAGGCCGAAGAAGATGTCGGTGCTGTCGCGCGCGGCCTGCAAGAGCAGGGTATTATTAGCTCAGTCTTCGTGTTTGAGACGTATGGGCGCTTGGGGCCGGCCGGCGGCAAATTAGTGCCCGGCACTTACCGCCTGAGCAGCAGTCTAAACGTACGCACGATTAGTCGTATGATGGCTACTGGCCAGGTGGCGACTGTGCGCTTGACCATTCCTGAGGGCTATACGACTGCTAAAATCGCCAAGCTCTGGCAGTCGCAAGGATTAGGAGCGAGCGAGGATTTTATTGCAGCCACCAAAGAAACTTATTCGCATGATTTCTTGCGCCAAAATAGCGTGCAAGGTAATCTAGAGGGCTATCTTTTCCCGGCGACCTATAATGTCAAGCTGGAGAGTGCGCCAAGAGAGCTAATTACTCAAATGCTAGACGCTTTTGGCAAGTCTGCTTGGCCGCTCGTCAATCAGCCCAATACTGTCTCCCTAACACCCGCTGAAGTGGTTAATTTAGCCTCAATCGTTGAGCTGGAGGGCAAAACGCAGGCTGATCGCAAGGTAATTGCTGGTGTGTTCCAAAACCGATTGGCGCGCAAGATGAAGCTGGAGAGCGATGTGACGATTAATTACGTGACCGGCAAGTCCGCCACGGCGGCCAGCGATCTTCGGATCGACTCGGTTTATAATTCGTACTTATACAAAGGCTTGCCGCCTACTCCTGTTAGCAATCCGGGCAAAGAGTCGATTTTGGCAGTTCTTGAGCCGACCAAAAGCGACTATTTATTCTTCATAGCTGCTAGGGATGGCAAGGTGTATTTCGCTAAAACCCTGGCAGAACATGAGCAAAATATCAAAACTTACCTTCAATAGCATTGTTTTTGGCTTTATATAGGCAAGATCGTCTACTTGACTGCAAAAAATCATCGTGCTAGTATAGGACACGTGAAATTGATAAGCATAAGCGTCATGATGTATGCGAAATCATCATAGTTTAAGCGCTTGAATGCCTCTACAACTTCCGCTGCAGATTTAAATAGTCAGACAAGAAATCTAACTAAATCTAATCAGGTCGAAAGATTTTCAGTCCGGCAGTTGCCGGAGACAGACTATTTTTGCAGACAGTCCCGCTATCAAAGGTACCACGTACCAGGGAAAAGGAGTTCTTTATCAGTAGAAAAGCTTTTGGACTTGCCCTCAAAGTGCGTCACGAGTCATTCGTCGGCGTGGGTACCAATCAGACTTTTTCGAACATAAAAGATCAAACAGATCCGCCAAACAGTAACGATAATAGCCGGATCAACAAAACTCAAACACGAAATTTAGGTAATAAATTAATCAGTTTTCATAAGGCCCTAAGGGCTAAAAACGCTCCGCTATCTCGTTTGGCGGTTCATGTGGTAGTGCTGGTGTCGGCAGTTGCCGTTTTAGGCTTCGGCAAGCTTGCCCCAATGAATTCGGACAAGATCGTTAACCAATCTAGCGGCGTGGGGGCAGCTGACGACCAAACCTCCCTTATTACGACGGGGGCGATTCTAGCAGAAAGCACCAAGACTTTAGTCGGCAGTGATTTGAAGCAAAAAGCTCAGGATGTTAACGCTCAAGTTCCTCTAGCTACTGCTGGGGACGATTTCTTGGCTCAGCGCCAACCGGTGGCGACAGCCGGCAGCCCGACTCGTGATATTACCAACTATGGCGTGCTGAACGGTGATACCATCTGGAGTATCGCGGCTAAGTTCAATATCACAACCGATACTTTGAAATGGGCCAACAATTTAAGTGATGAAGATGTACTCAAACCTAGCACGCAGTTAACAATTCTGCCAACGAATGGCGTGTTGGTGACAGCTGCTGGCGGCGAAGATGTGGCAGGATTGGCGACGAAATACAAAACCAGTGCTTCATTGATAGATAGCTACAACAACCTAGAAGGAAAAGCTCCAGCAGCGGGCCAGAAATTGATCTTACCTGATGGGGTTAAGCCGGAAGTACCGAAGCCAGTCGTACAGGTGGCTAGTACCTCGACTCGGTCGACCACACCGGCAACCACGCAAAAGCTAACTCCCTTCTATGGCGGTGCCAATGGATATTCTTACGGTTATTGTACCTGGTATGTGGCGGCCAAGCGTGGTGTGCCTTCGAATTGGGGTAACGCTAGCAGCTGGTACTACAACGCCCAGCGATCTGGTTTTGGTGTCGGTGGCGCGCCGCAGGCCGGCGCGGTAGCTTGGGAGAAGGGCATTTGGGGTGCCGGTCACGTCGCCTACGTCGAGGGTGCTTCGGGCGGTATGGTGACGGTTTCGGAGATGAACTACAACGGCGGCTGGAATAGGGTTTCGCGGCGGACGGTACCGGCTAGTCAGTTTCTCTACATCTACTAGAATATAAAAAATAGATAGCGAATCGCGGCGTTGAGATCTTCGTTCGTAGTTTCACCGTAGGTTATACTACGCCTCAACTACTCACTTGGTCTCGCCTTGCGCTTCATATATCTATTTTTTATATATTGTGCGCTTCGCTTCGAGTCTTACGTTTTCCTTGAACTTCGTACCAATCTGGCTATCTTTATTCTTATAAATTAATCCCAAGATTTGGTGTGGATAAATAAAAAGAGGAGCCTTGAGGTCCCCTCTTTCGAGTACTCAAAGCTCCTTGATTGGATCGATGGATAGCCGGTAGACTATCTTGCACTCCGGGGTGCCGCTGGCATCATCACTTTTACTAAATTGAATATCTTGTAGGTTCTGACGACATAGAGTCAGGTCTATAGATAGTCCATTTGTAGCACGATGCCACCCTTTGTCGTCACCGCCTGATCTTAGCCAGGGCTGATCAGGTAGTGAGGTGTCGTGTAGCCAGAATTCCTCCACAAAGACCTTATCAATAGTCAGATATTCTCGGTCCGGCTGGAGACCTTGTGCTACCCAGTGTCCCTTGAAGCCAACTGGAATCACGATACACACCTCATTGTTGATGTGTGTAATAAAAACCATCCTGCTTCCTGTTTGATAGCTATAAATCGGCCTGCTGACTACTAGGTATGGTATTTTGGATTTATCGACTACAACCGAGTCTTTGTTGACATAGCCATCCATTCTTTCGCCAGTTCGGGCTCCATCGAGGTATTCGATTGGAATTCTGGGCCCTGGTAGTGGTCCAGGTTTTACCCATGGCGTGTCTTTCATGAGGATTATCCCATCGTTCAAGGTGCGGGTGATTGAAAAATTACCATCATTACGCTATAATGTCAAGGTTATGAAATTTGTTGATACAGCTAAAATCTCGATCTGTGCCGGCAGGGGCGGCGACGGTCACCTCAGCTTCCGGCGGACACGTGCTAACGCCAAAGGCGGCCCAGATGGCGGCGACGGCGGCCGGGGCGGTGACGTCATCTTGCGGGCCAACCACAATAGCTCGACACTATCAAAATACCGCACCAATCGCCTTTGGGCAGCAGAAGCCGGGCAACCGGGTAGTTTTAACCATCGCCACGGCAAAAACGGTGCCAGTGTTACTCTGGCCGTACCTCCTGGCACGGTGGCGTATGTCGACGGCGGGCTAGTGGCCGATCTGGAGGCCAACGGCCAGGAGCAGGTAATCGCTCGTGGCGGCCGAGGCGGCTTCGGCAATGCTCACTTTACAAGCTCGACCCGTCAAGCACCCAAATTCGCCGAAGTTGGCGAGCCGGGCGAGCAATTCGATATCACGCTTGAGCTCAAGCTAGTAGCCGATGTCGGTCTGGTTGGCCTGCCCAACGCTGGCAAGTCAACGCTGCTCTCAGTTATCTCAGCGGCCAAGCCGGAGATCGCCGACTACCCATTTACCACGCTAGTACCTAATCTTGGTGTAGTGGATGTGGGTGATGACAGCTTTCTTGCGGCTGATATTCCCGGCCTGATCGAGGGCGCGGCTCTGGGCAAGGGGCTGGGAGATGAATTCTTGCGCCATATCGAGCGCACCAAAGTACTACTGCACTTGATTGACGCTCGTGGCGATGATATTGCGGCTGATTATCGAACTATCCAAAACGAACTGAAAGACTACCAAGTTGATTTGTCGACCAAGCCGCAGCTTTTGGTGATAACAAAAAGCGATACCGTGTCCGAAGATGAGTTGAAAGAAAAGCGCGGCATTTTAGCGGCTGCCAGTAAGCGCCAGGCCTCTGATATCTTTATGATCTCGGCCGTCGCCCAAAAAGGGCTCAAACCACTACTGTTCGCTACCCAAAAAATTATTGATGAATACACCGCTACCGAGCAAGCGGAGGTGCCAGAAAGGGTAGTTATCACGCTGGAGGATGAAGCCGATACCTGGCGAGTGGAGAAAGTCGAAGACGTGTTTGTGATTAGTGGTAAAAAGCTGGCCGGCTTTGCCGCGCGGACTAACTTTGACCAGCGCGAGGCGATTGATCGTTTGCGCGATATTTTGCAAAAGGAGGGCGTGTTGCGCGAAGTGCGCCGCTTGGGTGGTGAAAAAGGCTCGCGGCTACAGGTTGGCGGCAGAGAATTCGTATGGTAGAGTTTACCGTCAAAGACCTGACCATCAAGGCTGCCACTAAGCCGGATTTGTTTTCGCCCAAGAGTTTGGATCAGGGCACTCGGCTGCTACTCGAATTAATTGCCTCCAAAAAGTACTCGCGGGTGCTTGATTGGGGCTGCGGCTGGGGCGCGATCGCGCTGTTTGCCGCTAAAAATTCACCCGACGCGAAAGTGACAGCGATTGACAGCGATATTGCCGCCGTGCAAATGACAAGCGAGAATAGTAGCTTAAATTTGCTTGATAATATCGAAGTCGTCGCCAGCCATGGCTTTGACGCGCTTGAGGGGTCGGTAAAATTTGATTTGATACTATCGAATCCGCCGACGCATCGTGGCCGCGAAGTGGTGGAGGCGATGGTGCGCCAGGCGCATGACCGACTTGAGGTGGATGGGGAGCTGGCGGTAGTGGTGGAGTCACGGATTAGCCCTTGGCTTAAGCGCACCATGGCGAGTGTTTTTGGGAATTATAAAATTCTAAAGCGCGGCCCGAAAAATGTTGTGTTGGTGAGCCAAAAGCGATCAGTTGACACGAACCAGGCATAACCAAGAACCCCGGCTCGCATACACGCGGCCGGGGTTTGAATAAGGACACTTTGGTGGAGCTACGCGGATTCGAACC
>CAZGYV010000005.1:0-51398 GCA_964530725.1 uncultured Candidatus Saccharibacteria bacterium | reverse complement strand
TACGGCCAAAAGTAGGCAAAAGCCTCTTTGCGCCTCGGGCTCAAAAGCTAGAAGCACCAAAGTACAATTTTGACTGGAAATACAGACTCTCTTCGTTCAAAGCTGTATTTCTTCATCAGTCAAAACCATACTTTGGTTTTCTGTTTTTCGAGGGCGCATTAGGACCTCCAGATTTGCTTTTTTTTTGCACTTATTAGAAAATGATATAAACGTAAGCAATAAGGAAACAAAAAATGCCCGAAGAACATCAGGATAGTCAAAATCACGCGCCACCAGAGCAATTTCAGCCGCAGTCGCCGGATATGCAGCCTTCAGATGATGTGAAAAGCCAAAGTGATGCAGCCCATTACTCTGTTCCGATCGAGGACCGCGAGCCGATCGTGCCGCGGGACGAGGAGGGTAATTTGTCGTATAAACCTCTGGAGGAAGGGTCTGACAGGAAGAAAGCCGAGCACGCCATCGCTGCCGGTGCTGCAAGTGCGATAGCTCCTTATAATGACCACGCAGGGTATCAAAGGACTTATTATGATGATGTGGTGGCGGAAAGAAATCTTGAAGGAAAACTTAAAGATACCGAGCAGGACGGCGAAAGATACAGGCTGCAAAGTAGGCTTGATATTACCAGAGCTAGATTGGCTCACCGTCGCGAACTATCTACTGCTTTCCAAGAAGGTCGAGCGCAGGGGCGACTAGACGGTCTCCCAGAAAGGATCAATACCGCTGATAGATACTTAAGCATGGAACGCCATATTGGGCATGCCAAGATGTTTTTAAGAAGTCATAAAATTGATGTTGAGCTATTTGGAGATGCCGTTCAAGAAAAAGACAAAGATACCTTACGAGAATATATACGGAGCGACAGAATCACTGTACGTGATAGCGAGGTGAAGGAATGGGCCTCGTGGGGCAAGCCAAATCACTTGATCATATGGCCCGATATGGATTATCTTACAGGCGGCTTCGACCTCTATCCTATAGATTTTAGCTACCGAGATGTTCCGGAAAAATTATCGGAGATGGGTGTCCCCGCAGAATTAATAGCCAGAGCAGTAGAAGCTTATCACGACCAAGAAGCAGGGAATATGTTTTACGGTCAGATTGAACTAACTCAAATTTCCGCAGAAATTTGCCGAGATCATCTTGTGCCTGCATTTGAAGTTGAGCTAGCAGCAGCTAAAGAAGAGCTTGGAGAGGCTGAGAAATTACTTGGGCTAACGGAGAGAAAAGATCAATAAACTACCAATTAATAGGTAGTTTATTGATATATAAATACTGTCGCCAGTCGGATTTTGATTAAAAAAGACTCCAAAATAGGAGTCTTTTAGCTTTTCTTCTTCCTCCCATTATAACTATCTAATATCCTCTGCTTGTGCTTATTGTAGTGGTGATTAGCCCGATCTAAGTGCCGCCTGGCCCATTCGTACTCGGTGGCAAGCAAGCCCAGGCCGATAATGATCAAGGGAATGCCCGGCCCAGGCAGCACCAGCAAAGCGAAGGCGATCAGCAAGACGGTAAAACCGACCACTGTAATAAATATTCGACGTGTGCGCTCACGAGCTGTCATACAGAGTTCATTATAGTCCAATAGCCATATTTTGCGAATCCGTAGGTGACTATGACATAATTTATGTGTTTGGGGCTTGTTCGTTTATATTCCTTATAATACAATAGAATTAGCCCTTAAAATTGAGACCTGAAAACTTGGGGTTATATATGAAGCAAGAAAATTGTCCTTTGTGCGGGGATAAGCCGAATATTGTGGACATAAAGAGGCAATGGTTCGGCTGCGAGTGTCCTAGTCTAGATAGTGCCCATCAAAGAACATTCTACTGGACTACTGATGGATTTTTCGCTGGCATTCCTCGACTAGTAGCTAGTGATTTTGGCAGATCTAAAACTTAGCGCACAATTTGCAGTTTATAGCCGCATGATAGATCTCAAGGTGAGGGCTGGCCATGGGCGACCCATGGCCTCTCATCTGCACTTATTAGCTAAGAGTATAAGCTTTTTAAGCAAATTCTCAGACATAAGAATTATTATTTATTTGTCAATCTAAAAATTGACTAAAAATATTGACAAAACAAGCATAAGCTGCTAAAGTATAAGCGTAATACCAATACCGAGTTATAAACTTTGGCTATTGGAGGGTTAGTGTCAGTTTATACTCCGCTTTTATTTTTTAAAGAAAGGAGTCTATTATGGCAGGTACAATAGAAGGCGGACGACGAGCCGCTCTAACGAATAAGAAGCGATATGGCAAAGAGTTCTATGTCAAAATCGGTTCTGCCGGTGGCAAGAAAAGCCGCGGCGGTGGTTTCGCAGCCAACCCAGAGCTTGCTCGCGAAGCTGGCCGCAAGGGTGGCAAGGCAAGCCGCAAAAAAGCCGCTTAAATAAAAAAGAAGAAAACTCCGCTGACTTTCCTGAGAAGGCGGGGTTTTTGGTTGGAATTTTATTTGTTGATGATCGTGCGCACCACCCGACGATCTTTACGATCATTGACCTTCCAGCCGCAGCCGCACAAGAAGCAGCTAAACTGATTCGGGCCTTTTTGCAGGCAAAAGTTGCCGCATTTTGGACAGGTCGAGCGGGCCGTCAGCCAGCTGTCGTAGCTCTCGATGCAGTCATTAATATAATCTTCGTCAATCGCAATACCAAGCTGCGCGCAAAGCTCACGGGTTTTTGTCCAGGCATTGATTTCCATGAACAGCAGCTCGATATCGTAGCTGTAGTGAAAATGGCTCAATAGCGCGTGACTAACTTCGTGCACGAGCGACAACTGGCCGGCTTCGTCATCGATACATTCCGGGTCGTAGTTAATAACATCAGTCGCGGCGTCATAAGCAAAATAGCCGCTTGGCAGAAAAGTTAGCTCATCAAAAGAGCGAATAATATCCAGTTTTACCACCCTCCAGTGATAAGCTTAAGTATAGTTGACTAAAGCATAAATGCCAAGCTTAAGCGTTGCTAGCAGCTAGTAATATTGCTCCTAACACCGGCGCGGTCTCGACAAATTGGGCTTGCTTGATTGGCGGTAATTCGTACTGATAGAGTGGCTCTAGGCGGTCTAATTCACGCGTCAGCGGCTTGTAAAATTTATCAAAATGCACTGCCACACCGCCGGCTAGCACAACGACGTCCGGCGAAGTGATGCTGATGAGATTAAATAGCCCGAGCGCCAGGTCATGGCTGATCAGCGCCCAGTCGTGCGGGTTGTCGATGTCAGCAGCTATTTTGCCGAAGCGCCGTTTGATGGCTTGCCCACTAACGATATTTTCAAAAGTACCGATCATGCCGTGAGTGTGTTGATAAGCTGGATCGATAATAATCTTGCCACCCTCGCTATTGTTTTGGCTTTTTAGCGCCTGACCATCAATAATTAAGGCTGTGCCAATGCCGGTCGAAATCGTGACATAGAGGACGGCTGTTTTGCCCTTGCCAGCACCTAGTCTGGCCTCAGCCAAGCCGCCGCAGATAGCATCGTGCTCCAGCGTGACGGGGCAGTTAAAATGTTTTTTGAGCGGTTTGACGATTTCCAGGTTGCGCCAAGAGATATTGACCGGCGCGAGTACCTTGCCGTGTACTCGGTCAATTGGCCCAGGAGAAGCTATGCCAATAGCGTCGACTTCGCTTTTGCCAATAACAGTCTCGATCGCTTTAATTATTAACGGCAGAGCGCGCCGCTGATTGGCCGGAGTGGCGAAGCGTACGCTATGATCAATCTTGCGGCCAGTCAACGAAGCTGCCACACGTACCTTTGAACCACCGATATCGACACCAATAAACATGACTATTATTATAGCGCATTTACGGCTGTTTGAGTGAAAAATAAACAGGAGAGAATTGCCTCTAAAAGAATCGGGTCAAGCTTGCCGCGACCGAAGCAATTCACTCCTATTTAGTACCCTTTCGCAAGATAAGCGGCTTTACATGCCTATTTCTTAATTATAGCACAGATTTATTATTTTGTCAAGTAAAATCACCTAGTCATTTTTCTAATGCTTGCCAGCGCGATGACTTAAAGCCTAAAATAAAGCTAAATTAAGGGGATTCAAGCATGCTAAAAAACCCACTCGTCAGAATAGTTCTAATAGCTTTATTGGTGGTAGGTGTCGTGGTCGTGACCTTTGCCTATGGTAACCGTGAGCGCCAAAAGCAGCTCGAGGAAAAACAAAAAGCCGAACAAGCCGAAACGGCCAAGAAAGCTACGCCAACGCCGACTGTGACATTGACGCCAACACCAACCCCCAAGCCAGCCACGCCCGCTGGCGGCACGAACACGCAGCCGAATACGGCGGCCAGCGGTTCGTCTGCGACCACGCCACGCACCGGTGGCGAGGTGTTTTATGGTCTGCCGATCGTGGCCATTACGCTGCTCTATCGCTACAACAAAAAGCTTAAAAGCGCCATTCAAACCGGCTTGCTAGCGCCTGGTAGACTGACTTAAGAAGAGTTTTAATAGAGGCCTGTAAATGCGGCGCGACAAATCGGCGATATGACCCCAATTGTCGCCGCTTGAGCTTTCGGAGTCTTGAGCACTTTACTTTTCTCGGGTAATAGGCTATGATTAATTCTAGTTTTTAGCTTTTGAGAAAGCTTATTTTTGGTGTTATTTTTAATCTCCACCATCTAAATTTATTTAAGCACACTCTCTATAAGGAGCTAGTCCGAACTTATCATCTGGTAAGCGGACACTTTTGAAGAAAGGAAGAAATTTTAATGACAAAACAAGATATTACAATGGCCGATCTATTGGCTCAGGCTGAAGTTAATGGTCTGGCAGTTGGCGACGTGGTCGAAGGCAGCGTGATTAGTGTTGAGAAGCACGAAATTTGGCTGGATCTGGGGGTTTATGGCACTGGGTTGGTGGTTGGGCGTGAGATCGAACATTCGCAAGGAAGTTTGCAGATAGGCGACACGGTCAGCGCGTCTGTGCTCGAGCCGGAAGCACCGGAAGGCTACGTGATTTTAAGCTTGAAGAAAGTTGCCAAGGAAAAGGGCTGGGAAATGCTCGAAGAGCGTTTTGAAAAAGGCGAGGTCTTTGGTATCGTGCCATTTGACGCCAATAAGGGTGGCTTGCTGATCGAGGTTGAAGGGATTCGAGGATTCTTGCCAGTTTCTCAGTTGTCGGCCGAAAATTACCCGCGAGTGACTGGTGCTGATAAGGACGAAATTCTCCACCGCTTAAATAGCCTGGTCGGACGCACTTTGATGGTGCGCATACTAGACATGAATCGCCGCGATAACAAGCTGATCGTTTCGGAAAAAGAAGCTCAGCGCGAATTTACCGAAGGCAAACTGGCCGACTTGAAGGTGGACGATAAGGTTCATGGTATTGTCACTGGCGTAGTTGATTTTGGTATCTTCGTAAACGTTGATGGTATCGAGGGCTTGGTGCATATTTCCGAGATCGCTTGGGACAGGGTGGACAATCCTAGTAAATACGTCAAGGTTGGTCAGCCGATTGAGGCACTGGTAATAGCGATTGATCAGGATAAGCTTTCGTTGTCGATGAAGCGGATGAGCGAAGACCCGTGGGCGACAGAAATTAAGCAATACAAGGTTGGTGACTCGATCGACGGTAAAATAACTCGAATTACGCCATTCGGAGCTTTCGTGCAGGTTTCTCCAACCATCGAGGCTTTGGTTCATATTTCTGAATTTTCCGATGAGCATGTTAGTGACCCAACCAGCCATGTCAAGGTCGGCGAGACGAAGAAATTCCGCGTGATCGCGATTGAAGCTGATCAGCACAAGCTTTCTTTGAGTCTTAAGGATCCTGCTGCCGCAGCTAAGGCAGAAGCAAAAGCAGACGACAGTAGCGACAAAAAAGACAAGGAAGATTAATTTACGTGGCGGCGCGCGGTCTACATACTCCAACCCGCAGCTGTCGAGTTTGCCGAACACGGGCTGCCAAGCGCGAGCTGGAGCGCTGGGTGGTCACAGCCGGTCAGCTGACTCTGGATAAAAACCAAGTCATGCCTGGCCGCGGCGTTTATACCTGCGCGAGTAATTGTAGTCGTCAGATTGATCAATTTATTGGACCGCGTCAGCGCGGCAGAAAAGGCCAGAAGTAATGTCAGAAGATAAAATAGTTCAGATTCCAAAGATTATTACGGTTGGTGATTTAGCCGCTCGGCTCGAGCTGGGGGCGGCTCAGGTCGTGGCCGAATTAATGAAAAATGGTGTGATGGCGACCGTTAATGAGCAAATTGACTTTGACACAGCCGTAATTATTGGTAGTGAATTGGGGTTTGCACTTGAGCCAGAGCCAGAAGCGCCGCAAGAGCGGCCCAATCAGCCGGCGGCGGCCGGCCAGAATGCCAATGACGAAAAGCTGCGCTCACCAATCGTTGCTGTCATGGGGCATGTCGACCATGGCAAAACCTCGTTGCTAGACGCTATTCGTGAGAGTGATGTAGCTAGCGGCGAAGCGGGCGGAATTACTCAGCATATCGGAGCTTATCAGGTTACAAAAAATGACCGCAAGATTACTTTTTTGGACACGCCAGGGCACGAAGCCTTTAGCGCGATCCGAGCCCATGGTGCTAAGATGACCGACGTAGCTGTGATCGTGGTGGCGGCTGACGACGGGGTGAAGCCGCAGACCAAAGAGGCGATTGAGCATGCCCGCGCGGCCGGAGTGCAGATCGTGGTGGCGATTAATAAGATTGACAAGTCTGAGTCGGATGAGAATCGAGTTAAGCAGGAATTGTCTGAAATTGGTATTGTGTCCGATGATTGGGGCGGTGATATTCCCTGCGTGTCAGTATCGGCAAAAAACGGTCAGGGTATCGATAAATTGCTCGACGTGGTGCTGCTGGTGGCTGATATTTTGGAATCAAAAGCGGACTTCAGCGGCCATGCCAGCGGCGTGATCATTGAGTCTCATATGGAAACTGGCCGTGGGCCGGTCGTGACTGTATTGGTGCAGAAGGGCAGCTTGCAATTAAATGATAATGTTGTGGCCGGTAATACGATTGGTAAGGTTCGGAGTCTGGAAGATTATCGCGGTAAAAAGATTAAGCTTGCCACGCCGGGTATGCCAGCCGTGGTGTCGGGCTTAAAGAGTGTGCCAAATTTTGGTGATTGGTTCGAGGTGGTGGCGAGTGAGAAGATAGCCAAAGATTGGATTTCCCGCCAGGCGCGCAAGGAAAGTTTTAAAAGTTTAACCGGCATTAAAAGAGTCGACGCCCAAGATATCGCTAAAGCTGTAATTGATGGTCAGATGAAAGAGCTCGCTGTGGTGGTGAAGGCTGACGTGCAGGGCTCGCTCGAGTCACTAACTGAGAGCCTAGATAATATCGGCAATGAGGAGGTTAGGGTAAAAATTGTCTCCTCGGGCGTGGGTGATATCTCGGAAAATGATATCAATACGGCCGCGGCCAGTAATGCTTTGATTTTGGGTTTCAATGTGACGATAAAAGCTGCTGTTAATCAACTGGCTAAGCGGTCTGGAGTTGAATTTAGGTTATATAAAATTATTTATGAGTTGCTTGACGACATGCGCGAATGGCTGTCGAGCCTGTTGCCGATGGAGGTAATTGAGACTGAAATGGCCAGATTGGAAGTTCTGGGTGTCTTTAAGGTTACTAAAGATCAGGTGATAACCGGTGGTGAGGTGAAGAGTGGAAAAATCACGGCTGATTTGGAGGTGCGGATCGAGCGAGGCGGCAAGAGCGTCGGTGCGGGACGACTAGCTAGTCTGCAGAAAGAAAAGCATGTCGTGAGCGAGGCCGTTGAGGGTGAACAGTGCGGTTTGTCGGTTAAGACCAAAGATGAAATAAAATTAGGTGATATCTTGATTTTCTCAACTCGCGAAGAGCGAGCTCGCAAACTATAAGATGACACTTCGGACAGACAAAATAGAATCCGTTGTTTTGCGTACCGCCGCCCGTTTGTTGCACGAACATGTCAGCTTCCCGGGCACTACCATCACGGTTAGCCGCGTGCAGGTTAGCCCTGATCTAAAGCACGCCACATTATGGCTGAGCATTTTTGGCCGTGAGACCGAGGCGGCCGCGCAAGCCGTGCTGGCGATCAGATCTGATTTAAGCCGATTGGTGGCAAAAGCAAGCACATCTAAATTTTCACCTAAAATTAGGCTTGAATTTGACACTTCGGCTGAGTATGCGGACGAAATCAATCGCCTTATAAAAGGAATCTAGGCCTTTTCTTTTAGCTAGTACTCTAAAAAGCGTTTGACGTCATAGGATAATGCTTATATTATTGGTCTTAATGGCAAAGACAGTTTTACTTGTCGAAGATAATGATTTTATTCGCAACATGTACCAGCTTAAGCTGGCCAAGTCTGGCTATACCGTAGTCGAAGCAGTTGACGGCAAGATGGCGCTCGAGAAGCTCAAAACCCTGAAGCCGGATTTGATCTTGCTCGATCTGATGATGCCAAATTTAAGCGGTATTGAGGTGCTCAAAGAGCTTAACCGGTTAGCAGTCATACCGGACGTGCCGGTCATCGTACTGACAAATGTTCCGACTTCTGCAACTGTTAATGAGGCTCGGGAGCTGGGAGCAAGGGACTATATCATAAAAACCGACTTAACACCTAGTCAAGTGGTTGAAAAAATTAAACCCTACTTGGCCGATCGAAAGAAATAGGGTTTTATTCTAGTAAGCTTTTAGGTCTCGCTGGGCGTTGATGAAGTCAAGTGCCAAGACGGGGGTTTTGCCAGCTACCTGTAGTCGCAATATCTGCAAAGAGCCCTTGTTGCAACCAAAATATAGCTTACCCTCGTGTTTTGCTAGCTCGTCTGGTGGACAGGTGAAATTTGAAGCTTTGGCTTCAAGAATTTTTATAAGGCCGTGGTTGTAGTCAAAATAGCTTGTCGGCCAGCTAGCGTAGGCAATCACCTCGCGGGCTAGTTGCTGGGCGGATTTTGCGCTATCGAGCCTACCGTCACTTTTTTTGATGAGTTTGGTGTAGGTGGCCTGGGAGTCGTCTTGAGGCTTTGGCGTACTAGTGCCGGCGACAATTTTTGGCAGCAGATCGATGATCAAATCACGTCCAATATTTAGTAATTGGTCAGCCAGCTGCTGCTTGGTGGTATTATTGTCAACGGCAAACTTTGCTTGCGCGTAAATCGGGCCAGCATCCATCGCCGCTGTTACTTGCATTATGGTAACACCAGTCTCACACTCGCCATCAAGCAGGGCGGTTTCGATTGGTGTTGAGCCGCGGTATTTTGGCAATAGTGAAGGGTGGATATTGATAATCCCGTGTGGGAAAAGATCGATAATACTCTGGGGGATAATACGGCCGTAAGCTGCCAGAACGGCGATATCTGGCTTGAGTCTGCGAATGGTGTCGGTGATTTCATCAAGCTTTTGTGGCGTGGCGATAGGCAGGCCGAGTTTGCCTGCTATATCTATCATTTCCGGGCTGCGATTCTGGCGCGAAGTGACTTGGTGGGTATTTACAACCACTAACTTGATGTCGTGGCCGTGCTCATGTAGGGCGCTTAGAACTGGTGCCTTGGTTGTCGTGCCGGTTGCCAGGCACTCGTTGCCAAAAAAAACTATCTTAAGCGGTTTTTGTTCTTGCTTCATCGTAAGTTTTATTGCCTGATTGCAAAGGCATAAGCTTGCCATTGGCGTCGATTTCAAGCAAGTCCTCGGCATTTTCAATGTGATCTAGAAATATTTTGCCATTCATGTGGTCTATCTCGTGTTGAAAGACCCGAGCCGCGAAGCCATTTAGCGTCAGTCTGACTGGCTGATTGTTGATGTCGAGCGCTTTAACTTTAATTTTTTTATATCGCTTCACACGGCCATACATGCCAGGTACGCTCAAGCAACCTTCGATGTCAGTGACAGTATCGTCGCTGTGTTTGACGATTTCGGGGTTAACGAAGGCAGTGAAGTCTTTGTCCGTGCCATTATCGAAGCTGTTGCGCACGACTGTTAGGCGAAGCGGTTGATTAATCTGGATAGCAGCCAGGGCAGCGCCAAATTCGCTACCATGATCCCAGTCAAGGGTCGTCTCTATCATGTCTTCGGCCAGGCGCTTGATAGAGTCATCGATAAAACCAATCCGCTTGGATTTATCTCGTAAAACTTTATTTGGAATGGTAATAAGTTTTTTAATCATATTTTAGAGTAAATTTAATGGATCGAGGTCGACTGTCCAGCTTGGGCCAAGATTTTTAGTATGCTCGACCAACTTCCTGCGATCGTATGATTTGAGCACGATATGCCAGCGGTATTTGCCAGCTGATTTGCGGACATAGGCTGGAGCTGGCCCCAAGACCACCACGCCGGGCAGTTGCCTTAGCGACTCGGCGACGATTTGAGTGGCCTGTAGGGCTGCCAGGTCGCTTTTATTATTGTACGTTACTTTTGCCAGATAGCAAAAGGGCGGGTAGTTGAACTTTTGCCGGTGCCCAGTCTCATATTCATAATAGGCTTCGACGTCGTGGCTGCAGGCGTGTTGGATGGCGGGATGGTGTGGTGAGTAAGTTTGGATGATGGCTTTGCCCGGGTGCTGACCTCGGCCAGCCCGGCCAGCCACTTGGGTCAAAAGGGCGAACGTTCTCTCGCTCGCAGAAAAGTCGGGGATATTGAGCATGCTTTCGGCTAGGATCACACCGACCAGGTCAATGCCGCTGATATCAAGCCCGCGGGCGATCATCTGAGTGCCGATTATTATGTCGATCTCGCTATTCTTCAGCTGCTGGTAGGTGTCTTCCAGGTGCTCAAACGTAGCGTTATCGCGGTCCAGGCGAGCGATGCGAGCGCCTTTAAATTCTGCCCTAATCCGCGCCTCGATGTTTTTAGTGCCGCTGCCGATAAAAAACATCTCATCACTTTTACAGTTCGGACAGAGGGCCGGCGCGTTGATTTTAAAGTTGCAATAATGGCACAGCAAACGGGCAATATCACCGTGCATGGTCAAGCTAGTCTCGCAGTTTGGGCAACGTACTACCTGGCCGCAAGCCTGACACATGTAGGCTTGGGCGCTGCCGCGTTGGTTGAGAAACAGTAAGACTTGGCGGCGGTTTTGGAGCGTGGTGGCAATGGCTTTTTTGAGTTCGGGTGTAAGTAAGTCAGAATGGTTTTTCAGATCAATAATAGTGATGTCCGGTAGTTTTTGACCTAGAGCCCGGCTAGTGAGTCGAACCTCATGCAGGCGACCTTGGGCCGCTAGCCATGAGGTGGTGATGACGGGCGTGGCGCTGCCAAGAATGTATTTGGCGTCCACTAATTGGGCGATTTTAGCAGCAACTTGTCTGGCGTGATAACGCGGACTGCTTTCTTGTTTGTAGCTTGTCTCGTGTTCTTCGTCAATGATAATCAGACCAATATCTTTAAGCGGCGTAAAAAGAGCCGAGCGCGGTCCGATTACAATTATGGGGTCGGTGGCGTGTAGGGCTTGCAGCCAAATGCTCTTGCGACGGGCGGCTGTGAGGTGCGAATGGGTGACTATAATGTTAGCCGAAAAATGGGCTTTGAGCCGCTCTATCATCTGAGGGGCGAGAGAGATTTCTGGTACCAACACAATGGCGGAACGACCCATTTTGAGGTTGTTTTCCAGCAGCTCGATATAAACTTCGGTTTTGCCTGAGCCAGTGACGCCTTTCAACAGGTATCCGCGCTGGTCCGATGCTTCGATGGTGGCAATAGCCTTTTTTTGCTCACTGTTGAGGGGGTGTTTTTTGACGTTCTTATCTGGAGGGAGAATGACAGCAGGCTTTTTACGGGACGCAGCTGGCAAGCCGCTAGGCAAAATTGTCTGCCAAATAGCTTTCTGGCTTGATTGGTAATAATCACTCACCCAGTCGACTAGCTGCAGGAGGTGGGGTGGCACGGGATTATATTCAAGTTTTTTCGTGATCGGCAATAGCTTGATATTCTTTTGATAATTATTTTGATTGGTAATTTGGCGGATGACGCCAACGCTTTGTCGATGTCTAAAATCAACTAAGACCAGCTCGCCGATAACATATTTTTGGTCGTCAAGACCATAATAATCAAATGTTTTATTGTCGTGCCCACCGTAGCGGGCAACAGATAGGGTGAGAATGTTTTTAGGTTTCATTGAATAAAAAAAGTATTCATTATTAAACTGTCTGATAGGCAAGTAAAATCATTATACGTAGTATACCATTTTCGTGTATTATTCGATATGGGCTTTTTGCCCGAGTGGGTCTCTTTAGCCTGTTAATTAAGTTCATTTGCCTTTTTGGGGTGAACCAAGTAATATCTGATAGTAACAAATTGTTTAGATGGTTTTTATATGAGTAATCGAGTTAAACTATATCTTATTATTGCCCTGACGCTTTTGGTGGGGATTGTTGTCTTACCGCGTGAAGATCGAGTTTTTAAGGCGCTCGGTCTTAAGAACGCTAGCTTAAAAGTCCGGCTCGGGCTTGATTTACAGGGTGGCGCTAATCTTATTTATCAAGCTGACCTGTCTAAAGTGGAGGCCAAGGATCGTCAAACCGCGCTGGACGGCACCATCAATGTGATTAATAAACGGGTTAATCCATCAGGTACTTCCGAGGTAGTGGTGCAAACCAGTGGTAAGGACAGGATAACCGTTCAGCTACCGGGTGTAAAAGATATCAACGAAGCAATTAATTTGATCGGCAAGACAGCTCAGCTTAGCTTTTTGATCATATCAAGCGATGGCATGCCTCAGCCGACTGATGTCAGTGGTAAGGATCTAAAGCTGGCAGCGGCCGATATTGATCCTCAAACCGGCAAGCCAGTAATTAGGTTCGAGATGAAAGATGAATCGGTTAAGAAATTTGCCGATCTGACGACGAAAATCAACAAGGAAAATAGCCGTCTGGCGATCATGCTTGATGATCAGGTGCTTTTCAATGGTACCGTCTCAACGCCAATTACTGACGGCAAGGGTCAGATGGAGGGTTTTAAAGACGTAGCAGACGCCAAGCAAACCACCGTCCTGCTCAATGCCGGTGCCTTGCCGGTTCCAATCCAGCTGGTGGAACAGCGCACAGTCGGAGCTACTCTGGGCTCGGAATCGGTGGCAAAAAGCATCATTGCCGGCCTGATTGGTATGATAGCGGTGATGATTTTTATGATATTTTACTATCGGGCTGCCGGCGTGGTGGCCAGTATCGCTTTAGTTATTTATACCCTGGTAAACTTAGCACTCTTTAAGCTGAGTATTTTTACGCCCTGGACAATCGTCCTGACTCTAGCTGGTATCGCAGGCTTTATCTTGAGTGTTGGTATGGCGGTCGATGCTAATATATTGATTTTTGAGCGCATGCGAGAAGAGGTCCGCCATGGTAAGAGCTTGGCTGGCGGGCTGGAGACGGGATTTTCGCGGGCCTGGACGAGCATTCGTGATTCTAATATATCAACTCTTATAACTTGTTTGATTCTCTATAATTTCGGTGCGCCTATCATTAAGGGTTTTGCCGTGACCTTGGCGCTGGGAGTGCTGGTGAGCATGCTGACAGCTATTACGATTTCGAGAACTCTGATGCAGCTGCTGATCAAGACTAGATTTGGCCAAAACTATAAAATTTATGGTTTAGAGGAGGTGAGCGAATGACCATTATTGGCCGCCGCAAACTATGGTTCATTATCTCGCTGGCCCTGATTCTGCCCGGCATCGTGGCGCTTATGTTGTGGGGTTTGCGGCCCGGTATAGATTTCACCGGTGGTCAGCTAATGGAGATTAAGGGTGCTAGCGATCAAGAGGCAGTTCGTCAGGTATTTGCTGATCAGAAAGTGAAGGATGTGACTATTACGCCGAGCGGTAGCGATACCCTACTAATCCGCTACAGTGACAAGGGGGTCGGTGACTCAGAGCAGATTCACCAAAAGCTTAGGGCCGGCCTGGAGGGCATTAACGCGGTCGAAGTATCATTTTCTTCGGTTGGACCGTCGGTTAGCCGTGATATTACGCGCAATGCTCTAATTAGCGTCTTACTAGCGTCAATCGCGATTGTTATGTATATCGCTTTTGCTTTTCGTAACACGCCGCCGCCAGTTAGCCCCTGGAGCTTCGGTGTGACGGCCGTTATGGCCCTATTGCATGACGCATTGTTCTTAATTGGTGTATTCTCGATTTTGGGACATTATTTTGGGGTTGAGGTGGACAGCTTGTTTGTGACGGCTGTTTTGACGGTTATTGGTTTCTCGGTGCATGACACTATTGTGGTTTATGACCGTATCAGAGAAAATTTGCGTCGTTATAATAAACCTTTCGAGGAAGTTGTTAACGACAGTATTCTTGAAACAATTGCTCGCTCGATCAATACTTCGCTGACTGTGCTGATAACTCTGCTGGCGCTTTATCTGTTTGGCGGCGAATCGATCAAGATGTTCGTCTTAGCACTCTTGCTTGGCGTGGTGGCTGGTACGTACTCATCAATATTCAATGCCTCACCGATGCTCGTGGTTTACAATAATTGGAAAGCTAAGCGAGCAGCTAAAAAGTAATTATTTTTTAGCGGATATCTATATAGATAGGCGTTTTTAAGTTCCGCTGACGATGTAATAGCCATTTTTGGCTTCAGTATCTTTACTATTCTCTAGCTTAGCTTTGATAGTGAAGGTTGTGCCATTGGATTCGTATAGGTATTTGATTTTTTCGGCATCATTACTCAGGGGGTCGTAATTGACATACTTGATGTAGGGTGGATTGGCGTATTGCAGCGGGTAAACCGCGCTGATGTCAGTGCCAACAGGGTAAGCACCCTTTTCCTGCTTGTAAATTTCGAGTGCTGTACTGATCTCCTTTAAGTCCTTCTTGCGCTGGGTGTCGCGACTGACTGCCTCGTCTGAGGCGGCGGGAGTGCTTGCTTGGGGGGTTGGAGTTAGCGAAGGACTAACGGCTGGTTGAGCTGCTTGTCGGCGGCTGACGGCGCCAAATATTGTCAGGCCGGCGAAGAATAACAGAACTAAGCCACCGATAATTAAAATCTTTTTGGAGTTAAACTTATTGGGTTGCTGGGCGGGTATCGATGCTAGTGGGGTGTTTGTTTCTGCTGGTAAATTTGTGCCTCCGATGGAAGGCGTCTGCGCCTGGTTGGCGGCAGGCTCCACCTTAGTGGGCTCTGGCTGAGAGACTATGTCATGGGGCGCTGGAGCATCATGGTTGTTCTGCTGGCTGATTTCCTCGTGTTCGAGGGGTGATGGCAGCTCCGGTACGATTAATTGCTTGAGGCGGTGGCGTAAGCGTCTTTTGTAAGTAGCCGAACTACTGTGATCTATCGGGGTATGATGAGGCTGAGCATTGTGGCGGTGGCCGGCCAGCTGGCTAGCGCCTGATCCACTATCAATACGAGGACCATCTACTTTTCGTTTGACGCTCGGGTCGATCGGGGTGCCATCTGGAGTGCGATAGAACTTATGCACTGCTCCGCAGTCAACGCAAAGATAGCCAACAGCAGAAGGCGTGAGGGTACTATCGCAGTTAGGGCACAATAAATCCATCGAGAATATATTCCATTTTTATTATAACATAAGCTTTTTTATGTCACGAAAAGTCAAAAATACTGTTGTAAAATATATAACTTATGTTTTACAATGTTATTAAGCTTATTTAAGATATAAATAAAAATAAAGTTGTAAATAAAACTATGCTAAATTTGTTCATAACATCAAAAACAAGACGGAAAATAATCACTATTTACAGTAAGTACCCCGATTATCGGGTGCATGTACGCGGGCTGGCTAAAGTCCTCAAGGAGGATCCGGGCAATGTTCAGCGTGAACTAACGCGGCTTGAAAAAATCGGCTATGTTAAATCGGCCAAAGATGGAAATGCCAAGCTGTACTGGGCTAATCAGAACTTTTTACTGTTTCGTGAATTGCAGAACATGGTTTTAAAAACTAACAGAAAAAAACGGACATAAAATGCACGAATTTATTCAAAAACTTATTTTTGGTGAAAATATTCAAGCGCAGAAACGGCGCAAAATCGCTCGGACAAAGGCTTATTTATATAATAAACGCCGGGTGTACCGCCCGAACTTGCCGGTTGGCTTTAAGTCGCGTAACACCAGTGCCTATTATCTGACTACTCATCACAAGTACTAGAGTCTATAATACTTTTAATAAAAGTGAGAGGTCTCTTTGAGTAGTGCTCAGTGGGTATATGATCGTGCCATGCGTCCTGGCGGTATTGCGGAACTGGTTTCGAGTGTTTTGACTAGTCGCGGTATGCGAGACGACGAAATGGCGTCTTTTTTAGCGCCGGATTTTGAGCTTGGCCTGCATGATCCCTTTGCGTTGCCAGATATGGATAAGGCAGTTGATCGCTTAGCAGAAGCGATCAAAAAGCGCGAAAAAATTGCTATTTATGGTGACTATGATATCGATGGTCTAACGGCCTGTTCGCTATTGCTTGATGGACTACGCCAATTTGGGGCTGAGGCGTCAGTTTATATACCAGATCGCTTCGAAGAAGGCTATGGCTTGAACAGCGAGGCTTTGCGCCGTCTTGCCGCTTCTGGGGTGAGTCTGGTGGTGACGGTGGACTGTGGCGTGACGGCGGCCGAGCCGATTTTAGATGCTCAAAAAGCTGGCCTGGACGTAATTGTTACCGATCATCATAATCCGCCAGCTGACTTACCAACTGCTGCCTGTGCCTTGATCAATCCAAAGTTGCCCGAAAGTATTTATCCCAACAAAGAATTGGCCGGCGTCGGAGTAGCCTATAAGCTAATAATTGCCATGCAAAAAAAGCTGCCAAATTTGATGCCAGCAGGGCAGGAAAAATGGTTGCTTGATCTGGTGGCACTAGGTACCGTTTGTGACGTAGTGCCATTGGTCGGCGAGAATCGAACACTTGTATTGTTCGGTTTGAAGGTATTAGCTCGGTCAAAAAGAATTGGTATTCAGGCTCTGGCCGAGGCAAGTGGCGTGAATCTTAAAACAATCAAAAGCGCTGACTTGGGATTTCGCTTGGGGCCGCGGCTCAACGCGGCTGGGCGCTTGGTTCATGCTAATTTGGCGCTCGAATTGCTAACTAGTACTGATGTTACAAAAGCTCGATCTAATGCTCAAAAACTAAACCAGCTTAACGCCAAACGCCAAGAGCAGACTACCAAAGTTGTAACTGAGGCGGCCGCGGCCGCCGAGGAACAGGCGGATGATATGATTTTGGTGCTAGCTGATGACGATTGGTCACATGGTATCGTTGGCATCGCGGCAGCCAGGATAGCAGAAAAATACAATAAACCGACCATTCTTCTGCAAACCCAGGGTGATTTGGCGAAAGGATCGTGTCGCAGCGCTGGTAATTTTAGTATTATTGACGGTCTGACAGATTGCTCTGATCTGCTTGAAAAGTTTGGTGGCCATTCTTACGCGGCCGGCCTAACCATTAAGACAGACAATATCGACACCTTGCGCTCACAGCTTAATCAGTACGCCGAAAAGTTGATATCAAAAATCGACTTAGCGCGCAAGATAGAAGTTGATTTGCTTTTGCCGGCTGATTTGCTTTGTCTTGAAGCGGCGATCGAGTTGGCCCGCCTGGAGCCGCATGGCAATCAAAATCGTCAGCCGATACTTGCCAGCCAGTTAGTGGTAAAAGAAATACGCCCCGTTGGCAGTAGCGGCGAACATCTAAAACTGATTTTTGCTGGCAACAACGGGCAGATAGATGGGATCGCCTTTTCGTCGGCCGACCGTTGGAGCTGGCTGGAGCCGGACAAGTCAGTCGAAGTACTGTATCGTTTGGGCATCAATGAATGGCGTGATACTCGCCGACCCCAGCTTGAAGTAATAGACATCAGAGAGGCAGTGCAAAAAGTGGTGAAAAAGTAATTTTTATGATAGTTTTAAAGCTAGCAATTAACCTATAAGAGGATTGGCATGGCACGCGAGTTGTTTTCCAGGCCACGCGGTACGCAGGATATATTGCCTAATATACAGCCGGCCTGGCGTAAAATCTATGAAACTTTTAACCGTCTTAGCCCGATGGCTGGTTTTGAGCGGATCGCGACTCCGATGTTCGAATCGGCCAATTTATTTAGTCGTGGCGTCGGCAGTGATACCGAGGTGGTGTCAAAAGAGATGTATGTCTTTCGTGACCGATCGGACAATGAATTGGCTCTTAAGCCCGAATCGACAGCCGGCGTGGTTCGGGCCTATCTGGAAAATAATCTTGATAATTTGCCCAAACCGGTTAAATTATTTTATTTTGAGCCACATTTTCGCTACGAACGTCCGCAGGCTGGCCGCTATCGTCAGCACCACCAGCTTGGTGCCGAGGTATTCGGTATTAAAGACGCTTACATGGACGCTCACGTTATCGCGTTAGCAGCCCGTACACTGCGAGAGATAGGGGTGGAATTTAGCTTGCAAATCAACTCGATTGGGGACTCTGCGATGCGCCGCAAGTATCAGCAGGCTTTGGTGGGTTACTTCGAGCCGCAGCAAGACAGATTGCCAGAAATCGCCCGTCGACAGCTTAACAGCAACCCGCTGCGTATTCTGGACAGTAAAGACGAATCGATTCAGCCCTTGATCGAAAACGCGCCGCAAATTTTGGATTATCTCGACGGCGAATCGAAGGATCATTTCGCGGCCGTGTTGGAGTATTTGGATGAATTGGGGGTTGAATATGAGCTCAATTCCCGTTTGGTAAGAGGATTTGACTACTACAATCGAACCGTCTTCGAGTTTAAGGGCTCGCACGTTGGTCAGCAAGACTCGATTGGCGGCGGCGGGCGCTACGATGGCTTGGTGGAGCTTCTGGGTGGTAAGCCAACTGAGGCGGTTGGCTTCGGCCTGGGGGTAGAGCGGATTATTCTCGAGCTTGAGCGCAGCAATCAGTTGCCAAAAGCCGATGGTCCGCAGGTCTGTGTGGTGGGGCTGGGTGAGCAATCGCGCGACAAGGCCTTCGTATTGGCAGAGAAATTACTGGATAACAACCTGTCAGTGATGAGCAGCTATGGCAAAGGCAGTATGAGCGACCAGCTGGCAGTCGCTAGTAAAAATAATGTCAAAATTTGTTTAATTTTGGGTAAAAAGGAAATCGCAACCGGCAGTGTTATCGTCAAGGATATGGCTAGCGGCTCGCAAGAGGACGTCCCAATAGACGATATAGTGAAAAATATCATTGATCGATTGTGTTAAACAGTGTATTTTTTAGCTTGACCTTGCTAAAAGTGCTTGTATAGGTTAAAATAGTTTAGTTTTGTAAGTTAGAATTTTAAACTTCTTTCTAAAGGAGGTGATTGTTTTTGCTGCAAGTTGTACGCAAAGATGATGAATCAACCGAGAGCTTGATTCGCAGATTTAATAAAAAAGTTAATCAATCAGGCGTTTTGAGCGTCGCGCGCAAGAAAAAATATTTCGAAAAACCTATTTCGAAGCGCGAAGCTCGTGAGATTGCCATTCGAAAACGAGTCCGTAAGGAACAAAAAACTCGTGAACTTTTGGGTATTAAATAATGGACCTATTTGATTCGCTCGAATCTGATTTGACTGAAGCTACTAAAGCCCGTGATGAAATAAAAACGGGTGTCTTGCGGTTGCTCAAAAGCGCTTTGAAAAATTACCAAATTGAGGTAGGGCATGATTTGAGTACCGCTGAGGTATTGGTGGTCTTGCAAAAAGAAGCTAAGAAAAGGCGCGACGCGATCGATCTTTACCAGAAAGCTGATCGGTCTGAGCTGGCTGAGGCAGAACAGCAGGAGCTGGAAATAATTGACACTTATCTGCCCGACGCGGCCAGTAAAGATGAGATTAATCAGGCTATTGACGATGCTATTAAGCAACTGGGGGCTGATGATATATCGGCGATGGGGCAAGTGATGGGTGCAGTCATGGCGAAGCTGGGTGCCAGGGCTAACGGTGCGCAAGTCAGTGCGGCCGTGAAAGAAAAACTAAGCTAAGTTAGATTTGGCAACGCAACTCGAACTAAATCCTCCTCTGCCCAGAGGTCTTTCCAGGACCTTGCTCGAGACGACGGCCGAGCTGGTTTTTGACCGTGTAAAAAATTTTGAACCAGGACTAGTCAGTTTGGTGTTTGTCGATAAGTCTACTATGCGGGCAATAAATCTTGCTCATGCTGGCCACGATTATCCAACCGATGTTTTATCGTTCAACTATCACGAGTCCGGCTCGCTCCCCCCACAGGGCTACATCGGTGAGATCGTTATCTGTGGCGAGATCGCGGCTGATCAAGCGGCTCAATACGGTTTAGACTTTAAGGCTGAGGTTTCATTGCTACTGATTCACGGCTTACTGCATTTGAGTGGCCAAGATCATCAAGACGAGTTGTCGCAGTCTGGCTTTAACGCGACACAAGATGGTATTATGGAAGAGCTCAAGCTTAAAACGAGGCAGTTCAAATGGTCACACTAGCAAGTTTTCGCTACGCGCTACGCGGGTTAAAAGAAGTCTTTAGCTCTGAGCGCAACGCCAAGATACACTTGCTTTGCGCTCTTTTGGCATTGCTGGCCAGCCTGCTATTTCATATCGCAATTATCCAGTTGCTCTTCGTCGTCTTAGCTATTACGATGGTATTTTTTGCCGAGATTGTTAATACTGCCATTGAAAAAACACTTGACGCTTTATCTAAGGAAAACAATCAGGTGGTAAGAGTGATAAAAGACATGACGGCAGCCGGTGTCTTGGTGACGGCGGCCGGAGCGATTCTGGTGGCGATTTTGGTGTTCGGACCTTACTTATATAAGCTATTCGTGAAATGAGCAAGATCGTAGTTTTACTAGGTAAACCAGGTTCAGGTAAGGATACACAGGCGATTTTTATCAGTAGTACTTTTAATTATAAAATAATCAAAACCGGTGACTTCGTTAGGGGTTTGGCCAAAAAGAACACTAAAATTACTCAAATATTGCAGGAAGGCGGCTTGGTTGATGACGAGTTGGTTAATCAGTATGTCGCAGCTGAAATTACTAAAAGCCCGCATGACAATTATCTGACCGATGGTTTTCCCAGGGATGAGGCTCAGGCACGGTGGTTTGATGATTTCTTGCAGCGACAAGGTAAGCAAGTTGACCTTGTTTTGCTGTTAGACCTGTCCGATGAACTGGCAAAAACCCGGCTTATTAAGCGCGGGCGGGCAGACGATCAAGCTTCGATTATCGACTCTAGGTTAGATGTCTATCGATCAGAAACTACGGCAGTTATTGATTATTATGAAGAGCAAAATAAAGTAATCAAGATTAATGCTTCGCCAGATCCGAGGACAATCAATGATAGCTTGCGTGAGGCACTGAAATGAAAACGAGAGTTAAGACCGCCGAAGAAATAAAAGCGATTCGTAAAAGCGGCGAGATACTAGCCCAAGTGCTCGATTATTTACAAAAATCGATTCGGGCTGGTATGACTACCCAAGATATTGACGATCTGGCCCTGGCGCACACCATTAAGCTTCGTGCCAGGCCGGCTTTTCATGGCTATCAGGACTATCCAGCGAACCTGTGCGTATCTGTCAATGACGAGGTGGTACATACGATACCGGGCCCGAGAATTATTAAGAATGGTGACATAGTTGGGCTGGATTATGGCGTCATATATGATGGTATGATCACTGACTCGGCTATCACGGTGGCGGTGGGTGAAGTTTCGAGGTCAGCCGATCGCTTACTGTTGGGTACTAAAAGGGCGCTTGACAAGGCACTTGATGTACTGCGTGATGGTGTACGGGTTGGTGACGTCGGCGCGGCCATCGAGGCAGAACTGAGCGCTCATGGTTTGAGCCCGGCCGAGGGCTTGAGTGGACATGGCGTTGGTCATCAGGTGCATGAAGATCCGTCAATACCCAATTTCGGGGTTAAGGGCAGAGGACAAATTCTAAAAGCCGGTATGACGGTTGCGATCGAGCCAATCGCAGCACTTGGCGACGGTCATATTTACTTAGCTGACGATGGATGGACGTATAAGACGATCGATGGCAGCTTGGCCGCCCAATTCGAGCACACAGCGCTAATTACTAGCCGCGGTGCGGAAATTTTGACGGCCATTAATTAGTGTTTTAAAGCAAGAATACCGATCCTTGATTTGATTCAAGATGACAAGCTAGTTATAATGTGAGCTGTAAATTAGAGGGCTGCCAATTGAGTGCAAAGAATGAGACAACTTATGTCGGACTTGACGTTGGTACGAGTAAAATTACTTGCGTAGTTGGTCTGCACGAAGAAGAATCGGCCCTGCCAAGTATTATTGGGCTTGGCACTTCTCCGACGGCCGGCTTACGCCGTGGTGTAGTGGTGGACATCGAAGAGACCGTTAGCTCGATTACTTCGGCTCTGGAAGAGGCTGAGCGTATGAGCGGCGTGGCGATTGAGCGGGCGACCATTAGTGTTGACGGCGCGCATATCCAGAGCTTGAATTCGCGTGGCGTGATCGCGGTTAGCCGAGCTGACCATGAAATTAGCCGCGAAGACTTATTGCGTGTCGAAGAGGCCGCTGCCGCCATTCAGCTTGATAGTAATCGCCAGATCTTACAAGTGGTGCCGCGTAGTTACATCGTTGACGGCCAGCCCAATGTAGCCGATCCGGTTGGGATGAGTGGCGTACGGCTGGAGATAGATACACATATTATCACGGCAGCCACGCCGGCGATTAAGAACTTGTCAGGGGCAGTTTTCCGCTCTGGCTTGGCTATAAATGATCAAATGATCGTGCCGCTGGCTAGTGCCAAGGCGACCGTTACGAAAAAACAGCGTGAGCTAGGTGTGATCGTGGTCGATATCGGAGCCGAAACGACGGGTGTGGCGGCTTTTGAAGAAGGTAATATTAGCTACACGACTATCCTGCCGGTTGGATCGAATCACATCACCAAGGATTTGGTTTATGGCCTGCGGACTAATATTGATATTGCCGAAAAAGTTAAGCTTAAGTACGCCCGGGCCCAAAAGCCTAAGGGCAAAGACGGCGAGAAAATTAACCTCGAAGAGTTTGAGTTAAAAGGTGCGATTGCTCGCTCGGAGATAGATAAGATCGTGTCCTCGAGATTGCATGAAATTTTTACGATGGTATCTGGTGAGCTGCGCAAAGCGGGTAAAGATTCTATGTTAGCAGCCGGTGTCGTATTGACGGGCGGCGGCGCTAAGATGGAAGCGATTACCGAGTTTGCGCGTGATATTCTCAAGCTTCCAGTCGTAGTTGGCAAGCCAGCCGGTTTTTCCGGCCTTGCTGATCGGGTCAGTGATCCGGCTTACGCAGCCGCAATTGGTTTAATGCTCGAAGATATGGAACAGCCAGCCGTTCATATTGGCATTAATGGTCGGGTAGAGAAGATATTCGGTCGAGTCAAAGGCATTTTTAAAAGTTTTTTGCCATAATAAGCTTGGTTTACTAAATCTGCACGGTAGCGGGGAGAGGGCTGCCGTGTTTTTTGAGTCGCCTACCAATAAAAAGAACAATTTAGCAAAATATATTGAACACAAAATTTATATTATAAATTTCACTAAAAAAGTTGAATAAAATATTTGCATACGCCAAGTAATTTGTTTATACTTTGATGAGTCAGGTATATAGAGTAATACCTGTTGTGTGGCAAGGATGATAACTTAACTTGAGTGTTTATTAATCTGCTAAATTACTGCTTAAGCAGGGCAGGGAGTTTGAACCGGACATGGCCGAAATATTACCAGAAATAGAGACATTCGCGCGCATTAAAGTCGTTGGCATTGGTGGTGGTGGCAACAATGCCCTCAATCGTATGGTGCAATCAAAAATTCGCGGCATTGATTTCGTGGCTATTAATACTGACGCGCAAGCTTTGCACTATTCGCAGGCCAATAAGAAGGTGCATGTTGGCAAGGAGGCCACTAAGGGTCTTGGGGCTGGCGCTAATCCCGATGTTGGTTTTCAGGCGGCCGAAGAGAGCGAAGAGGATATATATAACGCTCTTAAGAATTCGGAAATGGTCTTTGTAACGGCTGGTATGGGCGGTGGCACTGGTAGTGGTGCCGCACCGGTAGTGGCTCGGATTGCACGCGAGATTGGTGCGCTGACTGTTGGCATAGTAACTAAGCCGTTTACATTTGAGGGTGACAGGCGACGTAAGATTGCTGATTCTGGCATCGAACAGCTTAAGGAGCAAGTCGACACTCTGATTGTTATACCCAATGATCGCATTTTGCAGATTATTGATCGCAAGACATCGCTTTTGGAAGCGTTTGGGGCGGTTGATGACGTTTTGCGTCAAGGTGTGCAGGGTATTTCGGATTTAATTACTGTCAATGGATTGGTCAATCTTGACTTCGCGGACGTTAAATCGATCATGAGCAATGCGGGCAGTGCCCTGATGGGTATTGGACGAGGCTCGGGTGACGCGCGGGCGATTGATGCAGTCAAGCAAGCAATGGACTCACCGCTGCTTGATATTTCTATCCAAGGAGCCAAGGGAGTCTTAATTAACTTTACTGGTGGTCGCGACATGGGTATGCATGAGATTGAGGAAGCGGCTAAGCTGATATACGATGCCGTTGATCAAGAAGCTAATATTATTTGGGGCACAGTGCTGGATGAGAATACGACTGGCGAGATCAAAGTTACTTTGGTTGCGACAGGCTTTGATTCGCAGCGGTCGACCCAAGGGGCTAATATA
This sequence comes from uncultured Candidatus Saccharibacteria bacterium, assembly GCA_964530725.1. Lineage (GTDB taxonomy): Bacteria > Patescibacteriota > Saccharimonadia > CAILAD01 > CAZGYV01 > CAZGYV01. Next base: position 26,861 of record CAZGYV010000005.1, on the reverse strand, counting down.
TTTTCCGGCTACACGTCCCGGACAACCGGAGCAGATCAGCGTCCGGTAGCTGACGAGGCGGTGCCAGAGCCAGAACCCGAACCAGAGCCGCTGGCTTCATTTATTACCGAAAAACCTCGACCAGTCTATAATCACGATGAGACCGAGCCGCTGGTGAAGGCCAATCCTGCAACGTCCCAGCCTACTAATATGCTCGATGAGGCAATCACAGCCTTTGATTACGAAGATGAGACCGAACCAAGCCCGCAGCTCAAGTCACAGAAACAGCCTGATGAGGTGGTGCGTACTCAATCACCGCCTGCCAAACCAATCGTAGAAACGCTATCAACCGGCTTTGACGTCGATGAAGATGATCTTGATAAGCCAGCTTATCTGCGCCAGGGCTTAGAGGTTGATGAGCCAAGTAGCGCCAGCGCCCAAGAGGATGAAATACCTAGCTTTATAAAACGTAAAATGGAGTAGCTTTGGCTTTAAGTTTGCGCTTTTTCAGGCGTGAGCAGGGTGGAGTTAACTTTAAAAATGGGCTGCCCCAATTGCAACAGTCATGACAGCAAGGTCTTAGAATCGCGTGATGTCGAAAATGGCACTGCTCTTCGCCGCCGCCGCCAGTGCCTGTCTTGCGGCCATAGATTCACGACTTATGAGAGGGTTGAAACACCAAATCTAATGGTTGTTAAGCGCAATGGCGATCGTGAGCTATTTAGCCGCCAGAAGCTAGCCGGCGGTATTTATAAAGCTTTTGAGAAGCGACCGGTGTCGGCTGAGACGATTGAAGGGCTTATCTCTGACGTCGAGCGTGAGGCTAAAAGTGTTGGGGAGAGCGAGATTACCTCACTCGCGATTGGTGAATTGCTCATGAGACGGCTAATCGACATTGACGATGTGGCCTACGTACGCTTTGCTAGTGTTTACAGGCTTTTTACGGATATCAAAAGCTTCGAGCAAGAATTGCGCAAGCTAAAAAAACGCCAGAACTAGATTGACATTGCAAGGCCAGTGGCTTACAATCTAGCTCGTGAACAGACAGGTGCAAAATTTAACTCCGATTTGCTGCTTACTCAAGGCGTAAGCTGTTCCTCGGGTAGTCTGTTAGAAAATAAGTATTAGGTAAGCCAAAGACTCCCGAAAAAGGAGTCTTTTTTGACGGGGTGTAAATCAAGTGGTCAAACTATCTGCCTGCTTTTAGCAAAACAGATAGTCGCAGGTTCGATTCCTGCCACCCCGACGAAATCCTGGAAGTACCAGGAAAGGGAAGGAGCACCATGTGTGAAGCCGGTGATGGGGACACGTCGGTTCGGCGCGCGGATGACAGCAGAAAGGACAGCGTCAGGTCGCGTTTAACGCGAAATGACCTGCTCGAGGAGCTCGACAGGAAGCGGGCTGGCCACTATGGGCCGACTGGCTTGTTGAGCGGACACGCGCTCGACGCTGCAAGCGACCCAGCGACCGATCCGGGTCTTGCCTTCGGTGGGCACGAGAACTGGTGAACAAACCTTCTTAAGTGGGGCCGATAGTGCGATTGCATTATCGGCCCCTAAGCCTTTTCAAGAACCGCTTTTTAGCATTACAATAATAACTATGAAAACGCTTGTCTTTACTCGTTCCAGGCAAACGGGACAATCAAATGTTGACCGATTGATTGGTGAATTAAAAAAACTTGGTATTCAACATGAGCAGATTGATGTTGAATCGCGCGATGGCTCCGCACGAGCTGAGCTTTACGACATCGTGCAAACACCAGCCGTTATAACCACCCGCGATGATGGTCAAATGCTTTACTCATGGCAAGAGCTTTTGCCGTCGTCGAGCGACATAAGCCACTTGGCCTACTTATGAAACAAGTTTTGCTAAATTTTTTTGATATTTTCGTTTTTGTTTTTAACATTCTATTACTTATTAGAATTGTTTTAAGCTGGATCACGGCGGATATGCAAAGCAATATTTTTGTTAAATTGATTTATGATCTAACCGAGCCGCTACTGGGGCCTACTCGTAAATTACTACCCCAGATGGGTGGGCTTGATTTTTCGCCCTTAGCGTTGCTTTTAGCCCTGCAGTTTGCCCAGCGTCTTATTCATGGGCTAGCCGGTATTGCCTAAATAGATGGTTAATTGTATAATTTGAGACATTCAAAAGGTGTTTTGGGCCCTGAACTAGAGCTCAAATGAGCGGCTATCAACCGCGAATGCCGCGGGGAGAAACTTTTTTAAGGACTAGATCCCGCCGGACACACGCCCGTCAGTCGTGTCAATTAAGTGCCCCAAATTAGGGGAAGCAGGATGGTACCGCCCGCTGTATACATGTAGGGCTCCTGGAGAAACAGCTAATTTTGTTGTTAATTGATTAGGAGCTACAATGAGTGCAATGAAAAAACTACCAGCCTATGATGCCAAGCAGATTGAAGAGTCGGTGCTGGCTTTTTGGGCTAAGAATAAAATTTTTGAAAGTAGTTTGTCGACTAGGCAGGGCAAAAAGCGGTTTACATTTTTTGACGGGCCGCCGTTTGCTAATGGCTTACCGCATTATGGCCATATTCTGGCCAATGCCATCAAGGACTCGGTGACGCGCTTAAAAACGATGGAGGGGTATTATGTTCCGCGGCGACTGGGCTGGGATACTCACGGTCTGCCGGTAGAATACGAGATCGAGAAAAAGCTTAATCTCTCCGGTAAGCCAGAAATTGAAAAGCTGGGTATTGAAAAATTCAATCAAGCTTGCCGCGACAGCGTGTTTACTTACAAGAAAGAGTGGGAAGAGCTGTTGACGCGTCTTGGTCGCTGGGCTGATCAGGAGAATGCCTATGCTACGCTCGATACGGACTATATCGAGTCGGTTTGGTGGGTTTTCAAGGCTATTCATGACAAGGGCCTGGTTTACCGCGGTTTTCGCAGCATGCCCTATTGTCCACGCTGCGGCACGCCATTATCGAACTTTGAAGTAAATCAAGCCTATCAGGACGGAGTCAAGGATCCGAGCCTGTATGTAAAATTTGAGCTCGTTGATGAGCCAGGCACTTACTTCTTGGCTTGGACGACCACACCTTGGTCTTTGCCTGGCAACGAGGTATTGGCACTCGATGAGAAAACCACTTATGCCAAGGTTAGGGTGATGGACGAGGATGGCGAGCAAACTTTGATTTTAGCTAAGTCTCGCCTAGGAGTTCTGGACAGCGATTACAAGGTGATCGAGCAATACAGAGGCCATGAGCTGGCTGGTAAAAAATATCGCCCGCCCTATCTATATCCGGAAGCTAGCGAAGAAGAGCTCGAGCTTGTTTACCAGACTCGTTTGGCGGACTTTGTTAGCCTCGATGATGGTACCGGGATAGTTCATGTCGCCCCAGCTTTTGGTGAGGATGATCTTAACTTGGCTCAAAAGCACGACTTACCAGTTTGGATAACCGTTGACGAGGCTGGTAAATTAACCGAGGCGACGAGTTTTGCTGGTGCTTTCGTTAAAAAAGCCGACAACTTAATAATTGAGGAGTTAACTAAAAGAGGACTGGTCTTCGCCGCCGAAGAGATCGAACACACTTACCCTTACTGCTGGCGTTGTGACACTCCGTTGATTTATTATGCCATATCGAGCTGGAATATCGCCGTTTCTAAAGTGCGTGATAAGCTGGTAGCAACCAACCAACAAATTAATTGGACACCAGGGCATATTAAAAAAGGTCGCTTTGGCAACTGGCTCAGCGAGGCCCGTGACTGGGGGGTGTCGCGCAATCGCTATTGGGGTGCGCCGTTGCCAATTTGGGTTAATGAAGAGGATGTGGACGACTATCTGGTGTTTGGCAGTATAGAGGAGCTGTCGCAGGCCGCCGGTGGCGTTGTGCCGGAAGATTTACATCGACCGCAGATTGATCAAGTCGTGGTTAAGCGTGGTGGCAAGACTTATCGCCGAGTGAGCGAGGTGTTTGATTGTTGGTTTGAGTCAGGAGCGATGCCGTACGCGCAGGCGCATTATCCGTTTGAGGATAAAGAAACGACCGAAGAAGGTTTGCCAGCTGATTTTATTGCCGAAGGGTTGGATCAGACTCGCGGCTGGTTCTACACCCTACATGTGTTGGCGACTATATTGTTTGAACGTCCAGCTTTTAATAATGTGGTGGTGAATGGCCTGATTTTGGCCGCCGACGGCAAGAAACTCTCCAAGAGGTTGCGTAACTACCCCGAGCCGGCTGAGATTATGGATCGGCTTGGAGCTGACAGCCTACGCTTCTTCCTGCTTTCTAGCCCTGCAACCATGGCAGAGGATGTACGTTTTTCTTATGATCATGTCGCGACAGTCTCGCGCAATGTGTTTATGACGCTCTACAATAGCGCTTCGTTTTTTAGTATGTACGCTGAGGTTGACAAGTGGCAGCCAACGATAGTCGCTCCGGCCAAAAATCGAACCAATTATCTTGATCAATGGCTGGTTGGGCGTGTTAATCAGGCTATCTCTGAGATGAATCAAGCAACTAAAGAATATGAACTGCCGCGCGCTACTAGGCCTCTAGTCGAGCTGATTGATGATCTGTCGAACTGGTATATTCGACAGTCGAGAAAACGTTTCTGGAAAAGTGAAAACGATCAGGATAAAACGCAAGCATTTGAGACATTGCACTGGGCACTTGTAACTATTTGTAAGTTGCTTGCACCTTGGGCGCCTTTTATGAGCGACTATCTTTACCAGTCTTTGACGGCTGGTATTGAAGGGGCCAAAAAGTCAGTACACCTAGAAGATTGGCCCAAGCCAGCGGACCTGGAGATTAAGGTGAGCAATAAAATAAAAGTGGACGAAGCGACAGAAAGCATCATGCGCAACATGGAGACGGTGAGGCAGGCTGTAAAGGAAGGTTTGTCACAGCGAGCGGCTGCTGGGATCAAAGTTCGCCAGCCGCTATCGGAAGTTAAATTAGTATTGAGCCGGCTATTGCCAAACGAAGCACTCGAGATAATTTCTAATGAGCTCAACGTTAAAAAAGTGGATCAAGTAAAAGGTAATGAGACTGTTGTTGAATTGAATATAAAAATTACTCAAGAACTGCGAGAAGAGGGCCTGGCACGTGATATCATTAGGCAGGTTCAGGCCGCGCGTAAGGAGGCAGGCTTGAATGTCGAAGATAGGATAAACTTAGCTTTTGTCGGTGGATCGAATATATTGGAGGATGCCATTAAAGCTCATCGAAGCCTTATCGCTGGTGAAGTTTTGGCGCTCGAAGTAAAAACTTTTACAAGTGATAATGACGCCCAAAAGGCTTATGATTTTAACAAAAGCGTTAAGATAGATGACGAAGAAATGTCTATTTTTATTCAAAAGGGTTGATGCAAGCTTTTAAACTTTTTCGCAAATATGACTTGATTATCATAACAACCACGGCTTTGTTAGTGGCAATTGGCTTACTGGTGCTCTATTCATCGGGCATAAAGCCGAGTCAGGTTAATCTACAGCTTGATACTAGCCGCCAGTTTCTCTACGTTGCAGTCGGCTTGGTTTTGCTGGGGCTATTTGCACGAATGGACTATCGGATTTTACGTAATTATGCCTTGCCACTTTATTTTATTACTCTTGGTATGTTGCTGGTGGTTAACTTTTTTGGTGCTCAAAGACTGGGCGCAACGCGCTGGATAACGATTGGTTTTTTTCAGTTCCAGCCTTCAGAGCTAGCAAAGTTGGTGCTAATAATAGTGCTTGCAAAATTTTTTGCCATGAATTATGAAAAAACTCGTCAACTGCGCTATATTTTTATCTCCTTTCTGTATGTTTTGCCGTTGCTTGCTTTGCTGCTGTTGCAGCCTGATCTCGCGACGGCCTCGGTTTTGGGGGCGATTTGGCTGGTTATGACAATCGCCACTAGAGTACGCAAGCAGTGGCTGGTCTTAGGGGCGGTGTTGGCGATTATTGCTGTTCCGCTGTCGCTGCCGTTTTTGCACGGTTATCAGCGGCAACGAATCGAGACGTTTTTAAACCCAACGGCTAATCCGACTACAACCGGATACAACGTCAATCAAGCAATCATAGCAGTTGGTAGCGGCGGCTGGTTTGGTCAAGGCTTAGGTGCCGGTTCGCAGAGCCAGGGCAATTTCCTGCCCAGCCAACACACGGACTTTATTTTTGCTGTTCTAGCCGAAAAACTTGGCTTTGTGGGCGGAGTATTGGTTATACTGCTATTCGCCGTCTTGCTGACTAGATCGGTCATGGTAGTGCGTAAAAGCCGCGATCGCTTTGGCAGTTTTTTGGTAATTGGCGTGATCGCGATGCTGCTATTTCACTTATTTATTAATATTGGCATGAACCTAGGGCTAGTGCCTGTGGCAGGCATACCCCTGCCCTTTATTTCGGCCGGCGGCTCAAGTATGATGGTGTCATTGATTGGCATAGGTGTCATTGAGAGTGTCGCGATTCGCCGCCGAAAGGCAGAAATTAACTTGGATTAATTGCATAAATATAACCTGGTAGATTACCAATATGAATAAAAAAGTTATTCTATTGAGTGACTGAATGATATACTTATTATTATGTCGGACAAACACGTATTAAATAGTGAAGAAAGGGGTGCTAAGCGTGCCAGCCGTATTCTAAAAGCTAGCTTGGCTGTTTTTGTCGGTATAATAGTACTGGCTGTCACGACTGCCCCAAAAGACGTTTTTAAGTGGCCAGTTGGCTGGTCCGGCTTGCGATTAGGTCAGCCACAAAAGCCTGTTCCTTCGGGCTACTTACCGATTTATAGCGTGGTTGATGGTGATACAGTTGAGGTCTGGCGCTACGGCCGACCTCAGAAGGTGCGCTTGATTGGCATGGACACACCAGAAATTGCTGATCCCAGACGGGTGGTGCAATGTTTTGGCCGTGAGGCTAGTGCGAGGGCTCATAGCTTGCTTGATGGTAAAAATGTTCGCTTAGAGCTTGATCCTGGCCAAGGGGAGATTGATAAGTACGGGCGCTTATTGGCCTATTTATTCATGGAGGATGGGCTAAATTACAACCAATACATGATAGAGCAAGGCTTTGCCCATGAGTACACCTACCAGAGTCAACCATATAAATACCAAGCTCAGTTTAAACAGGCTCAACAGTCGGCACGAGAGCAAAAACGCGGTTTTTGGGCTGATGATACTTGCGCTGGCGATACGAAGCAGCCTGCCAAGTAGTAATTTCGCTCGAATATTGATGAGTGGCGCAACTCGCCAGCTACATTTTTGACTGGTATAATAGATAAAAAATGAAGACAACCTACGACGTTATAATTATTGGCAGTGGTCCGGCTGGCTATACGGCCGCTATTTACGCTGCCCGCGCAAACTTAAAAACTTTATTATTGGGCGGGTCACGGGCGCAAGTTGGCGGCCAGTTGATGCTGACGAGCGAAGTAGAGAACTTTCCAGGTTTTGAAGAGTCGGTCATGGGACCCGACTTGATGGTGCAGATGCGTAATCAGGCCAAGCGCTTTGGTGCCGAATTAATAGATATCACAGTTGATAAGGTTAATTTTGATGTTAAGCCGTTTGAGATTCATAGCCAGGAAGTCGTTTACTCGGCGCGTAGTGTAATTATTGCTACTGGCGCGCAGGCGCAGTGGCTGGGACTGCCTAATGAGCAACGCTTGTTGGGTCGCGGTGTATCAGCTTGCGCTACCTGTGACGCCTTCTTTTTTAAGGATATGGATGTGGCGGTCGTCGGCGGCGGAGATAGCGCAATGGAGGAGGCCTTGGCACTAGCGAAATTTGCTCGTCATGTAACGGTCATCCATCGTCGCGACAGCTTGCGGGCTAGCAAAATAATGCAAGAGCGGGCTATTAAAAACCCTAAGATAGATTTTGTTTGGAATAGCGTGGTCAGTGATGTTGCGGGCGAGGATAAGCTCGAGTCTATTCAGGTTAAAAATATCAGCAACGATAATCTCTCTAGCCTAGATGTGCAAGGACTGTTCGTAGCTATTGGCCACAAACCGAGTACCGAGCTTTTTAAGGATAAATTGGCTCTCGACAAAAAGGGTTATATCAAGGTGCGCGACAATGTCTTGACTGATATTGAGGGCGTATTTGTGGCTGGCGATGTGGCTGACGCGCGTTATCGGCAAGCTATCACGGCTGCTGCTGATGGCTGTCGGGCTGCCATGGAGGCAGAGAAGTATCTAGAGCAATAAGGTAGTAATCCTATGGCAGCGCAAAAAAATAATGAGATTTATATCCAGAAGCTCAAGCAACGCATCGTCGTGCTTGAGGGTCAGCTGCGCACCGATGAGCTGACGCGGGTTTTAAATCGTCGTGGTTTGATGGAGTATCTGGATACGATTGTTAATGAAGTTCGTTTTCAGTTAAAACATCCGGAGCGACGCCGGTTTCTGTTGATCAAAAGCTTTTCATTGGTATTCGTCGATCTGGATTATTTTAAGAAAATCAACGATACTTATGGTCATCAGATGGGCGACCAAGTCTTGCGTCAGGTGACGGCTTTGATACAGGACGAATTAAGGGGTGTTGATATAGTTGGGCGCTATGGTGGCGAGGAAATTATCATTGGGCTGGTGGGGGCGGACGAACAGGCAGCCAGTCAGATTGCTGACAGTATTCGGCAAAAAATTTCTAAGCTTGAATTTAGACATGAGGATGAAGTATTTCAGGTGACGGCTAGCTTTGGGGTGGCTTCATTGAGTAATGATACCAGCTTAAAAGAAGTAATCGCGCGGGCTGACCAGGCAGTCTATCGGGCAAAAAATCTGGGGCGCAATCGGGTCGTTAGCTACGGTGATGGTATGGATAAAGACAGGCTTAAGATTGACAAAAAGGATGGGGAAAGTATTTAAGTGAAGCCGGCCGTCCAACTTACTGACAATAATAAAGTTGACTCGATTAAGCTGGCTGACGTTAGGGTCTTAAAGAGGCTTTTCGATCAAGCCCTGAGGTCTGACTTCACCTATTTCTCAGAAGCTTATCTTGATCAAGTGCAACGGCAAAATTCCTTGACGCGGCTAGGGGTGGCTTCACTGCGTCCAGACCGGCTTTTGTTGGCGCTTAAGGTTGATCAGGTATTAAGCGGCTATGTGATCGCGAAATTGTCACGATACGATAGCGCTTACATTTATTGGCTGTTTGTTAAGCCGGAGTGTCGAGGTCGCGGGCTGGGTAATTTTTTACTTAATAGTGCGCTTGAGGTTTTCGCGGCCCATAATATTCGCCGGATCGAACTTGTCACCCATGATCGCAAAGATTTTTACATTCATCACGGTTTTGATGTTGATCAGTTTAGGCCTAAGTTTATTGATGGAGTTGATATTTATATGATGAGTCGGGACATGACATGAAGCACACCAGTCATTTGCTAAAATCATATCGCAAAAAGATGATTAAACGCTGGATCATGATCGTGCTTGTTATAATTATGGCAGCTTCAGCTGTTGGCTATATCGCCGGACGATATGGCGGCGAGCCAAGCCACCCTGCTAGTGTATTGCGTCGGGTAATCAACCCAAATCAAGCCCAAGCACCAGAAATAAAAACTGGTAAAATCATCGAACAGCAGCCCGAGACTAGCTATTCGATCGAGCAAACCCGCGCTTTGATCTATCAGACTAATAAAAAGTTCAATTTACCGGTTAATAGCGGCATTACCAAGCAGCTAATCCGCTTTAATAGTGCCGATGGTGATAATACTGACGTACCAATTTATGGCCGGGTTTACAAGCCAGCGACTATTGATGCGTCTAAAAAACTGCCAATATTCGCTTTTGCTCCTGGTACGACTGGGATTGATGATCATTGCGCCGCTTCTTTGGAGCAGCCGGCCAAGAGTAATTGGGCCAATTATGATTCGCTGTTGGCGGCCTATGCCAGCCAGGGCTATGTCGTGATCACGATTGACTACGAAGGCATGCGCGATCTCGATCGCATGCATCATTATATGGTGGGTGAGCTGGAAGGTAAGGCGCTTTTGGATAGCGTGAGAGCTTTAAAAAATCTTGATAATACAAAATCTATCATCGCGGGCGATCAAATTGTGCTGGCCGGCTACTCACAGGGCGGACACGCCGCCTATTGGGCAGATAAGCTGTCGAGCAGCTATGCGTCCGAGCTTAAAGTCGACGGCGTGGTTGGCTTTGGTCCGGTATCGAGTGTGAAAGAGACATTGGCTGACAATACCAGGGGTGCTAACATTAACTGGTTTGGCCCTTTTGTGTTGGCGAGCTATAGCGATTATTATCAACGCGACTATGATATAAATAGTATTCTTTTGGAAAAGTGGACTACTAATTTAGCTGCTGATATTAGTAAAAACTGCATCGACACGGTTATACCGCACTGGGGTCGTAATTCTCGTCAAGTTTACCAACCGAAATTTTGGCAAGCGCTTAAAGATGATACTCTGGTGCAGTCTGGTTTCTCCCTTATAGATAACGATCTGGAAAGAAACACGATCGGTCAAGCTAAGACTGCGAGCGTAAAATTAATTAATCAGGGTGCACAGGATAATGTTATCTTACCGCGCCAGTCAAAAGCGTTTTTGGATAGACTTTGTGCTGCCGGTAATGAATCGGTGGTTTACAAGTCATATACTGCTACTCATTATAATACGATGGTAGCCAGCTTTGATGACACGATGTCGTGGATGGGCCAGGTGTTGGCGGGTGAAAAGCCGGTTTCGACTTGCGAAAAGTAATTAAAAATCCTTGAAAACTCTTGGGTAGCTTCTCCGAGGGTTTACAAGGATAATATTTGTTAGGCTTTGATGTCGGTAATGGTGACGGCGGAGTACTTTTGGCGGTGACCAGTGCGGGTAGACTGCCGTTTTTTGGGCTTATATTTGAGAATTTGCAGTTTTTCACCCTTAACCGGCTCAGGGGCAAGCTGCGCTTTTACTAAAGCCGAATCGACCACTGGTTTGCCAACATGGACTTTATCCCCATCAATTACGAGCAGGGGTTTGAATTCGATATTTTTACTTTTGTCGGCTTGCAACAGCTCAACTTCTATGGTTTGGCCCTTTTCCACTATATATTGTTTTGAGCCACTTTCGATAACAGCGATCATTTACTTGGTTTTACTCCTGAAAAATAGTTAGACCTTAAATACACAATAAATAATGATAGCAAAGTTTCGTGTACTTGTAAATGCTTGAAAAAATTTAAGAGGTTTAAGCCGGCTAAGTGTGATAAAATTAGTAAAGATCAAACAGGAGTGTGAGTGGGTTTAATAATCGCGATAGCAAACCAGAAGGGTGGCGTTGGCAAGACGACCACGACTATTAATTTAGGGGCTTATTTGGCAAAAGCGGGCCAAAAAGTACTACTGGTAGACCTAGATCCGCAGGCCAATAGCAGCAGCGGGCTCGGTTTGAACAAAAATAAGCTTGAGTGGTCGCTCTACGATGTCTTAGTTGATGGTCGCCCGTCTGATAAGATTATAACTACGACAAGCTTTGATAAGCTTGCTATTTTGCCAGCCACGCCGGTGCTGGCGGCCGCTGAAATCGAGCTTTCTAGCATTAAAGGGCGTGAGTTTTTGCTAAAAAAATCATTAAGCGAGATAAGGGACAAGTATGATATTATTTTAATTGATTGTCCGCCCTCGCTTGGAGTGCTGACGATTAATGGCCTGGTGGCTGCCGACTGGCTGCTAATACCAGTACAGTCGGAGTATTATGCCCTCGAGGGACTGTCGCAGTTGCTGGCTACTGTTAGTCGTGTGCGACAGGGCTTAAATAAAACGCTCAAGCTGCTTGGCGTCGTGATCACGATGCACTCGAGTCGTACGAGCTTAGCTACTCAGGTGCAGCAAGAGTTGAAGCATCATTTTCCGGATAAACTATTTGATGTCACCATCCCTCGCAATATCCGGCTGGCCGAAGCGCCGAGTCATGGCAAGCCAATCAGTCATTATGATAGATTTAGCAAGGGCGCGCTTAACTACAAGAAACTAGCAAAGGAGGTATTAAAACGTGTCAAACAACAGTAAAAATAGATTGGGTCGCGGGCTGGAATCACTAATTCCAACCGACGTTGACGAGTTTGCTAGCAACACCATGCCCGATGAGCTAATTATTGACCAGGCTCGCGTACACGAACTGCCAGTCGAAAAAATCGTTGCCAATCCGCAGCAGCCAAGGGCTCATTTTTCCGAAGACGAACTCTCGGAGCTGGCGGCTTCGATTAAGCAACATGGTATTGTTCAGCCGCTAGTGGCGGTCAAGGTCGCCGATGGCTATCAGTTGATCGCCGGTGAGCGCCGATTGCGGGCGGCCAAAAGTGCTGGTCTGAAGGCCGTGCCGACTATTTTGCGCAGCTATAACGAGCAGGAACAGCTCGAGGTTGCTCTGGTTGAAAACATTCAAAGAGCCAAACTCAAGCCGCTGGAGTTGGCGACGGCTTATTTAAAGCTGGCGGATCAATTTAATTTATCGGCTGAGCAGATCGGGGAGAGGGTAGGCCGGGCAAGAAGCACGGTTTTTGGCACTATGCACCTGTTGTCACTTGAGCCCGAGGCCAAACAGGCCCTAAATGACGAGGTGCTCACCGAGGGGCATGCTCGTACGCTGCTGTCGATTAACGATCGTGATCGACAATTGACTCTGCTTAATATGATTATTGATGGTCAGCTGTCTGTCCGCCAAGCCGAAGATCTGGCGCGTGAGTTTAAGGCCGATAAAAGATTTACGCTCAAAAAGCGTCAAAAGCAACAGGAATATGATGCTAAATTAGGCAATAACTTGGGTAAACATTTGGGCACAAAAGTGTCGGTTAAAAAAACTGCTCATGGCGGTAAGGTGATAATCGAATTTTATTCCGACGAGGAATTGGGCCGGCTCTATAACCAGATCTTAGGTAAATAAATTTTTAGTAGCTCGGGTTTTGAATCGGGCCGATTTGGTTGAGTGGTATGATTTTGAGCGTGGCAATGCCGATAATGTTATCTTGCGGCAATTGCCCCCATTCGCGCGAATCGTAGCTGCCATTGAGCGAACGATTATCACCAAGTACGAATAGCTTGCCGTCTTCGACTACTTCATCGACATTGCCAAGCGTGTTTTGCGTTTGGTCGATGTAATCTTCCTTGAGCTCAAAGCCTTTGGGGTTTTCTTGGTTGTAAATCCTGACTTTGCCATCGTTAATCACTACTCGTTCGCCAGGCAGACCGACGACTCGTTTGACGAAAAAGATCTTTTTATTTTGCGGCGATCTAAAGACTAACACCGCGCCGCGCTTGATATTTAAATTGTCACTAGGCGAGATAGCATTGTGGTAGGTGACTGGTAACTTTGAGATGATTAAATAGTCGCCGTCGTGAAAATCTGGCTCCATGCTACTGCCGCTGACATAAAAAGCTTGAAAAACAAAATTATGCAGAATGGCCACGACAACGGCTAGCCCAGCGAACCACACTATTTCGCGGAGTATCTTTTTTAGTCTCGAGGTTTGGTGGCGAGGGCTGGGGTTAGGCTCAAGATTAGTCGTTTTGCTAGTTGGATGGAGTTCATCAGAACGTTTTCTCATCACCGTATTATATGTCGTGGGTGACAATAGTGACAAGGGCTTGGGTATCAAAGTACAGTTGACGCCTTAGCTACTTAGAATTAGTTTTGTAATCTACGTTTTTAAGAGTAGTAATGGTATTGATTGGTAAAAGCCGCAGCAGGGCCTTACCATAAATCTGGCTGCTGTTGATCTGGCCGATTATACGCGAATCTAGGCTGGCTCCAGGCGAACGGTTGTCGCCGAGGACAAAAACATGGCTTGGGCTGATTGTTAGGTCGATCTCCCCCTCGGTTGGATAATTGGTGTCAATATATGGTTCCTGGAGCGTAAGTCCGTCCGGCTGCTGCTTGTTGAAAATCGTAACTTTGCCGTCTTTGATAATCACCCTCTCACCGGGCAGGCCAACAACCCGCTTAATCAGCGGCAAGCCCTCGTAGCCAGGAGCCTGAAAGACAATAATCTCACCGCGCTCAAGCGGCAGGCCGGGATTAAACAGCTTTGTAAGGCGGTAGATATTAAGCCCTATTTTGCTTGTGAAAATATAATCATTGTGATGCAAGCTTGGCTCCATACTTTGGCCATCAACGTAGAAAGCTTGAAAGACAAAAACTTGAACAAAAAAAACTATTAAGACGGGAATGATGATCCAGCCAAATATTATACCGAGGACTTTTTTGACGGTAGGATTGATCGAATTAAGTAATTGCATATTATTCATCATAAACAAAATATTCCATATTGAACATAAGCATATTATTTACTAACCACCGTGTCTTCTTTATAATCTAAAATTGATGGATAAATCTCGCGATAGTTTACGCCGGCCGGTAGGGGTTTCTTCGCCGGCCCAATCACGTTTAATGGATATCAGTGTTCGCTCATCCCATAATGAGCCAGCCCAACAAGCTGCTGCTGAGCCTGATTTTGTCTATGATCGCAAAAAACGACATACTAAGGCGACTGGTCAGGCACGCAAAAAGAACCGGCGCTTTTCTTGGCAAAAGCGATTAGCGATTGGTTTTGCCGCCCTTGTGTTGTTGGCCGGGGGCGCTTTCGCGGCCAAGACATACTTCTCGCTTAATAAAATCATCCAGCGCAATACCGGTGTGGCGGCGGCTGGCCTTAAGGAGAAGGTAGAAGCCAGCGACTTAAAAGGCGAAGGTGACGGTCGGGTAAATGTTTTATTTTTAGGTGTTGGCGACGAGGGGCATGCTGGCGCTGAGCTGACCGATACTATTATGGTGGCAAGTCTTGATCCTCGGACTAACGACGTAGCTATGCTAGGGGTGCCGCGCGATCTGTATGTCCGTACTTCGGCTCGCGGCTACGATAAGATTAATGCCGTTCATGCTTACGGTGAGCAGACCAAAAAGGGTGATGGTCCAGCTGCTGCCAAAAAGGTGGTCAGCGATACTCTGGGCGTGCCGATCCACTACTATATCCGGGTGGACTTCACTGGCCTCAAAAAAGCCGTTGACGCGCTGGGTGGAGTTGATATCGAGGTCGAACAGGCTCTTTATGATCCCGAGTATCCTTGCGAAAAAAATGCCGGCCGGGCTTGCGGTTTGCGGATTGCCGCCGGTAAGCAGAGGATGGATGGCGCGACGGCCCTAAAGTACGTTCGCTGTCGCAAGGGTAACTGCGGTAATGATTTTGGCCGCGCTAAGCGGCAACAGCAGGTCTTAGTCGCCATGCGCGAGCGAGCGCTCAAGCTGTCAACATTGACTAATCCGGCCAAGATCTCAGAGCTAATTAGCGTGGTGGGCAATCACATTCGGACCGATTTACAAGCTTGGGAGATCAAGAAATTAGCAGAAATAAGCCAAAAAATTGATCCAGCTAAGATTATTAATAACGTGCTTGATAATGGTGATGGTGGCTTGGTGAGGACCGCTAATTTCGGTGGCGCCAGCGTCGTAATACCAGCACTTGGCCATGGTAATTTCTCTGCCATCCAGGAGTTTGTCCGCTCCATATTTATCGATGGCTACATCAAGCAAGAAAATGCTGCTATCGAGGTCCAAAACGGCACAACCAAATCTTACTTGGCCAATCAGGTGAGCGCCTTATTGAAAAGTTACAGGTATAATGTTATAAAGACAAGTACGGCTGAGAGTGTGAATTATCAGGCGACAATGATTTATGACTATAGTGGCGGTGCCAAGCCTCAGACGCTTAAGTACCTGGAAAATCGCTTCGGCGTTAAAGCCAAGACAGCCACGCCCGCGCCAACCGTGACTCCCAGCCAAAGATCTAACACAGCGAAGCCAGTAGCGGCAACGCCTGATATTAAGATAATTATTGGCGCTGATTACAAACCAACACCAACTCCAACCCCAACCCCAGTTAGATAATTTTTAAAGACTGTTGTCGATTTTCAATAAATGATAAGCAAGACTAAGCGCAATATAATTCTGTCAGCTTTAGTCCAATTTGTGGTTGGACTAGGCTTTTATTACTACAGTGATTTTTGGTACATTGGCTTAATCGCGATTGTGGCGACCAGCCTGTATACATACCAGACGTTGATCGTCAAAAAACCACTGGCTAGTTATTGGCCAAAAATTGTCGTGCCTAGCCTGTGGCTGTTTTTGTCTTATTTCTATCTTTATTTAGTGCGCCATATTAATAGTTATACGTTGGTATTTTTTGTACCGCTAGCAATCCTGGTTGTGGCCGTCTATGGTTTTATCCTTCATGAACAAGTCAGCTCACAGCGTCGTTTTCTAGCGCTTGATAATGTTATTAGTCTGGTATTGATCGCGCTCCTGATAAATATTGCTAGTCTTATGCAAGTATTGTGGCATTGGCCGGCGGTTTTAATAATGGCGTTTGTGTGGGTATTTGCCTTTATTATCGCCCTGTGGTGGCTTTTGCCGCTGATTGGTCGGATGGAGTATATTGCAGCAATCTGGGCGATTGTGTGCGTAGAAATTTGCTGGGTCATGTCACGCTGGGTGGTGCTCTATCAGCTGCCGCGCGCAAAGCTAGTTATTAGCCAGCCAGCCTTGATAATCGCGAGCTTAGCCTATTCGTGGGGCGGGATGTACTACCACCACAAAAAGGGCACTTTAACACGCCCGCTGCTATTTGAATATCTAGCGGTTTCAAGTATAGTTTTTATATTAGTGATTGTGCTTACTAAGTGGACAACCGGCTACTAAAATCAATATTTTTTAAGCGCAATCTCAGCAACGGTTTTTAATATAGGAGGCAAATGAGCACTAATCTGGACGACAACACGGCAGCTACAAATAGTAAGGTAAGATTAAGAGACTTATTGCCGGGTTTATTTATTATGCTGTTAGTCGCTTTCGCGGCTGGAGGCGCTGGTGCGTTTGTCTACAGTAAATATTTTTCTAAGGCTAACGGCTCGGCTGTGAGTCAAAGTAAAAATTATATTATCAATGAAGATACGGCCGTGATTGATGTGGCTAAGAACGTCTCGCCTTCGGTTGTGAGCATTACTTCGAGCTCACAGCAACTCGATTTTTTTGGCCAGGAGGAGACTCAAACCGCGGCCGGTACCGGTATAATTGTCTCCTCGGACGGACTTATTTTGACCAATAAGCACGTGGTGGATGGCGGCGATAGCTTTAGTATTATCACAAGTGACGGCAAAGAGTATAAGGATGTTAAGGTGGTAGCCAAAGACCCGACTAACGACATAGCCTTTTTGCAAGCCAAGGCCAGTGGCTTAAAAGCGGCCACTCTCGGCGATTCGAGTAAGATTGAGGTTGGTCAGCGAGTGATTGCGATCGGCAACGCGCTGGGCAAATTCCAAAATACTGTTACGACTGGCGTGATTTCTGGTAAGGGCGTCAGCATCACGGCCAGTGGTGGTGGCAGCAATGAAACGCTGCAGGGCTTGTTCCAGACGGACGCAGCAATTAATCCGGGTAATTCTGGCGGGCCACTCGTTAATATCGACGGCCAAGTTATCGGTATCAATACGGCGATTGCTGGCCAGGCGCAGAACATTGGTTTTGCCATCCCGATTAATGACGCTAAAAATGATGTTGAGTCAGTGCGTGCCTCGGGTAAAATAACTCGCCCCTACTTGGGCGTGCAATATATTATGCTAACCGCTGAAATTGCCCAAGCTAATGATTTGAGTGTCAACGAAGGGGCGTATTTACGCGGTTCCGATATGACGACCTCAGCGGTTTTACCGGGCAGTCCGGGTGCTAAGGCGGGCCTGAAAAATGGCGATATTATCGTCAAAATCAATGACGTCACAGTCGATAAGAATCGTAATTTGAGCCAAGTTATTAGTCAATTTAAAGTAGGTGAAACAGTAAAGATTTTTGTGGTCCGTGATGGCAAGCAACAAACTTTCACGGCCAAGCTAGAAGAAGCTCGTCTTTAAAAAGGCGGTCGAGTTTTAATTATCTTGGCTGAACTCATATAGAGAAGTCATTTTAAACTAGGCCAAAAGAGACTATAATAAGCTTTACGAATAGTTGAGGGTTTTCATGTCTCGATTGGTATTGTATCGAAAATACCGCTCGGCTGATTTTAAGGATGTAATCGGCCAGAACCATATTACGCAAACGCTTGTGACCGCGATTAAAACCGGCGCGCTTAGCCATGCCTACTTGTTCACCGGTCCGCGCGGCGTTGGCAAGACTAGCGTGGCGCGGATCATGGCGCGCAGTATCAATGCCCTTGATCCGACCGAAGATATTTCTGAGCAGCTTGATATTATTGAAATTGATGCTGCTAGCAATCGGGGTATTGATGAGATCAGGGCGTTGCGCGAGAAAGTGGCCGTCGCGCCAGCCTCGCTTCGATATAAGGTTTATATTATCGATGAAGTTCATATGCTTACTAAAGAGGCTTTTAACGCTCTGCTTAAGACCCTCGAAGAGCCGCCGGCACACGTTGTTTTTATCTTGGCGACGACTGACGCTCATAAATTGCCTGATACGATCATTTCGCGCACCCAGCGCTTTGATTTTAGACCGATTAACTCTGGCGACATGGTGAAGCACTTGGCTTTGATTGCGGAAAAAGAACAAATAAAAATTTCCGAGAGCGCCTTGGCGGCCATAGCGCAAATCTCGAAAGGCGGTTTTCGAGACGCGATCAGTATATTGGATCAATTGGCGGTTGGCTCTGAGAAAATCGACAAGGCCGATATTTATCACTTGCTTGGCATGAGCAGCGATGAGGCAATCGATAGCTTGATGCGGGCGGTGGCAGCTGGCAATAGCTCAGAAGCGCTTAAAATTATCTCGGATATGATCGACGAAGGAGGCGACCCGCAGCAGATCACTCATCAACTATTGGATTGTCTGCGAGCTAGTTTGTTCGCGCGTTCAGGAGTTGAAAGTCAAGATCTGCCGAGCATTTTGGCCGAAATTCCTGCCGCTAAGATTGTTAATATGGCTGAATTTCTGACTAAGGCACTGGCTGATTTTAAGGTAACGGGGCATCGCAGTCTGCCACTGGAGCTGGCCATTTATAAGGCTTGTTTGGTGAGCGCGCCCGAATCGCTACCCATATCATCACCCAATGCTCAACAAGTTCAGGCACCGGCGGCCAATAGCGCTAAACGATCACGAGAGCCAGTCGCCGGACTTGAGCCGCAGCACGTTAACGTTGATAATGCCAGCCTGTGCACCAAGGGCTTGAGCCTGATCAAAGAGCGTAACAATTCACTCTACGCCGTCATGCGTTCGGCCAACCCCAGAGTGGAAGGGGATGAGCTGGTGCTTGACTGCCGTTTTCGGTTTCACAAAGAGCGTATTGAAGAAGCTAAGAATCGCAGCCTAATCGAGGCGGTCATGAAAAAAACTTTCGGCCGGGAGATTGGTTTGCGTTGTGAGCTGGCCAGTCAAGAAAAAGCAGCGGTGCCAAGTGATAAGGATTCGGAGCTGATTTCATCGGCCCTGGAGATTTTAGGTGGGGAAATTATCAATGGCTGAGGCAAAAAGTTCAAAAACCAAAGATCATACCGCAGGTCTTGCCGGCCATAAATTGCCGCCGCAAAATATTCAAGCTGAAGCTAGCTTGATTGGCTCTCTGCTGCTTGACCGCGAAGCGATTATTAAGGTGGCTGATATCGTAGCCGGTGATGATTTTTACGTTGATAAAAACCGCTTAATATATGAAGCTATTCTTGGTTTGTACGAAAAACGCGAGCCGATCGATGTCGTGACGCTGTCAAATAAGCTTGAGAGTATGGGCGAGCTAGAAAATATTGGTGGCAGCGCTTACTTGGCAGAATTGGTTAACAGTGTTCCTTCGGCCGCCCACGTTGTCCACTATGCCAATATCGTCGCTCAAAAAGCCACTCTGCGCCGACTCATCGATGCCTCGGGCAAGATCAATGCCTTAGCCTTTGACGAGAACGCCCCTCTCGATGGACTACTTGATAATGCTGAGCAAACCCTGTTCGAAGTCAGCCAGAAACACCTCAAGCAGAATTTTAGTCCCATCCGTGAAGTGTTGGCCGAGAGCTTCGATCGTCTCGATGCCCTGCACAAGGACAAAAAGCAATTACGCGGCCTGCCGACTGGCTTTCGGGCGCTTGATAATCTACTGGCTGGCCTGCAAAAGTCAGATCTAATAATTTTAGCGGCCCGTCCGAGTATGGGTAAGACCTCCTTGGCGATGAATATCGCCCAAAATGTCGCTATTAAGGCTGGAGTGCCAGTCGGAATTTTTAGTCTTGAGATGAGCAAAGAGCAGCTGATTGATCGTTTGTTGGCCGGTGAGGCGAAAATTGACTCCTGGAAGCTGCGCACGGGTAATCTTGAAGACCGTGATTTCGAAAAACTTAACAAAGCCATGGGGGTTTTGGCGGAGGCACCGATTTATATTGATGACTCGGCCATGGCCAATGTTATGGAGATGCGGACCAAGGCACGTCGCTTGCAGAGCGAGCATGACTTGGGCCTGCTTGTGATTGACTATTTGCAATTAATGAGCGGCCGACAAAATCAAAGTGATAATAGAGTGCAAGAAATTTCCGAGATCTCTCGCGGTCTCAAGGGGCTGGCCCGGGAGCTCAATGTGCCGGTGGTTGCCCTCTCACAGCTATCACGTTCGGTCGAGGCACGCCATCCGCAGATTCCACAGCTATCCGATTTGCGTGAATCAGGCTCGATCGAGCAAGATGCTGATGTAGTGATGTTTATTTACCGCGAAGATTATTACAACAAAGAATCCGAGCGACAGAATATCGCCGATATTCTGATCAAGAAACATCGTAATGGCCCGACTGGCGATGTCGAGCTTTATTTTGAGGCCGATAAGATGTTATTTAAGAATATCGATCGCTCACACCCGCTTTAGACGCCTTTTGCGATTTTGCTAAAAAATGAAAAAACAACTACAATAGTAGTGTTAAACATAAGCATTTAAGTAAAAATGAGTCCAGTAAAAAAGAAAAAGAACAGTGAAGCTGCTCGAGTCGGCCGATTTGGCCTGGTCGGCATTCTCAATACGGCAGTAGATTTTGTCATACTAAACATATTGGTGCGAACCATTTTACCTCGTAGTGAGGTATTTTTTACCGCTTTTGGCCGAGAAATCACCGGCTTGATGATAGCCGGGGCGATTTCAGGCACTGTCGCGATGATTAATAGCTTTATTTTTAATCAGCGCTTTACTTTCAAAACCAAAAAAGTTGGCCAGCGCGAGATTGTTTTGTTTTTCGTCATCACAACTTTCGGCCTCTACGCTATTCGGCCGATAGTGTTAAAATTTTTCTCTCAAGTTTGGACCTGGCCGGCCCAGTTTGCTTACAGTGTCGGGCAGTTCTTGCATCTACCGATGGACGAGGCCTTTTATTCTGACAATGTCGCCCTAGCCGGCGCGATCGCGGTCGTATTGGTTTATAACTACCTGTCTTACAAAAAATTCGTTTTCAAAAAATGACTAAACAGCCAACATCACCACTAGGATTTCTACGTAAAAATTTAGCGACCATCATATTGATTGGTATTGTCGTGGTGGCGGCTTTTTTCCGGTTTTATCAATTAGCTGATTTGCCGCCCGGGCTACATCCGGACGAAGCTGCCAATGGGCTGGATATTTTTCGCATGATTGACAATCATGATTTTCGGGTGCTCTACAATACTAATGGTCCGCGCGAAGCACTGTTTTTCTATCTTCAAGCAATTTTTGTGCTTATATTTGGCAACTCTATCATGGCTCTGCGTGTCGCGCCGGCTTTGATTGGCACAGCGGCGGTTGTGGTGGCGTATTTATGGGCGACTGATTGGTTCGGTCGCCGCGCTGGTCTGATCGCAGCTTTTATTTTTGCTGTCAGCCCATGGGCCATAACGATTACTCGTGATGGTTTTAGGGCTAGCATGGTGCCACTGATGATAGCCGGCACGGCCTATCTAGCCGGCAAAGCCTATAAGACTAAGAAAATCGGCTATTTTATTGGCGCCGGCGCGGTAGCAGGGCTTGGACTCTACACTTATGTCGCTTTTCAGCTCTTTGTTGGGATAGTTATTCTGTCATTAGTTTATTTGTTACTGCTGCGCCGGTCGTGGTTCACGGCCAACTGGAAGAAAATTTGTTTGGGACTAGCAGCTTTTTTCGCGGTGTTAGTACCGATGGTGGTTTTTACGGTCAAGAACCCAGGTGACTCGTTCGCTCGCTCGGGCGGTACCAGCTTTATGAACAAAAGCCTCAATGGCGGCAAACCACTACAGACATTGATGGATAGCACTACTAAGACGCTGCTGATGTTCCACTTCAAAGGCGACGCCAACTACCGTCACAATCTTGGTGGCTTGCCGATGCTAAATGTTTTTGGCGGTATTATGTTTTTGTTGGGCTTATTTGTTAGTTTACTGCGGATCAGACGGATCAAGTATTTCATGATTCTAGCAATTTTTGGCACTATGCTCTTGCCAGCGGCTCTGACGGCTGAGAGTCTGCCCCACGCCTTGCGGGCGGTTGGTGCTATGCCAGCGGTTTTTATAATTGCTGCTATTGGCATAAATTATTTTCTTGCTCGCTGGTACGCGACTTTTCCGGTTAATAGCGTGGCCAGGAATATCGGCGTTAGCCTGGTGGCCCTACTGCTGCTCCTGACGGCTTTTCAGGGCTACAAGCAGTATTTTGTGGCCTGGGCTCAAGATCCACGCACCTACGAAGCGTACGCCGAAGACATGGTCAGAGCGGCTTATTATTTGAACGCCAACGGTCTTAAAAACAACACCCAGGGAAGCGGTAATTATCTAGTGGTTGACGGCTATTCGGTCAAAACGGTCGAATATTTATCACACAAAAAAGCCAACTTCACGCGCCTGGATCTTAGCGATTTACGAAATCTACCGATTGGCACGACTGGCTCCAAGTTGTTTATAATCGGTGTCAACCACAATACCGATAGTGCGCTCGAAGTGCTGCGGGCAAAATTCCCCAAAGGCCGCCTAAGTCCGCACCACTCGCCATTCAGTGATAGAATATTATTTTACAGTTATGAGGTGACTCAATGAAAAAGCCAGAATTAGATTTAAGTATTATTATCCCGACTTACAAAGAAGCGGGCCGGATCGGTAAGACGCTCGAGGAGCTAGCCAGCTACATTAAGGCTCACAAGTACAAAACCGAAGTTTTGGTGGTTGATGCTGGCAGTCCGGATAAAACTCGCGAGGTAGCCGAGACTAAGGCGAAGCTGTTTGCTAATTTTCGTTTCGTCGATGCCGGCCCTAAGCCGCCTCGCCGCGCCATCAAGGGCAAGCAAGTGCGAGCCGGTGTTTTCGAAGCTAGCGGCCGATACATTATGTTTATGGATGCTGATCTGGCAACACCGCTCAAATACTTGCAGCAAGTCTACGCCGCGATTGACGCCGACCAGCCGGTCGCGATCTGCGTGCGTAATTTGCAAGAGAGTCACAAGGGCTTGCGTAAGCTAATATCTGGTTTTGGTAATTTCTTGGTCCAGATGCTGCTTCTGCCAGGTATCAAGGACACTCAATGCGGCTTTAAGGCTTTTCGATCCGATGCCGCGCAAGAGATTTTTGGCCGTCAAACTATTCTAGGCTGGGGCTTTGATATGGAAGTTTTGGCGGTTGCCCGCAAACTTGGTTATGACATCGAGCTAATTGACGTGCCAGACTGGAAAGACGTCACGAAGGGCTCGAAAATATCCGGCAGTCCGGCCGTTCAAGCCGCGCTTCAGACTTTTGGGGACTTACTAAATATTAAATGGGGAATGATAACCGGGCGTTACCGTCAGCCGCGCTTCCATTATCATGCCAAGACGAAAAGCCAAAACTAGCCTTCTGCCAATACCAGACAAGCTCTGGCTGCCATTTTTAGTCATCTTGGCTGTCGCGCCGCGCTTACTAAATATTACCAAATCAAGTATTTGGCACGACGAAGGCTTTACCATGATGCTGAGCGGTCGAGCGCCGATTGATATTTGGCTTGGCAGCGCTCGCGACGTACACCCGCCGCTCTATTATTTGCTGCTGCATTTTTGGACGCAGCTATTTGGCAGCTCGGTTTTGGCAGCTCGCAGCATGAGCGCGGTATTGGGTGTTATCACCGTTGTATTGGGCTACAAAATTGTCCAAAAAGTCTCCACCGAACGCGCTGCCCGCTTGGCTGGCGTTTTCTTGGCACTGGCACCATTCCTAGTGCGCTACAGTCAAGAAGCGCGCATGTATGGTGTGCTGGGCGTATTTCTGGTGCTCGCTACCTGGTTGTTATTGCAGCTGGTCGAGCGGCCACGCAATATGCTGCTGTGGGTGGGTTACGTATTGGCGATGACGGCTGGTCTGTACGCGCATTATTTCGCCCTCTTCGCGATTATTGCCCATTGGCTATATTTGATGACCATGACACCGATGCGAGATTGGCGTCTCTTCAAGAGCTTTTGGCTAACGCCGGCTTGGTGGGGTGCGAACGTAGCGATCATATTGCTGTATATTCCCTGGTTGCCGAATTTCTTAGGGCAATTCACTCGTGGCCAGGGCATATCTTGGATTCCAAAGACGACAATTTACACTTTTCCGTCCGGAGTTTGGCAGTTTTTTACCTACACCGACGCTCGTGCCCTGACAAATTTAATTTATTTCGCGCTGCCATTGGCGATCTTGGCAGCTAGTATCTACATTCTAAAAGGTGACAAGGACAAGCTCCGCGGCAAGCGCTTGGTGGTTCTATACGCTTACGTGCCGATTTTGTTGACGGTATTGGTATCGTTAAAAAAACCTATCTACCAAGACCGTTATTTGGCTTTCGCGGCAGTCGGTATTTATATGATTGTAGCAATAGCGATTGATAAGTTAGCTGGTGGCCGTAAAGCACTTTTTTACTCGCTGGCAGCAGCCGTGATTGTGATTCAGCTGATCGGCATACGCAATGTTTACTCTCAGGCTTCACACAAGATGGGAGCGGCGACTAAGGTGGTTAATGATGATTATCGGCGTGGTGACGTGCTGCTAGCCGGCGAGCTCTACGTTTATTTTGATTTTAGCTACTATAATCGTACTGGTGTATTGCCGCGACTATTTACGCCGCGGCGTGATGATGGCACTATTAACCATCCAAATGGTTACGGTGAGTCGGGCTTACTATATGATCGCAGCGGACAGGTATATTTAGATGATTTAGTCGCGATCGAGCCAGGAGAGCGCGTCTGGCTGATCGGCAAATCTGGCGACAAGGCATATTATAGTGAATTACCGGACAATTGGCGTTTGTTGAGGCGAGATAGGGTGGGGGGTAGTGAGGTTAGGCTCTACGCAGTACAATAATTTCCTGTCGCATGTCTGACAATCATATATTTCATCGTTGCAAGTTCCAATCCTCGCTCCACGTACTTAATTAGTACGCTTCGCTACGGGTTTCACTTGCGCCTTGAACTATACTGATTTCAGACATGCTAAAATTGCTAGGTGTGCTAAAATTAATGTACTGGTTTAAAGATAATATAACTTTAAACTTTTTAATTTTTAGGAGAGAATCTAATGGCATTCGATAAAGCAAAAACACTGATGGAACTGCGTAAAATCCAAAAAGAGCTCAAGAAAATTGAGATTGAAGTCGAGGCTGGCAATGGTGCTGTCAAGATCGTGATGAACGGTGAGCAGAAAGTCCAGCGGGTCGAGATCGACCCTGAAGCAGTTGACGTTGATGATATCGGGCGGCTTGAAAAGCATATAGAATCAGCCGTCAATCAGGGTATAACGAAGTCCCAGCAGGAAGCGGCCGAGCGGATGAAAAGTGTTGCTGGTGGGCTGGGTTTGCCAGGGCTTTAAGGAGTCTTTGCAAAAAAGAACCCCCCCAACTGTTTTGCTGGTTTCATCACCTGGTGTTCTCTGGGGTATAATAAAGGTATTATGGATTTGCTGCCCAAGAGCGTGACACGTTTGATCGAGGAGTTCGCCAAGTTACCGACTATTGGTCCAAAAACGGCCGAACGGCTGACCTTCTATTTGCTCAAAAACGGCAATACAGCCTTGCTCGGTGAGGCTATCACAGATTTAAAAAAATCGATCGTGCACTGCTCACAGTGCCAGACTTTTAGTGACCGCGCAGTTTGTGGTATTTGTGCTAATCCTGCGCGTGACCAGCAAACGATGGCGGTCGTGAGTATGCCGCTTGATATGGTGGCAATCGAGAAAACCAGTTTGTTTCGCGGTTATTATCATGTTCTGCACGGCGTGATTAGCCCGGTTGACGGCATCGGGCCGGATGATTTATCGATTGATAGCTTGGTCGAAAGGCTAGAGAAAGGCCAGTTCAAAGAAGTAATACTGGCGACCAATCCCAATCTCGAAGGCGAGACAACGGCTTTGTACTTAGCGAAAAAAATCCAACCATTGGGCGTGAAGGTAACACGATTAGCGCACGGTTTGCCAGTCGGCGGTGACTTGGAATATGCTGACCAGATTACTCTAGGTCGAGCAATTGATAACAGACGTGAATTTTAACTTATATTTTTCCACTTTTACCAAAGTGTCTAAATTCTCTTCCTACTTTTGTATTACGGCCAAAAGTAGGCAAAAGCCTCTTCGCGCCTCGGGCTCAAAAGCTAGAAGCGTCTCGCTATAATTTTAGTATGGAAATACAGACTCACTTGTCGTTCAAAGCTGTATTTCTATCTCAACTAAAACCCTAGCTCGTCTTTCTGTTTTTCGAGGGCGCAGGGGGATATTAGATCCTGAAATGCGCTCACAAGTTCGCTATTCAGGATGACGAGGAGAGGTGGATCGGGGTAACAACTGGAAGTGGTTTGAGGGCGCAGGGGGAATATGTTCTTTCTCCTGAGCCTGGAGCAACAAGCCGGGATGATGAGTCATTCGAGAGGTTCTGGCTTTTGCAAGAAAGCCAGAACATAAGCGAGCTGTTTGAGCGAGCCTACTGGTAAGTGAGTTCTCGCTTAGTAACGAGAATTGACTTGTCAGCAGCCACTTGTTTGCGAACT
>CAZGYV010000004.1:0-55235 GCA_964530725.1 uncultured Candidatus Saccharibacteria bacterium | reverse complement strand
TTTCTTGTTTTGAGCCCGAGGCGCGAAAAGGCTTTTGTCTACTTTTGGCCGTAATACAAAAGTAGTAGATAAAAAATTTGTATACTTTGATAAAAGTGGAAGTATATATTACGCTTAGACCAGCTTGCCCCAAGCAAGTTAAGTATTTTGCGAAGCGTTATTATGGTTTAATGCAAATGAACCTTCACTCAAATTCGCATCCGACATCTTGTTCCCTCCTTGACCAAAGTCCACTTTTCAGATATAATTACCCCTATTGTCAAATAAATCTAATTAAGGAAAAGGATAAATGCTCGTTATTCGTTTGGCCCGTGGTGGTCGAAAGAAATATCCGGTCTATCGCATCGTCGCTGCTGACCAGCGCCGCGCCGCGACAGGCAAATTTGTGGCTGTACTTGGGCATTACAACCCACACACCAAGGACTTGGTGGTCAAAAAAGAAGAATTGGCGCAGTATGTGTCCAATGGTGCCCAGCCTAGCAATGCCGTGCTCAAGCTTATGAAGCAGGAAAAAATTACTTTACCCAAGTGGGCGCAGATTGCAACCCGTGATCGCAAGCCAAAGAGCGAGCCTGAAGCGGTCGAAGAGAAAACTGCTGAAGTAGCCTCGGAAGCTGCCGCAGTCAAGGCCGAGGACGCGACCTCGGTGGATGATGCTAGCGGCACTGCAGCGGAAGCTGACAAAGAGGCAGTCGCGGTTGAGCAGCAAGAAGCAGTGGCCGAAGAAGTCATCAGACAGGCTCAGGCTGATGCCAAATCAGACGAAGCCAAACAGGCCTAGCAGAATTTACTAAAATAATTGGTTGATTTTGTGGCAGCGGTCTTTGTATATGCATTTTAAAGAGTGGCAAAAAAAACTGCTACGTTTTACAATAAGCATAAGCTTATGCGATAAGGCTTGAAAAATAAGGAGGATGATATGGCCGAACAGGACCAAGAATTTGTTGAATATGTTGTTAAGGCAATCGTTGAAAAGCCAGAAAAAGTAAAAATTAACAGATCTGTCGATGAGCGCGGGGTGCTGCTGGAGCTGGAAGTCGACCCCGAGGATATGGGCAAGATTATCGGTAAAGCGGGCGCGACTGCTAAGTCGATTCGCACCCTGCTGCGCGTGCTTGGCGCTAAGAGTGACGCACGTTTTAATCTCAAGATCGTCGAGCCAGGCGGCCGGGTGGTGGCTGAAGAAGATAATGCTCCCGAGCCAACCGAAAAAGATGCTGGCGATGAGGCTGACAATGAGGTTGAGAATATTCGAGCCAAGGCCAAAGAAGGTCTTGAAGACCTCGATGATTTGGAGGTTTAGACGGACCAGGATTAACTAAAGAATGCATAAAACCGGGCGACGAGCCCGGTTTTGAGTTAAAAAGAGGATCGCCCCATCCCGCGCGAGCAGGATAGAGCGAAAAGGGTGTTTAATTTTGCTTATAAAAACTAAAGCCCGTCCTTGGCAGCCAGTGGTGAATGCCAAGGACGGGCGGGTGGAAAGCCTTCAGCCTGCTCGAAGCAGTTGGCGGCGGGGTCTGCGGATGCTGTCCGCGGTCTCATACGGAACGCTTTGGCCTCCAGGGTCGCGGAAGGCTCTTGCGATCGTTCCGGAATCTGTCTCGGAGAAAGCACCCACAACACTCAGTACGAGTGTGTGGTGGTTGCTGCGGCCGAGTCTTTGCCAAGCCTCATCGATGGTATCTTGCAGCTCAGCGTCGAGCCATGGATATACCATCTGAGTCAGGTTTTTGACATCGGTATGCCATCTCCAGCCTACGTCGGGGGCTGATTTGAGCGCGCGGTAGGTATCTGGGCGCTCCCAAACTTGCTTTATTTGGGAAACCTTCATGCCGTAGCGGACTTCACCTATCAGCCTTATGACTGCCTGATGGAGACAGGTGTCGTGAAGGTATTGGCTGTAGCTTGCCAGGCTACGTAGCTGCGGCTCCAAATGAGCGTAGATGGCGATTGTCTGGCGGGTGACATCTGTCGCGCAGTCACACCTTTTCGTGGTCAATATTTTCTCCTTTTTGTTGGATAAATCGGACGCACGAAGGCATATCTTAACCGATTCTCGTTATTACGTCAATAGTTCGTAGCGCGATCTGGAGGCTAGGTTGCGGGCGGCATTTAGCTATTTGATGACATAAAAAATAATCCTTGTCAATACTGGCGGGATAAACTATAATTCACTTCATGAAAATATTTATTATCACTCTTTTCCCGGAGATGTTCGAGGGTCCGTTTGATCACTCGATGCTGTGGAAGGCCAAAGAGAAGGATTTACTCGAGATTGAGCTAGTGAATCTGCGCAGGTTTGGTATTGGTCCGCGAAAACAAGTCGATGATTCTCCCTATGGAGGCGGAGCGGGGATGGTGCTAAAATGCGAGCCGATATTCGCGGCTACGGAACATATCAAAGCAAACAATAAGGATCTTCGCCCTAAAGTAGTGCTGATGACACCACGCGGCAAGCAATTCGATCAAATCCAAGCCCGCCAGCTAGTCCAAGAAGACAGTTTGATTGTCATTTGCGGCCACTACGAGGGCTTTGACGAGCGGATCATGGAGCTGGTGGACATGGAAATATCGCTCGGCGACTTCGTGCTGACCGGCGGCGAGATCCCGGCTATGGCCGTCGTCGACGCCGTGGCCCGGCTGATCCCCGGCGTGCTGGGAGATGAGACCAGCGCCCATGACGAATCGTTCTCGCGCGGCGTGCTCGAATACCCGCACTATACCCGGCCTGATGAATTCCGCGGCCAAAAAGTACCCGAGGTCTTAAAAGGCGGCAATCACGCCAAGATCGAAGCTTGGCGGCGCGAGCAAGCAGTGCGAAAAACCCAGGCCAATCGCCCCGAACTATTAGAATTTTAGCCGCGGCTTTGAGGCTAGAGATTAGCTTCTATCAGCTCGAAGGCCTTTGCCGGTAGATTCAGACTACTCCGATGAAAAGCGCCGTGACCTTGATTCGGATCTTCGAGTACGCCGACTACGTCCGCGCCGTGCTGACTCAGCCAAGTCTTGGTCTTATTCATCGCCGGGCAGCCGTCGCGATTTGGGTTAGAATCCTTGCCGCCACAGGCCAGTACCCACACCACTCCTTCGTACAAGCTAGCGCTGGCGCTGCTGTTCAATTGGTTGTTGGTCAAGGGGAAGTCAGACTGGTAGCCGCCTGAGATTGATATGACGGCGTCAAATATGCCGTTGCCGCCCTCTCGGTCATTGGCCGCCACGGCGTAAGTGTTGGCGCTGCCCCGGGAAAAGCCGGACAAAATAATAATGTCATTCGCCTCGTAGGATTGAGCTTTTAAGAAAGCTTTCATTTGAGTCGCGACATCGGCCGGTGAATAATAATCTTCCTTGCGCTCTCCTTCGCCGTCCCACCAGTTCATCACAGCTAGGGCGTATTTCGTATCTTTGACATAAGGCTGCCAAACCGCGTAGGCGTCTTCGGCTTTCGTGCCATGTCCTGGCAGATCGACTATGATGCGCTTCGGTTCGGCGTTGTTTTGACCAGCCGGCGCACCGTAATAGAAATAAGTTTTGCCATCGGCGGCAGTGACTTTGCTCGGACTCGCCAGTGTTGATGGGCTGTCTGGCGGCGGACTGCTTTTGGTTGTGCTGGCGGACGGTTGAGTATTGGTAGGCTCGGCCGGGCTTGTTTTTTTGTGAAAGGCAAACCACACCATGGCCGCGATCATGGCAATCAAGACTATTGCTATGAGGCCAAGGTGTGCGATACCGCTTTGGCCATGACGGGGCTTTCTCATATATAGATTATTGCAAACAACTTATGATTAGGGCAAGTGCGTAGTGTGGGCTGGAAAATCTGATCATTTTGTAGTATTTTAGAGAAACACTCCTTGTGAGGGAGAAGTAAAATACTATTGCACCACTACATGTAGTGTGTATAATAGATAGCACTTACGCTACATGTAGCGTTAGAGAGTACTTTGAAACAACGCTTATGCGACCTGACGAGCATATTGACCCACCAGGAGGGTGAGTAAGTATGTTCGGGTGTTGCATAAGCAAAAGACGTAAATCCAAACGCTATTGAGACAGAAAGGTGTCAACATGGCAGCAGTGCAGCAGTTCAGCGAGGAATTGAACCTGCCGCCCGTTCGGGCGAGCGAGAACGCAGTCAAGATCGCGCAGAAGCGCTACGTCATCAAGTATGAAGATGACAGTCTCGAGTCGATCGAAGAGTGGCTGTGGCGTGTCGCTTCGGCGATGGCTGACAGCGGCGACGAAGAGATGGCTCGACAGCTCTACAGCTACTTTGCCAACAACGAGTTCTTCTGCAACACGCCGACGATGGTCAACGCCGGTCGTGGTGATGGCAACGAGATGTTGCACGCCTGTTTCGTACTTCCCATCCCAGACAACATGGAGGGAATCTTCGAGACGCTCAAGAACACCGCCCTGATCCACAAGACAGGCGGAGGGACAGGCTTCGACTTCTCACCGGTGCGCCCGGCCAACGCTCGAGTGCGTAGTACTTCCGGTGTGGCTTCTGGCCCGATCTCGTTTCTTCGGGTCTACAACAACTCCACCGAGCAGGTCAAGCAGGGTGGTGCCAGGCGTGGCGCGAATATGGCCATCATCTGGATCTACCACCCCGACGCCCTTGACTTCCTCACCTGCAAGCAGGAGAGCGATGAGACGATCGAGAACTTCAACATCTCGGTCAAGGTCGATGCTGCCTGGCTCGACAAGCTGAGCCGCGATGAAGACTACGACCTGATCGACCCGGTGACCAACAAGGTGGTAGGGCGTCTCAACACCAGAGAGACCTACAACTTGATCACAGAGTCGGCTTTGAAGAATGGTGACCCGGGGCTCATTTTCTATGAGGAGATGAACGCTCCGCGCACCAATCCGACCAGGGCTCAACACGGCAACATCGAAGCCACCAACCCCTGCGGTGAGCAGCCTTTGCTGCCGTACGAGGCTTGCGTACTCGGCTCGATCAACCTGAGCAAGTTCGTTTCGGCAAAGCCGGGCAAGGCTTTTCGCTGGAAGAGATTGCGCGAGTTGGTGCACTTCGCTGTGCGGGTGCTCGACAACGCAGTTGAGTACTGCGATTATCCAATCCCGGAGATCGCTGCCATGGTACGTGACGGCAATCGCAAGATTGGCCTCGGTGTCATGGGTTGGGCTGATGCCTTGATCAAGCTGGGCATTCCCTACGAGAGCGAGGCGGCACTGCGGCTGGCGGGTGAGCTGATGCAGTTCGTACAGACCGAGGCCGACAACGCGTCAGAAAGCCTGGCGCTCGAGCGTGGCAACTTCCCCAATTGGGAGCGGAGTGTCTACGGGCCTGGTGGCGAACTGGCAGAGGGCAGGCCGGAGGGTCGGCCGATGCGCAACGCCACTCGGACCACCATTGCTCCGACCGGTACGATTTCGATCTTCGCCGGCTGCTCTGGTGGGATCGAACCGCTATATGCTCTGGCCATCAAGCGTGATCAGGCAGGCTTCGAGCATCTGGAGACGAATCCCATGTTCGTCGAGGCTGCCGAGCGTGGCGGTTGGTGGACGGAAGATCTGCAGGGTCATCTGCGCCAGACTGGTAATGCTCAGCACCCTGACGTGCCAGTGGAAATGCGCAACCTCTTCGTGGGTGCTCACGATGTCTCACCGAAGGGTCATGTTCAGATGCAGGCTGCTTTCCAGGCCTTCACTGACAATGCTGTTTCCAAGACGGTCAACCTCAGGAAGTCGGCCTCGGTGGAGGACGTACGTGAGGTCTACGAACTGGCAATCGAGCTTGGCTGTAAGGGTATCACGGTTTACCGCGATGGCTCCAAGCAGAGCAAGAACCAGAAGCAGGTGCTCAAAGCAGGCATCTCGAGCGAGGCGCTGGACGAACTTCGACCAGAAGGATCTCAGCCCATTCCGTCGGATGATATGCCTGCGCGCCGGATGTCGATCAAGACTCCGCATGGCACGATGACGGTCTTTCCCAGTATCGATCAAGGGGGCAACATCTTCGATGTTTTCCTGGTGATCGGCAAGGCGGGAAGTGATATCACCTCGATGGCTGAGGCCATTGGGCGTCTGGCTTCACTCCACTTCCGGCGCGGTACGCCGTTGCCGGAAGTGATCGAACAGCTCAGGGGAATCGGTGGTCGTGAGTCGATTGGCTTCGGTCCAAACCGGGTATCCTCGGTTCCTGACGCGCTGGCCAAGGTCCTGGAGAAGCTACTTTCCTCAAGTGACTACTTGGCCATCGAAGACGAGTTCGTTCCCAGCGACTCGGACGTGGCCGAGGTTGTCAAGCAGCGTGAGATTCTCGACTCGATCGATACCGATCTCTGCCCCGAGTGTGGTGCAGCCGCCTTGGCCATTCAGGAGGGCTGCATGAACTGCCACGCTTGTGGCTTTTCCAAGTGCTGATCAGCATCGTGACTGGTTAGCAGTCAACTGTCCAGTTGAGACTGGGCTTCGATAGCTGAGGAGTAATCCTCGGCATCAAAGCACCCCCGGGAGCAAGACTTCCGGGGGTGCTTCCCGTTTTAATCATTTTTTAATCATTTATTTTTTGTAGATTCGAGCCGACTAGTCTGGATATTTCAGGTCAAATTTGCTAAAATGGGCGGGGTTGTTGAGTTTAAATCGATAATCCAAATTAATAAACCGAGGCTGGCCATAAGGCAGCCGTTTATTAATTTGAGAGGAGAAGTCAGCGTAAGCTGTGAGTAATAATTGTATCAATTATTGCGATAAGCTGCAGCTGACTTGGACGATGGGACGTGGCCAAGTGGTAAGGCGCCTGATTCTGGCTCAGGAGATCGAAGGTTCGACCCCTTCCGTCCCAGCCAAGCATTACTGTCATTGTAATAACTTACAAATTAATTAGAACCCAGTGTATTAATTGTATATTGACACTCCTGTAGACCGGGAAGATAATGAACTTAAGATTATAAGATAAGGGGGTCTTAAAAATGCCAACGAAAAATAATGAGGTATCTAGCTGGACTGGCTGGGTGTTCTTTGCCGGTTTTATGATGATAATACTTGGCATCTTCCAGGCAATTGCTGGGCTAACCGCATTAATTAATAACAAGTGGCTGGTTGTGACTGAGCACAATTTATTGATGCTCAATTTCACCACCTGGGGCTGGATTCATCTCTTAATTGGCATTATCGTGCTGGTGGCTGGCTTTTCTGTTATGCACGGCTCAATGTGGGCTAGGATAGTCGGAATCCTGATCGCTACTATTAGTGCCATTGCTAACCTTGCCTATATGAACACGTATCCGGTTTGGTCAATTATCATAATCGTCATTGATATACTAGTAATCTACGCTCTCACTGTCCACGGTGGTGAACTCAAAGAAGCCTAAGGCCTTAAATTAATCTAGAGTCTTCGAAGCCATGGTGCCTCCATATTGCGAGGCACTTTGCTTTTAAGCATTTACTCAGACTACATCATTATATTGATGACGTAGTTGTTAATAAGTAGGAGTAACGCATGCAAGTCAAAAAATCAATCTTAATCGCTAGCGCCATTGGCGTAGTCGGCCTAAGCGCGGTTGGAACCTCGGCTCTGGCCAATTCGACCACCGATGGCAATACGCTGGTTGATAAAATCGCTAAGCAATTCAATCTAAATAAAGATGATGTCCAGAAGGTGTTTGATCAGGACAAAACTGAGCGTAAGGCCGAAATGGAGGCTCGCTATGAAGATAAACTGACTCAAGCGGTCAAAGATGGCAAGCTGACCGAAGAGCAGAAGTCGAAGATTTTAGCCAAGCACAAAGAACTGGCGGCTAAATTCGAAGCTAAGCGAGCAGCCAATAAGGACAAGCGTGATGAGCTGAAGGACAAAACTGAGGCCGAATGGCAAAAGCTAATGGAAGAACGCAAGGCTGAAATGGATAAGCTCAAAAGCGAGCTTGCGACTTGGGAAAAGGACAATAACATCCCATCTGGATATCTGATGTTTGGCGGAGGTGGTATGGGACACGGTGGCCCGGGTGGTCATCATGGCCCAGGTGGCATGATGCGCTAGGCCGCTACTTTTTAAAAGTTGAGGTTTCGATACTCACAAAAACTACCCCGTAACGAGTTAAGCGGGGTAGTTTTGTTTTTAGTTTTTGACTTCAACAAGGCTGCTTAGCTTGTCTTGCGATTATACAAATAGGTGGCGATTGGCATTGATACGGCGAGAATGCCCAGACTCCAGGCTACCGACAACCAGCCGTAATTACCAATCGGTGTACCTAGAATTAATGCCCGGACGGCGTTGACCACCTGAGTAATCGGCTGATTCTCGGCAAAAGCGCGTAAGACCGAATTCATGCCCTCGACTGGTACGAACGCGCTACTGGCGAATGTCAGCGGAAAAATGATCACGAATGATAACCATTGCACGCCCTCGATACTCTTGGCCAGCACGCCCATAATAGCGGCTAGCCAGGAAAAAGCGAATGTAAAAAGCAGTAGTATGCCGGCGATTGCCAGCCAGTCTGCCAAGCTGGCGCTCGATCGAAAGCCAATGACCAGTCCGGCCAAAAGCATAACGACTGTCGAGATCGTATTTCTGAATAAATCGGATATCACATGGCCGTTGAGCACGGCGATATTGCTCATCGGCAGCGAGCGAAAGCGGTCGACAATGCCCTTTTGCAGGTCATTGCAAATGGCGAGCGCGGTCGTTGTCGAGCCAAAGGCGACGGTTTGCACAATGATACCAGCCATTAGGTAGTCTAGATAATTCACACCTGGCGGCAAGGCTTTTTCGATCGCGCCACCAAAGACTGACGCGAACAAAACCAAGAACATAATCGGTTGAAAAAATGTCCCCAGCAGCTGGTCGGTGTTGCGGATGATGTGCAGGCTGCTGCGTCTTACCATGATCAAAGAATCACTAATCGACGTGATAAACACCGGCTTTTTGCTGAACTGTAATTTAGCGGACATTATTTTTTAGTCTCCTCGTTGGTTGTGCCAGAATGTTTGCCGGTTAGTGATAAAAACACATCGTCAAGCGTCGGCTTATGAACGGCCAGCGATTCAAGATGGATTTTGTGCTCACCCAGGGTATTAAGTACATCTTTAACGTCTTTATTAGTGTTTCGAATGATGATTTGAACTGAGTTTTCTTTTTCATCGGTACTAATGACGCGTTTACTTAGCAACTCTTTGGCTCTACTCAGTGCCGCCGTGTCGCCAAATGTTATTTCAAGCCTATCTTGGCCAAGCTTGCTTTTGAGCTCTTTGGCGGTGCCATCAGCGATTACCTTGCCGCCGTCGATCAGCACGATTTGATCGGCTAGCTGGTCAGCTTCTTCTAAATATTGAGTCGTTAATAAAATGGTCGTGCCAACGTCCAATAGCCGTCGAATAATATCCCACATCGCTAGTCGCGACCGCGGGTCAAGGCCGGTTGTCGGCTCGTCTAAGAAAATAATCGGTGGCGCGGCGATTAGGCTAACTGCCAGATCCAGTCGTCGACGCATACCGCCAGAATACGTTTTGGCCGTTCGGTCGGCGGCTTGGACGAGATCGAAATCTTCTAGTAGTTCTTGAGCCCGCTCCTTGGCACTTTTACGGGTCAGACGATATAGCTGCCCCATCATAATTAAATTTTCTCGGCCAGTTAGCAGCTCGTCGACAGCGGCGGACTGGCCGGTTAAGCCGATAATTTTGCGGATTTTGTCAGCTTCGGTTTTAACGTCATGATTCTCAATCGTTACCGTACCCTTATCGAATTTCAGTAGCGTACTTAGGATGCGAACGGTGGTGGTTTTGCCGGCGCCGTTAGGTCCAAGCAGTGCCAGCATGGTGCCGCGCTTCACCTGAAAGCTGATGCCGCGCAGGACCTCGGTCTTACCGTAGGATTTTTTGAGGCCTTTGACATCGATGACAGTATTTTTATCTTTTGACATTACTCAATAATACTACATGGTAGCCGAATTTGTGTAAAAATTTTAACTTCACCATCAGTGATAGTGGTTCAATCGCCCGCCGGAGCGATAAAACTTGCAAGGATTTTTAGCTGCTATTTTGCTATAATAACGATAGTTATTAAGTCCAGCGATCACGGTAGCCTAACTCCATAGAACAACTACCAGCTGGCCAACATACTATAGAGACTCACATCAACTAATGAAGGAGTCATGCTATGGCAAAAATGACATCAGAAGAACAGCTCGACTGGTACGAACGGTCGCAAAAACACTGGCGTTCGTGGGGCTCGTGGTTTAGCTGGGGCTCGCCGGTCGGCTTGAGTATTTTCTTGCTCAGCGTCGCGGTGGTAATCTGGATTCTCGCCCAGGTTTTCTAGATCCTGGCTCTAGAAAACGAGGTAGTTTATATAAGCACCTCGTTTTTTAGTTTGTCTTGAAAATTTTAACTTCAGCCGTCCGCGGTGAAGCTAGGGTTTGCAAGCGGCTCTTTACAGAGGGGAGTATAATAGAAGTATAAGAAGGAGTAAGTATAATGAGCCTACCTGCCACTTATACGGACAGAAACGAAACTGGTTGCTGCGCCGTACCGGACACCAAAAATTGGGACGAAACGGCGGTCAAATTCGAGGATAAACGCTTTATTCGGCTCTATACTCGTAGTCTGATGCATATTCCGCTGAATATGAGCAGTGTCATGACGCAGCTGCAAAAGGCGGCCGAGGCAGCCGGCGCCCAGATGCCGCCGCAAGAGGTCATGATATTGAGCTGCGAGATTTCACCCTGGAAAGCCGAGCAGCTGTACGCCGTCAGTAAGCCGGTCGAGGGCGCGGACAATGTCGAGCTGAGTGGCGAATACTTGAGCAAAGTTTTTGAAGGACCGTTTGCTAACGCCAAGCAGTGGCATCAGAGCCTGCTTGATTACGTCAAATCTCAAGGTAAAACTAGCCAGCAAACCTACTTTTTCTACACCACCTGCCCGAAGTGCGCCAAGCATTATGGTAAAAATTACGTCATCGGCCTGGCGCAAGTAGCTTAAGATTTTGTTAGCGGGCGCGGCGAGGAACAAGCAAAAAAGACTACTATTGCCCTTATTTAAATTAAGTGAAAGGAGCGGGTGATGAAATTAAGCGGTGTAATACTAGGGACGGCTGATTCGAAAAAATTGGCCGAGTTTTATACAAAAATATTGGGTGAGCCAGGCTGGCATGATGGCGATTGGTACGGCTTTGGCGAGAAAGAATTTAATATCGTGATCGGTCCGCACTCGGAGGTCAGCGGCCAAAGTGCGCAGCCGCAGCGGATGATGATTAGCTTTGCGGCTGACGACGTTAAGGCTGAATTTGAGCGGCTTGTGTCCGCCGGAGCGGTGGTCGTGGCCAAGCCGTATCAGCCGGAGATGGCCAATGATGCCAAGACTTGGCTGGCGACCCTGGCCGATCCGGATGGGAATTATTTGCAGCTGATGAGTCCTTGGGAAGACTAAATTATCTAGTTGCACCGGGTCGCAGTTGGCACTTGTGATAGTTAGCGCGGGGGACTATCATTGAGATAGTATGGCAGCCGCGATCATCGAGCTAAAAAAAGTTTCCAAACAATTTGGTAGCAAATTGGCACTCGATAATGTCTCGATGGTGGTTGAAAAAGGTCAGATTTTCGGATTTCTGGGGCCAAACGGGGCCGGTAAGACAACTACGATTCGCTGCCTGATGGATTTTATACGGCCCACTGGCGGGGCGGTGAAATTATTCGGTAAGCCGCTTGACCGACTTGATATTAACTACAAAAATAAGATCGGTTTTCTCTCGGCCGATAGTGTGCTGTATGGCAATTGGAGTGGCAATGCGCACATTAAGTTCATCGCGACGATGCACGGCAGTCGCGGCGTGGCCGATCAATTAGTCAGTCGATTTGATCTGGACTTGCGGCCCAAGGTTCGCCATTTGTCTTCTGGCAACAAGCAGAAGCTCGCCCTGGTGTTGGCGCTGATGCACGAGCCTGATCTTTTGGTCCTTGACGAGCCAACGCGCGGCCTTGACCCAATCTTACAGCAAGAAATTTACTCGATTCTACGCGAATTACGTCGTGAGGGTAAGACTGTTTTTATGTCGTCGCACAATTTGGCCGAAGTGGAGCAGATTTGCGATCGGGTGGGAATAATTCGTGAAGGTAAGATTGTTGCCAGTGAAAGCATGCAAAGTGTACGTGGTATGCAAATGCATATTGTCAAAGTTGTTTTCGCGACCACTTATAATATCCGTGACTACCAAATTGACAAAGTTGACATCAAAAGCAGCTCTAAGAAGGAGTTGGAATTGCATGTCCATGGCGACTTGAACGTTCTGCTCACGCGTCTGCTGCGCCATCCGATACGTGACATAGATATTAGTCACGCTAGTTTGGAGGACGTATTTATGAGGTTCTACCAATGAACCAGCAGTATTTAGCGGCCATTCGCAAAGAGCTACGCATCAAACGCTGGTCGATCTTGGCTTACTGTGTAATAGCAGCGGCTTTTGTCTGGATGTATATTGGCATCTTTCCAAGTTTTCAGAAGGAATCGGCTAAATTCAACGAACTTTTAGAGGCTTACCCTAAGGCCTTGCTCGAGGCTTTTAATATCGAGGAGCTGCAGATTAGCACTCTCGAGGGCTACATCGCGGCTGAACATTTTAGTTTTGTTTGGCCAATCATGGTGATACTTTTGATGCTGTCTTACGCTGGCTCAACTATTGCCGGCGAGATCGAGAAGGGCACGATGGCCGTACTATTATCGTTGCCGCTGACTCGACTGAAGTTGTATTGGTCGAAGTACACGGCCGGATTGGTTATATTGCTGCTGTTTTGCGTTGCCTCGATCTTGGTGGTTTTTCCGATTGCCCAGATTACTGACGTAGATTTTAACGCGGCTAATTTCTGGCGGGTGGGTTTTTTGAGCTTTTTGTTCGGCTGGGCCATCGTATCGGTCGGGTTTATGGTAGCGAGTTTCGTCAGTGAGCGCAGTACAGTTTACTTTGTGATTGGCGGCGGACTTTTGGCGATGTACGTGATCAATGTAGTCTCTGGCCTGGTCGAGTCGGCTGAAAAGCTCAAATACGCTTCGATTTTTAATTACTACGTACCTAGCGACGCGTTGGTCAAGGGCGAGCTAGATATGGTCTCGATGGCGGTATTGGGTGGGCTGGCTATCGCATCGGCTGTTGTTGGGGCAGTTGCATTCAGTCGGCGCGATATATCGGTTTGATTTTTAAGCTATTTATCAGCCTAAATAGTGTATATTTTAAGTTATGAGAATCTTAGTCGTGGAGGATGAGCACAAGATCGCTAATGCCATCAAGAAGGGTCTTGTCCAGGAAAAATTCGCCGTTGACGTGGCTTATGATGGAGATGAGGGGCTGGCTATGGCGCTAGATGAAGAATATGACGTGGTGGTGCTTGACCGCATGCTGCCCGGCGAAGTGAATGGGGTTGGTATTTTGAAGCGGATGCGCCTAGCGAACATTCACACGCCGGTACTTTTTCTGACGGCCAAAGATCAGATTGTCGATCGCGTGGAGGGGCTTAATATGGGGGCTGATGATTACTTAGTCAAGCCATTCGCCTTTACCGAGCTGTTGGCACGTATCCGGGCTCTCTTGCGCCGCGCGCCGGAGAGCCAAGGAAGCGAACTGCAATACGCCGATCTTGTGCTCGACCCGGTGAATTTTACCGTTAAGCGGTCCGGTCGATTAGTCAATTTGACCAGCAAAGAATTCGCGCTACTCGAGTACATGATGCGCAATCCCGATCGGATTTTAACAAAAGAAAATATTATCGCCCATGTCTGGGATTATGACGCCGATATATTGCCCAATACGGTCGAGGTCTACATCGGCTACTTACGCGGCAAAATAGACAAACCATTCGAAGGTCCGGCGCTCATTCGCACCCAGCGTGGTTTTGGCTATAAATTTGGAACAAAATAGATTATGTTTACTTCGGCCACTTTAAAGTTGACTGGCATATACTTGGTAATCATCATGGTTATTAGCCTGTTTTTTAGCCTCAATATTTATCGGGCGGCTAATAGTGAAATTACCAATACCATGATGGGTCAGATTGCCTTGCTCGATAACACGCCACGTTTTCGCGGTATCATGCACGACCCGCAGACTATCAAAATGCGCGAGCAGCAATTGTCTGAGGCCAGAGCGCATATTGTTTTTAACCTGATTAACACCAATATAGTGATTTTAGTTATTGGCGGTCTTGCTAGCTATCTGCTGGCTCGCAAAACTTTACAACCGATCGAAGAAGCTCACGATGCTCAGTCGCGTTTTAGCGCCGATGCTAGCCATGAGCTGCGTACACCAATCGCTGCTATGCAAACCGAGATTGAGGTGGCTTTGCGTGACCCCAAGCTTAGTCGGGCGCAGGCTCTCGATTTATTGAAAAGCAACCTGGAGGAACTGAGTAAGTTGACCGCCCTGTCTGACGGCTTACTCAAACTTGCCCGAATCGATGGTGAGCTGCCATTGGAGTCGGTACAAACGGACCAGATTTTAGCACGAGCGCTCAGTCAGGTGGCTGCCGTTGCTAAGCACAAGGGAGTAGAGCTGACTAATACTTCCAAGCGCTCACATGTTGTGACGGGTAATTTAGTTAGCCTGGTGGAGCTAGTAGTGATTTTGCTTGATAATGCCATAAAATACTCGCCGCCGGGCGGAAAAGTTTTTATCCATGCTGGTACTAACGCGCGCAAAGTTGTCATATCGGTGCGTGATGAGGGTGTTGGGATTGCAGAGGCTGATCGGGCACATATTTTTGAGCGTTTTTACCGCTCCGATAGGTCGCGTTCGAAAAATGATATTGATGGGCACGGTTTGGGTTTGTCGATCGCGCAAAAAATCGCCAAGCTGCACAAGGCGCAATTGCAAGTTAAGAGCACGGTCAATAAAGGCTCGACCTTTATGATTATATTTGGCTAGTCGAGTTTACTATTTTTTGTGGCAACTACATAAAAGGCAAGGGCCTGGATTTCCCCAGGCCCTTTAAGACGTGACCGCGGTAAGCCCGCAGTCATTGTTTGGTTTCGAACTTCTTAGCAGTGGCGCGACATTCACGCATACTTGCCTCGACCCACCTCTCG
This sequence comes from uncultured Candidatus Saccharibacteria bacterium, assembly GCA_964530725.1. Taxonomy (GTDB): domain Bacteria; phylum Patescibacteriota; class Saccharimonadia; order CAILAD01; family CAZGYV01; genus CAZGYV01. The sequence continues at coordinate 40,202 of CAZGYV010000004.1, read as the reverse complement.
CTTAACAGTGCTTGGTGGAAGTCGATGAGATCAGCTCGGTTGAGTGGCTTGCCCTCTGGTCGCGGTTCTGACAGTTCTGCCGGCCAGTGCCAGGTACGAGAAGGCGTACCCGCCTTGATTAGATTTCGCAGTATCTTTTCTGCGATCTCGCGGGTTGAGCGGCAACCACATTGATTGCACTTGAAGCTAACACTGGCTTGCCCGGTGTCAGTGTTGGTGGTCACAAGCATGTCACGGGCATTGATTATTAGGTCGCCACAGTCCGGACAGGTCACACGCACATTCATCCTGCTCCTTTTGTTGTGGGCTCAAAGTGCCGACTTATATATATCAGATTTGTGATCAAAAGAAAAGGATTAAATAAAGTTTTGGGCCAAGTGCTATAATAAATACATAAGCATTTTATTATTCAGGGAGTGGGTATGTACAAATATTTAATATTGGAAATAATCGGCTGGGCTTTGCTAGCCGGCGCGGCGGTATTGATACTCTTTCGGCTGGGCGCCTGGCGCTGGGTGCGGAAAAAATTATTTACCGGCAAAAAGGCTTTCCTGGGTGTCGGGCTGGTCGTACTGCTGCTTGTGGCGGCTGGTCTAGTCATCTATGGCCGCTTCCCGTATCCGTTGCATTTTGCCATGCCGCCGACTATGCACTCGGCCGCTTCCGATCAAAATCCGCCCTCACTACCGCTGGTTAATCTATGGGATTTTCTGACCCAGTCTAAGAAATTCGAGCGCATTGATGATATCGGCGCTGATCCCAATGCCGTGCCCGCTCCGATCACCCGCAAAACGCCTGAGACGGTGAAGATTTCATTTACTACCAAAGAAGTCATCGCCGAGGTGGCCAAGGGCATTTATAACAATTACTGGACGTTTAACGATCAAGTGCCCGGACCAATGCTGCGGGTGCGCGAAGGGGACATGGTCGAGGCGACGATCACCAATGACAAATCTAGCCTGCATAGCCACAACATCGATCTCCACTCGGTCACCGGACCGGGCGGCGGGGCGGTGTTGACCAACGTCGCACCTGGCGAGACCAAGGGCTTTGCGTGGAAAGCGCTCGCGCCGGGGCTCTACATCTATCACTGCGCCACGTCAAATGTCTCAGTGCACAATTCGCACGGCCAGTACGGCCTGATCTTGGTCGAGCCCAAAGAGGGCATGGCCAAAGTCGACAAAGAATTCTACATCGTCCAGGGCGAGCTCTACACAAGCGGTGGTATTGGCAAAAAGGGTCTGCTGGCTTTTGATCCGCAGGCGCTTTTGGACGGCAATCCGACTTATGTGACGTTTAATGGTCGAATCGAAACCACGCCGCGCATGAAGGCCAAAGTGGGGGATAGGGTGCGCATGTATGTCGGCAATGGCGGGGTCAATCTCATCTCCAGCTTCCACGTCATTGGCGAAATATTCGACACCGTTTATCCAGAGGCGGCCATGGGCCCCGGCTCGGCGGTATTCAAAAATGTCCAGTCGACGATCGTGCCAGCCGGCGGGGCGACCATCGTCGAGTTCAGGCTCGACGCACCCGGCAAATACACCCTGGTCGATCACGCCTTAGCGCGCATGAACAAAGGCGCGTGGGCCATTCTTGAAGTCGAGGGTGATAAGCAGCCGGATATAATCAAGCCACTGGGTGATTCCGGCAAAGATCCTGCCAGCTCGCATACACCGGCCCACAGCCCGTACTAATGACGGTATAATTCGAGAGTCCCGTGCCGTTCGAGGAGGCCGTAGATCGACGAGAACTGCTTTCCTTTGAAAGGCTTCGCCTTTCAATTCATTTGCCACCTTTCTAGAAAGGTGGCGCCAAAGCCTCGAGCCGTCGTTCGAGTGAGAAGCGGCAAGAGTTAGAATTGACAGTTCGGCTGCGGAACTCGCTCGATTTTAACAAATCGAGCTTCAAACAGTCCTCGCCGTCCGCTCTTGCAGCGGACCGCTACCAATCCTACTCCTGCCTTTCTATCTCACTCCAAGGCTCGGAATAAATACATTATTGAATTTATTATTTCGACCATAAAGCAAACCGGAAGAGAATAGCTGCTTGGCAGTCGGTTCGCTGTAAGCGAAAGTTCGAACATGTTTGAATCCCGATTTATCGGGATGAGTTTGTGAGAACTAGACTGCCAAGCAGCTATTCTTACTCAGTGTTTGTGTCCTGGTCGTGAGTTTTGCGACACTTTTGCTCATCAAAAGTGTCAAACCCATGAAAGGCGAAGCCTTTCAGAAAGAAAAGAAGTAGATACTGAAACGAGTTAAGGGTGATGGGGAGGGAGATTCTCATGTATGCTCGAACGATAAAGCTTGTGTTCTAACGCCCCGTTACCGTTCGAGGGGCACTAGCGACGATAACTCGCGCGGATGGCTGTTGCGTGAGATAATAACATCAAGTGGGTAGTATTAATAACAGAGGAGGCAGGTTATGCGCGGACCGATTGATTATATTATTGTTGGCTTCGAAGGCAATAAATTCGATGGCAGTATCTTAAAGGCGATCGCCGGAGCGATAGATGACGGTGTTATTGCCCTAGTGGCCTTGGCTGCGATCGTCAAAGACAAAGACGGCAATGTCGAAAAATTAAATATTGCCGATCTGGGCGATGAGTACGCTGCCACGTTTGTGAAAAAATACAAAGGCGATTCGGATCTGGTAGACGCGGATGACATCGATGAGATGGCGGAGCTGCTGGAAAACAACACTGCGGCTGGCCTTTTGGCGGTCGAGCAGCTCTGGGCGAAACCACTCAAAAAAGCCATCTTGGATGCCAATGGCGTGCTGGTGGCCGAAGGGCGGATCCACCCCGACGCTACTGCTGAGTTAGATAACGAGAAAGGAGAATAATCATGCCAGGACTTTTACGAGGTATGGCGCGAACGGCTGTTGTAGCCGGTACCGCCACTGCTGTATCAAATCGAGTCTCACGTCGTCAAGCCAATCGCTGGGCGGCCGAGGAGCAAGCTCAAGCCCCCGCTCCGGCCGCGCCCGCTGCTGGCGGCGATGACATGGTCGAGCAATTGCAAAAGCTAGCCGGTCTTCGCGATCAAGGCATCTTGACCGAGGAAGAGTTCGCGGCTCAAAAAGCCAAGCTACTCGGCTAGTTAGTAAATTAAAAAACTTACCTGGCAGGTCTTAGGTGAGTTTTTTATTGGGGATAAAGCGCGACACGCCGATCATCAGTAGGGCCAAAACGGCGATAAAAAACATTGATTTTTTCAAGGCTCCGACCTGGGCGGTGGCATAGGCATCGGCTACGGCTTGAGCTTGATCAAGGTCAAGGCCGGCTTCTTGAGCGATGGCCGGGACTTCCGCGATTGGCACGATTTGGATCTTGGCTTTGGCATTTTGACTAATGGTAGTTTTGACATTTTGCGGAATGTCGGGGCTGGCATTGACGGTCGCCGCGAATTGGCCGGCTAGACTGGCGAGCATGATCGAGCCGATGAGAGCCGTGCCGAGCGAAGAGCCGAGGTTCTGAGCTGTTCCCGAAGTGCCGCCCGCTTCACTGGATAATTTCTCCGGTACCGAGGACATGATGACGTTGCCGAGCTGCGATGCCAGCAGCCCCAGCCCGGTGCCGACGATGAACATGCCAAGGCCAAATGCAAAACCCTTAAGCTGCGGATTGATAGCGCCGATCAGCAAGAAAGCTCCCGCCACCAGGGCGAGCTGGCCGAGCCGGACGACTTGCTTGGGCGAATATTTGTTGATCAGCCGCGAGCCGCCCATCGAGGCGATGATGACAGCGATCGACAGCGGCAAGATCTTCATGCCAGTCTCAAGGGCATCGAGTCCGAGCAGCATCTGCAGATAGATCGGGATGACGAAGAAAATCGCCGCCGTGATCAGGTATTGGCCGGCTAGAGATGAGACACCCGAGCGCAGACTGGGGATTGAGAGCATCGAGACGGAAAGCAGTGGATTACGCCCCGTCGCCTCGAGCTTTTGACAGCGGCGGTAAAACAGCCACAGGATCGCCGCCCCGCCGATCAGAAGATAGGCCACCAGCGATATCCCTAGCGGTGCGATCGCCCGGCCATTGATTTGCGGCGTGTTGATCGGTGTGATCCAGCCCCAAGTCTTGCTTTGCAAAAGGCCAAAGACCAGCATCGTCATGCCGACGACTGAGAGCCCGACGCTTGGCCAGTCGATCGCAAGACTCGACGGCTTGCTTTTGTCGGCGATCAATTTGACGAATAAAAGCACGATTGCCATGATGACGGTCTCGGCCAAGAAGACGTAGCGCCACGACAAATACGTCGTCATAGCGCCGCCGATCAGAGGTCCGGCGGCCGCTGCCGCGCCGGAAATGCCACCGATTATGGCGTAAGCCACCACTCGATCACGACCGGTGTAATTCATCGCCACCAAAGCCGCGATGGCCGGGATGACCAAGATAGCGCCCAGGGCTTCGACGATCGACCAGCCAGCAAAAAGCGTGCCGATATTGGGGCTAATGGCAGTGATAAACGAGCCGACCGCGTAGATGATCGAGCCGATCACAAAAGCTCGGCGGCGACCTAAGATATCGCCCAGTTTGCCGCCTGTTAGCATCAGCGCGGCCATCGTCAGGGTGTAAAAAGTGATGGCGGCCTGCAGAGCCGACACGGATGTGTTCAGGTCTTTGACGACGGCCGAGATCGAGACATTCATCACCGTGCTATCGAGCACCATGATAAACTGCGCACAAGCTAGGATGATGACCGGCAGCCATTTCTTCATAATTTAATAGTATTACGAAGAGGGGAGTTTAGAAAGTCTTTCTCTAAAAATGGTCGCGCATGTGGCGGTACGACCAGTCCCAGCGGGCGTCGACTTTCTTGTGCGGATTGAAAATATTGTGCGGATCGAGGATGTGCTTGGCGTCACGGAATAATTTAATCACTTTGGGCGGGTACATGTGCGAGAGAAACGGCCCGCGAATCAGTCCGTCGTTGTGCTCGCCCGACAAGCTGCCCTTGAATGAAATCACCAGATCATCGACTTCCTCCATGCACTTGGTGATCTTGTCGCGCTCTGATTTTTTGGTCAGATCCATCAAGGGGATGATGTGGAAATTGCCATCGCCCATGTGGCCGGCGATGGTATAGAGCAGGTCGTATTTTTCGAGGATCGGACGTAATTTGGGCAGGAATTCGGGCATGTGCTCGGGCGGCACCACCAGATCGTCGATGAACGGCGCGGTGTGCTTGTTTTTGACATTTTTGCGCAGCAGATTAAAGCTCTCACGACGCATCAGCCAGTATTTCTTGCTCTTGGCCTCGGTCTCGGCCTCTTGGGTGGCCATGTCAAAGGGCTCGAGCACTTCGCGCAAGCTGTCGAGCTTGACTTTGATCTCGGCGGTGTTTTTGCCCTCGTATTCGACCAGCATGATGAGCTTGGGCATGCCTTTATACAGCATCAACACGTCGGGAATCAGCGACAGCGCCAGCTTGATAAATTCGCGCCAGCCAAGCGTCTTGCGGAAAGTCGGGAAGAAGCGAATCGCCAGGCCGAAAGTGTGATCGTCGAAGGTCTCAAAACTTGTTGGTCTCGTGGCCACGACCGTCTTGATGATGTCGCCGAGGTGGTCGAGATTAGGTAGATACGCGACCAGCAGCCCGGAGTGCGGCTGGGCCTCGACCAGCTTGAATTCGATATCGGTGACAAGCCCCAGCGTGCCTTGAGCGCCGATGAAAAGCTTGGTCAGATCAAAGACGCCAGTTTCGCGATCGTAGATATCCCAGAGCAGGTAGCCGGTCGAGTTTTTGCTGACTCGCGGCTTGGAGGATTTTAGCAAATCATAATTTTTATCGACTAGGTCGAAAATCTGGCGGTAGATTTTACCTTCGAAATCTTTTTGGGCTAATTTTTTCTGCAATGCCTCGCCTTTGAGCGGCTTGACTTTGTACTCCTCGCCGTCTGCGAGCACGACTTTCAGACTAGCGACATAATTCTCCGTCTTGCCATAAGCTAAGGATTTCTCGCCCCCCGAATTATTAGCCACGATGCCGCCGAGAGCACAAATGCCGCGCGAGGCCGGGTAAGAAGGCATCAGTCTTTTGTGCCGCAGCGTGACCGGCTCAAAATCTCGGTAATAGACACCCGGCTGGGCGTTGATCCGATCGCCGCGGACAGGTCCGATGTGCTTGAAATGGCGCTCAAAGACCAAGATCAGCGAGTCGTTGATCGCGCCGCCGGACATGTCAGTGCCACCCGATCGAGCTGTGATCGACAGATCGGGGTTGTCAGTTTTATTTTTGGCGACGAATTTGACCAGCTCTTTGACATCGGTGATGTCCTTGGGGAAAAGCACTGCCTCGGGCGTGACCTCAAACAGGCTGGTGTCGTGGCTGTAGGTCGAGCGGGTCTTCTGATCGGTTAGGACTTCGCCCTGGAAAAAACTTTTGATTTGTTCAATTTTGTCTGACACTGGCGCTCCGAGATTAATAATACTATTCTAAAACGTTTATGCTTGTATTAAAATAGAGATGACGATAAATAAGCGAGGACTTATCAAAATGGCGAAGAAAAAAGTATCAACAAATTGGGCCAATGTCGGCTGGCTGGTGCTGATCCAGTGGGCGGTGGCGGTGGAGTGGCTGATGAGCGGCTGGGGCAAATTCGCCTCGGATAAATTCGTGACCGGATTTGAGAAAACGGTCGGGGCATTTGCTGCTAAAACGCCGCACGGCTTTTACGCTGACTATCTGCGCGGCACGGTGCTGGCCAATCCTGATTTTTATGCCAATCTCGTGCGAGTCGGCGAAGTGTTGATCGGCGTGGCGCTGGTGGTCTTCGGGGCTTATTATTTGCTGCAAAAGCGGCTCGAGCCAGCTTACCGCAGCTTGCTAGTGGCGGCGCTGGTTTGCGGCGTGATCTTGAATATCAATTTTTACCTCGCGGCCGGCTGGAGCAGTCCATCGACGGCTGGGATCAATGTCCTGATGGGGCTGGTGCAGGCGATCTTGGCGGGATTCTACGCCAAGACTTTAGTCAAAAAATAACTGGAGCGAGAATCAATTGTATCTGGCGCATTTGAAATGGTTTGAGCACGCCGAGAGTGTGGCGCCGGTGGCGATCACGGGCGTGCAGTGGCTGGTGTCGCTGGCGATTGTCCTGGGCGGGGCGGCATTTTTCGTGCTTGTCGATAAGCGGGCTAAGGGCTTGAATCTGGCGATTGCCGAGCGGCTGGCGGCCAAGCGGCCGTTTGTGCCCAGCGTCGTTGGTGCCACGATCGGCTTGAGCTTGGTGATTTTCTCGCTCCAAGGGCAACTCTTCGCGCCCAACCTGCCGGTCGATAATACCGGCTTACTGGCGGCTGAATTCATCCTCGGCGTGCTTCTGACGCTGGGGCTGGCGACTCGCTATAGCGCCATCGGCCTGCTTTTGCTTTACGCGGCTAGCGGTCTGTATGGTCCGCCGCTTGGCCTATTTGAGCATCTCGAGTACGCCGGTGCGGCGGTGTTTTTGATTATAGTGGGAAGCGGGGCGTGGAGCTTGGACGCGCTTTTGCGATCTGCTCAGGCGCCGTTGAAAAAATATCAGTCTTATGCCCTGCCGGCGTGGTGCTTCCTGACCGGCCTGAGCCTGGCTGTGCTGGCATTTACGGAGAAATTATTCAATCTCGCGCTGGCTGAGAAGTTTTTGCAGACCCATCATTGGAATTTGTTGGCGGTTTTCGGTGTCAGCGACCTATGGTTTATCATTTTTGCCGGGTCGATGGAATTGCTCTTTGGCGTGCTGCTGGCGCTGCGAATTGGTACGCGCCTGGTGGCGGCCATGCTGGCCGGGCTGATGGGCTTAACGGCGCTGCTGCTCGGTCCGACCGAAGTAGCCGGCCACCTCTTTATCATTGGTCTTGGTGTGGCGATCTGGGTGGGGGATGAGAAGTTGGGGGCTTCGTCACGGGCTAAGAAAGCCTGAGCCTCGCCTGACTTCGGCCTATTTTCAAGGCAAATTACTTAGTCATCAGCTGCGGTACTCATTCATCGTAGCTCCTACTACGACTTATTCCGCTCCTCACTGCTTCCTTGTACTTTACTCTTGAAAATAGGTCTTAACATCTCTGGAGGCACCAACTTCATGTACCCTACGTCGTTACATCCTCCGATACTCATTCGACGTACATTTTAGTACGTCTTATCCCGTTTCTCGGATGTGCCTAGTAGTGCACACGAATGTTGACGCCTTGAGCTGGTAATTTATCGTTCGAGTTGCTTACGCCAGTTAGTATGCTTTTGGTAATATTCTGCTTGGGTAATACACTATTCAAGATTGCCAAGTCGCTTGGCATGACCTTAGATCAGCTGTTCAAAAGCTTATAGTATCTAGCTACTTGCGAGCTAAGCCGAGCAAGAGAATACCAGCAATAGCGAGTATTAAGCCAAGAAGTATTCTGTTGCGATTTTCTTTGAACGGTATTTCCTTGAAGTACAGAATGCCTATTCCAATTGTCCAAACAGCATTTAGTTGAATGATTGTAAAAGCGATAGACGCTGGAAGAAACCGATAGGATTGTAGCTGAAAGAAACTTGCTCCTAAGTATAATATGCCAGCCAATAATCCTAGTCGGGTTTGCCTATCACTAGGCTTAATTCGAGGCAGCTTCTGTCTTGTAATAAGCAGATACAAGGCAATGCTTGCCATAATTGAGAAGCTCAAAACAACCTGCTGAGAATATACGCCGACATTCGTAGTTACATGTTTTTGTATAACAGCAGTCGTACCAAATCCTAGCCCAGCAAGTGCAGCCATATAAACGCCTCGTAAGTTGGCACGAGCTTCTTGCTTGCTAGTAGAGATTGTAAGCGTAGCCGCCGAAGCAAAGATTGCCAAAGCTGCTAATAAAACAAAAACGGGTTGAGTAGTTTGAACTTCATTGAGTACAATCAAGCCACCAATTGCCGCAACTGGACCTTGTAGATTTTTCCATTGGTTGGAGCGAGAAAGTCCGAGTACATCAATGGCTTTAACAAAGGTTACAAAAGAAGCTGCCCATATTGCACCGCCAAGCACTGCTAATAGAAGGGTGGGCGACAGGGTTTCGTGGAAGCCCAACACAGGCTTAAATAAGTAAAGAATAACCGTGCTGGTAAAATAACCAATAGCCATTAGTTGGCTAAACTCAATAGGTTTCAGCTTGGATAGCTTACGAGGTGCAACGTAAATACTAAAGAAAAGCGAACTAATAAAAGCGAGCAAGTAGCCAGTCATGCGTCAATCATAGCACTTTAGCGAGCCGAATTGAGCAACATCGGACGATGTAAGGCAATTCTGCCGGCCAAGTCTTTAAGGTAACTACCATCAACTTGGTGCTCAAAAGATAGGTTGCTGATTGAGGTGTGCAGGGGGGAGCGGTGGGATTTAGAACTGGTTTTTACCGATTGGATATTCTAACTCTAGCCCATAATCTTCAAAACCAACTCGGTGGTAGAAGCTAATCGCCCGGGTATTGCCAGCGGCTGTACTCACCTTAATTCGCTCGGCTCCTTGTTCTTCACTCCAGTGAATAAATTGCTCAAATAGCTGTTCACCTATTCGCTGACTCCGATATTCAGCGAGTACCAATGTGTTTTCTAGCTCGGTCTGCTTCTTGATAATTCTATATGGGTATGACGGTGTGACTGAACCGGCTAAATATCCGACTACTTTATTATCAACTATCGCAACAAAACAGACTCCTTCTTTTTCGCTAATGCGACTTTTGAAGTACTTCGTTCCTTCACTCTCGTATGGCCAGTCCATATTAAGAAGTGGGTCGTGCTCTTTGTCGTGTACGAACAGCTGATAGTTTAAATCTTGGATAGCCTTTAGCTCATTCTCTCTGGCCAGTCGAATTTTTACCTTCATTATGAAAGTATATCAAAAAACAGCCTTGTGAGTTTCTTCGGGCGTTTGAGTGCTAATCTAATCCTAGCCAAATCCCCCTCCTATCTGTCATAATAGGGCTATGAAATTCACCGAGCTTTTCACGCGTCCCAGTAAAACTACTGCCAAAGACCTCGAGTCGGTCAATGCCCAGCTCTTAACCCGTGCTGGTTATGTTGATCAGCTGATGGCCGGCGTCTATAGCTACTTGCCGCTCGGTCTGCGAGTGCTGCGCCGGATCGAAAACGTCGTACGTGAGAGCATGAACGAGCTGGGCTCTTCGGAGGTGTTGATGCCGGCTCTTCACCCCAAATCCATCTGGCAAATCACCGGCGGCTGGGACTCGATCGACGTACTCTTCAAGATCAAGAGCCGCACTGGGCACGATTACGCCCTGGGGCAAAGCGAGGAAGAGGTGGTGACGCCGCTGGTGCTGAACCGCATCCAAAGCTACAAGCAGCTGCCGATGAGCGTCTATCAAATCCACTGGAAATACCGTGACGAGCTGCGGGCCAAATCCGGCATCATGCGCGGGCGGGAATTTTATATGAAGGATATGTATTCTTTTCACGCCACGCAGGCTGATTTTGATGCCTATTATGAGCGGGTCAAAGAGGCTTATATCGAGATATTTGCCCGACTTGGCTTAGTGGCCAAAGTCACCGAAGCCTCGGGCGGGAATTTCTCCGACAAAGTATCGTATGAGTTTGAGGTCTTGACCGAGGCTGGCGAGGACGTGATTTATTATTGTCAGAAATGCGACTTTTGCGTCGAGGATGAGATCGCCAAGGTCAAACCGGGCGAGAAATGTCCGCGCTGCGGCAAAGGGAACTTGCGTGAGGCCAAATCGGCCGAGGTCGGCAATGTGTTTGATCTGGGGCAGAAATTCGCGAAGGATTTTGAGCTGACTTACGCGGACGAGAGGGGGCAAAAACAATACCCGATCATGGGCTGCTACGGCATTGGTATTTCTCGGGTGATGGGTGTCATCGTCGAGCACCATAGCGACGAGCGCGGGCTTGTCTGGCCCGAAGCAGTGGCGCCGTTTGATTACCACATCGTTGTGCTGCCGGGCGAAGAATGCGGGCGGGCCGCTGGCGATATTTACGAGGCCTTGGGTGCGGATAATTGCTTGCTCGATGACCGTGCCGATTCTAGTCCGGGCGAGAAATTCGCCGATGCGGACCTTATTGGCATCCCGACCCAAATCGTGGTCAGCAAGAAGACGCTCGAGGCTGGGGAGGTCGAAGTGATTAGCCGCGGCGGCAGTTTTGAGACATTTCGTGTCAAGCTCGGAGAGGTTAAAAATATCAATCAACACATTAAAAAATAAGGTTATTTTGCTTGCCAACATAAGCGTTTTAGCCGTATTATTCAACTAAGTTATATTAAGGAGACTTCGCATGCTACAAGCAAATATTAATTATCTGGCGGTCTTTGTGGCGGCCGTTGTTTACATGGTGATAGGCGCGCTGTGGTATTCACCAGTTTTGTTTGGCAGAACTTGGCAAAAGCTAGTTGGTCCGCATCGCGATAATTTACGCGGCAATGCCGCTAATGGCTATGGCTTGACATTTGTCGCTGCCCTTTTGATTGCTTATGTGCTGGCTCACTTCGTCGATTATCTCGGAGCCGATACAGTTTTGGCTGGCGCGCAGCTTGGCTTCTGGCTGTGGGCTGGGTTTTCAATTACGACCGGTGTTGGTGAGACAATATTTGCTGGCCGCCCAGGTAAGCTGTATGTTTTGAATATGACTTACAATCTAGTGGCGATTGTGGTGATGGCAGCTATTTTAGCTACTTGGATGTAAAATCTACGTGCGAATATCCGCGATCCTGTTTGATTTTTTCGGTGTGATTTGTGTCGACCAGTATCAGCATTGGTTGAGTGACAACAAGTTCAAACGGGTCGGAAAATTTGCTGATTTGGGCCGTCGGACCGATAGCGGCAAGATTAACATGGCGGATTTTTTCACCGGTCTTGCCGAATTGTCGGGTCAACCCGCAAGTAAAATCGAGCGTGACTTTCGCCAAAATACCGATCTTGATGCTGAGCTTTTGGATTATATTATTCGGCTCAAAAAGTATTACAAGATTGGACTAGTGACAAATTCGAGTACTGATTGGCTCGAAATAGCATTTGATCAATTTCATATTCGTCATATTTTTGATGAGGTGGTCGTCTCAGGTGAGGTCGGCTTTATCAAGCCGCAGCCGCAGATATACCAGATCGCGATTGATAGGCTCGGCGTAAGACCTGATCAGATTGTCTTCATCGACGACAATCCTGCCAATGTGGCGCCTGCCCGAAAGCTTGGCATGAGGGGTGTGGTATATAATGGGATAGAAGAGTTGAGGAAAGATTTAGCAAGTATTGGGGTAAAAATATGAGTGAATTTGCCAATAGAGTACACGAAGTCGTGCGGGCTATACCGCGTGGCCAGACGATGAGCTACGGCGAGGTGGCTGCCGCCACTGGACATCCTGGCGCGGCGCGGGCGGTCGGCACGCTGATGGCGAACAATTTCGACGCTTCTGTGCCTTGCCATCGGGTGATTCGCGCCGACGGCTCGCTCGGTGCATACAACCGCGGTGGCGAAGCGAAAAAGCGCCAGCTGCTGATTGACGAGGGCGCTATCAAATAGCCAGCCTCTAAAAAGCTCAAGGTTCTCAAAGTAAACCAGATGCCCTATAATCAGACGAAGTTTTTGTAGTTGCCTTTTTGAGTTAGTTATACAGGAAAGGATGTGTTTTGCAGATCTTAAAAAAACTCGGCAAGAAGAAATTAATAGTAGTCGTGGCAGGGCTAGCTGCTTTTGTCGCCCTGATAAGTTTCGCGGTTTGGCAGATTAATAATATGTCACCCACGAATGTGGCGAGCGACCGCTTCCTGAAAAAAGCCAAGCCTTTTAGTGGTGGCGTCTACTATCGTTTGCCCAATATGGACAATGCCCGTGCTAAGCTCGCCAAGTATAATGGGCAACTGCCGCGCGAGATTATCCTAAATCCAGGCGGCTTCGACGTAAGAGCTGATCGGGCAATTTATCCAAACGGCAATGAATTGACGTTGGTAAATAGTAATGGTGATAAAAAGACAATAGCGGTGGCGGGTTTGTATTCGATCAGTCGGCCAACATTCTCACCGGATGGCAAGAAAGTCGCGGTGCAAGCCAGTCAATCGGCCGATAATCCGCCCAAAGACCTGAACGTGTATGTTGTCGATCTCGGTACTGGTAAATTCACTCGCATTAGTCCATCGAACGAAAATGAGGGTTCGCCAGAGTGGTTTGATCACGCTAATAAAATAGCCTACAGCTCATTTCCGGCCAAAGGTAGCGTGGACGTGCACATTTATGATCTTGACCAGAAAAAAGAGATTAAAACAATCAAAGACTCCGGTAGTTTGCATATAGCCCTGACATCAGACGGTCGCCGGGTGGCTAGTTTTGAACGTCACAAGATATTTAATTTAGAGTCTGGCAAGCAAGAAGCCGATCTAAAAGATAATATTGTGGCACGACTTGGCGCGGCTGGCTATAGCCCTGACATCCGCTTTCCGGGCTCGATGAACACGGGGGTTTATATGCTCGATGGTACTTTTTCGCCGGACGGTAAGTATTTGATCATGAGCGGGGCTGTAGTCAAGGGTGATAAGTATGGCGAGGTTATGTATCAAATCAATAGCGCCGGGGAAGAGTTTAAAGTGTTAGTCGATTTGATCCCGACTAATCCGGCTTTTTCTAGTAACAACAATTTTTCCCAGTTTAATCCAGTCTGGATCCAATAAGTTTATTTGGTTTTTCTTTCGAGAGCCCGTATCATTAAATAAATGACCGCTCGAAAATTTTTCTACTTCTTGATTGGTTTAGAAATTGTCCTGGTGGCAGTGTTAACCGTGATTGCTATGCGTGGTAAGGGCTCGATAAGCTTGTGCCGCTATGATTTAATTAATCCATTTGGCTATATCACGCCAGCTGATCAAGAGCTGGTAAAGGCACTGCATGGTGCTAGTATGGCGAATAAATGCCCCATCAATATATTTACAGCCGTTTACTTTGCGATTTACGCATTATTGTTGACCGTTGGTCTATACTTGGCTACTTTACTCCGTAAGCTATTTGCCAAGTCGGTAGCTAATAATAATTCGACCGAAAAAGAGCCTAAGTAGTTAAAAATTTAACTGCGCGTAAGGCTTGAAGTGATGTATCATGCGAGACATAAGCTTTCGGAGCGAGGGATAGCGGGCGCGCCGAAGGCTTTTTTGTTTTTCACTAGTTATTTTTTGGTCTCAAATATAAAACTAGTTATGTGAGAAAAATTACTGCGTTATGTATGAGTTAGAACGTATAGTGAAGTCATAACATGAGAGGGGAGGTGATAAGTGAATGCGTCGTCACCTTAAGAAAGATAAGCACGGACCAAAGAACCGAGTATACAGCGCGAGGACATTGGACGAAATATTGGACGAAATGGCTATCAAATGGGCCCTAAAGGCGGAAAAAACCAGCACTAAGGACTTGGCATTAAAAAAGTAAAAATATAAACAGAAAGGATGATGTTTTGAACAGTTCAGATACTTTATAAAACAGGTGGTCGAAATAAATTTTAAGCGGACCATCTGTTTTTTTGTGCCTATACTTCGTGACTTGAGATATAATATTAGGTAGCTATGTCAAGGATTAAAATTTACTCATGGAATGTTAACGGTATTCGAGCGGTAATTCGCAAAGAAGCGTTTTTGCCCTTTGTCGAGCAGCATGCTCCGGATATACTGTGCTTGCAAGAGACCAAGGCCGAGCAGGGGCAGGCTGAGATAGACCTGCCGCAGTACCGTGAATACTGGCATTCGGCCGATAAAAAAGGCTATTCAGGCACGGCAATTTTTACTCGTCCCGAGCCAATTGAAGTAACCAATGGTTTTTCGATTGAGCTCAGCGGCAAATATAATTTTATTGACGAGCAGACTCGTGACGCGGCTAGTGAGGGCCGAGTCATAACGGCCGAGTATGAGAAATTTTTCGTCGTGACCGTCTACACGCCTAATGCTAAGGATGATTTGTCGCGTATACCATTGCGGTCTGAACACTGGGATCCGGCTTTTTTGGACTATTGTAAGGCTTTGGAAAAACGAAAACCGGTTGTTTTCTGCGGTGATCTCAATGTCGCGCATACCGAGGACGATTTGGCACGACCGAAGGAAAACGTTGGTAAAAAAGGCTTCACCGCCGAAGAGCGGCAAGGGTTTGACAATTTCATCAAGGCTGGCTTTGTGGACACGCTGCGGCTTTTTCACCAAGGGCCGGGCTTTTACACCTGGTGGACGCATTGGGCCAATGCTCGGGCGCGCAACGTCGGCTGGCGCATTGATTATGTGTTGGTATCGAGTTCATTGGCCGACAAGGTGATCTCAGCCGATATTCATCCTGAGGTCATGGGCTCAGATCACTGTCCGGTATCTATCACTCTTGAAGTCTGAGGTGATTTCTGCTAGTATAAACAGATTATGGCAAAGAAAAGCAACCGACAGCTAATAGTACTCAAAAACCCTGACACAGGTACGCTTTATTATACGCGTAAGAATTCTATCCAAAGTCCTGATCCGATCAAGCTTAAAAAATACGATCGCGTGACGCGCAAGATTGGAACTTTTGTCGAATCCAAAGTAAAACTTGGTTAGTTGACTATCAAGCATAAGCAATTATAATAAGCCTTATAAATTAAGGTGTTTTTTTATGATTGGCGGTAAAAAATGGCTTGCATTAACACTGTTATTCATTGTTACGCTTGCCGCGGTGGTGACCACCGGCACTACTTTAGCACAGGCTCACGAGGCCGATAGTCATTCAGCACTAGAAGTACAGCAAGAGACACAGAAGCAGGCACAAGAAAAGCAACGCGAGCTTGAAAAGAAGCGTCAGGAAAAGATCCAGCAAAACCAGAAAAAGCTCGATGAGGCCAAGCAGGCAGCTGAGACAAAACAGGCTGAAGCCAAGCAAAAGATCTGCGAACGTTACCGTGAAAAATTTAAAACTCGCCATGAGCATATTAAAACCGTTGCCGAACAGATATCGAGCCGCATCGATAGGAGGGTTGAGAATGCCAAAAGCTTCGTTGCGAAGAATAATTTGACAGTCGCGGGCTACGACGGTCTCTTGTCCGATATCGCCAGCCGCAAGCAATCCGTCGCTACCGCACGCGAACAAATAGCCAGCGCGGTTTCTGGCTTTGATTGCGAGAGCGAGGGGCGTAAGGTACAGCAAGCGGCGGTTCGTGAACAGGTTGAGGCATATAAGGCGGCAATAAAAGCTTATCGGGATTCAGTCAAAACTTTTTTGCGAGCCGTCAAAACAGCCGCTCAGGATCAACTTCAGTCAGAGTCAGTCGGTCAAAACTCGAGTAATAGGTAGTTTAAGGAGAAGATGCGATGAAAAAACAACAAGGCTCAATGATTATCGAACTGGTGCTTGTCTCCGTCATACTTTTGTTCGTCGCCGGCGCGGTTTGGTATGCCCGGCAAAAGCCTAGTAGCAATCAGACGGCGGTCAACACTCAGGCTACGCCGAGTGTCGCTGCGGCTCCCCAAGTTAGCCAGATCACCTCGGCCTCCGATGTTGATACTAGTATAAAAGAACTGGACAGCGAGTCGACCGCTCAGCTCGACAGCGACTTAAACGCTATTGACGCGGACTTGAACAGTCTTTAATTCGCGCTTCCCATCTGATACAATACTATTCATGAAAAAGTATTTACCGACCATAATCGTTGGCGCGGCTGTCGCAATCATAATTGGATTCGTGATTTGGGCAGCTTCATCACCGAAAAATGACGGGTCGCAACAATCGACGCAATCGACTGAAACCGATCAGGATAGCTCGGCTGCTACCGAAGAGCAGCAAAAAGCTCTCAAAACCGGCTGGAGCCGCGGCAATGATCAGGCTAAGGTGGTAGTGACTGAATTTGGTGATTTTCAGTGCCCGGCTTGCGCGCGGATTAGTCCGCAAATTAATGAGCAATTGTTGCCCAAGTATGGCGATAAAATATTATTTGTTTTTAAAAACTTTCCACTTGAAATGCACAAAAATTCTTGGCCGGCTGCTCAAGCTGCTGAGGCTGCCGGAGCACAAGGGCAGTATTGGCCAATGCATGATTTGATTTACGAAAAGCAAAACGAATGGTCAGAATCAGCTAGCCCGAACGACAAATTTATTGCCTACGCCCAAGAATTGGGGCTTAACGTCGATAAATTTCGGTCTGATATCGAGGCTAAGCGCTTCAAAGATAGAATTCAGGCCGACCTAGACCTAGGTAAATCGCTTAACATACCTGGCACTCCAAGCTTTTATGTTAATGGTCAGCCAGTTGATCTGCAGAGCGGTATAAAAGATATTGAGAGCGCAATTGACAAAGCCCTTGGCCAATAAAAAACCATATTTAATAATCATGATGCTGGCCGTGATCGGCTTGGTTGACGCGGCTTATTTGACCTACAAGCACTATAGCGGCAGTAGCTTGATGTGTAACATCTCACAGGGCTGTGAACAGGTTTTGACTAGCCAATACGCTGTCGTTGCTGGGGTGCCAGTAGCGCTGCTGGGGGTGCTATTTTATGCCACCGTTTTGCTGACAAGCGTATATTTTCTCACAAATAAACCTGGACCTAAATTGATGCTGCTATTGGGGCTAGCTGGCTTCATACCAACATTATACTTGTTGTATTTGCAGGCTTTTGTGATTAGGGCTTGGTGTCAGTATTGCTTACTGTCGGCACTTACGTCGACTGCGATTTTCGTAATGGCATTATTCTTGGTGTCGAAAAAACTTAAAGGCCAGCTTGACGCCGAAGAAGCTTAAAAACTATCTAGTTATTGCGGGCAGCTGCAATAAAAGCGCTAAAGGCTACTCTTGAGGCGGGGCTAGAAACTAGCTATACTGATAACATAAGAATTTAGGAGGGATCATCTTATGACCCGTATTGCTATTAATGGTTTTGGACGAATCGGCCGCAATGCTTTTAAAATAGCTTTTGCCAACCCAGCGCTCGAAATTGTTGCCATTAATGACTTGACTAGCACCGAGATGCTGGCTCATTTACTAAAGTATGATTCGAGCTACGGTCACTATGGCCATGAAGTCGGGTTTGATAGTAATAGTCTTATCGTTGATGGTAAGACTATTACGGTAACGTCCGAAAAAGAACCCGATAAGTTGCCGTGGAAAAAGCTTGGTGTTGATGTGGTGATCGAATCGACCGGCCGGTTTGTTAAAGGCGAGCTGGCGGCCCTACACCTTAAGGCTGGTGCAAAGCGAGTGGTGATTTCAGCACCGGCCAAAGGGGACGACTCTCAGGTGGCCACTCACGTGATCGGGGTTAATGAAGACAAGCTGGCTGGCGCTAAAATTATTTCGAACGCTTCTTGTACGACCAATTGCATTACGCCGGTAGCAGCCGTGATCGAGCGTCAGTTTGGCATCGAAAAAGCTATGATGACAACCGTGCACAGTTATACGGCTAGTCAGGTTCTGCAGGATGGTCCGGCCAAAGATAAACGCGAGGCGCGCGCGGCGGCTGAGAATATAGTACCGACGACGACTGGCGCGACAATCGCGGCTGCTAAAGCTCTGCCAGCTCTCAAAGGTGTCTTCGGTGGTCTCTCGATCCGAGTGCCGTCGCCAGTGGTATCGCTGTCGGATTTTACTTTCCTGACTAAGAAAAACACCACTATTGAGCAGGTCAACGAGGCCATTAAAAAGGCCGCCAAAGAAAAACGCTTCGAAGGTGTTTTGGCATGGACTGACGAAGAACTGGTGAGCAAAGACTTTGTTGGCGATCCGCATTCGTCTATCGCCGATCTGAGATTGACCAATGTCGTTGGTGGTAACATGGTAAAGGTGGTAGCTTGGTACGACAACGAATGGGGCTATTCTAACCGCTTGGTTGAAATGGTGGCGTTGGCGGGGCAATCAGTAAATATAAAAAAGTAGTGAGCAATAAAATGAAAGTTTACATTGCGAGCGATCATGCTGGTTTCGAGGCTAAAAATGCTCTCAAGCAAGCCTTGGGTGATGAGTATTCAGTTGAAGATTTAGGGCCGGGCGAGCTCGACCCAGCCGATGACTATCCCGTTTATGCTGATAAGGTCGCCAAAGCTGTCACCGGTGCGCCCGGCACATTAGGCTTGTTGGTTTGTGGTAGTGGCCAGGGCATGGCGATCGCGGCGAACAAGCTCGTCGGCATCAGGGCGGCAGTGGCGTGGAACGAGGAAGTTGCCGCAGAAACGCGGGCCGATAATGATAGCAATATTTTAAGCTTGCCATCACGATTTTTGAATGAACAGCAGTTGCTGGCGGTTGCTAAAAAGTGGCTCAAAACTCCTTTTTCTGGCCAAGAAAGACACCGCCGGCGAATCAATGAAATTAGTCAAATCGAGAAGCGTTCATGACAAAGATTACGCCGGCAATTTTGGTTAGCAGTAAAGAAGAATACGACAAAAAGCTTGCCATCGTGCGCCAGCTGACTGGTCGCTTTCAGCTTGATATCGTTGATGGCGAGTTTGCTGACAATCGCACTGTCGATCCATCGCAAATCAGCCGGCCAACCGATCTTAAGGCGGACATTCAGCTAATGGTTGCTCGGCCGAGTGAGTATCTGCCACGGACTCTGGCGCTGAGGCCACATTTGGTAATTATCGAGTTCGAGTGCCAAGAAAATCTTGAACCGCTATTGGCGCAAATCAAGCAGACTGGCAGCAAAGCTGGGCTTGCGATCGCCCCCAAAACGCCAGTTGCCGAGGTAGAAAACTTGTTGCCCACGATCGATCACTTGTTGATCATGGGAGTTGAGCCAGGTTTTGGTGGTCAAAAATTAATTCCCGCAGTGCTTGAAAAGGCTAGCCAAGCAAGAAAAATTAGGCCGGAACTTGAGATCGGGCTTGATGGCGGAGTTAGTGCCGATAGCCTATCTAAAATAGCGGCGGCCGACTTTGATGTTATTAGCGTTAATACTTATTTGTTTGCGGCCGACGATCCGGCTAGCCGCTATAGTGAGCTGATGGAGGCGCTCAAATGACCACCAAGCAGCTCGAGCTCAAAGCCAATGCCATCCGCCAGGAAATTATCAAAATGTTGACGACGGCGAAGAGTGGACATTCGGCTGGCCCGCTGGGCATGGTAGATGTTTTCACGGCTTTATTTTTTAAGGTCGCTCGAATCAATCCCGCGCGTCCTGATTGGAGCGAGCGAGATCGCATAGTGCTCTCTAACGGCCATATCAATCCAGTGCTGTATGTTACGATGGCCGAAGCTGGGTTTTTTGACAAAAAGGAACTATCGACTCTGCGCCAATATGGTAGCCGTTTGCAGGGGCACCCGGAGAGGGTGCGCTTACCGGGATTGGAAACGACTTCCGGGCCACTAGGCAGTGGCTTGTCACAGGCGGCCGGCATGGCGTATGGCCTGCGGATGGATGGGCGCAAGCAAGAGCGGGTTTGGTGTTTGACTGGTGATGGCGAGCTCAATGAGGGTAATATCTGGGAGGCGGCGATGTTTATCGGCAAGAACAAGCTGTCGAATCTGACGGTCATCATTGATCGCAACAACATCCAAATTGACGGCGTGACAGAAGAGGTTATGCCGTTAGAGCCGCTGGCGATGAAGTGGCAGGCGTTTAATTGGCATGTTATCGAGATTGATGGGCATAATATTGAAGAAATAATCGCTGCTTGCGAACAGAGCAAGGCAATTTTCGAAAAGCCGACTTGTATAATCGCACACACAATTCCGGGTCGCGGCGTTGACTATATGGAACATGATTTTTACTGGCATGGCGTACCGCCAAACTTAGCCGATCACCCGGGAGCGCCGCCCAAAGGCGAGCAGACCAAGGTCGCTTTGGCCGAGCTGCGGACATTGCGCGGCAGAATTAGGAGTGAGCACGAGTAATGTTAGTCAAATCCCAACATCTTAATCCAAATCTATTCATTGATTCGCTAGAGTACGCGCCGATTCGAAAAGGCTTCGGCGAAGGCTTGGTTGAGGCTGGCCGCGACAACAAAAGCATCGTCGCGCTAGCAGCTGACGTGACCGGGTCGACGCAGATGGCGGCTTTTGCCAAGGAATTTCCTGAGCGTTTTATCGAAATTGGGGTGGCCGAGCAAAACCTTGTCACTGTCGCGGCAGGACTAGCGGCGGTGGGGAAAATCCCCTTTGCCACTAGCTATGCGGCTTTTTCGCCGGGCCGCAACTGGGAGCAAATCAGGACTACAGTTTGCTTGAACGAACAGCCAGTCAAAATAGTCGGTAGTCACGCCGGGGTGTCAGTTGGCCCGGATGGCGCCACCCATCAGATGCTCGAGGATATCGCCCTGATGCGAGTCTTGCCGCATATGACGGTTGTGGTACCAGCCGACATCCACGAAGCTCGCAAAGCCACCATTGCTCTGGCCAAGACTAAAACACCGTCTTATTTGCGCCTAGCACGCGAAAAAACCCCAGTTGTAACGACTGAAAAGACACCATTTGAGATTGGTAGGGCGAATATTCTGCGCGAGGGACACGATGTCACAGTGGTGGCCTGCGGCCCATTGCTCTACGAAGTCATGTTGGCAGCTCGTGGGCTCGAGGAAGAAGGTGTGTCGGTAGAAATTATTAATTGCGCCACCATCAAGCCGCTTGACGAAAAAACCATTCTCGCCAGTGTCGAAAAGACCGGCGCCGTGGTGACGGTCGAAGAAGCTCAAGTCTCAGGTGGGTTGGGAGGCGTGGTAGCCGAAATGCTGGCCGCCCGTCATCCCGTACCGGTGAGTTTCGTTGGCATCCAAGATCGATTCGGTCAATCAGGTTCGATAACGGAGCTATGGGATAGCTATGGATTGTCAGCGCCACACATCACCGATGCTATCGAGTCAGTTATCAAGAGAAAGGCGCATTGACGTGGGCTCAAAATTGAAGTTTGATGTTATCACTGTCGGCTCGGCGACTCAAGACGTTTTTTTATTTAGCAAGGCCTTTAAACCGCAAACTATTGATCGGGCTAAATATAATATTTTTGAATTCGGCAGCAAGATAGATGTCGATGATATCGTTTATGAGACTGGCGGTAGTGCGACCAATACGGCTACGACTTTTGCTCGCCAAGGTTTTAAGGCGGCTTGCTTGACTAAGGTTGGTTTGGACAGTGCCGGTCGCGAGGTGTTGCACCAGCTCGAGCAAGAAGGCGTTAGTACCGCGCTGGTCAAAAAAAACCAAAAATACCACACTGGCTACTCGGCACTGCTAAAGCCCTACTCGGGCGATCGGACGATCTTAGCGCATCGCGGTGCGGCGATGTTTTTTGACACGGCTGATTTTAAGCTGACAAGCGTGCGAGCAGATTGGCTCTTGCTGACTTCTTTGAATGGTGATCTGAAATCCCTGTCCACTCTCGCGTCGTGGGCCAAGAAAAATGGTGCCAAGCTAATTATTAATCCCGGGAGCGCGGAGATCAAAAAACCCCGGCGCCTGCTCAAGATACTGTCGCAAGCCGACATCGTGATTATGAATCGCGATGAAGCTGAGTTGCTGATGGGGTATAATGATCCTGACACGCTGCTGCTGCGGGCTCGCGATAGCGGCATTGGTACATTGGTTATGACGGATGGGCCAAATGGCGCTTGGGCGGTGCAGGCCGGCTTCACTTATCGCTGTGGTATTTATAAAAAAGTGCGAGTGATTGACCGCACTGGTGCTGGCGACGCGTTCTGCTCCGGTTTTGTTGCCGCTATCATGCGAGGCGGCGATATTGAGCAGGGGCTGACACTGGGCTCGGCCAATGCCACTTCAGTGATCGGCTACATTGGCGCTAAAGCTGGATTGCTGTGTAACTCGGCTTTGAATAATTTTAAAATAAATAAACGGTTTATTTAGGAGGGTAAAAATGACAAACCAACCAGATATTGTGGCGATCGGAGATGTGGTAATCGATGCTTTTATCGAGCTATTGCCAAAAGAGGCTGAAATTGACCCGTCGCCAAAAGATCACCATCCACTTTTGTGTATGACCTATGGCTCGAAGCTGCCTTTTAAAAGCGTGACTATTATTTCTGGCGTGGGCAACAGTCCGAACGCGGCCGTGAGCTTCGCGCGGCTAGGCCTTAAGTCTGGCTTGGCGAGCAATATCGGGGTGGATAGTTATGGCCACGACGTGTTAGCGGCGATGAAAAGCGAGCAAGTGTCGACTGAGTTTATACATATTAATCCCGGCAAGAAGACCAATTATCATTACGTGCTCTGGTACAAGGATGATCGCACAATCCTTATCAAGCATGAAGAATACGCCTATCGTTTACCAAGATTTAATGCTCATAAAAAACCACGTTGGATCTATCTCAGCTCACTAGGCGAGAACTCGCTTGCGTTTCACCGTCAATTGATTGATTATCTCAACGATCACGCCGATGTCAAAGTTGCTTTTCAGCCGGGCACTTTTCAGATGAAATTCGGTACTGACGCGCTGACAGGTATCTACAAGCGGACTGAACTTTTCTTCTGCAACAAAGAAGAGGCTCAGCTGATCACGGGTGTTAAGGAAGTGGATATCAAAAAATTGGCACGGGCCTTGCACGAGTTGGGTCCGCGGGTGGTTTGTATCACGGACGGTCCGCATGGTAGTTACGTTTCGGATGGCACAAAGGTTTTGTCAATGCGCAACTACCCCGATCCCAAGCCGCCGCTAGAGCGAACCGGTGCCGGTGACGCCTATTCCTCAACCTTCACAGCGGCTGTTGCGATGGGTGAGTCGATCGAAACAGCCATGCGGTGGGCACCAATTAATTCGATGAACGTCGTCCAAAATGTCGGTGCGCAAGCTGGACTACTGAAAAAACCCGCCTTGCTTGACTTGCTCAAAAACGCCCCGGCCGACTATAAGCCGAAGGAGTTTTAGTGTCGCCTGCGCGAGAATATGACTTGATAATTATCGGCGGCGGCCCGGCTGGCATGACGGCCGGTATTTACGCCGCTCGAAAAAAGCTCAAGACATTGATTTTAACTCGCTCGATTGGCGGTCAGGCGGCTTTGAGCAGCGATATTGAAAACTACACTGGCTTCGCGATGGTGAGTGGGGCTGATTTAACCGGCAAATTTGAACAACATCTTGAAGAATTCAAAGATGATGTCGAGTTGCGCCTGACCGGCGGCGTTGAGTCGATTGAAAAAGTGGATTTAGGTTTTGAGGTGCGGCTTGATGGTGGTGAGCGCGAAGTCGCGCGTGCGGTTATTATTGCCAGCGGACGCGTACCGCGCCAGCTCGGCGTTGAGGGCGAGGAAAAGTTTTTGAATCGCGGCGTGACTTATTGTGCCTGGTGTGATGGGCCGTTGTTCGCCGGTCGTGACGTAGCGATCATCGGTGGCGGCAATTCGGCGGTTGACGCGGCACTTAGTGCGGCAAAAATCGCTAAACAAATTTACGTGATCAATATCGATACTGAGCTGACGGCTGAAAAGCTGATGGTGGATAAGGCCAAGCAAGCGCACAACATCCGCATTATTAATCAAGCCGAGCTCAAAAAAATAGAGGGTGCTAAGTTTGTTAATAGTATAACGATCTTGGATAATACCGCCGGTATTGAAAAAGACTTACCGGTCACCGGGGTTTTTATCGAAGTTGGCAGCGTGGCGGCGACGGATTATTTGCGCGGTTTAGTCAAGTGTAATCAGGACGGCGAGATATTGATAGACAAAAATAACATGACCAATATCGCCGGGATTTTCGCGGCTGGTGATGTGACTGAAGTGATTGAAAAGCAAATTATCGTGGCGGCCGGCGA
The DNA here is from genome assembly GCA_964530725.1 of uncultured Candidatus Saccharibacteria bacterium. Taxonomy (GTDB): domain Bacteria; phylum Patescibacteriota; class Saccharimonadia; order CAILAD01; family CAZGYV01; genus CAZGYV01. Next base: position 15,549 of record CAZGYV010000004.1, on the reverse strand, counting down.
GGGGGCTAAGGCAGCCATTGCGGCCTCAAGATGGCTAGCGAAAAAGTAATTTTTATGCTATAATAAGAGCATAATTCAAGGAGTAGATATGTCCCAAATCAAGGTTTACACAACTCCAACTTGCCATTTCTGTAGTGCTACCAAGGATTTCCTCAAAGAAAAAGGCGTTGATTTTCAAGCGATTGACGTGACGACCGATCCATCGGCGGCTCAGGAGATGATTGCTAAAAGCGGCCAGATGGGCGTACCGGTGATTGATTTTAATGGTGAGATAGTCGTTGGTTTTGATGAAGCTAAGCTCGAAAGTTTGCTGAAAAAAGCTTGACAGCTTTTACTAATGCGCTTATGCTGTAAAAAACACAACGTTTTAACTAAAACAGCACTAACAGCAGCCGTCATTATCGTAAAATAAACAATAAATCTATACGCAAATAGTCCCATATGAGTTGGGACTATTTGTATGTTTGGGCAATATTTTCTTCTGTTGATGACTGCTAGAATAGTAATCAAGAGTAGGGTTGAGATTTAGGTGGGTCACATGTCAAACAGAGCCGATGATTGCCTGGCAGAGCCTTGTTTGTTAACTTAAGCCTCGCTTGATTTTTATTGATAATTTTTTTATGTCAGCACTATAAGTAAGCCGGTGAATATTTGCTATAATTAACACCAATGATCGCGGTCGGACATAGTAGCATTGGTATCCTAATTGGTGTAGGAATAGTGGCCGTCAGCGCCCCTTCAAGCCCAGGTTGGGCAGTAGCGGCGCTGGCTTTTGTCTTGGCTGCTGGGCTGCACTATGCTTGCGATTTTATTCCCCATGGCCATTATTGTATCGATGACAAGCACTTGACTATTAGATCGGTTGGCACTTTGTTCGTTGATTTTATCATTGGCGCGCTACTATTGGTATGGCTGGCTTGGGGTAAGTATGGCTTGAGCGCGGAGCTTGTGGTTATTGCCGCTGCCATGTTTGGTTCGCTGGCGCCGGATATGTTCGAGACGCTTATTAAATTGAAGTTTATCCCAAAGACTGCCGTTGTAAGGCAGGAAATGGCTTTACATGAGGCGGTGCACTGGCATGATGAGCCGTCTAGCCCCTTGCCGCACGGCGCGCGGCCAATGCGCCCGACCGATGTTTGGCAGCTAGTGGCTTTTGTATTGGCAATCTACGTATTGATTTATTAAAACCCGACCAAAAACTTTAAAATATTAAAATCTTTGGTCGGGGCGGGGTGGGATAGTCCCACCCCGCGGTTTTAGCTTCCAGTCTCCTCCTTCATCGCGTCTTCTTTGCCGAAAGCGTACTTTTTGAGATTGCTCCAGGTGCGCATCAGCTTGGCGATGGTCTTCCCAAGGGCTAGAAACGCTAGGAAAGTAAGCGCGATCAGGGAAATCACTGAGCCCCAAAGCTCCATTGCGAGAGCCTCCGATAGGAGAACGCCAAAAGTGACTCCCCCACTCCCGAAGATCATAGTCGCGACGGTCAATTTCAAGAGATTAAGCACTCGATAGGCCACTCTGGCAAGGCCCTCCTCTGTCAGGGTGGTCTCTGGCCGGCTGAGCTTAGCTTCAGTCATGTCACTTCCTTCTTTTTGATTTGACGACTAAGCAGGCTAATAATAGAATAAATTAAAGAGTTTGTCAAGATAATTGATGGCGGCGTTCTAATCTAAATGTAGCCTTGTTCATCTCTGACGACGAACAAGGCTACATTGCTAACCGGTAATACTGTGGATGTGATCCAGGTAGTCATCGGCTAGCCAAAATGTTTGCACCAGTCCAGCGTGAGCGCCATCGAGCTCGGTCAAAAACCTTTTAATGAAGATCTTCAGCTCGAAGTAGTTCGTTGACAAGAAGGCGTTGATTATCGCCGAGAGGGCGTATTCCAAGGCTTCTTGCATGTCGGTCGCTTCCTCGCAGGCGATGACCTGAGCGGCTACCACTTGGATAGCTGCTAATTGATGATCGCTGAGCTCAAGTAGTGGTATCTCGTTGATCATGACGTACTCCCTTGATCAACGAGCTGAGCAGGGTCGCAGTGCTTAAGCGCCAATGCCCACCAGCTAGCGTACCAGACCGTCTTGGTCATCCGCACTACTTGCAGGTCATTTGGCTTAGCATTCTTCTTGGTGCAGCCAAGTAAGCGCTGGACCTGCCGCGCTTTCCATTCATTGAAAGGCTTTCTTGACGTAACTAAGAATCTGACGATTTGCTTTTCACCTTGAGTTTCGAATTTCGTCTCAAGGTATTCGACCGAGACGGAGTTGATTTTCTTCCGGCAGTACCACCAAGTACAGTCGATCTCTCCAGCTTCATCTTGCGTGTGCTCATGTCCCCACAAACCATGGTTGATGGGCGGGTAGCCAGCCAGCTTTTGGATGTTCTCAGCTTCGAGAAGAGTGAGGTGCGAGTTGGCCACGAAACGCATATAGCACAACTCTTCGGTGATCTCTATCTCTACTCCATTGCTGGAGATAACTTGAGCCACTTGCATTGATCGCCGCTTTCTCTGGAAGGCTGTCTGCTTGACAGATGTGAATTGTCAAAAGGCCATCACATTCTGCTACTATTTAATTTTATTGTCAAGGATTATCATCGGTAGATTAAGGTATAATGTAGCCATGAGCTTGACTAAACTCATTTCCAAATACCCGCCGGCGGGCGATCAGCCAGCCGCCATCGAGCAGCTGGCTCAAGGTTTGCGTAGCGGCGACCGCGAACAGACGCTGCTGGGTGTGACTGGCTCGGGCAAGACTTTTACGATGGCCAATATCATCAAGCAGCTTGACCGGCCGACGTTGGTCCTGTCGCACAACAAAACTCTGGCGGCTCAGCTCTACGGTGAGTTCCGTGAATATTTTCCTGACGCGGCGGTACATTATTTCGTCAGCTATTTTGATTATTATCAGCCGGAAGCTTACATCCCGCGCAGTGATACTTACATCGAAAAAGACAGCTCGATCAATGAGGAAATTGACCGTTTGCGTCACGCCGCTACCAGCTCGCTATTGAGCCGCCGCGACGTCGTGATTGTAGCTAGTGTCAGCTGTATCTATGGCATTGGCAGCATTCAAGACTATACTGACATGACTATCCACTTGATAATTGGCGAGACTCGCAAGCGTGACAAGCTATTGCGCCACCTGGCCGATATTCAATATTCGCGCAATGACGTAAGCTTTGAGCGTGGTACTTTTCGGGTTAGGGGTGAAAACGTTGATGTTTTTCCGATTGGTGATGAATCTGCCTACCGGTTGGAATTTTTTGGTGATAGCTTAACGCGCATTACACGGATTGATCCTCTGACCGGTGAAGTGGTTGAGCGGCTGGAAAAGCTATCGATTTTTCCAGCCAAACACTTTGTAACGCCGCGCGAACAAGTGTTGCGTACGATCTCGAGCATCAAGACGGAGGCGCACGAGCGAGTGAAGTGGTTTAAGGGGCAGAATATGCTCCTAGAGGCCCAGCGCTTGGAGCAGCGGATCGGCTATGACACTGAGATTATGGAGCAAACCGGCTATGTTAAGGGTATTGAAAATTACGCTCGCTACTTGACCAACCGCGAGCCGGGCGAGCAGCCGGCCACGTTGCTTGATTATTTCCCGGATGATTTTTTGATGTTTGTCGATGAAAGCCACATGACGTTGCCGCAGGTGCGAGGTATGTTCAACGGTGATCGGGCTAGGAAACAGGTTTTGATCGATCATGGTTTTCGCTTGCCCAGCGCGCTAGATAATCGACCGCTGACTTATACTGAATTTGATCGTCATATCGGTCAAGTGGTTTACGTTTCGGCGACACCGGGTGAGTACGAACTGTCCCGATCAGGCGCGGTGGCGGAGCAGATTATTCGCCCGACTGGCTTGCTTGATCCCAGGATCGAAGTCCGGCCGAGTACGCACCAGGTCGATGACTTGATCGCTGAGATACGGATTCGAGTGGGCAAGGGCCAGCGTGCGCTGGTGACAACCCTGACCAAGCGGATGGCCGAGGATTTGACAGAATACCTGCGCGATATTGGCATCAAGGTGCAGTATTTGCACTCCGAGGTGGATACTTTTGAGCGGACGGATATTTTACGCGATCTGCGCCTGGGCGTTTATGACGTCGTGGTGGGGATCAATCTGCTGCGTGAAGGCTTGGATCTACCCGAGGTGAGTATGGTGGCAATTATTGATGCTGACAAAGAGGGATTCTTGCGGTCGGAGTCGAGCTTGATCCAAACGATTGGCCGGGCGGCCCGGCACGAAGAAGGTATGGTGATCATGTATGCTGATAACATGACCGGCTCGATGAAGCGGGCGATTGACGAGACCGAGCGGCGCCGTAAAATTCAAGAAGAATATAATAAGAAGCATGGCATTACCCCTCGTAGTGTCCAAAAGGCTGTGGCCGAGCGGCTGCGCGAAGAGACGGAGGTCGAGACGGCTGACGTGCGCGAGGTTGACTTTAAAAAAGTGCCTAAAGACGAACTCGCTTATCTGACGCGCCAGCTGACCGAGCAAATGGAGCTGGCCGCGGCTAACTTGCAATTCGAAAAAGCCGCCGTCTTACGTGACCAGATTGAGGAGATTAAGGATATCACAAAGTCTAAGAGGATTGGGAAGTAAATAGTCTTTGGCTTGCTCTACCTAAGCACTAAGTAACCCGGGGCAGCATATTAAAGTTGTTTGTTAGTTAAATGGCTGATATCATCGCCTTTTGATACTTTGTCTAGTTGGCTGAGCAAATATCCTCTTAAACCCTGCTCGGTGTTTGGATGGCTAATGAATGCTGAGAGTGCGCTCACCAGGGCAATTCTCTGATCCTCCTTTGGTATATTGTGCATATTTCGAATTACCAAATTCTCAAACACTTCACCATCAATTTGGCCTTTTTCACCATCAATTTGGTTTTTTTCTTTGAGGGCTGTCTCTTTTTCTTTGAGGGTTGCGTCTAGATTTATCGCGACATGGCGGGTCCAGTCGGGTAGATTGAGAGACTCAGTAAGCTTTTCGGATTTACCTCTGTCCGTATCTATGTTTTCTTCGGGCTTAGGGTCTTTCTCCGGCCGACTATTGGCGGCACTGGCGATCTCTTCAAGTTCGCGACTTAGTGGGCTTGAGTTTTCGCTGCTATTTGTTTCTGGTTGCGGCTTGTCAACTTCGTTCATAGCTAGATTTTACCACACATTCCATACCTTGACCGAGCTTGACAGCAGATGTAAAATGGATGGCAGTTTTTATTCTTATTTGTGAGGCGGTAATTTTGCACGACAAGATAGTTATTAAGGGCGCGCGTGAGCATAATTTAAAAAACATTGACTTAGAAATACCGCGCGACAAGCTAGTAGTCATTACCGGTCTGTCCGGTTCTGGTAAGAGCTCGCTGGCTTTTGACACGATTTACGCCGAGGGTCAACGTCGCTACGTCGAGAGCTTGTCGGCCTACGCCCGCCAGTTCTTAGCTCTAATGGAAAAGCCGGACGTCGATCAAATCGACGGCCTCTCGCCAGCCATTTCGATCGATCAAAAATCATCCAGCCGCAATCCGCGCAGTACTGTAGCGACGGTGACGGAGATTTATGATTATTTGCGCTTGCTTTTTGCTCGTATCGGTGTACCGCATGATCCGGCGACCGGCGAAGAATTAAAACGGCAGACTCCTGCTCAGATCGTCGATGCGGTTGAGAATTATCCGTCGGGAACGCGAATAATTATTTTAGCACCGGTCATCAAGGACAAAAAAGGTGAGCACAGACATGTCGTCGAAGAAGCTCGCAAAGCCGGTTATTCGCGAGTTCGGGTCAATGGCCAGATGATGGATATTGAGGACGTACCTGAGCTTGACCGCTATAAAAAGCACACCATCGAAATCGCGGTCGATCGATTGAGCGTCGATTCTAGCGTACACCAACGTATTACCGAGTCAATCGAGCAGGCTCTTCATCTGGGTGAGGGAGTTATTACTATTCTTGAGCATGATAGTAATGCCGAGAAGACTTTTAGTGAACATTACACCACGGCTGATTCTGGCTTTAGCTTACCAGAAATTGAGCCGCGGCTTTTTTCTTTTAACGCTCCTCACGGAGCTTGCCCAAATTGCACTGGCCTTGGCAATTTGCTGGTTGTTGATGAAGAGCTGGTTATTCCAAACCCACGCCTGTCCATTGCTGAGGGAGCGATTAGACCTTGGAGTCGCACGACTAGTCGCATGACATGGTACTCAAAGCTACTTGAGGCGGTGGCTGATAAATATAAATTTAGTCTTAACGTGCCAGTTGAGAAGCTAAGCGAATCAGATTTGCGAATTTTAATGCATGGAGCTGATGACAAAGAGATTGGTGTTCGTGGGCCAGGCGGGCGAGTCTACAAGACCAAGTTCGAAGGCATCATTCCTAATTTAGAACGTCGTTATCGCGAGAGTGAGAGTGATTTTGTTAAGTCTGAGATTGAGCGCTATATGACAACCAATATTTGCCCGGTCTGTGGGGGTAAACGGCTTAAGCCGGAGGTGCTGGCAATCACGGTTCACGACAAATCAATCGCTCAAGTAACAAGCCTATCGGTTGAGGAGTCGCTGACCTATTTTGCCTCGCTCAAGCTTTCAGAAGTTGAGATGAAAATTGCCAATCAGATCCTAAAAGAGATTCAAGCCAGGCTGAAGTTTCTCAATGACGTTGGTTTGAACTACCTGACGCTCGACCGGGCAGCTAATACATTAGCTGGTGGTGAAGCTCAGCGGATTCGTCTGGCGACTCAGATCGGCTCGAGCCTGATGGGGGTGCTTTATATCCTAGATGAGCCTTCAATTGGTTTACATCAGCGTGATAATGATCGTTTGATCGCTACATTAAAGCGGCTTCGTGATTTAGGTAATACTGTGATTGTGGTCGAGCATGACGAAGATACTATCAGGGCGAGTGATTACGTCGTCGATATTGGGCCGCTTGCTGGTGAGCATGGTGGTGAGGTGGTAGCGGTCGGGACTCCCGAGGTAATTGAAAAAGCCAAAGACTCATTGACCGGCCAGTATTTGGTCGGCACCAAAGTGATTGCTGTGCCTAAGACGCGCCGCAAATCTAACGGCAAATCACTGAGCATTATTGGTGCGGCTGAAAATAATCTTAAAAATATCGATGTAAAAATTCCACTCGGCGTCATGACGGTCGTGACTGGTGTCTCAGGCAGTGGTAAATCCAGCCTAATTAATGATATTTTAGCCAAGAAATTGTCAATGGAATATCATCGCGCTCAGGAGCCGGCCGGTAAGCACAAGGAAATAGTTGGTGTCGAAAATCTGGACAAGGTGATTGATATCGATCAGTCGCCAATTGGCCGCACGCCTCGTTCGAATCCGGCGACTTACACCGGCGCATTTACCGATATTCGTGAGCTCTTTGCACAGGTTCCCGAGGCCAAGATTCGTGGCTATTCGGCTGGCCGATTCAGCTTCAATGTCAAGGGCGGCCGCTGTGAGACCTGCCGCGGTGATGGCATTATTAAGATTGAGATGCATTTCTTGCCGGATGTTTATGTGACCTGCGAGAGCTGCCACGGCAAACGATACAACCGTGAAGCTCTGGAAATTCTTTACAAAGGCAAGACGATTGCCGATGTCTTGGCAATGACGGTCGAGACGGCCTGCGCGTTTTTCGCTAATATTCCGACTGTCAGCCGTAAGCTCGAAACTCTGCAGTCGGTCGGGCTCGGCTACATCAAGCTCGGCCAGCCAGCCACCACTTTATCGGGCGGTGAAGCCCAACGGATTAAGCTCTCGACCGAGCTGGCTCGCCGTGCTACCGGCAAAACACTTTATATATTAGATGAACCAACCACTGGTTTGCATTTTGAAGATGTGGCGAAGTTACTAGAGGTGTTAAATACCTTGGTGTCGGTTGGTAATAGTGTTTTGATTATCGAGCACAATCTTGATGTGATTAAGTGTGCTGACTGGGTAATTGACTTGGGGCCCGAGGGCGGCGGTGGCGGCGGCATGATTGTGGCCGAGGGTACGCCGGAGCAAGTCGCCAAAGTAGCTAAAAGCCACACCGGCAAATATCTCAAGCGAATTTTGAAATAATACGGATGGGCTTAATTATTATGGTTTAGTTGACTTAATACTTAAAGTCGATAAAATTAACATAAGAATAATAATTAACGACCTAAGGCTAATCTATAACAAATGGCAAATACAAAGACTAAGAAGGCGCGGGTCGGTTCACTGCAAAAGATTAAAAATAACCCCAAGTTTAGTCTAGCTGCCACGCTGGTGTTGGCTGTTGGCTTGGTGGTACTTGGGTTTGTCATACTATTTAGTCGTGCCTCGGCGACACCGACTGAGTTTAAGGGCTATTATATGTTCGGCGGCGTACCGAATGCGACTGACAAGAGTAACATTACTCACCCGCTTGTGGCTGGCTGGGGTATGGCCGGACTTTATTGGAACGATGTCCAGAATGATGACGGTACTTATAATTGGACTAAAATTGATCAGACATTAGCAGCGCTCGAATCGGCTGAGGTCAAAAATGCCAATGGCGGCAAACCGAAAAATTTGCTGATGCGCGTAATTATCGGCCAGTCTAGAGCTCCGGTCGGGGCGGCTAGTCCGATAAATTGCACCCAAACAACTGATAGTGATGGGGTGAAAGACCAGATACCGCTAAACGTTTGGTGTGGCGGCACGCGCCCCAACGGACAGAGCCGACCTGGGGCAAAATTCTACACCTGGCAGGATTCCGATAATAAAACTGGCACTCAGTATCAAGCCTTTATTCCGCTTTTCTGGGATCAGTCATTCCAAGCCGACTGGAAAGATTTTGTCAGCGCCATGGGTGCTCGCTATGGCAACCGAGCCAATGTTACGGCCATGTTGACCGGGCCATACAAGGTGTTTGGTGAGAATTTCTTGCCGTTTTGTCCGACCAATCAAAAAAGTAAATGGTTTGAGCTATATAATCGAGATTTTGGCAAATCGATCGCGACGGATGGCAATAATGCTGCCTCAACCCAAATTTTACAGGATGAATATACCAAATTCTTGAAAGGCTATCTGCTAAGCACTTTTGCCAATAGCTTCGGCGACACTCAGCCGATGGCTGTCGGTACCGGTCTCGGTGCTTGTGATAATGATAATACCGAAAACACGAAGTTTTATGCTCATGCCCGCCAAAATTACGGTGGCTACGGCAACATGACACCTAATAAGCGAGGCTGGTTTATTCAATTCAATGGTTTAGGCCCATCCTATGCCAACGATGCCGTTTATACCAATAAAATGATCAAGTGGATTAGCGACAATTGGAGCGAGAAAGCCGCTAATAGCGCGAATCGTGGCGTGATTGGCTATCAGACGGTGGGTGGAACCGAGCCGTTTTGCAACAGCGCTTCGTGTATTTCTAACGCTAATTTTGATCAGACGATAAAAAACGCGGTTGACCTCAAGGCTTCTTATGTTGAGGTTTATAACACAGACTTCAGCGCGGCCATAAATTATGATCGCAAAACTGCCGCTTATAATAACTACACCCAAGACAAGAAAGACGGCGCTAAAGTGATTTATGATACTTTGGCAAAATACAAACCCCAGCTTGTTTCTACTGTTTCAACGACTACAACTACGCCAACCCCAACCCCAACGCCGACTTCGACCCCGACTCCAACACCTAAACCAAGTAGTCAGACAAATAGCGATCTGCTTTGCGGCACTTGGGTGCTCCAGCAGATTAGCACAGGTGGCGGCGATGGCGGTAAGAAGCTAGCCGATGTCTCAACAGGTTTGAATTCTGCCCTCAGCACTACCAGCGTGCGTGGACTATCGCTGCGCTATCCGTGGCGTGACGTCGAGACCACTATGACGCCGTACGATCAAGGTATGGCTATGGCCAAAGCAAAAAATAAATCATTTACACCGCGCTTTATGGCAGCTCGCTATACACCGCAGTCAGTTTACAATAATGGCGGCTATTACTACTTGTCCGATCTGAACAAAAACGGCACGGTTGAGTCAAGCGAAAGAGTGCCAGTGCCATTTAGTCCGGCTGGTGCGGCCGGCAATCCAGAGTTTGAGAAAGCTTACGAGCAACATGTCGCTAAATTGGCCGCTTGGTCAAGGGCCAATGGCGTGCGCATGATGCACATGTCGTGGTATGGCTATTTGTGGGATGAAATTGACAACCAATACGTCCGCAGTGCGCCTGGCTATAATCGCGATGCGTGGTTGGAGGGGCACAAAAGACTGGTTGATATTGCTCTAAAATACGCAGGTGATGATCTGGCGGTTGAATTTCCGATGTCAGGTCACTGGGGCGAGGGCACTAATCGGGACTATCGTGGTGGCGAGTTAATTAATTACATGATTCAAAAATCAGGCTCGACCGCAGCCAACCGCACCCAAAAGATATTCGTTCAAGGTAATGGTTTGGGTAATCCCAGCTATGGATTTGGCAAGCCGGTGACTGTCAGCCAGCCGTTGCCACATGGTATGCAAATGTTTGACGTCGGCGATCGGGATAATTGGGATGAGGTTTATGATCATCTATTGACCGAGCCAAAAGCTACTTTCGTGGAAGTATATTTACCTAGCTTCTCAGGTGCGCACAAAGATATGTTGGCTGCGCAGATCACCAATTTCGCTAATCAATGCCCTAAGGCGCAGTCGACTCCAACTCCAACACCAACAGCTACGCCTTCGTCGACTCCTGCTCCGACCCCGACCCCAACAGTCGCTCCTACTCCTTTACCTACACCAACGCCACCACCAGTCGAACCGCCATTGACCGTCAGTGGCTTGCAGCGCGTCCTAGCCTTTGACTGGATACAAGGTAAATACTATCTCGATCTATCCTGGCAGAGCGGCGGCGTTCAGGCCAACAATTACTTGGTGTTTGCTAGAGATAATAAGCTTAACTCGATTGAAAGCTTGGTGGGCAGCACGAATGGCAGCGGCACTAATTATAAATATTACGGCCCTCAACCTGGAGGTCTAAAGAACGACACTACATACACTATGAGTATCGTAGGTATCAGTCAGAACGGCAATGCGACAGCTCCGGCAATTACTACGGCCACCACTCAGTGCTTCATGATTTTTTGCTCGATTAAATAGGACGTGCTTTAAAGGCCACAGTCATTGACTTATTGCTTTGGCTTGGCAATACTTAAACATAAGCATGTTTTATAGTGTGCCCCGTGGTATTAGTGTTGGATTTTATGATCAATAGAAAAGCTCAGAAAAATAAATACATAGCCGGATTGCCCGCCTACAATGTCGTAATAGTATTAGCACTGGTTGTAGGGCTGAGTATTTTGGGCTATTACATTATGTCGTCTAAGGCCGGTACGCCGCAGTCACCGACACCGGCTGCTACACCCTACATAAGGTTATTTAGCGAGCTTAATAACGCTAGCGAGGCTAAGTCTGTCAATAACGCGACTGGCGTAGAGCAGTTAAAAACTTGGTACAAACATGTTCACGGCGAAGCATCTAGCCCAAATTCATTTTCGCTTGGCAATACCACTAAGACTTCGGCGAGCGACACAACGCTAGCTAAAAAGCTTAGCGATGCTGGCGTTTGGTCGAGTCAGTATCGTAATGGTTCTTATGTTAGCCAGTCCAATAGCGGCGAACCGTTGTTTGGTGAAGCCAATGATATTGAGCATAATGCGCCGCTGGCGATCGCGACTTACTGGCCAGGCAATTACGCGCCATATCAGCCTGGCAGCAATACTGGCGCAGGTGCGCGCTTGGTGGGGGTGGTTAGTAATAGCGATGCTACTATTAGCGTCAACGTATCATCGCTTAGACCGGCTGGTAAACCTGCAACGTGGCCTTTTATCAACTCTCAGGACGTGAATAGCGATGGTTATTCGAACAGCACGGCTGATTACGTGTCATGGCTAAGGATCGGTAATGAAATCATGCAGATTACTGGCAATCCCAGCGAGACTGGTGGCACCATCACTATGCCGGTTAAACGTGCTTTTTTAGGAACGGTAGCCAGTGCTCACAGCGCTCAGGAACGAGTTATGGCGCCGCTCTACATTGGCAGTTCTCAAGCGGTCGCCTCCGACCAAGTCTTGTCGGGTATCCCTGGTCTTAATAATTCTTCCAAGCCGCTGCGCTATGGCATCAAGATTTGGCAGGCTGACGGCATTAATTGGATTGCCGGACGCATCAAGTCCACCTTTGGTCCGGACATGCAGGGCTATAACACGACTTGGCTGGATGTCTCAAGCTGCAACCAGTACAACAATGCTGCCTACGATGGCACGCAGGTCTGGGGTTGGAATGACGCGGCCAGCATTAAGCTAACACGGGATAGCTGGGGTAATGCCCAGCTGCAAAAGCTGGCTGGCTTACGCGGGCAATTACCAAACGTAAAATTTACTGCTAATAGTTTGTTTGGTGCTGACGCCGCGCGCAACAATGCTTGCACGGATAATTTATTGGCAAATTTTGATGGTGGGGTATTGGAGCACTGGCTAAAAGGCTCGGATGGCTACAACTATGATTGGGCGCAGGCAATGGATCAGAACTTTAAAATACAGCAGAACAATTGGCCGGCACAATATTGGATACGGTGGAACTATGACTATGCGGGTGATATTAATCAATACAAACGCTTTACTTATGGCGCACTCTTGTTGGCTTATAATCCAGCCGCCGACCGTTATCAATACGGTGGCGCCTGGGGCAAGAACAGCCCCGACCCACTTTATTTCTATGATTTCGGCGCTCCGCAGACGACACTAAATAATGTTGAACAAGGATCTGTGGCTGGGCAGGCAGGCTTATACAGAAGAGATTTTAAAAATGGTTTCGTACTTGTTAATGCGTCCGCTAGCCCTGTGACTTACAACTTAGACAAAAGTTATTACAAGTTGGATGTGGCTGGCAATCCAACTCTGGTCCAGTCTGTCACGATTGGAGCTCGGGACGCGGCCTTTTTATTCCATGCGACAACAATGGGTTCTTCACCAGCCCCGACTCCAACTGCCACATCCACTCCAGTACCAACACCAACGAACGCCCCGCCGACAGCGCCTGGCGAGTTGAGTGCTACGGCCACCAGTGCTAACCAAGTCAATCTAAGTTGGCAGGCCAGCCAAGATGATAAGTCGGTTGGCGGTTATGTCGTATTGCGTGATGGCGTGAAAATTGCCAATGTCAGCTCCCCTGGATTCAGTGATTCCACTGTTCAGCCAGCTACGACATACAAGTATCAAGTACAAGCCTATGACAGCGATCAGGCTACAAGTCAGTTGAGCAATGAAGTGGTCGTTACTACGTCAAAGGCAGCTGACACCTCCAAGCCAAGTGCGCCGACTGGCTTAAAAGTTGCACCTAGTACGACTAGCGCACTGGCCAATTGGTCAGCTTCTAGCGATGATAGCGGGGTAGTTGATTATGTCTTGTCGATTGGCGAACAAACTTTAACTACCCCCATGTTGCAATACAGTATCATTGGCCTGACGTCAAAAACGCAGTACACACTAACTGTCAGGGCGCGTGACGTAGCCGGCAATATGTCCGATCCAGCTTCTGTTAGATTTACCACGACCTGCAAACGCTTCATGTGGTGGTGTTGGTAGAAGCTTAGCTTCCATAGCTTGCTATAATACAGGCATGCAAGAGCAGCTCAAGCAGCGATTAAAAGAAGTCCCGACCACGCCCGGTGTATATTTTTTCTATGACAAGCAAAATCAACTTGTGTATGTCGGCAAAGCCTCGATCCTAAGGCGGCGAGTGGCTTCATATTTTCAGAACCAGGCTAATCGTGATATCAAGACTAAGCTTTTAGTCGAGCAGATCGCGCGGATTGACTGGCTGGTGGCCGGCTCGGAAATTGAAGCTCTGTTCCTAGAAGCCGAGTTTATAAAACGCCATAAGCCTTTTTATAACGTGCGCGACAAAGACGATAAGAACTTTTTGTATATCAAAATTTCGGATGATGAATTCCCAGTCATATCATATGTCCGGCGGCCAAACGATGATCATTCGCAGTACTTTGGCCCCTTCGTTTCGGCCTATAGCGTTAAGACCGCCATGCGTTATTTACGGCGGATTTATCCTTACTACACTACCCAGACGGGCTATAGTCGCCAAAGCTCGCTTGAATACCAGATTGGTGTTTCGCCAAAGCCAGGTACCTCGGCTGCGGAGTACAAAGCGACCATTCGCAAGCTTAGCCTTATACTGCGGGGCAAGAGTCAGACTTTGATTACTTCGCTTGAGCGGCAATTGAAAAGAGCGGCCGCCAAGAAAAACTATGAGCAAGCTGCCTCGATTCGCGATGAGTACTTGGCTCTCAAGGCTTTATCACAAAAGGTAATCTTTGGCGCTCAAGAGTCACGTGATATTTCGGTCGACCAGGCTCTCAGTGGCTTAGCTAGTCGATTGAGCCTAAAAGGAGTTCCAAGGCGGATCGAGGCTTATGACATTTCCAATTTTAGCGGCGCCGACGCGGTCGCCAGCATGGTGGTGTTCACCGATGGCATTCCTCATCAGGCGCAGTATCGGCGCTTTAAGATGCGCAGCATTGGGCCTGATGATTTCGCGATGATGCGTGAGGTGTTGCGCCGGCGGTTTGGCAAGAGCCATGACGACTGGCCGAAGCCTGATTTAATTTTGATTGACGGTGGCAAAGGGCAGTTATCGGCGGCACTAGATAGCATGGCCGAATTAGGAATTAGTATTCCGGCTTTTGGTTTGGCCAAAAAACGCGAACAAATAGTTCGTTTATTGCCAGAGAGCAATGGCCAGGAACTATCGAGTGATGGCAAGGATGGTTTTGAGTGGCAGGATGGGAAATTTAGTATTTTAGAGCTGCCCAAAAATTCGCAAGCCATAGCCTTGCTGCAGCGCATTCGTGACGAAGCCCATCGTTTTGCCGTGACCTATCACACAGGAGTGCGCGATAAGCGTATTAAATCTTCTATTTTAGACAGTATTCCGGGCGTTGGGCCGATGACTCGTCAGCGGTTGATACGTAATTTTGGTAGCGTGGTGGGTGTGCGTCAAGCCAGCGAAGCCGAGCTCGCTAGGGTGGTGGGTAAAAAAGCTAAAATAATCAAGGAGCATATCGGATGAGCGCGAGGCGCAAGCTAGATCAGGCCATTAAAAAAGCGAATTATCGTGACAAAAAGCGTCATACCAAGATGAAAGTCAGTGGTAAGAGCGTTTTTACCGTTGCTCGTCTGGTCGATCGTCCAAAAACAAAACGTAAATAGCTTTGATTCAAGAGCGGTTCTACCTGTTGTTGACTGGAAAAATATAGTCAAGCGTGCTAAACTAGCTGGGTGTTAAGACATCTATTAGTAAGTTGGCTGGTTAACTTCGCAGGTTTGTGGGTAGCAGCCCAGTTGTTTTCCGGGATTTCATACGGCGATCAGGCAAGGGTTTTGATTATAGCCTCATTGATTTTTGGTTTGGTGAATGCTTTTATCCGCCCGCTAGTGATCATTCTGTCGCTACCGGCAATTGTTTTGACCTTGGGGCTTTTCACCTTGTTTATTAACGCTTTTATGTTATATTTAACAAGCTTGATTTATAATAAGTTCCACGTTA
>CAZGYV010000003.1:0-78082 GCA_964530725.1 uncultured Candidatus Saccharibacteria bacterium | reverse complement strand
CCCGCCAGCAAGTACCACAACCGCTGCAATAAAAGATGCAATGTAAATTGCGACCTTTTTGTTAAACCTCAGTGATTTGCCACTTTTCTCTTGTGGTCCTTTTTTATCGTCATTTACGTCTTTTTCCACGTCTATTTGTTCCTTTCATATGTCTTTTTCATACCCCAGCTGTGTAGTAACACGCCTAGGACGATTATCAGCCAAGCAAAATTACCGATAAAGCGATGTAGTAGAACACCAAGCCCAAAGGCAATAAAGCAAGCCCCAAATAACGACGCTTGCCACTCACCGTACTTTGCACTGACTAGCTTTCCCTTATTGCTTGTGTGAGACATTCTGCTAACCTCCTATCAGTTTTATCGCTGCAAACGCTATGATGCACGCTAGGATAATCCAGCACGCCCAGTACAGCACTCTTTGGTATATAGGGTGTTTATCATTCATCTTAATGGCTCCCGTGCATCATTTGCATACTTTCATCAGTAGAGTAGCCCCAGTCCTTTTGCCATTGCTGCATATCAGCAATCTCTTTAGTCTGGGCAGAAATGATGGCTTCACCTAGCTTCTTAACTTCATCGTGTTTTGCACGAGAAGGAATAAGCTCAGCCATAGCTACTGCTCCCTCGTGATGGCTAATCATCATCTCTACGAAGGCTTTATCAAAGTCATCTCCTGTTTTGTTTTTTAGTTGTTCGGTCATTTCACTCATAGACATTTCGTCGTGGTTTGTAGCGGCTTGCGGTTCTGAGGTGTCGGTATGCATACCCATCATACGCATCATTCCCGTATTGCTATTGTTTACAGCCTGTCCTGCCGCAAATCCAGCTATTATTACACCGATTAACAGTCCTAGTAACCCTGTGATTATGGTTTCTTTCTTCATCACATAACTCCTTATTACAATTCTATTTATGCTTACTTCTTAACCCAATAGCTTATGCCGTTCGGCTTCGCACCCGTTGAGACCCTACCCACTTCCTTATTGGTAGCTGTATCAACTATGGATACGTCATTACTGACAAGGTTGGTGACATATACGGTTTTACCATCAGGCGAAACAACAACGCCGTGTGGTGCAGTACCAACCTTAATTGTCTCAACGACTTTTAGTTGTTGTAGGTCAACCTTATAGACTTTATCTCCATCCGGTTGCCCGAAGTAATTACCCTGGTCGGCAACAAAGGCGTACTTTGCATCGGGTGTTGGGTAAAGTTGAAGTGGTCCTTTTGCTTCTTTAGGTAGGTCAATGTAGTTAAGTTGTTTTTGCGGAATGTTATAGACAGCCACGCTCCTAGTATCAAAAACTGTTGCCAGTGCATACTTACCGTCTGCACTTACGCCAGTCTGTACTGGCTTACCACTTAGCGGAATATACGTCAGGCTAGCTGTTTCCAAATTCAACTGACCAATGCTTTTATCGCCCATCATCGCTATATATACATTTCTTCCATCCGATGTCATCCTCAGCCCGTGAGGTTCTGCATTCTGCCTGGTTGGTATGGTACTCACTATCTGGTAGTTATTTGCATCTACTTTATATATTTCGCCTTTTTCCTGTGCCACAGCCACGGCATATTTACTGTCAGGCGTCAGTACAACGTGGGCGAGATGCAGGTTTGAGCCAATATCTATCCGCTTTGTAATTTTGTCCGTGAATGGGTCAATTACAATTAGCTGGTCATTAGCTGTGCTTTCTTCGTGTCCATTGTCGGCATATGCAGTAGGTGACAATATATTTTGTACCTTTGTGCGAAAGCTCGTGTGTTCGTCAGACATAGCGTTGGCAGTAACCCATACACTTTTGCCATCGGGTGCTACCTGCACGTTATGCGCCATATACATATAGGTCTTATCACCCTGTTTTTGTGACAAATCTATCTTTGCTTTAACAGAACGTGATTTAGTGCTAATTACATCAATCCTGCCAGCGTCTTCGGCTGCAACATATACTTTATCGCCGATATTTGTGGCTCCAGTGAAAGAGTAAAACAGAAATGCACCTGTCGCTAAAAGCAGGACCGCTATTCCACCGGTCAGCCTTAGATATTTTTTACTCATTGGTCCTCCAAGTTACGTTTAAGAAATGTTTGCTAGAACAAACATATTCTCACGCCCTGAAAACACCATAGAGTATATAAATTGGTATCTTCGGCGGCGGTTTTATTTCAGCAGCATAAAGCCGTTGCGAAACGGATTTTTCATCTTGTTGTAATGGCTGGCTCTGTGCGTAAAACGGTATCGCCAGCTCATCATCGTCTTCACTCTCATCATTCCTGATAGCAACCTCTTCTTTACTAAGAACTGCTGTACGGCAAAGAGCTGCACACGAAGTTGCATCGCTTGACGTGTGCTTCATACCGCCCATTTCGTGCGACATCGTGCTCACTGCAGCCGAATGACCGACAAAAGTCAGCGAGTTGAGTAGCACAACAGCTAGTAGGACCAGGGCATTCTTAATAGCTGCAAATAACTTCATAGCTACTTACCCCTCACATTTGTCAGCTCATACAACGCTAACAGTTCAGCAACGGCTTTTTCTTGCTCATCTTCTGAGTTGGAACTAAGGTTTTCTTTGATATGTGTCCGTACGTGGTTCTCAAGTATGAGCTTATTAAGTGAACCTATGGACTTTTGGATAGCAAGGCTCTGCGTAAGTATGTCCATACAATAGTCTTCGTTCTCAATCATCTTCTGCACACCACGCATCTGACCCTCAAGTATTTTGGCTCGGTGCAATGCACGCTGTTTTATGTCACCAATCATACCTCTTACTATATACCCCCTAGGGGTACTATGCAAATGGCGTTTTAGTAGGGGGGTAGTCGCCCCTTACCCCTGTTACAGGTACTCCGCCGTATAAATGCCTAATTTTTGGGAGCAGATTTTGCCAAGCGTTTTTTTGGACTATTTATCTTTAGGCTTTGTTGGCTTAGGTTGGTCTTTCGCTTCTTTCTGCTCCTCAAGTGCTTTTAGCAGTTGCTCTGTTCTTTCTTTTTTATCTTCATTTGCATAGATTTGCATAAGCTCCGCAATAACAAGATAGGTGTGGAGCACAACGTCTTCTGCCTCGTCCTTTAATGGACGACCTTGATGCGATCCTGATTGCGTCAGGTCCATAGTATATTCAATCCGTGATTTTAACTCGTCAAAGTATGTTTTAGTCAGTTTCTTTTTGGTGTTACTGGAAATTTTAGGCGATACATAGTCTTTTAGTCGGTTGATGTACTTACCTTTATCGGCTGCGTCTTTAGGCGGATTAAGCAAGTCTGCAATGTCCATCAATAAGGCACGACAGGAAGCAACCGCGTTCTTCCAGTCTTCTGAGTTGCTGGACAGTAGGTTTTGGTCAATTGAGTTAAGTCTTTGTGAAGTATCTGGAAATATTCGTTCTAGCACAGGCTCTACCTTTGCTCGCTTCTTCTCAAATATAGATTGTGCTGTGCTACCAAACTGCCACTTGTTATATACGCCCAAAGCAAAGTTATATGTTTGCGTCCTGTACCCAGATAAGTTTGCTACTCGGGTTTGAGTATCCTTGCGTATTCCGCTTCGTTCAAGGATATTTCCGTGATTGTTCATAACGTACTGGTTTGGGTTTGAGCTTGAGACCGATACGTTTGGGTCTTTTGCTGCAGCTAGATTATCTCTATACGCATCAATAGCAAATTGGTTTTGCTCGGCATATTTTGCCCAAGTCTGAAATAACTCAACATTTTTTGGAATGTCTAAAAGCAAAGATAATCGTGATGCTTTGAGCAATACATTATGTAGTGGCAGTCTACTATCTGTTATGTCCAGCATTATATCGTGCGAAAGTTGGGCTATTTCTTCGTTGCGTTTCATTTTTCGCCCTTTTGCAGTAGTTTCATTACATCTTCCCGACGGTAGCGTCTATCACGCCGCGTGCCGAAACGTACAGCTACAAGATAGCCTTTAGCATCCCACGCTCTAAGGGTATTTGGATGGCAATTCAGCA
This sequence comes from uncultured Candidatus Saccharibacteria bacterium, assembly GCA_964530725.1. GTDB lineage: Bacteria > Patescibacteriota > Saccharimonadia > CAILAD01 > CAZGYV01 > CAZGYV01. The sequence goes on along the minus strand of CAZGYV010000003.1, from coordinate 74,106 downwards.
TCTCACACGCCTGTTGAAGTGTGAGTAGCTTCGGCTCTTTTTTCCCAGATTGTGTCATACTATAACTATACACGACTTACCAGTGTGAAATGAAAGTGAAGTGATGAAGAGTGACCCAATAGCCCGAGAAAATACCTCTAAGCCCGTTGCAATTACAATACCTAAAGGTAGTGGCTTAACTCTTCGTGAGTACAAGGAACTGAGTGCCAAAGACCACTCAACCCTCACGCCAGCTGAACAAAAACAACTAGCTGAGGCACAAGAACAGCTACGCAAGATAACAGAGACCCTGGCTAGTAAATATGACTTTAGTGCGATAGCTAAAGCCGTTGAAGGTATTTACAAAATATCCCCAGCAATTCAATCCTTGCAAGCAATAGACACTTCGCCAATGTTAAAAATCGTTGCCGATATGCAGAAAACTTCACTTGCTTTGCAGCCAGCTTTGGACAAGGCGTTCAGTATCCAGGAAACGATAGCACCCGCAGTAGAGGCAATTTATAAGAGCAGCGTATTTACTCAAAATCAATTTGCGGCACTTGCCGCCATTCAAAAATCACTGGTCACTTTTCCTAACGAACACATCATCGCCTCAATCAAAAGTATCCAAGATGCTTTTCAAGCCCCCCTTATAGCACGGACAATGTTTGCCGATTTTCATACAGCACACGAACGTATACTACGTAACCTGCGATTTGATGTTGGCTCACTAACAGCAAGCATTGAATTTAGCCGCTCCGAAACAGTGAATGTTATCTTAAACGACGTTTCTACGGATAAAGATGACCTTACCGCAACTGCCACCGCAACCCAAACCAGCAGTGTCGGCAATGTCACTTTCTCAGACAGTGCCAACTTGCTTATGGCGTTCAATGACCTTAAACAAGAAGTGCGTGAGCTTAGGCAACAATTGCTAGCCAAAGATAATCAGCAGGGCAACTTGCTTATAGCACCGACAGCAGTTCACTTCCAACGCACAAGCTCATCAATACAGATTGGTCCGTTTAAAGTTGCCGTAACGGTCAGCTCAAAGCAAACACAGTTTGCACGTGTCTTGCTCAGCACCCCAGAGAATATTACAAAACGCTGGGATATTGAGGATGTGATATTTGAGGCTTTCGGCGAGCGTATTGCTAATGACGAGCAGGACTGGATTAGCAAAATACGCAGTTATATACACCAACTCAACAATAAGGTACTCCGAGACACCAACAACACAATGCCCAACTTCTTCATACTTGAGGGCATTGAGGTTTATGTAAACCCAGATTATATCAATCTGTAAAAGTCGTCTTTTCCACAGATTTAAATGGCTTAAATAAGCCTTTCTTCTTAATGGTTACTATGCAAGGACAGCAGAATAACCACCAACAAAAACCCCTGCCAGCAGAACCACAGGATAATGCCGCAAATAAAGGCGTGGCTGCCGAGTTGAGTGATGAGGCTATTCACAACCTCACTGGTTTCTTTGACGTGCTAATTCAGATGGACTTTGCACAAAAACAACGTAATGAACAAAGGAATGAAAGTGATGATTTTCTACAAGGTACTACGAATAACACTCAACAAACTGATTAGCCTACTTCTTTCGGCTTGGTCTTGGGCAAGCAATAAGGAAATAGCGATGGAGCGAAAGAAAAATGACCATTAGTGAAGTAAGTATCACGCCAGTCAAACCGACTAACGGGCTTGTAGCTTTTGCCAGCTGCCTAATTGATGGGCAGTTGTTCATTGGTTCACTTGGCGTACATCAGCGACTAGACGGTACAGGCTATCGCATAACCTACCCAACTAAGAAAGTTGGCTCACGCCAGCTCAACTACTTTTATCCAGTAACCAAAGAGGCTGGCAAAGTGATTGAGCAAGCAGTTATTGCTAAGTGCGTTGAGTTATTTGAAAGAAGTGATGAACGATATGGTAGACACAGTAAAACTACTCATACCCGTACATAATCCGCTGGTCTTTGATGGCAGCAGGTTTACGCCTATAACGCTTGAGCAACTCGTGAACAGCAGAGGCTATGGCAAGACGTTTCTCAACCCCTCGCCGACATATGCCAAGATGGGCAAGTATATGCCACGACTGACGATGTACAAGCGAGTGCGAAAGTTTGGTGCGGTAACGTACGAACTGGCAGTTGAGTTTTCAGCACCAAAGATGCTGTTCGGCAACAACTTTGATGAGCTAACAGAAAATGACTTTGATGCTTTGCTCACGGCACTACAAAGTTCGTTACACGAACTACTCGGTCATCGTTTCTTTAAGCCACAACTAGCTACCGCCGATATTGCGGCTTGGCATCCGTCTAAGAACATCGTGTTTCTTGACTACACATCGTGCCAAACAATCCTGAATACAATGGGCAAGCTAGACGTAAGCAAAACGTACGATTTTCAAAAGACCGATTTTCGCGATGGACACGTCGTACACATTCACGCCAATTCACTTGATATAGCCTTTTACGACAAAATGGCTGACCTGCTAAAAGCTAAGAAAAGCAACAAACGGGCTTTTGAAAAAGACAGCTCGGTTCAGCTCAATTTGCTTGAGGGTCTATCTGAGTACCGACCAATGGAAGTATTCAGATACGAAGTACGTTTTGTCGGTAGAGCCTCTATCAAGCGAGCCTACCCCTACTTGGAACAGTGGACGTTTGAAAGCCTGTTCAAAATGAAGTTGTGCCAAAACACACTACTCAAGCACTGGAAAAAGCTGACTGCCAATGTAGATATGTTGGCACTGGACGTAAAACAGCCATTTGAGCTTTTACAAAACTACCTTGAGGCAAACGATGAAGTTACACCACAAGCCGCACTTGCGGCAGTAGCAGGTATGCTCATCGCCAGCCAAGCAGGTGTTGTCGGCTTGCGAAACACGCTTGAGGCTCGTTATGGCAAGCAGGCGTGGTATCGCATAAAACCACTGTTAAACGCACCGCAAGCACATCGTTACACAGCCTTTGTACATATAGACGAGGCACTGCAACGATTTACCCCAACAAAAATGTCAGAGTTTCTATCAAACATTGAAAATACTGGTAAGTAATGTTAAGTTAGTAAGGAGTAAGTATTATGGACGCAAAGATAATCCTAATCGCACGAGTATCAGATATTGAGCAACGAAAAGCGTTGCCAGCTCAAAAGTTACGGCTTGAAAGATACGCCGAACAAAAGAAACTACCCTACGAGTACCACGAGTTTGACGAGAGTGCTCATAAAGAAGAACGACAGAAGTTCGCTAAGCTCGTTGAACACATCCAAAAGCAGCCAACTTTGTGCTACGTGGTCTTTGATAAAATTGACCGCTTTACTCGTGATAGCAGCCAAGAGGAAGTAAAAGCATTACAGCAGCTGGTAAAGCTCGGCAAAATTGAGCTGCACTTCCCGCACGATAGCCTGTACATTGACCAAAACTCGTCAGCAGCCGATTGGTTCAGGCTCGGTATCGGTATGGCATTGGCTAAATACTACTCAGACAGCATCCGAGATAACGTCAAACGCCGCTTTGAGCAAATGCTGAGTGAGGGTATATGGGTACATAGAGCACCTGTCGGTTACAAGAACGTACTAAAAGGCGGTACGCCACAGAAACCAATCAAAGATATTGAAGTTGATGACACTAAGGCTCACTACATAATGAAAGCCTACGAAATGCGAGCAAGAGGCATATCATACGCCGTCATTGCTAAGGAACTGCGTGAGATGGGCTTTCGTAGCAACATTGCTGGCAGTAAAGCACCAAGCAAACAGTTTATTGAAAGAATATTAAGCAACGAGTTTTATTGCGGTTTTATGGTTCACGCTGGCAGACGCTACCCGCACAAGTACCCGCCACTCATCAGTCGTGGCTTGTACAATCAGGTTCAGTGTGTCCGTGATGAACGTAAGCACGAGATGACAAAGTACGACAGCAAAGACTTTACCCTGAAAAAGATAGTAAAGTGCGGCAAATGCGGACGTGCAGTATCGCCGTTCAAGGCTCGTAACACCGTGTATTTGCGATGTGCCAACGCAAAGTGCGATAATCCGAATACAGCCGTTAGCCTTGTAATTGATAAGGTTACGGAAGATATAGGATTTATAGACGTGCCTGAGAAGTGGTTAGATAAAGTCATCACCGAGCTGCGTAACCGTCATAATGACCAGCAGCTGTACTTCACGCAAAACATTGAGCAAACCCGTGCTGAGTACGACAAACTCAAAGAAAAGATGCGTAAGGTTTACTATGACTTACTTGAGGGTCGTATTACACAGACATTCCACGATGAAATTGCAACTGAGCTAGAAAAGAAACAGCAGGAGCTGAATGACCGCCTAAAGTTGCTAACAAGCGACAACAAAGACTTTCAAGTTACCGCATCCTATCTGTTAGACTTGGCACAACGGGCTGAACAGCTATTCAACGAGAGCGATGAGGGGCTAAGACAGAAGTTGCTGGAATACGTACTTTCAAACATTGAACTAAAGGATAAGAAGTTGTCTTATATACTAAACGACCCCTTTAGAACAGTCGTTGAAACAAAGAAAAAGAGCCTTGCGGCTCATAATTCAAATATTTGGTGCGGGTACCGGGACTCAAACCCGGGGCCTCTTCCTTGGCAAGGAAGCGCTCTATCAGCTGAGCTACACCCGCTCGTCGAGAATGGCTTCATTTTTCGTCTAAAGTCTTAACGACTTGAGACCTCAAATTTGAGCCAAACCTCTCCTCTATAAAATCACAAATTTTTCATAATTTATATCTATAATTTTATGCATTGATGATATAAATTACAAAATTTTATGATTTTAAGTTCCGTCACTTATCTATTCTATTATGTTAATATCAAAGGCCTAAAAACCCCCAAATCAAAGTGTTAGCGGCAGCGAGCTTTGATTTGAAAAGGAGGCTTTGGGTGCAGACTGTAGCTTTGAGTATTTACTCGAAGCGGAAGTCGAAGCCCAAAACGACGTGGTGGCACCTGCTGGAATCGAACCAGCGACGCACGGCTCTTCAGGCCGTCGCTCTACCAACTGAGCTAAGGTGCCATAACTCTCATGATAATCATTTTTACTCTGGCTGTCATTGCTTTACCGTTCTGGTAGAGCGACGATTTTAAGGTTCGCTGCCGCGAAACACCACTGAGCTAAGGTGCCATACTGTGATCCGACGAATGTCAAGTGCTAGTTGATACCGATCAATGCGTTTGTCGTATATAATTGTATCAAGGTAACTTCGCTATGATAGCAAAAATTACCTTCAAATGCCAGACCTTTTACAATCAAGACATAATCTTATATAATTAGCAAGTTTTTACAAGCGTATTTGGCACCTTGGCCGAGTGGTTAGGCAAGGGTCTGCAAAACCCTGTACAGCGGTTCGATTCCGCTAGGTGCCTCCACGTCGTTTTATGCTACAGCTTTCATTGTGTCTAATGCCACAATTACAGCTTGCGCATAAAGCCTCCTTAACAAAATGACAAAGGCTTTGTCATTTTGAGACTAGTTAGCTGATATCACTTTGATTTGAGTTTAGATCTGGTTAGCTGCAGGGAAAGCAATTTGAAATAAAAATTATGAAAACCTTTGCGTCCGGAACAAGTCTTAAGCGAGCCCGGGTGGTGGAATTGGTATACACGAGGGACTTAAAATCCCTTGCCTTTATGGCTTGCGAGTTCGAGTCTCGCCCCGGGCACCACGGCGTCAGAAATGCCTCCGAGCTTTCAAAATAGCAGTAGCTATTTGTTCACACTCTACGACATCTCTTCCTTTCAAATCAAAGCTCGCCTCCAGCTAGCACTTTCAAAGGAGAAGGTATCGTGGTCTTAATGGATATTATTATGAGCAGTCACACTTGCTATTATTTGACTGCGTGTCATCTACATCTGTTACTGCATTAATTATCCAAATGCGCCAGAGGAGGAATTTTCCTTCGGCACAACAAAAGCCCATACAGCTAATAGCGCTGGAAGTGTACTAGGTATGAAAAATCATTGTACGCCGCTTGTATTGGGACTATAATGTTTCCATATAAATTTTTAGAGGTTACCAAAAGATGTTGATGTGGATATTATTAGGAGTAGTCGCGCTTGTCATTGTTTGGCTGTGGGCGACCTACAATGGTTTAATCAAATCAAAATTGCGAGCTGATGAGGCGCTCAGTGACATAACGGTGCAGATGAAAAGACGCTTGGATCTAATCCCTAATATCGTCGAGACCGTCAAGGGCTATGCCAAACATGAAAAAGGTGTACTCGAAGAAGTCACCAAGGCTCGAACGGCGGCAATGGGCGCGCCAAAAGGTGATTTGTCGAAGCAGGCTGAAGCGGATAATATGCTGACCGGGGCGCTGAAAAGCCTTTTCGCAGTTAGTGAAAACTACCCAGATCTCAAGGCCAATGAGAATTACTTGCAATTGCAGCAAGAGCTGGTAGATACCGAGGACAAAATTCAAGCTTCGCGCCGGTTTTACAATGGCAATGTACGGGATCTTAATATTAAAATCAAAGTGTTTCCGACTAGCTTGATTGCTGGCATGCTAGGTTTTAAAGAGTACGCCTTCTTCGATGTGGCAGCTGACGAAAAAGCTGCTGCTGAAAAGCCAGTTGACGTTAAGTTTTAATAATAATTAGTCTAAAAATGAAAAACCCACGAAAAACGTGGGTTTTTTGTGGGTGCGGTGGTAATTTATTAAAATATAGCCATGGTACAAAATAAGTTTACTGATCAGCAAAAAGCAAAATATTTCCAGTTGGCGGCCACTCAAGCCAGGCAGTCTCTGTGTCTGCGCCGTCTTTGCGGCGCGGTGATCATAAAAGACGGTGCGGTTATCGGGCAGGGCTACAACGCGCCGCCGCAGAATAATCTAGAATATCGCCGGTGCACTCAAATACTTGATAAAACTGTCAAGTATCCAACCGACAAAACCTGTTGCGTTCACGCTGAAGTTCGGGCTATCCAAGACGCGCTAGCTAGCGCACGCGACAAGTTAGAAGGGGCGGACCTATTTTTCGCTAGCGTGACCCGCGCGGGCGAGATTGAGTTTGCCGGCGAGCCGTATTGCACAATCTGCTCCAAAATGGCACTAGATGTGGGCGTGGCGAGATTCTGGCTCTGGCATGAAAGCGGCCCGTGCGTCTATTCGGCTGATGAATATCACGAAATTTCCAGATTGAGCGGCCAAAAATAACCCTTTAAAGATGATATAATATAAGTATGTATTCCAATATCGCCAAAAACAAACGCAACAGCTGGCTTCTGATCGGCGTTTTCATCATCATCGTAACGCTCTTGGGCTTTGTTTTCTCGCAGGCACTCGACAATCAGTTCATTCTCTACGTTGCTGTTGGTTTGTCGCTGCTCTACACCTGGGTGAGTTATTATAATTCCGACAAAATGATCCTGGCCGTTTCAAAAGCTCGCGAAGTTAAAAAACGCGACGCGCCGCAGCTTTATCGCACGGTCGAAAATCTGGCTATTGCGGCCGGGTTGCCGACGCCAAGAGTTTACGTTATCAATGATTCAGCGCCCAACGCTTTTGCCACCGGGCGCGACCCCCAGCATGCCGTTGTAGCCATTACAACAGGCTTACTGGACAAGCTCGACAAGCCGGAGCTAGAAGGCGTCATCGCCCATGAGCTCTCGCACATCGGCAACTACGACATTCGCCTGATGAGCCTGGTGACGGTGTTGGTCTCGATCATCGCCCTATTATCGGACCTATTTTTGCGCTGGGGCTTTTTCTTGGGCGGTGGCGATGATGACAATGGCGGCGGTGGCAACGGCCAGGCGATCTTTCTGATTATCGCACTACTTTTGGCTATCGTAGCGCCGATCATCGGGCTGATTATCCAGATGTCGATCTCGCGCAAGCGCGAATATTTGGCCGATGCTTCGGGCGCGCTTTTGACCCGCTATCCGGAGGGATTGGCTCGGGCTTTGAAGAAGATTTCAGCTGACACTGAGCCGCTGGAGGCGGCCAATAAAGCGACTGAGAATCTCTACATCATCAACCCGCTGCGTGATAACGTCGAGGATAAGCGCAAGCGCTTTGCCGGGCTTTTTAGCACCCATCCGCCGGTCGAGGATCGAATCAAAAAACTTACTGAAATGAAAAGCGAGGTCTAGATGAAGAAGTTCAGACATTTTACGGGCAGACTTAAAAACTTTAAGCCCAAATCAGCTCAGCGAATTGGTTTGTTTGATGTTTACAAATCTAGCTGGGCCATATTCCGAGCCAACTTGCGCAAATTTATAACTATAGCGGCAGTCGTGTTAGTGACTAGCTCGACTGTTCGGTCGTACGATGCGAGTGCCAGTCAAAATTCGGATATCGCGCTAATATTGTATATTGCGAGTCTATTCACTTTTGCGGCTTTAGCCTGGATGAATTTTAATCTCGAAGAGAGCCGCAAGCTTCGTTTTGATAAGATTTATGTCGTATCAAGCGCTAGATTTTTACCCTTGCTACTCGTATCAATCGTGCAAATAGCAATCGCGGCACTGTCGGTCGTGGGCGTATTTGTGTTTCTGCTGGCCGTTGCGGCTGGCTTGGGCTGGTGGCTGGCAGTGGTCGGCGTGGCCCTGATCGGACTGTCAGCTTGGCTGCTGGTCAAATATTCGTTTGCCGGCGTGATCGCGGTAGGCGAGGGCTTAAGTGGCATCCAAGCTCTAAAAACAAGCAGCCGGTTGGCCAAAAAGCACTTTTGGCGATTGTCGGGCGCCTACTTAAGCTTTTTACTAATAGTAGGCTTTGTTTGCGGCTTAATACTAGAGCTGTTTATCCGCATACCGAATATTTCAAAAATGTGGTTTTTCGAAGGACTAGTAAATGGCATCTTACTTTCTTTGGTAATTCCGTTAATGACAGTCTTTGTTTGTAATCTTTATCGAGCGCTCAATAATGGAAAAAGCAGTAGCTAAAAACCGCGCACAAGTTTTGCGTCATCAGCTGGAGTGCTACAGTCACGCTTATTACGTGCTCGACGCACCGGAAGTCGAGGACTCGGTTTATGATAGTCTCAACAATGAGCTCAAGGATATCGAGGCGCGGTTTCCGGAGCTGATCACGCCTGATTCACCGACCCAGCGGGTGGGTGGTGCGGCCAGTGATAAATTTGCCAAGGTCAGGCACAGCTCGCGCATGTTATCGCTACAAGACGTCTTTAGCCATGACGAATTGGCGGCCTGGGAGGGACGGGTGCATAAATTGCTCGATACTGGCAAGGTTGATTATTTTGTCGAGCTCAAGCTGGATGGTCTGGCCATGAGCTTGATTTATGAACGTGGTGTGCTGGCGCGGGCTGTGACGCGTGGTGACGGCGAGGTCGGCGAAGATGTCACCCATACGGTGCGCACTATTCGCACTGTGCCGCTGCGTTTGCGCGTCGATAAATCGGTGCCGCGGCAGGTCTACGAGCATTTTGAGGTTCGCGGCGAGGTGATTTTACCTAAAAAAGCTTTCGAGAAGTTGAATAAAGAGCGCGCGGCGGCCGAACTACCGCTATTTGCCAATCCCAGAAATGCCGCCGCCGGTAGCGTGCGCCAGCTTGATCCGAATGTGGCGGCTAGTCGGGGGCTGGAATTTATGGCTTATGGCCTGGCGGGTGATTTGCCTGGAGTGAGTACTCACGCCGCAGAACATGAGCTGGCCCGTGAATTGGGCTTTAAGTCGAGTGGACACAGCCAAAAAATATTAAATCTGGGAGAACTCGAAGGTTATATTGCGAAGGTTGAGACACTGCGCGACGAGCTGCCATTTCAGATCGATGGGCTGGTCGTAAATGTTGACAGTAATGAAGAATTTGACCGCCTTGGCGTGGTGGGCAAAGCGCCGCGCGGGGCGGTGGCCTATAAATTCGCCGCTGAGACGGCCACGACGATCTTGGAAGATATTCGGGTATCGATCGGACGGACGGGGGCGGTGACGCCGTATGCTGTCTTGCGGCCGGTGGTGGTAGCTGGCTCGACGGTGCGGCGGGCGACGCTGCACAACGAAGATGAGATCGAGCGCAAGGGCTTGCGTATCGGCGACACGGTGATCATCCGCAAAGCCGGCGATGTCATCCCGGAGGTGATCGAGCCGATTACGAGCTTGCGCACTGGCAAAGAACGAAAATTCGTCATGCCGCGTAGCGTCAATGGCGTGGCAGTCGTCCGGCCCGAGGGCGAGGCGGTGGCCAGGCTGGCCGATCTGAGTGCCGGTGAGGTACGCTGGCAGGGCCTGATTCATTTTGTTGGCAAAGGTGCTTTTAATATTGATGGTTTGGGTGAAAAAATATTGGCTCAACTGATGGAGGAAGGCTTGATCGAGTCACCAGCCGATATTTTCACGCTCAAGAGCGATGATTTGACAGGCTTGGAACGATTTGCCGAACTATCCATCCAAAACTTGATCGAGTCGATCGAACAGTCCAAGAGTGTGAGCTTGGGACGGTTTTTATTTTCTCTTGGCATTCGTCATGTTGGGGCTAAAACGGCCAACGATATAGCGGCTCATTTTGGCTCGCTGGATAAGGTGCTGGCGGCGAGTCCTGAGCAGCTTCTTGAGGTCGACGGCGTCGGAGAGGTTGTGGCGCGCAGCTTCGCGCAGTGGACTAGCTCGAAGGCCAATCGGCGATCGGTTGACGAGCTATTGCGTGCTGGCGTGCGAGTGGCTGAGCAAAAACGGGCCAGCGGCAAATTCAATGGCACGACTTGGGTGCTGACAGGTACGCTCGAGTCGATGAGCCGTGACCAGGCGGCGGCGAAAATCACTGCCCTAGGTGGAGATGTGACAAGCTCGGTGTCGAAAAACACGACTTACTTGGTGGCTGGCGCAAATCCAGGCAGTAAATTAACGAAGGCTCAGGCACTCAACGTAAAAATATTAGATGAAGCTGCTTTTTTAGGGACAGTAACTTAAAAAGCACCTCGCTTAGCCGATGTGGACCGGCCAAACAAGGGCGCTCAAAGCAGAGAAGACTTTAGGGGCGGCGGGTAGTGCCAACAAGCTGGCAGATTGCCTTAGGCTATCTGTTATCCAGACGAACTGGCACTACCCTCGTGAGAGCAGAGTTCCTTTGGGTGTCAAACCCGTTAACCTCCGGGCCGGGCTAGTTGTTTAGCGCCGGATATGCCCTAGCTTTGAGCACTTCTCCTTTGGCAGGACCTCCCTGGGCGGCTTAAAGGTAGGTTGATGCGCCCGCTCTCATCTTCCCCGTATAGACCTTTGCCCTGTAAGGGTTTTCTACAGGTCTATGTTTTACTATTATAGCATATTTATCAATAAAATAAAAGGTCATCGCAGCAGAACATACAATATGTTCATGCTTGAGCTTTCACCCCGAAAGGCATTAGAATATTAGTAAGACATGGCAAAATTATCTATTCAAGAAGTTGAGAAAATCGCCGGACTGGCGCGAATCGAGTTGACCGCCTCAGAGCGAGACCAATTGACTTTGCAATTGAGCTCAATTTTGGACTACGTCGATCAACTACAGTCGATTGACACCTCTGGGATCGAGCCAACCAGCCAAGTGACTGGACTGGTTGACGTTTGGCGAGAGGATACCGTGAAGCGGTGCGAATTGACTCGCGAGCAGTTGCTGGCCAATGCGCCGATGAGTGAAAACGGCTACATTAAGGTTAGAAGAGTACTTTAAAAAAGTGGCTAATCTTACGTATTTAACCATTAAGAGCGCGCATCAGCTTTTAGTCGCAGGCGAAGTAACAGCCACCGAGCTCACTGATTACTATTTGGGTCGCCTGCGGACAATTGACCCTACGCTGCGGGCGAGTTTAACCATTTGCGAACAATCTGTTCGTAAGCTTGCCAAAGTCGTCGATGATAAGCTATCGCGCGGTGAAAAAATCGGCCTGCTTGAGGGCATTCCCTATACGGCTAAAGATATGTTTTTGACAGCCGGCATTAGGACGACCGCGGCTAGTAAAATTCTAGATAATTTCACAGCACCCTATTCGGCCACGGTGATTGAGAAGCTGGATGTAGCCGGCGCCATACTGCTGGCTAAGGTTAATCAAGATGAATTTGCCCACGGTGGCAGCACGGAAAATTCCGCTTACCACTCGACTCACAACCCCTGGCGCGAAGATTCCGTGCCGGGCGGCAGTAGCGGCGGCAGCGCCGTGGCAGTAGCGGCGGACATTGGAGTTTTTTCGCTTGGCACCGACACCGGCGGCTCGATTCGCCAGCCCGCCAGTTTTTGCGGCGTTGTTGGTTTGAAGCCGACCTACGGGCTAGTCAGCCGCTATGGTGTCGTGGCGATGGCTTCGAGTCTAGACGTGATTGGTCCGCTGACACGCAGTGTCGAGGATACAGCGATCGTGCTCGAAATTATCGCCAGCCAGGACGCGAAAGATTCGACCACCATTAAGGCTGCTAACTACAACTACAGCGCAGCGGCGAAAAATGATAAAAAAATGAAAATTGGTATTGTCAAAGAATACGTCGAACCGCTTGATGAAGCGAATCGACAAGCTTTCGAGCAAGCGGCTGACGAATTGAAGCTAGCTGGCCACGAAATCAAACAGATTAGTATCGACAGTGTTAAGCTGGCTTTGCCTTGTTATTATATTTTGACGCCTTCAGAAATTAGTTCCAACCTAGAGCGCTATGATGGTATTCGCTATGGCGCAAGCTCTAAGGCGGCCAAGAATTTGCTTGATACCTACACTAAAACGCGCGGTGAATTTTTCGGGCCGGAGGTGAAACGGCGCATTTTAACTGGCACCTATACGCTCTCGGCCGGCTACTACGACGCCTATTATAAGCAGGCGATGAAGGTGCGCACTTTGATCAAGCAGGATTTTGATCAAGCATTCGAAAAATTTGACGTATTGATTGGTCCAACCACGCCGACACCGGCTTTTCAGTTTGGCACCAAAACAAGCCCGGTTGAGATGTACATGTCAGATGTACTGACGGTGGCGGCCAACTTAGCTGGCATACCGGCTATTAGTCTGCCAGCCGGCTTTGTAAATGATTTACCGATTGGCTTGCAGATTATGGCTGCCCAAGGACAGGAAGCCAAGCTTTTTAGCGCCGCTCAGTCATTTGAAGCCAGGACGAACTGGCACGAACGGAGAGCATTGAAGTGACACTATCTATTATTATGGCAATTTTGGTTTGCGGCGGTTTGCTGCTTTATATGTCGTTGACTGGTAGTAAAAAATCATCTAATCGCGGTTATTCGGAGCCAAAATATAGTCCTTCGCACCGCACTCTGGATATCGAGTTGGTGAAAACGAAGTGGGGCGAAATAGAGGCGATGCAAAATACCCCAAGTGGCCTGAAGAACGCCCTGCTCGAAGCTGATAAATTGCTTGATTACGTCATGATAGGCAAGGGATTTGCTGGCGAGACGATGGGCGAAAGGCTGCAAAGCTCGACCGCGCGGACGTCTTATCGGGATCTAAACGCGATTTGGTCGGCTCACAAGCTGCGCAATCAAATGGCGCATGAGGTTAACCACGACTTTGTGCCCGCCCAGGTCCAAAAAGCAATTAAAGACCTAAAAGACGGAATAAACGATCTGGGAGTGCGGCTATGAGTAGACAGTATTTGCCGACTATCGGTATAGAAATCCACGTTCAGCTAGCGACAAAATCAAAAATGTTTTGTGGCTGTGACAACGAAAGCCGTGACGCGTTGCCCAATACCAATATTTGCCCGGTTTGCCTAGCGCTGCCCGGCACACTGCCGGTCATAAACCGCCGGGCGGTAGAGTTAGCAATTAAGTTGGGCGTGGGTATTAATGCTAAGATCGCCCGCGACACCAAATTTGACCGAAAAAATTATTTTTACCCTGACTCACCCAAAGGTTACCAGATTAGCCAGTACGATCAGCCGATAGTCCATGACGGCGAGGTTGAAATATTGGTTGACGGTGAATTCAAGAAAATTGGCGTCGAAAGAGCCCATCTGGAAGAGGATGCTGGCAAGCTAGTTCATCCCGATCACGGTGATCATTCATTAGTCGATTTGAATCGAGCGGGCACGCCTTTAGTTGAAATTGTTTCCAAGCCCGAGCTGCACAGCCCTCAAGAAGCTAAGCGTTATTTACAAGAGATTTACAATATCGTTGCCTGTCTTGGTATAAGCAATGGTGACATGGAGCACGGCAATTTTAAATTTGATTTGAATGTTAGTGTTTCGCCTGACCCCAAAAAGCTGGGTACGCGAACCGAGCTAAAAAATCTTAACAGTTTTCGTAACGCCGAGCGGGCTTTGACGTATGAAATTAAGCGTCAAATTGGCATTTTAGAGGAAGGCGGCACGATTGATCAGGAAACCCGGGGCTGGAATGACGCCAAGTCGGTGACTTTTTCGCAGCGCGGCAAAGAGCAAGCCCACGACTATCGCTACTTCCCCGAACCCGACTTGCCGCCATTAAAGATTACGCGAGAAATGATCGATGAGATTAAGCGCGAAGTCGGTGTTTTGCCGATTGAAGTTAGAAAAGAACTGCATGGCCTGGCCTTGAACGTGGACGAGCAGGACATGTTAATTGGCCAGCCGTACTTATCGGAGCTGTTTTTCGAGGCTAAGAATATTTTGAGTGATAAAAAATTAGAGAAAAAAGCCATCAATTGGCTGGTCGGTGATTATCAGGCAATTTTGACTCAAAAAGGCGTTAAGCAAGCGAAGCTAACGGCCGCTAATCTAGCTAGTCTCATTAGTCTAGTCGAGCAAGGGACTATTAGCTCGAAAATTGCCAAGGATATTTTTGCTGAAGTGGTTGACGGAAAAGATCCAGCGGCAATTGTTCAGGCTAAGGGCCTAAGCCAGCTATCGGATACATCCGAGCTGGAGACAATTATTCGCGAGCTGGTCGAAGCAAATCCGAGGGCCGTGGCTGACTATCGCAGTGGCAACCAAAAGGCAATCGGCTATTTTGTCGGCCAAGTGATGAAAGCAACGAAGGGGCAGGCAAACCCTGGTGTGGTCAACGCCATCTTGCTACAATACTTAGAAGGATAAGTAGTTATGCCTGATATAAATATTACGTTTGAAAATATAGCTGCTCCAGTCGTCAATGAGCTGAATCGGATTCTACCCAATATACCAGTCGCTATTCTAATAGTATTGATTGGTATCTTGATAATTCGCATCGCTTCGAGGTTGATTCGCTTTGGTCTGACCCTGTCAAGTTTGCCGTCTAGCTTGATAACGATCATTGTGACGCTAGTCGATATCGCACTGTGGGTGTTTTTGGTGATTGCCTGCTTGCAGCTGCTTGGCCTTAACAATGTCGCTTTAGCGGTCGTCGGGTCATTTAGCTTTATAGTCTTAGGTATATCACAGGGGCTGGCTGATGCTGTCAAAGATGTCGTTGGTGGTGTTACTTTGGCACGTGATCGCGACTTCAGTATCGGTGATCACGTAAAAGTTGGTGGTGACGAAAAGATAGAAGGTGTTATAGTGGAGATGGATTTGCGTCGGACGCGCATTCGTGACATGAGTGGCAAGCTTCATGTTTTCCCAAATGCCTTAATTGACCGTAACGCCTGGGTGCTGATTGACAGACGGCACGAAATCAAACAAAATTCAAGATTAGCAGGCGTATTTAAAAAGCCGGTAAAAAGAAAGGTGGCAAAAAGATGACGGAGCAAATTTTATTAATTGTAGTATCGATCGCCACGATTATATTGTTGATATACACTATCGCAGTATTGGTTTTGGTGGCTAAAATACTACAACGGGTCAAGAAAATCGCTGAACGAACTCAAGAGGAAGTCGAAACTGTTGCCGATATGGTCCAGGAAGTGCGAGAATATTATTTAAATCCGGTTAAAATCGCTAGCATTATCGGCAGCTATTTTAGCGGTAGCAAGAGCCGGCGACGAAAATAATTAATAGGAGTAAAATTATGTCAAAACAAGAAAAAGATGGCGAGAAAAAAGGTTTTTTGATTGGTGCGGCTGTTGGTGCGGCTGTTGGATCGGTGGCAGCGCTTTTGTTCGCGCCCAAAAGCGGTAAGGAAACTCGTCAAGATATAGTCAAAGCTGCTGATAATGTGGCCAAAGAAATTGATAAAAAACGGCGCGAGTTGGAAAAAAAAGTAAATAAGTTGCAGGGTGATGCCGCGAAAGAGGGCAAGGAACTGCTTAAAAAGGCGGATAGCGTAAAAGATCAGTTGTCTAAAAAAATGACCGAGCTGAGCGAAGATGGCGCCGAATTGTCAAAGGAGGCTCGTGAAAAGGCAAAAAAGCTCGTCCAAGAGGGCGCTGAACTAGCTGACAAGTTGGGTGATACGGCCCAGAAAGTAGTTGAAGACGTGAAAGAGGGTGTGGACGACATGGCAAAGACTACTAGCAAGGCTGCTAAAAAGGCTTCAAAAAAAGTTAAATAATGGCGAGTAAGTCGCAATCAAAAGCAAAAACTATCGAAGACTCAGCCAAGGCTGCGGCCAAGCTGTCTTTCGAAGACTTTGTAAACCTACTAAACAGCCCTAGCCGGATTGCTTTTTTGAACCTTCGGGCTGGCTTTTGGCGCGGCATCGGCATCACTCTCGGTGCCGCTGTAACCGTGGTGGCAGTCGGATTCTTGGTTTACTGGATGGGCGGCTTACCGTACATCGGAGATTTCTTGCAGCAAATAGATGGTGCGCTAAACTCACCACTGCCGCGTTAATTTTTTATCACACTATCGCCAGCGCAATTTATGCTAAAATAGCTTAAGCAGTACTACGTTTGGGGGTTTACATGCCATCTATCGCAACAGGTGGAAATTTATCAACTATCGAAAAAACGAATGGTAAATTCGTTGATTTCGTGCACCTTCATAATCACACTCACTATAGTTTGCTTGATGGTTTGCAGAAGGTCCCCGGCTTGCTCGACCACATCAAGTCAATCGGTCAAAAATCAGTCGCCATTACCGATCATGGTACCCTGTCTGGTGCGGTGGAGTTTTACAAAGAATGTAAGAAACGCGATCTCAAGCCCATCATCGGCATGGAAGCTTACGTGGCACCGCGTAAACATACTGATAAAAATTCCAAAGAAGATCGTACTCCGTATCACTTGATACTGTTGGCGAAAAATGAAGTTGGCTACCGCAATTTAATGAAGCTCTCGACGATCGCCTGCCTGGAAGGGTTTTACTACAAGCCGCGCATCGATCGCGAATTGCTTGAAGCCTACCACGAAGGCTTGATTTGCCTGTCGGGGTGTATTGGTGGCGAGATCGGCACCCATGTGTTAAATGATAATTTTGATGAAGCTCTCAAGACGGCTGCCTGGTATCGTGACATGTTTGGTCGCGAAAATTATTATCTTGAAATGCAACCGCATATTGGCTGGGAGCCACAGGATAAGGTCAATAAGGCCTTGGAAGAAATTTCCAGCCAGCTTGATATTGATTTGGTGGTAACAGGTGATGCTCACTACACCTATCAGGAAGACCATAACCCGCATGATATTTTGCTCTGCGTGCAGACGGGGAGCATGCTCGAAGATCCCAATCGCATGCGCCTAGAGCAGGATTTGTCGGTCGGCTCGGGTGAGCTTTTGTTGTCAAAATTCCCCGATCATTCCGAAGCCATTGCTAATACCGTTAAAATCGCCGAAGCCTGCGATCTAACGATCGAACTGGGGCGGATTTTAATTCCGAAATTTGATGTGCCTAGCGATGAGACTGAGAAGTCATACTTAAGGAAGCTTGTTTTTCAAGGGGCCGCCAAGCGTTATACCGACATGCCGGCAGAAGATTTGGTGCATGTCACAGAAGAAAAAATCAAGTCGCAACTGCCAGACGGCGTGATGGATCGGCTTGAATATGAGCTAGATGTGATCGGCCGAATGGGCTACGAAGGTTACTATCTTATCGTAGCCGATTTGATCAACTGGAGCAAGAATCAAGGCATCGTCTGCGGACCGGGTCGCGGTTCGGCGGCCGGGTCGATTATCGCTTATTTGACTAATATCACTGAGCTCGATCCGCTCAAATATGATTTATTGTTTGAGCGTTTTCTCAACCCAGATCGTATTTCGATGCCGGATATTGATATGGACTATGCAGATGACAGGCGTGAAGAAGTGATTGCTTACGCGACCGAGAAATATGGTCAAGATAGGGTGGCGCAAATCATTACTTTTGGCACCATGGCGGCCCGCAATGCGGTGCGCGATACCGGCCGGGTGCTTGGTATGCCATACGGCGAGGTGGATGCGATCGCTAAGCTCATCCCAGCCCCCATTCAAGGGCGCCACATCCCGCTTTCTAAGTCCATCGTTAACGATCCGGATCTGGCGAAAGAATATAAATCCAATCCACGGGCTAAGCAGGTGATAGATATCGCGATGAAGCTTGAGGGGACGATTCGCAACCAGGGTACGCACGCGGCCGGCGTTGTGATCGCGCACGAGGAATTGGTCCGGCACACGCCTCTGACGCGGGCCAGTAAGGGCGGCGTCTCGACCCAGTATTCTATGGGGCCAATTGAAGATTTGGGTCTATTGAAATTTGATTTTCTTGGCCTTTCCAATCTGACCATTATTAATAATACTTTGCGCATCATTCGTCGTGTTCACGGTGTTGATCTGAAAATTTCCGATATTCCGATCGATGATAAAAAAACCTATGAATTGCTTGGGCGGGGCGACACGACGGGCGTCTTCCAGCTCGAATCGGCCGGCATGAAACGCCATATTCGCGATCTTAAACCGAGCCAATTCGAAGATATTATTGCCATGGTGGCGCTCTATCGTCCGGGCCCAATGCAGTGGATAGAAGACTTTATCAACCGCAAGCATAATCCTGAGCTTATTAAATACGAGCATCCGGAGATGAAAGCAGCTCTCGAAAATACTTACGGCGTGATCGTTTATCAGGAGCAGGTTATGCAGATAGCCAAAGACCTTTGCGGCTTCACTGGTGGTCAGGCCGATACCTTGCGCAAAGGCATTGGCAAAAAAATCCCAGAAGTATTAGCGAAAATGAAAAAAGAATTTATCGACGGTGCCATCAAAAACAGCCAAGCCGATCCGCAGTTTGTCGAAAAATTGTGGAGTAGTTTGGAAGATTTTGCTGCTTACTGCTTCAATAAAAGTCATGCAGCCTGCTACGCGCTGATTGCCGTTCAGACAGCCTATTTAAAGGCTCATTATCCAGCGGCCTTTATGGCGGCCCTAATGACGAGCGATCATGAAAATCTTGACCGGATTGCGATTGAGGTAACTGAATGCCGCAAAATGGGCATTGAGCTGCTGCCGCCCGATATCAACGAGTCTTACAGCGAATTCGCGGTCGTGCCAGAGACGAAAAATATTCGCTTTGGCTTGGGCGCGATTAAGAATATTGGCCAAGGCCCGATCGAAGCGATCTTATCGGCTCGGGAAACTGATCCTTTCGCCTCGATCGAAGATTTTGCTAAACGCGTTGACGCCAGCGTGGTGAACCGCAAGACACTTGAAAGCCTGGTCAAATCGGGCGCTTTTGACTCGCTGTCTGATCGTGATTTACTTTTGAATAATACTGATAAAATTAGCTCGTACGCTTCTCGGTCGCAGAAAAATGCTCTCTCCGGTCAAATCGATATTTTTGGCAGCCTAGGCACGACCGAGGACTTGCCGGCTCTTCATTTGGACGTGCCAAACGAACAAACTACTTTGCGCGAGCGTTTAGTCTGGGAAAAGGAGCTGCTTGGTCTCTATGTCACGTCTCATCCACTTGATGAGTATGATAACTACCTTTACCACAAGACCAACGCGATCAATACGCTTAATAAGCAGCAGGACGGTCAAGGTGTCAAAGTGGGCGGCATTATTACTAGTTTTCGCAAAATTACCACTAAGAATGGCGCCAACATGGCATTCGTGCAAATCGAGAACAAGACAGGTGAAATTGAGCTGATAGTTTTTCCGAAAGCTTACGAAAAATGCGCTCCGGTTTTAGAGGTCGATAGCGTGGTGGAGGTTGATGGCAAGATCAATGCCAAGGACCGAGAGGGTAAGCCGAGTGATGAGATAAAGGTTATGGTCGATAAAGTGAGCCCAATCAGTCTGCAACGGGCTGAGGCTTATCGCCACAAACCAATTGAGACTCTCTCTACTGATATGCCGCTGGAAGATGAGGGCAAGAAAACCAAGCAAAAGATGGTATTGCGGGTAGCTAGCCATCAAGAAAGCGCTAAGCTAATCGCGGTCAAAAAAATTCTAGAAAACTCATCTGGTGGCGACGAAGTGTATCTATTGGCCGGCAGTGATTATCATAAAATTATTAAACTGCCATACATGGTGGATATTTCCGATGAACTAGTGGCCGAGCTCAAGACGGTAGTCGGTGAGAAGAATGTTGGCGTTAAGCGCCAGCGAGCTGCGAAGAATTAAATACCGGCCCAAGCGGCATCAAGTGTCTTGATCGAAGTATAATTATATGGTAATATGCGAAGGTTATGGAATCACTCCAATTAGTCGAGAAGTCAAGTCGCAAGGCAAAATTGCCGCAAATTCAACCCGGCGATACTGTTCGCGTGCATCAAATGATCCGCGAAGGCAATAAACAGCGCGTGCAGGTATTTGAGGGCGTTGTAATACGAGCTCGTAAAAATCAGGATATAGCCGCTCATATTACAGTGCGCAAAATCGCATCTGGTGTTGGTGTTGAAAAGAGCTGGTTTATGCACTCGCCTAATGTAGTGAAGGTTGAAGTAGTGCGCCGTTCCAAGGTTCGCCGAGCCTACTTGAGCTACTTGCGCGGACTTCGTGGTAAGAAAGCTCGCTTGGCCGAGCTCGACTTTGATAAGTCTTTAGCCAATGAGGCCGACACGCGTACTCATAGTCAGATTGAAGCTGAGGAACAGGAAAAGGTGGAGGCTCAAGCCGAGACTGTAGCAGGCGAAGAACAGGTTGAAGTTGTGGAGTCGACTGAAGAGCTGACTAAAGAAGAAAACAAAGAAGCCGCTAAAGCTGATCCAGCGGCCGACGAAGTCCAACCTGGCCAAGACGCTCAAGATTCACAAAACGCCCAAGGCAGTGACGAAGCTCAGCTGCCAGCCGAGGAAGCCGAAGCCGGTATTGAGCGCGAAGAAGACAAGACCACCAAGCGGCAAGACAAATAATCGAAAATAGACCAAAACCCGTCTTTACAGGCGGGTTTTTAGTTTTGAATGGTTCTTGAGCCGAGTCTGGTTTTATTTTAGCGAATCTTGAATATATAATAGCCACATGTACGCTAACTATGAGATGGAATCTGATTTACACGCCAGCGGGCACGCCGTAATAGTAGGTATTGATGAAGTTGGCCGTGGCGCGCTAGCTGGGCCGCTGGTAGCTGCCGCTGTTGTTTTGCCAAATAATTGCCAGTTGAATTTGCAAGATTCGAAAAAACTCAGCCGTGCTCGCCGCAACCTGCTAGTCGATGATATTTTGGCTTGTGCTGATGATTTTGGCGTCGGCTCTGCGAGTCACGTAGAAATTGACCAATTTGGGCTGAGCATTGCTTTGCGGATGGCCTTCGTACGGGCGCTGGAGATGCTCGATCATCCATTTAGCATTGCTATTTTAGATGGCACTCATAATGCTATTGGTGAAGATTTTGTGATCTGTCGTGCTAAAGCTGACGCAGACGTGGCCTGTGTAGCAGCCGCGTCGATCGTGGCCAAAGTCTACCGCGACGAGCTGATGCGCGGTTGTGGCGAAATTTACCCCGAATATGGTTTTGGGTCTCATGTTGGTTATGGCACCGAGATCCATCGAAAGGCGATCGAAACTTATGGCCCCAGCCCTTGGCACCGCCACAGTTTTGGAGTAGGGCGATGACCAATACTACGGCCATCGGCCAACAAGCCGAAGAGGCGACCGCGGCGAAATTGCAGGCTCGCGGTTACAAAATAATTGGCCGCAATGTCCGTACTCGTTTTTACGAGCTGGACATTATCGCCGTTCGGGCCAAGCGGTTGCGTTTTGTCGAGGTTAAGTATCGGCAAAACGTAGATTGTGGTGATGGCTTGGAGTCTATTGGTGGTGATAAAATTGGGCGTTTGACTCGGGCGGTGCAAATGTGGCTAGCGGAAAATCCAAATTATTTAGAATATGAGGTCAGCCTCGACGTGGCGTCATTGACGACGGCGAAAAATAAGAAATCTATGACGATCAAATATGTTTCAAGTATTACGGACTTTTGTTGATGCTGCCATGCTTGACAAGGTAGTTCAGGAGAGATAAAATAAGGCTATCCTCGATTATGTTGTATCAGTCGGTTCTTAAATTAAGTGACCCGGCTTTTTTTGACTCCAAAGCATTGAAGACGGGATAGCTTAAGAAGAAAGAAAGGAAAGATATGAATACTCAGTTTATTTCAGCGATCGAACAAATCTGCGAAGAAAAAGGTTTGTCGGTTGATATTGTATTTGAAACGGTTGAGCAAGCCTTGATTGCAGCTTATAAAAAGGACTACGGCGACAAAGACCAGGAAGTGCGAGCTGAGCTAGACCAGCAGACAGGCGAAGCGCGTATTTTTGTGACCAAGGAAGTTGTTACTGAAGTCGAAAATCCTCACTTACAGATGACTGTAGCGCAAGCTCAAGTTTACAAGAAAAACGCCAAAGAGGGTGATGAAATTGAGTATGAAGATCTGAACAAAGATTTTGGCCGGGTGGCTGCTCAGACTGCCAAGCAAGTCATCATTCAACGTATTCGTGAGGCTGAGCGCGATGTGGTCTTTAATGAATATCAAGACAAAGTTGATAGTATTTTAAATGGTGTGGTGCAGCGGGTTGAGGGCAATAACGTCTTTATCGATCTTGGTAAAGCGGTTGGTATTATGTTCTCGGGCGAACAAATCCACCAGGAGCAATATTATCCTGGCCAACGTCTCAAGGTTTATGTTGTCCGAGTTGAGCAGACTGCTCGTGGACCACAGGTGGTGGTCAGCCGATCGCACTCAAATATGATCAAAAAGCTATTCGAAATGGAAGTGCCGGAAATGGCTACCGGTACGGTCGAGATTGTTAATGTCGCGCGCGAAGCTGGCAATCGAACCAAGCTGGCCGTCAAATCCAATGTCGAGGGAGTTGATGCGGTTGGCACCTTTGTCGGCGGTCGCGGTACTCGCGTACAAGCAGTGATGGCTGATTTGGCCGAAGAGAAGATTGACATCATACCTTACTCGGAAGATCCAAAAGTCTATATTGCTAATGCCCTTTCGCCAACCAAAGTTATCAATGTGAAAATTGATGAAGATGACAAAAGAGCTTTGGTTAAGGTGCCTGAAGATCAGCTAAGTCTGGCGATTGGTAAACATGGACAAAACGTCCGCTTGGCTGCCAAGCTAACTGGCTGGAACGTTGATATTGATGGCGCTGATGAGGCTCACGTCGAAGAAGCGGCTGCGGCTGTCGAAAGCCAACCTAAAAAAGAAAAAGTTGACCTTGAAGACTCACTGATCGCAGCAACCAGCGCTGATGATGAAGCCGAATCTCAGGGTGATGATAAGGATTCATCCGCCACAGAATCAGAAGCCGACACAACAGAAATTAGCAAAGAAGCTCAAAAATAAACTTTCGAATTTTGTTTGGTATTTTCCAGTTATTTTGTTAATATTGAATAGAGGGGAATATTATGAGTACAGATGACTTTTTAGCTCAATTTGATCGTTTTACCGAAAACGCCAAGCGTAGCTTGCAGTATGCCGGCCAGTTGGCTGGCGGCCTGGGAGCCAGCTATATTGGCACCGAACATTTGCTCATGGGCGTTTTGAAGCAAAACAGTTCGATTGGGGCTAGAGTTCTGACCGAATATGGCGTATCGCTAGACAAGTTAAGTCTGAGCGTGACAACAACAAATGGCGGTCGGGTTTTGCGGCCACAAGCATTAAGTGAGACGGCTAAAAAAACTATCACTCTAGCTTTGCGTGTTGCTCAGGAATTTGGTCAGCCATTTGCCGGCACAGAGCATATTTTATTCGCTATTTTGAGCCAAAAAAATGCTCGCGCCAATGCTCTGCTGCGTGAGATCAAAATTAGTCCCAGCTCGGTACGTGGCGAATTAGAAAATTATCTCAATTCTCAGTCCTATGCCTATCACGAGTCTACCTCGCAGACCGCTAAAAAATCTAACAAAAACTCCAAGACTCCAGCCCTTGATCATTTTGGTATTGATTTGACCGTTAAGGCCAAGGGCGACCTGCTCGACCCGCTAGTCGGTCGTAGTGAGCAGATTTCACGCATGATCTCAATCCTGAATCGTCGAACCAAAAATAACCCAGTTTTAATTGGTGAGCCTGGAGTTGGTAAGACTGCTATTGTCGAAGGCTTGGCGGCGCGAATCGTGGCTGATGATGTGCCCGATATGCTGAGCGGAAAACGTATTGTCATGCTTGACCTGGCTAGTGTGATCGCTGGCACTAAGTATCGCGGTGAATTTGAGGAGCGACTCAAAAAGCTTATCGATGAGGTCAAGAATAATAAAGATGTCATTCTTTTTATTGATGAGCTGCATACCGTAGTTGGGGCTGGCTCGGCCGAAGGCGCGATTGACGCGGCTAATATTCTCAAACCTGCCCTCTCGCGTGGTGAGGTTCAGACCATTGGCGCGACGACGCTTGATGAATATCGCAAACATATCGAGAAAGATAGCGCCCTTGAGCGCCGCTTCCAACCTATTATAGTGCCGGAGGCGACCGTCGATGAAACGATTGCCGTATTAAAGGGCATTCGCCATAAATATCAAGATTTTCACCAAGTTGAAATTAGCGATGAAGCAATCGAGCAAGCAGCCAAACTCGCTAAGCGTTATATTGCCGACCGGTTTTTGCCGGATAAGGCAATTGATTTGATTGATGAGGCGGCTAGTTTGGCTCGTATTAAGCGCGGCGGCACCAGCAAGAAGCTAAAAAGTATGCAAAACCAGCTGACTGATGTCGTGCAGCAGATTGACGAGGCGGTTTATAATCAAGATTTCGAGTACGCCGCCCGCCTCAAGTCAGAAGCTAGCGTGCTGGAAGAAAAAATTCAAGCGCAAGTCTCACGCGATCAAGCAAGTGCTCGCATTGGCATTAATGCCGATGATATTGCCATGGTTGTCAGTCAGACAACTGGCGTGCCTTTGACTAAGCTAATCAAGCTAGAGACCGATAGCTTGATCAAGCTAGAAGCTTCTCTCAAATCCAAGGTTATCGGTCAGGATGAGGCGGTTGAGGCCATCGCCCGTTCGATTCGGCGCAGCCGGACTGGCATCGCTGATATTAATCGGCCGATTGGTTCGTTTATCTTCTTAGGGCCAACTGGTGTTGGCAAGACTGAGCTAGCTAGAGTTTTGTCGCAGGAAATCTTCCATGACGCCGATGCCATGATTAAGGTTGATATGAGCGAATTCATGGAAAAACACAATGTGGCGCGCTTAGTAGGAGCGCCGGCTGGCTACGTCGGCTTCGACGAGGGCGGCCAATTAACGGAAAAAGTCAGGCGCAAGCCGTACAGCCTGATCTTATTTGACGAGATTGAAAAAGCTCACCCCGATGTTTTCAATATGCTATTGCAGGTACTGGAGGATGGCTATTTGACCGATGCCAAGGGCAGAAAAGTTGATTTTCGCAATACTATAATCATTATGACCAGCAATGTCGGTGCTAAGTCGCTTTATCAAGAGGCGCGTTTGGGCTTTAAGACTGCCACCAAAGATCAGGAGCGCCAGCTCGAAGCTATGCATGAAACCATGAAATCAACTATCAATACAGAGCTCAAAAAGGCATTTCGGCCGGAGTTTCTCAATCGTATTGACCACATCGTGGTCTTTAAGGCGCTGTCGCGTCTTGATGTGAAGCAAATCGTTGACCTGCAATTGGCTCAGCTAGCGACTCGGCTTAAGGACAAAAATATTGTTCTTCGCTTCACGCCTAGTTTGAAGAAGCTCTTAATTGATAAGGGCTATGACATCGAACAGGGCGCCAGGCCGATGCGGCGAGTTATCCAATCAATGATAGAAGATAAGCTGGCCAGTGCTATTTTAGATGCTGGTATTAAGTCAGGTGATGAAGTGAAAGTAAGCGCCAAGGGACAAGAGGCGGTTTTGAAGACGCCATCACCAAAATAATATGGCAAAGACTACTGCGCAATTTGTCTGTCAATCTTGTGGCAGTAGTTTTGCAAAATGGAGTGGGCGGTGCTTGTCATGCGGAGCTTGGGATAGTCTGGTCGAAGTAGCCACTAGCCAGGCTACAGCCAAGCTGCCGACAAGACTGACGCTAGAATCGCTTGATGAGGTCAAGGTTCAAGCGGCCAACCGGCTGCCGAGTGGTCTTGCTGAAGTCGATCTAGTTTTGGGCGGCGGTTTTGTAGCCGGCTCGCTGGTATTGCTCTCGGGTGATCCGGGGATAGGTAAGTCAACCTTAGTATTGCAGTTGGCCTTCAATCTCACTCAGGCGAGCAAGAAGGTGCTTTACGTCAGCGGCGAAGAGTCGGCACAACAAATTAAAATGCGAGCTGATCGCATGTTTGGTGGAGATGCTAAACTTGCCTTTGATTTCCTGAGCTCTACCGATATTGATCAGGTTCTGGCACAGGCTCAGGGCGGTGAATATGACATGATAATCGTGGACTCGATTCAAACGATGTCTTCGGTTGGTCTGGCGGCTGCACCGGGCACCATCAGTCAGATCACCAATAACACCAATCGCATCTTGCAGGTCGCCAAAAGCACCCAGACAACCTTTGTAATTATTGGACATGTTACTAAGGAAGGCAATCTGGCCGGACCGAAGCTGTTAGAGCATTTAGTCGACACGGTCCTGTACTTACAGGGCGAGCGTTACGGCCAGCTTAAGATTTTGAATACTGTCAAGAATCGGTTTGGCTCGACTAGCGAAGTTGGTATCTTTGAGATGACCGATAAGGGCTTATCTGAGGTGGCAGATCCCTCTGCGATGCTCTTGGCGGAGCGTCAGGACTTGCCGGGCAGTATAATTTTTCCGGCGATTGAGGGCAGTCGGCCAATCCTAGTTGAAGTGCAAGCGCTCGTTTCGCCGTCAGTCTTTGGCTATCCCAAACGAACTGCCGCCGGCGTTGACTTGAATCGACTTAATGTCCTAGCCGCGGTCATGACCAAGCGGGCCAATATCAATTTGAGTTCATCTGATATATATGTTAATATCATAGGCGGTATCAAGGTTAGTGAGCCAGCCGTTGATTTAGCAATTATCTTGGCAGTCGCCTCAGCATTTTATAATAAGCCATTACCAAAAAACCTAACCGCGTTTGGCGAGGTTGGTTTGAGCGGTGAAATTCGATCAGTGACAATGTCCGATCGTCGGCTGACGGAGGCTAAGAAGCTTGAATTTACTCAAGCCATCACTCCGCCTAGTTGCAAGGGTGCTGGTGTGACACGGGTCAGTACAATCACCGAAGCTATAAATAAAATCAAATAAGGACTTATATGTATATCATCCCAATTATTGCCCTGGCGGTTGTCGTAGCTATTTACGCCGCGATTAAGCTGACACAGCTAACATTTCAAAAGCTCATATTGGTTGTAGTCGGACTGATCGTCGGTTGTTCAATCGGTGCTCTCTTGAGTGTGCCGCTTAATAAGTTGCCGGGCATATATGGCAATGTTTTACCGACAGTGGTGACGGCTATCGTGGTGATAGCTTTCGTGACTGTGGCGTTGATACAATACAAGGCAATCGAGCCGCTTCTCCCCAAACTACTACGCAGTACGACTAAGAAAGTGGCAAAAAGCAGTGACACGGCGACAGCAAGCAATCGCATCTTAGTTGATACCTCGGCAATTATTGATGGGCGTATTGCTGATATTGTTAAAACTGGTTTTGTTCCCGGCAAGCTTTTAGTGCCGCGGTTTGTCTTGGCGGAGTTGCAAAATATTGCCGATAGCGATGACGCGATGCGGCGCAGCCGAGGCCGTCGAGGGCTGGAGGTGCTCAATATGCTACGGCAAAACGAGCTAGTCGAAGTTGATATTGACGAAGAGGATCCAGCCAATGTTAAAGAGGTCGATCACAAGCTGGTTTATTTGGCTAAGAAGCATCACACCAATATTCTCACGACCGATTACAACCTCAATCGCGTGGCGACAATCGAGAGTGTTCATGTGTTAAATATTAATGAGTTGGCAAACGCCATTCGGGCAGTCGTGCTGCCAGGTGAAGAGTTGGTCGTAAAAGTGGTCCAGGCTGGCAAGGAGAAAAATCAAGGTGTCGGCTATCTTCCGGATGGCACTATGATTGTAGTTGAGAATGGTGATAAATTGATAGGCCAGGAGATTACAACTGAAGTTACTCGTATCTTCCAGACGGTGGCTGGCAAAATGATTTTCGCGGCTCAAAAAAGCACTAACGGCAAGCCTGCTAATGGTAAAAACCATCGCCGAGTGCGGACTGCTTCAAAACCAGCCAAGTAGGATTTTAGATCCTTAAGTTTTAAGGGTAGGTGTCACTGCCTTCTAGGCCGTTATTGTCCGTTGCGACGGCTCGCGCGCTTAAACCACTGTACCAGCTACCCCAGAGGGTGTTGGCCAGGTTGCCACTCGTCCGCTTTCCTTGCGATATATTGTTATAAAAGACTTCGATTGACTTAAGACTAGCACCGGCCACAGCGGCACTGACGCTACAGTTCGCTCCACCACAACTTATTGATACGGTAGGGGCTGGTGCCGAGGCGGTCGTAGCATTTACTAGAGCCGCATTGCTGGTAGCCGTATAGTAACCACTATCAACGACTCGCACGCTATAACTATGATTGCCAGCCGGCGGGGTGTGACTGACAGTAAAGACACCGCCTCCGCCTATATTTTGGGTGCTGATTTCACTGCCGTCGATAAGGTAGGTAATCGTCGAAGGCGTGAATTTACCGGCAGTAACGGTGGCTGTCAGCGTGAAGGTCGTGCCAGTACTAGGTGAAACACTTAATGATACCGACGGCTTGGCGTCACTACAGCTGTGGGCATCGTCTTTTTCTGTTGGCAGAGTGCCGCCGCCGCTATAGCCTAAGCTTTTGGCCAGGGCAGCTACCGGTGGCTCCCAGCGTTTGTAGGCAAGATCGGTCGCTGGTATTTCGGCGTGCATAGCCGAGGCTGTGACAGTCTCTATGGCATCGGGCGGTGTGCAGTCGGTAGCCAGTTTCTTGGAGACTTTATCGATTTTACCAGTCGCCGAATCACGAGCTACCGGCACTTTGTACCAGGCTGGAAATATATCAGTTCGTTTCTGCTTAGTCGAGGTTGTCACAGCACTGCCGGTCTGAGCGTCAATCTCAACTTCCTTGATACCGGCTGGACGTTTGAATTGCTCAATCGGATCATTTTTGGTGGCAGCTAACATATAGTCATGCCAAATCGGGGCCGAAACAATTGAAGCTGATTGCGACATCGGGGTGTTATTATTATTTCCGGCCCAGACGCCAGTGACGAGCTTGGTGGTATAGCCCATTGTCCAGGCGTCTTTATAGTCCTCGGTAGTGCCGGTCTTGGCGGCGACTGGTCGATTGCCAAGTGTCAAAGGATTGTTGCGCGGGAATACACCGAGAGCCGAGCGGGCGTTGTTATCAGATAAAATATTGCTGATCATGTAGGCAATTTGGGGATCGAGGGCCTGTTTGGGGCGATTACTATCAGGCTTGTTTTCTTCCAGCACTTTACCGGTTGGATCGGTGACTTTCATGACGTAGACGGGTTTTCTGTGTTGACCTCCACTTGGAAAAACACTGTAGGCGTTAACCATCTCAGTCAGCTTGATCTCGCCTGATCCCAGGGTGAGGCTTAAGCCATAGTTGTCGGCCGATCTATCGAGCGTGGTAATGCCCATGTCCTTAGCGGTGCTAATTGATTCCGGTACGCCAGCCAAATACAGTGCCTTAACGGCTGGAATATTCAGCGAAGATGCTAGGCTAGTGCGCACCGATTGCACTCCGTAGGTGCGATTAGTGTAGTTTTTGGGTTTATAGCCAGCGCCAAAATCAGTCGTGACATCGTATAGTGTGGTGCCGGCGCCATAATTTTTCTTGAAAAGGCTAGCGTAGGTAATGGGTTTAAAGCTAGAGCCCGGTTGCCTTTCGGCGACTGCCACATTGAAGGTGCCGAATTTATCATCAGCATAATCGTAGCTGCCGACCATGGCCAGCACTTCGCCGGTGGCGGGATCGGCTGACACTAGAGCAGCATTGCTACCGCCAAAGCGCTTAACCGAGCTCATGTTCTTCGAAACGGCTTCCTCGGCTAATTTTTGCTTGTCTAAATCAATGCTAGTGATAACCTTTAGGCCGCCCTCGTTGGTTTGCTTGACACCATATTTGTCTTCTAGGATTTCCCGAATGTATTGCACGAAGTGCGGCGCGGTTACATTGGCGTAAGGGCGATACGGTACTAGCTGGGCAAAAACATCCTCTTTGGCAGCGGCATCAGCTTCCTCGGCGGTGATGTATTTTTGCTCCGCCATTTTCTCGAGTACCTTGTGCTGGCGGGCGACTAGCGCGTCGCGGTGTTGGCCATAGGGCGAGTAATAGCTCGGAGCCTGCGGCATGGCGGCTAGCATGGCGGATTGAGCCAGGGTCAGGTCTTTGGCATCCTTATTGAAATAGGTTTTAGCGGCGGCTTGGATACCGTAAGCGGTCGAGCCGTAGGGTATTTCGTTCAGGTATAGCTTGAGAATGTCCTCCTTTTTATATAGTTGCTCGATCTCAATTGCTAAAATTAATTCTTTAATCTTGCGAGCATAACTGCGTTCGCCGGTCAAGAGGGCATTTTTGACGTACTGTTGGGTGATAGTCGAACCGCCGCCGCGGCTTGGGTCGCGAAAGATAATGCCAGAAAAAGCTCGGGCAATACCGAAGACACTAAAGGCGCCATGTTTGTAAAAATCCTTGTCTTCGATCGCGACGGTCGCGTCCTTAACTGATTTTGGCATTTGATCAAACTCGATCAGGCTACGGTTTTTGTCACCGTATATTTCGACTAAAACCTTCTGGCCGGTACGATCATAAAGCTTGGTTGTCTGGGCCGAGACGCGAGCATTGATTTTATTTGGACTGGGCAGGTCTTTGGCGAACCACAAAAACACGCCGACAATCGTAGCTAGACCAACTCCAGCCGCAATCGCCATCGCACGTAAGCCTCGTCGACTTGTTAGATATGCCCAAACGTTCTTCGGATGAAAGCGGGCGATACCGTGTGCTTTCACAGTCGATGCAGTTCCGGCACGTCGAACATGGCGGCGCAAATTTGAACGGGGGCGTATTTTTTTTACCATAAGTTTTGTAGCCCAAATTATACCATGAAACCATCATCCCTGCTATAATGCTAATCATATGACTGCAGATAAAAAAAATCATTCAATCCAAGATTTGCTTAACAGAAACGTCGAAGAAGTTATTATTCGCGAAGAGCTTGAGAATAAGCTGAAAAAGGGCCGTAAATTGCGCGTCAAACTTGGTATTGATCCGACTGGCCCTAAAGTTCATTTGGGCTATGCTGCAGTCCTGTGGAAGCTGCGGGCTTTTCAGGAGCTGGGCCACAAAATTGTCTTGATAATTGGTGATTTTACCGCTCAAATCGGCGATACTTCAGATAAAAATGCCGAACGGCCGATGTTGACCGCAGCGCAAGTCAAGGCGAATGAAAAGACCTATCTCGAACAGCTTGGCAAGATCCTCGACCCTAAAAAAACTGAGTTTCACTACAATAGCAGCTGGTTTGGCGAGCTCGGGCTAGATGAATTTATCAAGCTTGCCAGCAGCTACACGATCGGCCAAATGATCGAACGCGATAATTTTGCCAAGCGCCTCAAAAGCGGCAAGCCAGTTGGTTTGCATGAGACGCTTTACCCTGTTTTGCAGGCCTACGATTCGGTGATGGTGAAGGCCGATCTAGAATTGGGCGGCACCGATCAATTATTTAATATGATGGCTGGGCGCAGTTTGCAAAAAGCCTTCGACCAAGAGCCGCAGAGTGTTATGACCATGCAACTCTTAGAAGGAATTGATGGTCGCAAGATGAGTAAATCGTGGGGTAATTGTATATACATCACCGATCAGCCTCTCGAGATGTATGGCAAAGTGATGGCGATTCGTGACGAACTGATTCCGGTTTACTTTAAAATGTGCACCGATGTTGCGCTCGAAGTGATAGAGCAGATCGAGAAAAATATGGCCCAAGGTGACAACCCACGCGACACCAAGGCAAGTCTGAGCCGCGCGATTGTTGCTCGCTATTGGGGTGACCAGGCCGCCGTCGAGGCTGAAGAAGCCTGGAACAGACAATTTCGGTCCGGGGAAAAGCCTATGCATATCGAGGAGGTTGTGATCAAGAAGCAGCGGCCTCATA
This sequence comes from uncultured Candidatus Saccharibacteria bacterium, assembly GCA_964530725.1. GTDB lineage: Bacteria > Patescibacteriota > Saccharimonadia > CAILAD01 > CAZGYV01 > CAZGYV01. Next base: position 41,860 of record CAZGYV010000003.1, on the reverse strand, counting down.
ATCTAGTTGATTTTATTTCCGAACATTTTCACTTATCTAAATCCGAAGCCAGGCGGGTCATCAATCAAAATGGCGTGCGCATCAATGACGAAGTGTCAACAGAAAGCGAGATTGAGCTTATCGATGACATGGTTATTCAAGTCGGCAAACGGCGATTTAAGAAAATAAAGCTCGAAAAATAAGAGTTATCACTAAAGGGCGACGTCATGAAGCTAGATAGTTCAGTTTCACGCTTGGTGGGTGTGGGGCCGGTGGTGCAAGAGGGCTTGGCGCGGCTGCAGATCGAGACAGTGGCTGATTTGTTGTACCATTTTCCACGCCGGCACGAGGATTACTCGAAAGTCTATAAGGTGGCTGAGCTCAAACCCGGCCTGGTGACGGTGCGAGCTCGAGTCGAGCGGGTCAATATCAAGCGGGCGATGAAGCGTCGACTGACCATTATCGAAGCCATATTAGTTGATGATACTGGCACTATTAAGGCGGCGTGGTTTAATCAGCCTTATCTGGTTCAGACGCTCAAAGAGGGTCAGGAATACTTTTTTGCCGGTAAGTTTGAATTTAAAAACAATAATTTAAGCTTGCAAACGCCAAGTTTCGAAATAGCTACCACCAAATCTTCAGACAAGGGTAAAATTATTCCCGTCTATCCGGAGAATAACTCGATTAGCTCCAATATAATTATTAAATTAATTGCCCAAGTAATCGAATTAAGCCAAGACTTGGCCGATGATTTGCCGCCCGAGATTCGTACTGAGCACAATTTGCTAAGTCACGCCCAGGCTATCACGGCCTTGCATCGGCCAAGCAGTGCGCAGGAGCTGGAAGCAGCGAAACGACGGCTTGGTTTTGAAGAATTGTTCTATCTAATAGCGACCGGACTAGTTATCAAGTCGGAGATTCAGACCGAAAGCTCGGTCAAGATTCCGTTTGAAACTCGCTATGCCAAAGAGTTCCTGGGGCAATTAAAATTCCAGCTGACTGATGGCCAAAAGAAAGCGGCTTGGTTAATTTTCCAGGATTTGGATAGAGATTTTCCAATGAATCGCTTGCTCGAAGGAGATGTCGGTAGCGGTAAGACGGCAGTGGCGATGATGGCGAGCTACATGGCAACTAAGGCTGGTTACCAGGCAGCCCTGATGGTGCCGACCGAGATCTTAGCCCGGCAGCATTTTAATTCGGCGCGAGCGTTGTTTGAACCACTTGGTGTTAAGGTTGATTTGCTGATATCAGCCCTCAAGCCGGCTGAGAAAAAACAAACCCACCAGCTGCTTAAAAGTGGTGAGACAGGGCTTGTAATCGGCACTCACGCGTTGCTCTCATCAGGAGTCGATTTTGCAAAACTCGGGCTAGTGGTAATCGATGAGCAGCATCGCTTTGGGGTCGATCAGCGGCGTCAAATCAGAGCCAAAGCCGCTTTGATGCCGCATTTATTGTCGATGACTGCCACACCGATCCCGCGCAGTTTGGCGCTGGTGATTTACGGTGATCTTGATTTGTCGGTGATCACTGAATTGCCGCCAGGACGCAAGCCGGTCAAAACTGAACTCGTAGCCGAACTGGCTCGGGATAGGGTATACGCTCAGGTGGATAAGCTGATAGACAAGGGTCAGCAGGCCTTCGTGGTATGTCCCTTGATTGACGAGTCTGACAAGCTGGGTGCGAAGAGCGTGGCCAAGGAATACGAGAGGCTGTCGAAAACCGTTTTTGCTCATCGCCGGATTGGTTTGTTGCACGGCAAGCTCAAGGCCGACCAAAAAGAAACCATCATGGCGCAATTCGCCGAAGGCAGCCTAGATATCTTAATAGCTACGTCAGTGATCGAAGTCGGGGTAGACGTACCGCGAGCCACCACAATGATGATCGAAAGTGCCGATCGTTTCGGTCTGGCCGCTTTGCATCAATTGCGCGGTCGAGTTGGTCGTAGCTCGACTCAGTCATATTGCTTTTTATTCTCTGACAGTAGCCAGCCAGAAACTTTGACACGTTTGTGTGCTCTTGAGCGCAGCAATGATGGTTTTAGGCTGGCGCAGATTGATCTGGAAATGCGCGGGCCGGGTGAAATCTATGGCCGTCGTCAGCACGGCGAGCTCGATTTGCGCATCGCCGACATTACCGATACCGAGCTTGTCGCGACGGTCAAGAAAGCGGCTCAGACTTTCCTTGAGACCCGCAATCTGCTAAAATACGAGCGCTTAACAAGCCGCATCAACAGCTTGAAAAAAGTTACTTCGCTCGATTAATCAATCAAGGACATCGCCTACATATAAAATGAATTCAGGCTTTTTATCATTTGCTACCAGAGGGCGTGCTTTTAGCACCATTGGTACCCATCAGAAATTCGATCGCACGGCTTATCGCCTGATAAGTCCGCTGGTTGACCATGACGTTTTTCCCGCCCGCGCCCAAATCTTGAAATTCGAGGGAATCGGTGGCCCTGACGGCCTTAAGGTCAAAGGACAACATAATACTGATCATCTGTGGGATCCGGTCAATGAAATCGGCCAATTGCCAGTCTGGGTTGATGTTCACTCACGTAACATGGCCTCAGCGATCAAAGCCGGCGATCTAGTGAAAGCTAGCTTTGAGGCTGGCTGGATGGCGCACTATATCACCGACGCGCTCACGCCAGCTCACCATATTAGCCATCAACTGATCGCGGCCGAATACAAAGATTCCAGTAAGATCCGACGCAACTGGCTTTACTGGGGGCGCAAGGGGCTGATGAGCAGTCATGTGGCGTTTGAGACTGGCGTGTCTTCGTCGATGCTGTTTTCGCCAATTCGGACGAGTTTTGACCAAGCGCTTTACAAACGAGTCCAAGAAAAAGGCATGGGTGAGGTTCTGCGTGAGGAATCGCTTAAAGTTGCAAAATTGAATTTATACGACCAATTTCTGAAAAAAGGTTGGACGATAGGCGTGGCTAAGTCAGTCCGCTCGATGGTTATTCCAAGGATACCGCAGCTTATTGCTGCCGGCTGGCTAAGTGCCTACGAGCAAGCTGGCCAGAAGCCGAAGCTTGAGCAACTGGCAACTAAAAAATGAGAGTAACAGGTGGCAAGCTGGCCGGTCGGTCTCTCAAGGCGCCAGCTAGCAGCGCAACCCGGCCGGTGACTGATAAAGTCAGGGCGGCAATTTTCTCAAGCCTTGGCGAGAGGACGCAAGGTGCTCGAGCGTTGGACTTGTATGCCGGCAGCGGCGCGCTGGGCATCGAGGCACTTAGCCGCGGCGCTCGCAATGTTGACTTTGTCGACAGGTCAAAAGCAGCTCTGACCTCGATTAAGCAAAACTTGCAGAGCTTAGATCTCGCAGGTAATTCACGGGTGCATGGCGGCCTGGTCGAAAGTTTTATTGGCAAACAGCTAGAGGCCTATGATCTGATATTTTTTGATCCGCCCTACGCGGATTTTGACACCAAAGTGGTCACCAGTTTGGATAATCTGCTACAATATAGCGGTCTTTTGATAATCTCGTGTTCATCAAAAACTGATTTGCCCGATAAAATTGGTGGTTTCGAGGTAGTAAGCCGTAAAATTTATGGCGACACCCAGATTGGTTATTTTGAAAAAGAACCTAAAAGCGTAACCCTAAATCACTAAACCAAGCTAATAAAAACGAATACCATTTGCTGATGATCATGGGGTTTAGATTGCTGTTTAGTGATTTAAAAGGAACGGCGAGATGAAAGTTAGAGCACATGATTGTATAATTATGTGCGACGGGTGAAATGCTCGTCAGAGACTTTAAGCGGATGTGGTGGAATTGGTAGACACGCTAGCCTTAGGAGCTAGTGGGGTAAAACCCGTGTAGGTTCGAGTCCTATCATCCGTACCAAAGTTTAATTGCCACTTTAGTGGCAGTTGAACTTTGGTATTGAATACGAGCGAACCGTAAAGGTTCGGTGGAGCAAAGCGCGCAGTCCGCCAGCTGGCGGATCGAGGACTACTATGCGGAGAAGGTGCTAGCCGCTGTCCTATCATCCCATCCGCACCAGAAGAGAGAGAAAACTATCTATCTCCTCGTTATATCATATTTAGTATATATTGTCAATTAGATTTAGTAGACCTGGAGGCGTTATCTTGCTCATGATTGCATTCGAGTAGACGTCTGATTATATTGGTATCAGCTAGGTTACACCGAGCGGATTGCATGATTTTAAAAAGGAGGGCTTTTTTTGTAAAAAGTCCCTTTTTTGATTTTTGCCGATTTGCTTTTGCGGCTAATTCTAGCTTGTCAGATCGGGATGCACTACTTTCAAGGAGGGGTAGTGATTGACAGGATAGCGCGGTATGTCGTCGGAGCGGTAATCGCCGCTTCGATCTGGCTAGCTGCCGGGTTGCTGGACGCCCCAGCGGCCAACGCGGCCCAGAATTTTGACAATGGCAGGGTGGCTGATGCGGCAATTGCCGAGGTTGGCTCCGTTCGGGCGACGGGCTGGAATATGTCCGGCGAGTGCATCAAAAGTGCCCAGCGTTGGGTGGGTGCGGCCGGTGGTTATTTCGGTGGCGGCGGGGTGATATCGGGCTATGTCGCTTCGGGCGCCAGCTCGGTGTCGCTTGGCAGTGCCGTCAAAGGTGACGTCATTCAGTACACCAGCAACAACTTGGTTTACGCTAACAATGACTGGACCTACGCCCACACTGTCGTCGTGGTGGCAAATCATGGCAATGGCTACTTTGACATCGTGCAGTCGAACGTCCCACTTGGCTCAGGCCGAGTTACGCGAGCGACCAATTGGCGGCCAAGCCCGGCTGCTGGCTGGGTGGCGCGAGCCTGGCGTTTCGGCAAAGTGATTGCGGGCAGTGTGGCGAATTGGCGCGAGTGGCAGCAGTTTTCCACTCAAACATTTACTTCAGCCCCAGCGGTAACCACTTGGGGCCGCGGCCGATTGGATGTTTTTGTTCGTGATGACAACCTGCAATTGGCGCATCGCTGGTTTGTCGGCGGTGTTTGGTCTGACTGGGAATCGCTTGGCGCTCCGGCTGGTACTATTCTGGCCAGCGCGCCGAGCGCGGTAGCCTGGATGTCAGGCCGGATCGATATCTTTGCCAAAGGCGTGGACGCGTCGCTCTGGCACAAATGGTATGACAACGGGCGCTGGTATGACTGGGAGTGGCTTGGCGGACTGATAACCTCTGCTCCAAGCGTAGCTTCGTGGGCGCCTGGCCGATTGGACGTCTTCGCTCGCGGGCTAAATGGTGATTTGGTGCACAAGTGGTTCTCAGGTGGTTGGAGCGGTTGGGAGTCGCTGGGCGGGTATTTGACTACTGATCCGGCGGCCGTGTCGTGGGGCCCCGGGCGCATTGACATCTTTGTCGGCAGCGTGGACTTCTCGCGGCCGGGCATCTCGACCATGTATCACAAATGGTACGATGGCGGACGTTGGTATGACTGGGAGTGCCTGGGCGGCAGTTTGACTTCCGCTCCAGCCGTGTCGTCGTGGGCACCTGGCCGGCTCGATGTTTTTGCTCGGGGGATAAACAACGACCTAATCCATCTTTGGTATGCCGACAGGTGGTACAATTGGGAGTCACTCGGTGGTGGGCTGACTTCCGCACCGGGCACAGTGTCCTGGTCGGTCGGGGCGATCGACGTCTTGGTGCTTGGCACCGATCAGCGGTTGTGGCAGAAATACCACGACATCTAGGAGGCATAAGCGCGGCTGACTAAAAGGCCGCTTTAGCACCCGGACTTTCTTCTTGACTATCAAGGGGTGAGTCCGGGTGCCTTCATTTTTACTTAAAGGTATTCATAAAAGAGAGAAAGTTTGCTAAAATAGTCAGGTTATGATCAAACATACTCTCAAAAAGAACGCCGATAGTACGGCCCAAATTACAATCGAAGTCACGGCTGAATTTATCGAGCCGATTAAAGCGGCCACTATCGCCGATCTCAAAAAAGACCTCAAAATATCCGGTTTTAGGCCAGGTAAAATGCCTGATAATATTGCTGAGCGTCATTTGGGCACAGATTATGTCCAGTCGCACGTCGTCGAGGCGGTGGTCATGCGGGCCTACTCTCAGGGCGTGAAAGCGGAAAAGCTCGAGACGATCGACGCGCCGCAGATTACACTCAAGAAATTCGTGCCTTATAGCGAGTTGGAATTCGAGGCCAAAGTGGCGATCATGCCAAGTTTTGGCTTTGACGCGAAAAAATTAATCGTCAAAGAGCCAGTGCTCAAAATAGATAAGCAGGAAGTCGATGATACCCTCAAAAGCTTGCAAAAACAGATGGCGAAGCGATTGCCATCAACCGCGCCGATTGGCAATGGCGATGAGGTGAAGCTGGACTTTGAGGGGGTGCGTGAAGGCAAACCTGTCGAGGGGGCGGCTGCAAAAAATCAAACCATTACAGTTGGTGATAAGCAGTTTATCCCCGGATTTGAAGAAAATCTGATCGGTTTGAAAAAAGGCGACAAAAAGGAATTCGAGGTAACTTTCCCAAAAGACTACGGGCATAAAGATTTGGCCGGTGCGAAGGTGGTATTTAAAGTTCAAGTTCACGAGGTTAATAAAGTCGAATTGCCGGCGATTAACGATGAATTCGCTCAGTCGATTGGTGCTTTTAAGACTCTAGCGGCGCTAAAGCTCGATGTCGAAAAGAGCCTAGAGGCTCAAAAAGCCGATCAGCAGAAAAAGCAATACGAGCAGCAGGTGCTCGATAACGCGCTTGCCAAGATCGAGTTTACGGTGCCTGCCAGCTTGATCGAGTATCAGGTGGCTAAATTGAAGGAAGAGGTTAATAATAATCTGAGTACTAATGGTCTGACACTTGAGCAGTATCTAAAAATCCAAGGCAAGACCGAGTCGGAGGTCGACGGGGAGATTGACGCGGAAGCTAATAAACGCGTTAAAATCGCTTTGATCGTCCGCCGCCTGGTGGATGATAATAAACTGACCGTCTCGGAGCGGGAGCTCGACGAGCACTATCACCAGATGAAGGCTCAATACACTGATCCTCAGATCCAAAAAGAGATGGAGCATGAGCATTTTCGTGATGATTTGAAGAACCATTTATTGACCGAAAAAGCTGTTGGAATTTTGTTACAATATGCTAGGGAAGAGAAAAAATCATGAGCGTTAAAAACCAGATTCTAATCCCAACCGTGATTGAAAAATCAAGCATGGGCGAGCGGGCTTATGATATTTATTCGCGACTACTCAAAGACCGGATTATTTTTCTCGGTACTGAGATTGATGACACGGTGGCTAATCTTGTGATCGCGCAGTTACTTTTCTTGCAGGGTGAGGATCCAAATTCTGATATCAAGCTCTACATCAACTCGCCTGGTGGTAGCGTCACAGCGGGGTTGGCGATTTTCGATACGATGGAGCATGTTGCACCAGACGTGTCGACGATTGTGGTTGGTATGGCTGCTAGTATGGGTGCGATTCTGGCAGCTTGCGGTGCTAAAGGTAAGCGCTTTAGTCTGCCTAATAGTCGGGTAATGATTCATCAGCCATCAGGTGGCTTCCAAGGGACGGCAGCTGATATCGAGATAACGGCCAAGGAAATCCTGAAGATCCGGGAGGAGCTAAACCGGATCTTGGCCGAGCGCACAGGACAGAAGCTCGACCGCGTTACTGCCGACATGGATCGGGATTTTTGGATGGGGGCCAAGGAAGCGAAGGACTATGGTATCGTTGACGCAGTGATCACGAAGGCTCCATAAAATAACAACACTCTTTTTAGGAAGGCGGTCAGTCAATTGGTTTATCGCGATTTATTTAAGAATTTTAACTTCTTAAAGCTCTGGGGCTCGCAGCTCTTATCGCAAATTGCTTCCAATTTACTAAACTTCGCCTTAATAATTAGGGTTTTTGAGCTTGCCCAAGGCACTCGCTTTGCCAACGTGGCGGTTAGTTTGCTGATCTTGAGCTTCGGGATTCCATCAATTTTCTTCGCGGTCTATGCCGGGGCTTATATTGACCATCTCGATCGAAAAAAAGTGATGGTGGCTTCGAACTTACTCCGTGCCGGGCTGGTGTTATGCTTTTTAATCGGCTCGATTGAACAGAATCTATGGGCAATCTACTTATTAATCTTTATCATCTCGACGATCACCCAATTTTTCATTCCAGCCGAAGGCGCGGCTCTGCCAAATGTTGTCGATAAAAAAGACCTCATGCCGGCTAATTCGTTGTTTATCTTTACGATCTATGCTTCCTTTTTGCTCGGCTATTCCTTGGCCGGGCCGGTGGTGGCTGGGCTGGGGCCGGACGCGGCTTACTACACCACTTCGGCAGCTTTTGGCGTGGCGGCGATTTTGAGTGTTTTCTTGCCTAGTTTGCGAGCGACTGATAAAACCCATGTCGGCCTGATTGATTTGGCTCAGAAAGTAGCGGCCAATTTGCGCACCAGTATGTCTAAAATCATGAAAAGCCACGGATTGCTGTTTCCGATCCTGCAGTTAACGATCGCTCAGGCCATGACCAATGTAATCATCGTGCTCGCACCATCGCTCTCATTGCTGCTGTTGGAGCGCAGTCTCAGTCAAGCCACATATATATTGGTGTTGCCGGCCGGTATCGGTATGATTGGTGGGGCGGTGCTGATTGGCCAGATCTTTCGTGATAGTGACAGAGCCAAGCTAATCAGTATCGGTTTGTTTGGGGCGGCAGCGGGGCTGGTTATTTTTGGTTCGCTTGGTAGGATCGTGCCCCCGCGACTACTGGTGCCGGCCGTCGTGGCTGTGGCGTTGGCGCTGGGCTTTATAAACGCGCTAGTGAGCGTGTCGGCGCAGACGATTTTGCAGCTTAATAGCACTGATCAGACAAGGGGGCAGATTTTTGGGGCACTTAATATGATGATCAATATCGCGGCTACTTTGCCGGTGTTGTTAGCCGGGGTTAGTGCCGATTTGGTGTCACCGACGACCGTTTTGATCGTGGCGGGGGCGTTGATATTTATCTACGCGATCTTCCAGCGTAATTTCTTTCGCAAATATCATCTCAAAACTGTTGACAGCGGCCATTAAAATCACTATTATAGACTCCAAGAGGATGCTTAAACAATAAAAACACCGGAGATAGCTTAGGCTAGCCGGTTTTTTGCACGTTTAGAAAAACCTCCTGTTAGAACTTTTAGTCGGCAAAAAGTAATCAAGGAGTATTTTTTCAATATGCCCAAAGCCAAAACCCCCGAGCGCGTTTATCTAAACAAAAATAAAGACATTTTGCCCCTACCAAATTTAATAGAGATTCAAACTGAATCTTACCACTGGTTTGTCGAGCAAGGTCTCAAGGAATTATTCGAAGAAGTTTCTCCAGTCGAAGACTTTACAGGCAAAAAATACGCCCTATATTTCCGCGATTATCATTTTGAGGCTCCAAAATACACCGAGTCGCAAGCCAAAGAAAAAAATATCAGCTACGAAGCCAGCCTGCGGGCAGTGATCGAGCTAGTTAATAAAGAAACCGGCGAGACCAAAAACCAAGAAATATTTATGGGTGACTTCCCGATCATGACCGATCGCGGTACTTTTATTATCAACGGTGTCGAGCGGGTAGTGGTGTCGCAGTTGGTGCGCTCACCTGGCGTGTTTTTCACGACCGATAACAGTGCCGGCAATGAATACTTGGGCGCCAAAATCATCCCTAGCCGCGGTGCTTGGCTCGAGATCGAGACTGCTCCTAACGGGGTGATGAGCGTCAAGATTGACCGCAAACGCAAGCTGCCGGTTACGACGCTGTTGCGGGCTTTTGGCTACGGTAGCGACAAAGATCTTAAAACGTTGTTTGCCGATGTTGACCAAGGTGAAGTTAAATTTATCGACGAGACGATTGTCAAAGATCCGTCAAGCAGCACTGCTGAAGCTCTGATGGAAGTTTACCGTCGTATTCGCCCGGGTGATTTGGCGACAGTTGACAACTCGAAGAGCTTGATTGATTCGATGTTTTTCGATTTTAAGCGTTACGATTTTTCTAAAGTTGGTCGCTACAAAATCAATAAGCGTCTTGGCCTTAAAACCCCGAACACACCAGAAAATCGAGTCTTGCACAAAGAAGATTTGATTGAGATTATTCGCGAGATTATCCGTATGAGCAATGACGGTGCTCGCGGTGAGGACATTGATCACTTGGGCAATCGCCGCCTCAAGATGGTGGGCGAGCTAATCCAAGCTAAATTCCGCATTGGTTTGGTGCGCATGGAGCGTATCATCAAGGACCGTATGAGCGTGGCTGATCCCGAGTCAATTACTCCTGGTCAGCTGATCAATGTACGGCCGATTGTTGCTAGTGTCAAAGAGTTTTTCGCTAGCCACCAATTGTCACAGTTTATGGACCAAGTGAATCCGTTAGCGGAGATAGTTCATAAGCGTCGCCTCAACGCTATGGGGCCGGGCGGACTGTCGCGCGAGCGAGCTGGCTTCGAGGTGCGTGACGTTCACAGGACTCACTACGGCCGGATTTGTCCGATCGAGACGCCGGAAGGTCCGAATATCGGTCTTGTTTCGACATTGGCTACTTACGCTCGGGTCAACGAATACGGTTTCATCGAAAGCCCGTATTTGCGGGTACTCAATGAAGTGCCAGCTAAAAAAGCTGCTGGTGAAATCGCCCGAAAAATAATCAAAGACAGCAAAGGTACTGTTATCGTTAAAGTGGGTGACAAAATCACCGAAGCGACGATTAAAAAACTAGATAAAGCCAACATTGACTTAGTACCGATTAAAGCTCGTCTGACCAAAGAAATCGTTTATCTAGATGCATCCGATGAAGAAAAGGCTGTTATCGCTCAGGCCAATACGCCAACCGATGAAAATGGCTACTTCAAAGACGCTCGCGTATCGGTACGTGGTATCAAGGGCGAGGCTGATGAAGAAGTAGCTGACAATGTCGATTACATGGATGTCTCGTCGAAGCAAATTGTGAGCGTATCGACAGCTTTGATTCCGTTCTTGGAGCACGATAATGCCAAGCGGGCTTTGATGGGCGCAAACATGCAACGTCAGGCTGTGGCGTTGGTGCGGCCACAGGCTCCGGTGGTCGGTACTGGTATTGAGGCTAAGGCGGCCCAGGATTCAGGTCAGGTTATTTTGGCCGAAGCTGACGGTGAAGTCGTTAATGCCACCGCCGAAGCAGTGACAGTCAAGTACAAGAATAGTGACAGCAAGACCTATGAGTTGATTAATTTCACCCGCTCTAATCAGGGCTCCTCGATCCATCAACGTGTTTTAGTGGCGGCTGGCCAGAAGGTTAAAAAAGGCGACGTCTTGGTTGATGGTATGAGTACCGTCAACGGCGAGCTGGCGCTTGGCCAAAACGTGTTAGTAGCCTTCATGCCATTTAATGGCCTCAACTACGAAGACGCGATCATTATCTCTCAGCGCTTGGTGCAAGCTGATCGTTACACTTCGATTCACATTGAAACCCACCAGATAGACGTGCGCGATACCAAGCTTGGTTCAGAAATAGTAACCCATGACATCCCGAATGTCAGCGAAGAAGCCCTTAAAGATTTAGATGAAAACGGCGTTGTTCGAATTGGTGCCGAAGTCGGTGCTGGTGACATTTTAGTGGGTAAGATCACGCCCAAAGGCGAGACTGATCTCTCGAGCGAAGAGCGCTTGTTGCGGGCAATTTTTGGCGAAAAAGCTCGCGACGTCAAGGATTCCAGCCTGCGCTTGCCAAACGGCGCCGTAGGTAAGGTTGTCGGCATTAAGGTATTGAGTCGTGAGAATGGCGACGAATTGCCAGCTGGAGTTTTGGAACAGATCTATGTTGACGTGGCGCAGATGCGCAAGATCTCGGTTGGCGATAAGATGGCCGGCCGGCATGGCAACAAGGGCGTAATTTCACGAATTCTACCAACCGAAGATATGCCCTACACGGCAGATGGTACGCCAGTTGATATCATCCTTAACCCTCTAGGTGTGGGTGCCCGTATGAACTTGGGTCAGATACTCGAGACCCACTTGGGTTGGGCTGCTAAAACCCTTGGTTACAATGTGGCTACGCCAGTGTTTGATGGTATTTCAATCGATCAAATCAAGGGTGAGCTTAAAAAAGCGGGCTTGCCAGAGGACGGCAAGGCGCAGCTTTATGATGGTCACACCGGCGAGCCTTTCGCCGAGAAAACCACCATCGGCTACAATTACATGCTAAAACTCCAACACATGGTTGATGATAAGATTCACGCGCGTTCGACCGGGCCATACGCCATGGTCACGCAGCAGCCATTGGGCGGTAAAGCTCAAATGGGTGGGCAGCGGTTTGGCGAGATGGAAGTCTGGGCGCTGGAGGCCTATGGTGCCGCCAACAGCTTGCAGGAAATACTGACGATCAAGTCTGATGACGTAATTGGCCGATCTAAGGCCTATGAGTCGATTATCAAGGACGAAGAGATTAAAGGCCCCCGTATTCCGGAGTCATTCCACGTCTTGGTCAAAGAATTGCAAAGTCTGTCGATGGCTGTCGAGCTGGAAAAATCTGACGGTGCCGAGTTAGACGCCGAAGAGCTAATTGCGCATGCGATTAAAGACGACGCGGTTGATTTGGGCGATGAAAAGCTACTCGAAGGCACGAATGCGATCGAGGACAATCCCGTAGTTGACCTAGAGGCGGGCGGCGAAGATGATTTCGCGGCTCTAGCCGAAGGCGCGGCTAATAAAAGTGAAAAAGAAACCAGCCTAACAGAAGAAGAGGAGAAATAAGATGACACTCGCAAGCGATCAAACCACAATCGACTTCGAAGCTATCAGCTTGTCGATGGCTTCACCAGAGCAGATTTTAAACTGGTCAAATGGTGAAATAACCAAGCCGGAAACGATTAACTACCGGACTCAAAAGCCAGAAAAAGACGGCCTCTTCTGCGAAAAGATTTTTGGTCCGACCAAAGACTGGCAGTGTTACTGCGGCAAATACAAAGGCATTCGCTATAAAAGCATTGTTTGTGATAAGTGTGGCGTCTTGGTGACGCGCTCGATCGTGCGCCGTGAGCGTATGGGTCACATTCGCTTGGCCGTGCCAATCGCTCACATCTGGCTGCTGCGCGGCACGCCATCAAGCATTGGTCTAGTATTAAATATCGGAGTCCGCGATTTGGAGCGAGTTATTTACTTCGCTAACTTTGTCGTGACCGATGTTAACGATGAGGCGCGAGAAAAGGCGCTCAGAGATCTGGAAGAGGATTTTAAGACTCGTCGAGCTGACATTATCAAGAAGCATGATGTCAAAGACGGCCAGATGTTAGCGAAAGAAGTCGAAGATGAGTTGACCGAGCTAGAATTAAACTACACCAATGCTAAGACCGAGCTTTTGAACCTCGCTAAATATCAGTTGCTGCCGGAAGGTCGCTACCGTGAGCTCAACTTAAAATTTGGTGAAGTTTTCCGGGCTGGTATTGGCGCTGAGGCGATTAGACAGCTCTTGAGCGAAATTGACTTGGAAGAATTGGCAAAAAATCTCTCTAAAGAGGCGGCCGATTCGGTTGGGCAAAAGAAGAAAAAAGCTTTAAAACGTTTGAAGATGATTGAAGGCATGGTGCAGGCTGGTTTGCGTCCCGAGTGGATGATTATCACTGAACTGCCAGTTATTCCGCCTGATTTGCGGCCAATGGTACAGCTTGATGGCGGCCGATTCGCAGCTTCCGATTTGAATGATCTTTACCGCCGGGTGATTAATCGCAATAATCGATTGAAAAAACTCTACGAGCTCGAAGCGCCGGAAGTTATCTGCCGCAATGAAAAACGTATGCTTCAAGAAGCGGTTGACGCTTTGATTGACAACAATGCTCGTCGTGAGCGCACAGTATCTGCTGCTGGCGGACGCAAGAAACCCAAGAGCTTGACTGACCTGCTCAAAGGCAAGCAAGGACGATTCCGCCAGAACTTGCTTGGTAAGCGGGTTGACTACTCTGGTCGATCGGTCATCGTGATCGGTCCGCACCTCAAGCTCAACCAGTGTGGTTTGCCTAAGATGATGGCGTTAGAGTTGTTTAAGCCGTTCGTAGTCGGACGCTTAATCGCTCACGGTTATGCTCACAATGTCAAAAGTGCCAGTCGTATGATCGAGCGGGCTAGAACCGAAGTTTGGGATACTCTCGATGAAGTCATCAAGGACAAGTACGTGCTTTTGAATCGCGCGCCAACCTTGCACAGGCTTGGTATTCAAGCTTTTAAGCCAATTCTGATCGAAGGTAAGGCTATTCAGTTGCACCCGATGGTCTGCGCGGCCTTCAATGCCGACTTTGATGGCGACCAGATGGCCGTCCACGTGCCCCTGTCCGAAGCTTCGCAGAAAGAAGCGCGCGATATTATGCTGTCTAAGCACAACTTGCTCAAGCCATCGAGTGGTGAGCCAATTGTTAATGCCGCTCAAGATATCGTACTGGGCTGTTACTATCTGACGCTGGCCAAAGACGGCTTGACGGGTGAAGGTAAAGTTTTTGGCGATCCGGCCGAGGCTATTTACGCCCAGGCCGATGGCGCAGTTGCCTTGCAAGCCAAGGTGAAAGTTCGTCTAAATGGCGAATTAGCCGAGACGACTGTCGGCCGTTTGCTATTCCAAGAAATCTTGCCATCAAACATTGAGTTTCTCAACAAGACTATGACCAAATCGGAGCTTAAAAAGATCATGGCCAAGGTTTTTGCGGAGTTTGGCAATGAAGCAACCGCTAAGCTAGCTGACGACATTAAAGATTTAGGTTTCCGTTATGCTACTCAATCAGGTATTTCAATTGGTATCGATGACTTGGTGTCGCCTGCTAATAAGCAAGCCATTATCGATGAAGGCGAAAAGAAAGTGATCGAATACGCCAGACAATACGAGCAGGGTTTCATCACTGACGACGAGCGTTATGAGAAGACGATCGAAGCCTGGAAGCAAGTCGGCGAGCAAGTCGAAAAGGAATTGGTTAGTGAACTCGATCCAGTTACCTCGTCGCTGGCCCGCGACATTGAATCGGGTGCTCGGGCAACAGTTGGTCAGGTGAACCAGATGGCTGGATTCTTGGGGCTGGTGCTTGATCCGACTGGTAAGACGATCGAGCTACCAATCAAGAGTAACTATCGAGAAGGTTTGTCGGTCTTGGAATACTTTATTTCAACCCACGGTGCTCGCAAGGGTCTGACCGACACCGCGCTTAAGACGGCCGAATCGGGCTACTTAACTCGTCGCTTGGTCGACGTGGCTCAGGATATTGTTGTGACCATCGAAGACTGTGGTGATAAAGAAGGCTATAGCTTGACTACGGCCGAGGCTTTGGCTGTTGGTGAAGATAGCTTAGCTAGCTGGGTGGTTGGCCGAGTGGCTGCTGCTCAGATTATCGATTCTGCCACTGGTAAAGTATTGGTTAAGCGCAATGCTATGATTACTGACGAGATAGCTCGTCAGATTGCCAAAGCACAGCTTGAATCAGTTAGAATTCGCTCGGTACTAAAATGTAAGGCAACTTGGGGCATCTGCCAGAAGTGTTATGGTCTAGACTTGGCCCGTGGTGCCGGAGTGGCACTTGGTGAAGCTGTTGGTATTGTGGCCGCTCAGAGTATTGGCGAGCCGGGCACGCAGCTTACCATGAAAACCTTCCACGCCGGTGGTGTGGCTAGCGCTGAAGATATCACTCAAGGTTTACCCCGGGTTGAGGAGATATTCGAAGCCCGTAATCCAAAAGGCGAGGCGATTCTCTCCGAAGTTGATGGCGTAGTTGCCATTAGGGATCACGATGGCAAGCAGATTATCCGCATTGCACCACCTGATCTTAAAACGACTGATTATAAGATCGATGCTACGATGAAAACTAAAGTTAAAACTGGTCAAGTGGTTAAGCATGGTGATGTTTTAGCGACTGCCAAAGATGGTAAGAAGAGCGTGAAGGCCTCGGCCGATGGTACTGTCAAGGTTGGTAAAACTGCCATTGTCCTAACCCACGATGGCGGTGCTAGCCGCGAATATACCATTCCAGCACACGTCACTCTAGAGGTGAAAAAAGGTGACTTGGTTACGGTTGGGCAAAAATTAACCGAAGGCTCGGTTAATTTGCAAGATATGCTGCGTCTCTTGGGTGAAGAGGCTGTTCAGCGCTACATCGTCGATGAGGTCCAGTCCATTTATTCCAGCCAGGGCCAAACTATCGCTTCTAAGCACATCGAAGTGATTATTCGCCAGATGTTTAGCCGGGTGCGAATTGAAGAGCCAAATGATGCCAGCTTTATTTCTGGCGAAGTTGTCTCACGTACCGCTCTGGAAGAAGAAAATGTCCGTGTTAAGTCCGAAAAAGGCCAGCTGGCAACTTACGAGCAGTTGTTGTTGTCGATCACCAAGATCTCGACCACCTCAGACAGCTGGCTGTCGGCCGCTTCTTTCCAGGAAACGACTCGTGTCTTGATTGGTGCTGCTATGCGCGGTAAGCACGACAAGCTTCGTGGCCTCAAAGAGAATGTCATCATCGGCCGCCTAATACCGGTCGGTACGGGCTTTCGCGATGACGAGAGTGAGAAATAAGCGTGGACAGGAGTTCGCTTCTTGACCACGTGGGCTTAATCTGGTAAACTAACCAAGTTACACTTTTAGACACTATGCCTACAATCAACCAACTAATTCGCAAACCAAGAAAAGACGCCAGACGTAAAAGCAAGGCGCCGGCTTTAGGCCGTAGCTTCAATGCCTTAAAAGGCCGCGTCAATACGAGTAATTCACCTTTTAAGCGTGGTGTTTGTGTCAAGGTTTTTACGCAGACACCGAAAAAGCCCAACTCCGCGCTTCGTAAGGTGGCTCGTGTGCGCCTTACGAACGGTATGGAGGTGACAGCTTACATTCCTGGTATTGGTCACAACCTGCAAGAGCACTCGGTGGTGTTGATTCGCGGTGGTCGCGTCAAAGACCTTCCCGGCGTGCGCTATCACATTGTTCGCGGCGCGCTTGATACCGCTGGTACTGCCAATCGTAAGCAGGGTCGCAGTAAGTACGGTGCTAAACTAGAGAAAGCGAAGGGCTAATCCATGCCACGTAAAAAAACTAAATCTCTCAAACGCGAATTGCCAGCTGATATTGTTTATCAAAATGTCATGGTAACGCGCATGATCAACAAAGTCATGAAAGATGGCAAAAAGCGCTTAGCCGAAACGTTGGTGTATGCCGCTCTCGAGGAAGTCGGCCAAAAGGCCAAAAAAGACCCCGTCGAAGTATTTGAGGCAGCCATTAAAAACGCTAGCCCCCAGGTACAGGTGAAAAGCAAGCGTATTGGCGGTGCTAACTACCAAGTACCAATCGAAGTGCGAGGTGATCGCAAGATTCACTACGCGATGATTTGGATACTAGATGCTGCTCGCCATAAATCCGGTAAATCATTTGACCATAAGCTAGCTGTTGAGCTGCTTGACGCCTACAACAACACTGGTGAGGCCATCCGCAAAAAAGAAGACACCCATCGCATGGCCGAGGCCAACAAGGCCTTCGCCCACTTCGCCCGGTATTAAAAATTAGTCAAAGCGCTTGAAAGCCACCCTGCCGCAAGGGTGGTTTTTGGTTTTGTTGATTTTTGCGATAATTTGCTTTAAGCTTAAGCATAATAAATTAGGTTCAATATGCCCGCTAAAAAACAAACAAGAAAAACAAAATCACGCGTCGCTAGCTTTAAGCGATTGAAAAATAACCCCAAATATAAATCCACCACTTTATTCGCGCTGCTGGCGCTGCTGGCGGTCATCGGCTATTTTGTCATCAAGAGCTTTGCTGCGGCTGCGCCTCCAAGAAACACTTTGACCGATCGTTTTTGCGGTACTTGGGTGCTCAAGGAGGCTGCTACCACCACTCAGCTCACAAACGTGACCAATACCATCAAGCAGGGCCTGAGCTATCAAAATATGCGCGGACTCAGTTTTCGAACCAATTGGAGCTCGATTGATTCCGGCGGCGTATTTAACCCGGCCATACTCAACCAGGCAAAATCTATCGTAGCAGTCTATCCGAGTCAAGATTACACCATCCGCGTTATCGCTGGTAGCAAATCCCCGGCTCGGCTGTTTGCACAATCAGGCATGTATTACTATCTCAGGGATGCTGACAATAATTTGGCCAACGGTGATCAGGAAGATGCGCTAAAATCACCCAAGGTGCCTCTGCCTTACAACCCAAGCAGCACTGGCTTTGAGCCTAATTTAGCTTTTGAAGCCGAGTACACTAAGCTAGTCGATAGTCTGGTTGCCTACGCCCAGGCCAATAACATCAAGCTCATCCATATGCCGTGGTACGGGCGCGATTGGGCGGAACTGAATTATCACGATGAGATGCTCGACGATGGTCTGACCATAGAAAAATGGCTGTCAGGCCACAAGCGTTTGGCCGATATTGTCTACGAGAGGGTTAAAAACTACCCCGATCTGTCGGTGGAGTTTCCGCTCTCCGGCTGGAACAGCAGTCCAGATGGCCGCAGCGCCACGACGCAGTTGCTCAGCTACATGCTTGACGCTGGTGCGCACCCGCAGTGGGCCAATTGGAGCGGCCGGCTGCTAGTCCAGGGCAATGGATATGGCAAATACAGCGGCCTAGACGCCAACAAAGGCACACCGACCGCTCGCGAGGCTTATCGCGGCATGCAGATGTATGACCAATTCGATAATTACACCGATCTGTGGGCTCAAATGTACCGCAATCTCGGCTCTGATCCGCTTTACGGCACCTATCTTGAGGTTTATGCCGAGAGCTTTGGCTACACTGCGGCCAATCAGGCTAACCTCCAGGCCGCTATCACTGAATTTGCCACCACTAGGTGCGGCCCGACAGATACATCAGCGCCAGAAGTCGCCATGCAGTCACCGGCGCAAAATGCTAAAATATCCGGCGAAGTGCAGGTCGGTGCCTCGGCCAGTGACGACATAGCAGTGACAAAGGTGGAATTCTACATCGATAACGTGCTTGCTAGCAGCGACAGCACTAGCCCCTACGAATACAGCTGGGACACCACCACCGTAACATCTGGCACGCACACCGTCTATGCCAAAGCCTACGATGCTTCTGGTAAGTCTGCTAATTCGGCAGCTGTCACAGTGACAAAACCAAGCCCCAACCAGCCGCCAACGGTTTCATTGACATCACCGAGCGCGAGCACAGTATTTTATGCCCCGGCTACCATCAGTATCGACGCTACGGCCGCTGACACCGATGGCTCGATTTCTAAAGTGGAATTCTTCAATGGCGAGACTAAGCTGGCCGAAGATGCCACAGCGCCATACGAGTACTCATGGCCAGGCGTGGCCGCCGGTACTTACGTGATCAGCGTCCGAGCCACCGATGACGCCGGCTCCTCGGCATCAAGCGAGCCGATTTCTATTACCATTACCAATCCTGTCATATCGATCCCGTCACCGAGTGAGGCCAACATGATCTTAAAATGGGATTGGGGCAAGTGGAATAACTACCTGTTGGCTACCTGGACACCGCCAGTCGACAGGTCACAAGTCTCTGGCTACAAGGTCAAGGTCTTGGCCGATGGCGTGCTAAAAGAATTCAATAATATTAACAGTGCCAATACTACCAGCCACAAGGTATATGGTTTGGCAAACGGAGCAACCTACAAGGTCCAGGTATTCTCAGTTGGTAAAAACGGCTCTGATTTGTCCAAGAACTACGCTGAGAGAACCGCCAAATACACCTGTGCTGGAACATGCTGGCTGATTAAGCAGTAATTGACGCGTGCCGTTATGGGCTTGGAGTATTTTTCCGATCTTCTAGCCTAGTGCTCTTGAAAAAACTGCAGTTTTAATCTATAATTCTCCAAGTATGTAAAACGCCAGTTTTAGTATTGGCTAAAATTTAACTCAAAAGGATTTATAAACTTTTATGGCCCGAGAATACTCGCTCGAAAACACTAGAAATATTGGTATTATCGCCCACATCGATGCTGGCAAGACCACCGTTACCGAAGGCGTGCTTTATCGTACCGGCAAGGTACATAAGATCGGCGAGGTGCACGAAGGCGAGGCCACGATGGACTGGATGGAGCAGGAGCGCGAGCGTGGCATCACCATCACTTCGGCTGCCACGACGTGTTTTTGGAACGACAAGCGCATCAACATCATCGACACACCTGGTCACATCGATTTCACGGTCGAAGTCGAGCGATCTTTGCGTGTGCTCGACGGCGCGGTGACGGTTTTTGACGGCAAGATGGGCGTCGAGCCGCAATCAGAAACCGTCTGGCGTCAAGCTGACAAATACGGTGTGCCGCGAATCTGCTTTATCAACAAGATTAATCAGACCGGCGGTGATTTTTACAAAAGCCTAGAATCAATCCACGAGCGTCTCAATAAGCGAGCTTATCCAATCCACCTACCGATCGGCTTTGAGCAAGAAATCAACGGCATTATCGATTTAGTCGAGATGAAGGCTTTTACCTACAAGGAATACAAAGATAAGGAGCTGGTTGAGACTGAAATCCCGGCTGACATGAAAGAAAAAGCCGAAAGATACCGCCAACACTTGATCGAGGCTGCTGTCGAAGCGGATGACAAGATAATGGAGAAATACCTCGAGGGCGAGGAGCTGAGCCTAGAAGAGATCAAGACTTGTATCCGTAAAAGCGTTTTGACCGGTCAGTTTTTCGCGGTCTCAGGTGGTGACGGCCGTGGCGTGATCGTCGAGAAATTGCTCGACGCGGTGGTCGATTATTTGCCAAACCCGCTTGATATCAATCCACCAATTGCCGATGACGCTAAGACCGGCGAGCAAAAAGTTATTGAAGTGAGTGATGACGTGCCATTCGCAGCTTTGGCCTTTAAGATCGCAACCGACCCATTTGTCGGTAAGCTGTGCTTTTTTAGGGTCTACTCAGGTACACTCAAAAGCGGATCGTATGTTCTCAATGCTAGCACTGGTGAAAAAGAGCGTATCGGGCGGATTTTGCGTATGCACGCCAATCAGCGCGAAGAAGTATCGGAGGTGTATGCCGGTGAAATTGCCGCTGCGGTTGGCCTAAAAAGTACCGTTACTGGCAACACGCTTTGTGATGTTGGTAAACCAATAATTCTCGAATCGATCACTTTCCCTGAGCCAGTTATTAGTATCGCGATTGAGCCTAAGACTAAAGCCGACCAAGAAAAAATGAGCATCGCTTTGTCGCGTCTAGCTGAAGAAGACCCAACGTTTCGAGTTCGTAGTGACGAAGAAAGCGGCCAAACTCTGATCGACGGCATGGGCGAGCTGCATCTCGAGGTGATCGTTGACCGGATGAAGCGTGAGTTCAAAGTCGAAGCCAATGTTGGCCGGCCGCAGGTCAGCTACCGTGAGACCATCAAGAAGAGTACTCAGGTGGAAGGCAAATTCGTGCGTCAATCGGGCGGCCGTGGCCAATACGGTCATGTCTGGCTAGAGCTAACGCCGCTTTCGCATCTCGAGGCTGAGCAAGAAGGTGAAAAGCAAAGTTTCGTATTTGAGAATGCCATTGTCGGTGGTGTTGTGCCGCGGGAATACATCACGCCGATCGAACAGGGCATCAAAGAAGCGATGGCCAATGGTGTGATGGCCGGCTATCCGGTCGTAGATATTCATTGTAAATTGTACGATGGCTCTTACCACGAGGTGGACTCATCGGAGCTAGCCTTTAAGATTGCCGGTTCGATGGCCCTACAAGAAGGTGTCCGTAAGGCCGATCCGGTGATATTGGAGCCAATTATGAAAGTCGAGGTGACGACTCCAGAAGACTTCATGGGTGACGTGATTGGTGATATCAATGCTAAGCGCGGGCGGGTTGAAAAGATGGAAGACCGCATGGGGGTTAAAATAATTGACGCTTTCGTACCATTAGCGGAGATGTTTGGCTATGCTACGAGCTTGCGGTCGATGACCCAAGGACGAGCTGCTTACGCGATGGAGTTTGATCATTATGAGGAAGTACCGCGCAACGTGGCCGATGAGCTGATCGGCAAGCGTCAAGCTGCCAAAGAAGCTGGCGAGCGTTAGATAATTTTTGCAAAACTTCAATAAAAGCCTCCTTGTCCTAAGGGGAGGCTTTTATTTACAGGTTGGCTATATTGTTGTATGTTTATCCTTGTGGCTTGTGTTGGGCTTATAGCCTATGCGCAAGTGGTTCTTTTGTACATATGAGCTGAAAGTAGGTAGGGATGCAACTACTGCTTCACTTTTTGCATTATTGGCCGTCGATGGAGCGTAGTAGGAAAATCTGCTGGTTTGGCTGGGGATTGATCGCTGCGCTGCTTTGTTGGAGCAATCTCTCGCTCGGTAGGGTAAAGGTGGCTTTTGTCGACATCCTGATCTATGCAAACCTTAAAGCCATCCTACTTTGGTTGCCGGTAGAGCTGCTAGCATTGATGTTAGCGCTCGTTCATGTCGGGCAACTGAAGGAAATCGAGCTACCGGAAGACTTCATAGACTTTGATCTCGATGAGTGAATGCTCAAGGCAGTGACAAAGGATGAAAGCGTATGACTTCGTTATTACTTTCTCTGCCTGCCATATTATTCCTATCGTCTCAGATAGTTGTCTATAGTTACATTGCTTACAAGGAGCGTACTTGGTCTGATAGCCAAATTGTATTCAGTGGCTTTCTCTATGATAACGTCTGCAAGCCGAAAGCACTGCGAAAGGGAGCACGCCACGGTGCCCTCATCAGCTCCGGCTTGATTTTGCTGGGAGTCACAGTGTCACTGCTCAGTAGTGACTGGGGACCCCTTGTGGCTAGCTTACTGATGGCGATCGCTATCTCGGCTCTTGTAGTGCTCTACGATCTTGCTATTACTGCTCCGGCTGACGCACATCTCAAGACCAGGATGATAGAGATGATTGGCAGGGGTCACGATGTCGAGATCGACTGGTGGCACCTGGACGAACATCGCTTCGCCCGAGTCAGTGCTCGAGATTGGCGCGACTATATCTGCTCGATGGAGGGCAGTAAAAGATGAGCCGTACAGCTTGGGATGAGCAAGCAATGCAGGTGAAGGCTCAGACCATTCGCCTGCGCCGTAAAATCCGGCGGACGTACTGGCTAGGAGCTTTAGGCGGGCTTGGCTTTGCTCTGGGGTTGGGGTTTTGGGCTGATGTGCAGTATGTCGGCCTGGCCGTGTACGCCTGCCTAGGGGTAGTTTCTTGCCTAATGATAGCGTCGGCTCCGGCCAGTCGCTATAGGTCGGCAATCCGTCGATTGGAAGTGCAAGAGGATGAACGGCAGCGCAACTACCTTTTTTGGCAGTTTGCTCGCCGTCGATCGTCGGCTTGAAATTCCTTAAAGGACAACAGGATTGGCCTGGGTGCGTTCGCGCATTCAGGCCAATTTTACTTTTAGCAAGGATACACCTTATGGGGCCGCCAAAAGTCCAGGTCGGCTCGACAATTGAACCGCGGCTCAGCTGTCAAACGGCCCAATCCAAACTCTGCCGTTAGGCGGCTTTTTGCCCTACACCGAGAAAAGTCTTTACAATCAGTCAAATTAACTCTATAATTTGAGAAGTCTAATCCGAAGGCATTTTTTATATTGCTAAAATACTGGACACAAGGTATCGGCAAAGTTCTTCGGCAGCATTTATAAACAAATTAACACCAGTAACAATTTAAGGAGATTTTCATGGCAGAAGCTTTTAAGCGAGATAAAACTCACATCAATGTTGGCACCATTGGTCACGTTGACCACGGTAAAACTACTCTAACGGCCGCTATTACCAGCTACCTTGCAAAACAGGGTAAGGCTGAGGCTCGTAAATACGAAGACATTGACAATGCTCCAGAGGAAAAAGAGCGTGGAATTACCATCGCCACTTCTCACCAGGAGTACGAGACAGAAAAACGTCACTACGCGCACGTTGACTGCCCAGGGCACGCTGACTACGTCAAGAACATGATTACTGGTGCGGCGCAGATGGATGCCGCTATCTTGGTCGTTTCGGCTGCTGATGGCCCGATGCCGCAAACTCGTGAGCACATCTTGCTTGCCAGCCAGGTTGGCGTGAAGCAAATTATTGTCTACATGAACAAAATGGACATGGCTGACCCAGAGCTCGCCGAATTGGTTGAAGTCGAGATCCGTGAATTGCTTGATAAGTATGGTTATCCAGGAGATAAAACTCCTATTATCAAAGGATCGGCTCTTAAGGCCCTCGAAGGCGATGGCGAGTACGAGAAAAGCGTTCAAGAATTGCTTGATGCCATGGACAGCTACATCGAAGACCCAGTCCGTGAGATCGACAAAGATTTCTTGATGCCAGTCGAGGATGTTTTCTCGATCAAAGGCCGCGGCACGGTTGCTACTGGCCGAATTGAGCGTGGTATTGTCAAGGTGAACGAAGAAATTGAAATCGTCGGTCTTCACGACACCAAGAAAACCGTTGTAACTGGCGTTGAGATGTTCAAGAAATTACTCGATCAAGGCCAGGCTGGTGATAACGTCGGCGTATTGTTGCGCGGTGTTGAGCGCACTGACATCGAGCGCGGTCAAGTTTTGGCCAAACCAGGCTCAATCACTCCTCACACTGAGTTTGACGCTGAAGTTTACGTTCTGAAGAAAGAAGAAGGCGGTCGTCACACTCCATTCTTCAAGGGTTACAAACCACAGTTTTACATCCGTACGACTGACGTAACCGGTGAAGTAACATTGCCGGAAGGTACTGAGATGGTTATGCCTGGTGATAACATCGCTATGAAAGTTAAGTTAATCGCCCCAATTGCCATGGATGATGGTTTGCGTTTCGCGATTCGTGAAGGTGGTCGAACCGTAGGTTCCGGGGTCGTAACTAAGATTACCAAATAAAGTTAAGAGAAAAGCACCTTACCATGCCAGAAGCACCTGCCAAACAAAGAATCCGAATTAAACTCAAGGCTTACGATAACAAAATTATCGATCAGTCGGCTAAGCAGATTATAGATACTGCTGTGCGTACTGGCGCTCAGGTGGCCGGCCCAATTCCATTGCCGACATCCAAAAACAAATACACGGTCATTAAAAGCCCGCATGTATATAAAGATGCTCGTGAGCAGTTCGAGATTCGGACGCACAAGCGCTTGATTGATATCACTGAGCCAACTCCTAAAACGGTCGACTCGCTTATGAACTTAAGCTTACCTGCTGGCGTGGATATTGAAATTAAGATGTAATGCGCGTAAGCGAGCCAATCTGAAGCGGATATCACTTCGTTAAAACTAAAAATCCCCCGCCGTACCACGACGTACGCCTTAGGGGGATTTTTGGTTTTGCCTTGTGCTCTCTACGCTTGATATTGGCTCCTAATAAATTGCAAAATAAAACCAATCAAGATGGATTTCTTGGCGGTTGGTGCAGCCGGCCGATTATTTAGATGACTATCAGGCTTTATATCCTTGAGTGCAAAACTCCCCTCGGTAAAAGGGGAGTTTTTGGTTGGCGATTATCTGTCCAAGCTCAACGCTGCGGTGTTATTAGACGAAAGTCAGGGCTTTGCCGACTTTACCGGCTCGCCCGGTACGGCCGATACGGTGGACGTAGTCGTCGTACGACTGGGGCAGCTCGTAATTGATGACGTGAGTAACGCCATCGATGTCTAGCCCGCGCGCCGCCACATCAGTGGCTACCAGAATATCAGATTCACCAGCCTTGAATTGCTTGAGTGCCCGCTGGCGCTGAGATTGCGATTTATTACTGTGAATCGTGATCGAAGCCAGTCCGCGGGCGTTAAGATCGCGCGACAGTTTTTCGACGTTGCGCTTGGTGTCAACGAATATAATCACTTTTTCGACCTCATGGCCGTTGATTATCTCGTGCAAAACCTCGATTTTTTGCAAACCAGGAGCGGCTCGGACGATATCTTGATCTACATTATTAGTGGTCTCGCCAGTCCGTACCGACACAGTGACTGGATTTTTCAGAAAAGTACTCATTAGAGCATTGATCTTGGGCGTGGTGGTGGCCGAGAAGAACAGCGACTGACGCTCGGTGGGCATTTGCTTCAAGATAAGCTCGATATCGCGAATAAAGCCGATATCGACCATGCGATCCACCTCGTCAAGTACGACATTATGAAAATTAGCCAGCTTGATAGAGTTGCGTTTGAGCAGATCCTTGATCCGTCCAGGGGTGCCGATTATAAAATGTGGATTACGGCGCAAGCTGGAGATCTGGCGATCGATGTTCGTGCCGCCAATGCAGAGCGTGCTGTAGATACGCAGACCACCAGCAAAAAGCTTAAGCTCGGCATCGATCTGTAGGGCTAGCTCTCGAGTGGGAGCTAGGATTATAGCTTGTTCACTGGGGTTACGCAAAATTTTATCGAGCAGCGGCAATATAAAAGCCGCCGTTTTACCGGTGCCGGTGTTGGCAATACCGATCAAGTCATTGCCCTCTAGTATTGGCTTGATGGCTTGATCTTGGATGGCGGTCGGAGTTTTGTAGTCGCGCCGACGCACGTTGGCCTGAATGGCTGGCAGAAGCGCGAAATCTTCGAAGCTATGCTGTGGCTGGTAATCTTCGACGGGTACCGCTGGATCGGCTTTTTTGATAAATCGCTCGGGGTTTATATAGACGCCCTTGTTGGTTTTTCGATTACGATTTTGACTAGCAAACATTCGCTTGCGCGAACGATTAGGCCTACTTTGACGTGGCCCATAGGAGTAAGTTGACAATGTATCTCTTTTCTTTAAATAATTCTTATTAAATCGTCCAAATGAACCAGCTTAAGAATTACCTTTTTATATAAAGAACTTACATTCATCAAAACAATTATAATAATACTAACATAAAAAGTACTATTTGTCCAATTAAGCAAGGTAGCATAGCTAATATATTAACGGTTATGTTATCATGATAGTAAATGCGACCCAAAACAAACACTAGAACTGCTTTTACTGAATCTGATTTAGTTTTTATAGAATATGCTCTACTGGCTACGGGTGCACTTTTTGGTCTCTATGGTTTTGGTGTGACGGTGGGGTTGTAGATGTTTACGCCGACGATAGCTTTTTGGTTTAGCTTGACACCACTGCCAATTATTTGGTTTCTTAACACGGTTGTTTTTTGGCGCATGATGCAGGTTCGACGCTTGGCGCATGGCCGCAAAATAAAACGTCCAAAAATATATGTCAACGGTACTATATTGAATTTAATCTCATTTTTCTTCGTAATAATGCCTGCGCTAGCTGAGGGGCGAATTTTCGTCCAAAGCCCCTACTGGATCATAGTTTATATGTCGGCTGGATGTATTAATATCATTGGCTTGTCAATGGTGTCACGAGGCTTGGAGTTAGAAATCCGATCGTTGCGACGAAATAACAAGAAACGAGCCAAGTCACGTGGCTCAAGTGCCAGTTCTTCAAGAAAACCGTTGACAGCGACCAGATAAATCTGTTACACTAACACCTGTTGTAACTTCAACAAGAATATTTTTAAAGCTGGGAAGCGACCAGGTCTTAAGATTTATTTAGGAAACCATTCGTTTGCCAGGTTTTGTTTTACTTCCGTAAAAGAGATTTCTTTAATGAAAGCCCTATTGGCCAAAAAAGTTGGCATGACACAAATTTTCGAAGAGGACGGCACCATGCAGCAAGTCACAGTACTAGCGGCAGGGCCATGCGTGGTAACGCAGCTCAAGACCGTCGATCAGGACGGCTATTCAGCTGTTCAGATTGGTTTTGACGAATCTGAGAAAATTGCTAAGCCACAGGCAGGCCATCTTAAGAAGGCTAAGGCTAAGAGCCGCCACTTGGCAGAAGTGCGTATTGATGCTCAGCCAGAAGGCATGAGCGTCGGTGACTCGCTCGATGCGGCGGTATTCGAGGCTGGAGACAAGGTTGAGGTGACTGGTATTTCCAAGGGTAAGGGCTTTGCCGGCACAATCAAGCGGCATAATTTTCACAGGGGCCCCAAGACTCACGGTAGCCGCAATTACCGAGCTCCCGGATCGATCGGTGCGGGTTATCCGCAGCATGTTTTCAAAGGTCAAAAAATGGCTGGTCAAATGGGTAGTCAGCGCGTGACGGTCAAAAATCTTCGAGTTGTCTCGATTGACGTTGCTAATAATTTGATTGCCGTTCGCGGTGCTATTCCTGGCCCAAAAAAAGGTTTGGTAATGATTAAGGGGCAATGGGCATGAAAGTAGCCAGCTACACCAAGAGCGGCAATAAATCTGCCGATATGACACTTAATAAGGCGGTTTTTGGCCTGAAGCCCAACCCGGAATTGGTAGCGCTTGCCTACAACCGTTATTTAGCTAATAAACGCACTAACAATGCCAAAACCTTAACCCGCGGCTTGGTTGCTGGTGGTGGTAAGAAACCATGGCGTCAAAAGGGCACCGGTCGAGCTCGCAGTGGTTCGATACGCAATCCTATTTGGCGGGGTGGTGGTATAACTTTTGGGCCAACTGGCGAAGAGAATTATACTAAGCAGATGCCGCGTAAGATGTCTCGCGCGGCTTTGGCTCAAGCTTTGAGTATTAAATTAAAGCAAATTTCAGTGATCGAGAGCCTGAGTTTTTCCGAGTTTTCTACTAGTAACGCCGTCAATTTGCTCTCTAAATTGGGCGCCGAAGGCAATGTTTTACTGGTGATCGATAAAAGTGATGAGAAAACTGCCAAGTCAATCGCTAATATCAGCGGCGTGACAATTGTAAGTAGGCAGGGCTTAAACGTTTATCTAGTCATGAATGCTGACGCTATAATTTTCGAAAAAGCTGCCCTCGAGCAAGTCACAAGTTGGCTCGAAGCAACTGGTAGCAAGAAAGAGGCGAGCAAATGAAAGGCCTAGTCTTGAAGCCTGTTATTTCCGAGAAAAGCATGAGCTTGGCGGCGCGCAATGTCTATATGTTTGAAGTTCCTTTCGCTACTAATAAAATTGAAGTCGCGCGAGCCGTCAAGGCCACCTTTAAGGTTGATCCTACTAAGGTTCGCATTGCAATTACCAAAGGCAAGGTTAAGCAGTTGAAGGGTATTAAAGGCCAGCGCAGCTCGATTAAGAAAGCTTTTGTAACCGTCAAGCAGGGGCAATCAATTAAAATTTTTGAAACTGAGGCGGAGAAATAAGATGGCCCTTAGAGTTTACAAGCAAAATACAGCGGCTCGTCGCAACATGAGTGTGGCGTCTTTTGATGAGATTACCAAGAAAAAGCCTGAAAAATCATTAATTACTTCGCGTAAGCAAAAGTCTGGCCGCAATGCCCAGGGCAAAATTACCATTCGTCATCGTGGCGGCGGGGCCAAGCGGGCCATCCGCATAGTCGATTTTCAAACCCGTGAGATTAGCTCGGCAAAAATTGTAGCTATTGAGTACGATCCAGGTCGGACTTCACGAATCGCTCTAATCCAATTCGAAGACGGCGTCAAAGCTTATATCCCAGCTCTGGTTGGCATGAAAGTTGGTCAGACTATCGCCTCGGGTGGTGAAGTTGAGATTAAAGCTGGCAATCGCATGCCAATCTCAGCGATTCCAGTTGGCTCGACGATCTGCAACATCGAATTAACTCCAGGGCGCGGCGGCCAGCTGGTGCGTGGTGCTGGCGCTAAGGCCCAGCTGATGGCCAAAGAAAATGATTACGCTCAAGTTAAGTTGCCTTCCGGTGAGGTGCGCTTAATACACCTTACTTGCATGGCTACAATTGGCCAGATTGGCAATATTGACCACCAAAACATTCGTATTGGTAGCGCCGGCCGCAAACGCCACATGGGAATTCGCCCGACTGTTCGCGGTAAGGCCATGAACCCAGTTGACCACCCGCATGGTGGTGGTGAAGGTGGTACTGATATTGGTATGAAGCACCAAAAAACACCTTGGGGTAAGCCGGCCCTAGGTAAGAAAACTCGCCGACGCAAATTAGCCAACAAAATGATCATTCGTCGTCGCAGAAAGGGTAATAGATAATGAGTCGATCGCTGAAAAAAGGTCCTTATGTGGACGTTAAATTGATGAAAAAAATAATTGCTTTGGGTCCAGATGACAAAACTGTCATTAAAACATGGGCGCGAGCTAGTAGTATTGCCCCCGAGATGGTTGGAAAAACCATTGCTATCCATAATGGCAAAACGCACCTGCCGGTTTTTATTACCGAGAACATGGTTGGTCACAAGCTTGGCGAATTCGCGCCAACTCGTAAGTTTAGAGGCCACGGTGGTAAATTAGCTAAGGCACAGAAATAGGAAAATCATGAAAGTTCAAGCGAAAGCCAAATACTTAAAAATATCCGCTCAAAAGCTGCGCTTAGCTGCTGATTTAGTGCGCGACATGGACGTTGTCAGTGCTCATAATTTACTTATCAACACCAACAAAAAAGCTGCTGGTTTAGTTAATGACACATTGAAAAGTGCGGTTGCTAACGCCGAGAACAATCTCAATCTGAGCCGCAAAAAACTAAAAATTTACGAAATTAGAGTTGATGAGGGTCCAAAATTGAAACGTTTTCGTCCTCGAGCCCGTGGCATAGCTGGTCGGATCGAACACAAGATGGCTCACTTAACAATCATTCTGGATGAAGCACAAGTTCAAGTAAAATCAAGCCCAGCATTAGCAAGTAAAACCGCCAAGGAGACCAAATAATGGGACAAAAAGTAAATCCGATTAGCATGCGCTTGCAGGTTAATAAAAACTGGCAAAGTAAGTGGTTCGCGTCCAAGGATTTTTCCAAGACACTGACTGAAGATATCCGTATTCGCAAGGCGATTGCTCAAAAACTAAGTTCGCGCTCGGGTGTGGCTAAGGTTGATATTGAGCGTTCGACCGGTCAGCTTACGATTAACATTCACTCGTCCAAGCCAGGTGTCGTGATTGGTCGCGGCGGATCAGGCACAGAGGCTCTCAAGAAGGCCATTGCCAAGCTAACCGATCAAACTATCAGGATCAACATCGAAGAAGTGCGCAATCCAGAAACAAACGCTCAGCTTATTGCTGATAATATCGCCTCTCAGCTTGAGCGTCGAATGGCATTTCGCCGAGTCATCAAGATGGCTGTTGAAAATGCCATGAAGTCCGGTGTGTCTGGTGCTAAGGCGAGCGTGTCTGGGCGCCTCAACGGGGCTGAGATGGCTCGTCGAGAAACCACTTTTCAGGGCAGCATTCCGTTGCACACTATTAGGGCGGATATCGATTACGCGACTGCTCAAGCTCACACCACTTATGGCGTGATTGGCGTAAAAGTATGGGTTTATAAGGGATAATTATCATGTTGATGCCAAGAAAAACTAAGTATCGCAAACTGCAAAAAGGTCGCAATGACGGCCAGGCGACCCGTGGCACGGAAATAAACTTCGGCCGTTACGCGCTCAAGGCTTTGGAAAACGAGCGTATCTCGTCGCGCCAAATCGAGGCGGCCAGACGAGCCATGACCCGCTATATCAAACGTGGGGGTAAAATCTGGATTCGTATTTTTCCTCACACGCCAGTCACCTCGAAGCCAGCCGAAGTGCCGATGGGTAGTGGTAAAGGCGCGATCGATCGTTATGTTGCCAAGGTGCAGGCTGGTAAGATTCTATTTGAGCTTGACGGCGTAGCCGAAGACGTGGCCAAAGAAGCGATGCGGCTAGCGGCCATGAAGCTGCCGGTTAAGACCAAGTTTTTAGTGCGCACTGTCGCGGGAGAGACTCATGAAGGCTAAAGAACTACGAAGTAAGACGGATAAAGAATTGGCAAAACAGTTGACTGACTTGCGTGAGAAGCTGGTTGATGCGCATATCGATATGCGTACTAAAGAAGTCAAGGATGTTAAACAAATCAAAGCAATTAAAAAAGATATTGCTCGCGTATTGACGATTCGCAGTGAAAGCGAACGAGCAAAAACGGAGAAAACCGATGAGTAGAGTATTAATAGGTCGAGTCGTATCGAACAAAATGGACAAAACTGTTGTCGTGGCCGTGGAGCGGGTGAAAGCCCATCCGATTTACCGCAAGCAGTATAAGGCGACAGCTCGCTACAAGGCGCACGACGAAGGTAATCAGTGTGAGATTGGCAATATGGTCGAGATCACCGAATGCCGCCCATTAAGCCGCGAGAAGGCTTTTCGAGTGTCAAAAATTGATGGCCAAGCAGTAAAAGTAAAAGGTGACAAGTAATGATTCAGCCACAAACCAGACTAAAAGTTGCTGACAACACCGGTGCCAAAGAGATTATGTGCATCAAGGTGCTGGGTGGATCACGCCGCCGTTACGCGCGAGTCGGTGATATTATAGTGGCCTCGGTTAAATCTGCCTCGCCTGCTGGCACAGTTAAGAAAAAGGAAGTCGTGCAGGCAGTCGTAGTGCGCAGTGCCAAAGACACCATTCGCGCAGATGGTTCAACTATCAAATTTGATGAAAATGCCGCTGTTATTATCGATAAGAACAAAATGCCGCGTGGCACCCGTATATTCGGGCCAGTTACTCGAGAATTGCGTGATGGCGGATATATGAAAATCGTGTCATTAGCACCGGAGGTTCTCTAATGAAGCTACGTGTTAAAGACAAAGTATTGGTTATCAGTGGCCGTGATAAAGGCAAAAAGGGTGAAGTGCTGGTAGTATTGCCGAAGAAAAACCAAGTAGTCGTTGAAAGCATCAATGTTATCAAGCGGCACACCAAGCCAAGCCAAAAAAATCCGAAAGGCGGCATCCTAGAGGTCACCAAGCCAATTGATAGCTCGAAGGTCATGGTACTTGATCCGCACTCTGGCAAGCCAGCGCGTGTCGGCTATAAGATTGACAGCAAAGGTAACAAGGAGAGAGTTTTTAAGACTTCCTCCTTTGTTAATAAAAAAACTGCTGCCAAAAAGCCCGCCAAGTCGGCCGAGACTAAAAAGAAGAATGAGAAATAATCATGAATGAATTAAAAACTCGCTACAGTAAAACCATCCGTCAAGAGCTAAAAGACAAGCTTGAGCTTGGTAATATACATCAGGTACCGCGAATTGAAAAAATCGTGGTCAATGCTGGTGTTGGGCGAAGCGTCCAAGATTCAAAACATCTAGACAATGTGGTAGCCAGCCTCACTAAGATTACCGGTCAAAAACCACTTATCAATAAGGCGCGGCACAGTATCGCGGGATTTAAATTGCGCGAAGGCAATCCGATTGGTGCCAGTGTCACGTTAAGGGGCGATAGAATGTATTATTTCTTAGATCGGTTGATTCGCATCGTGCTGCCTCGCATTAGGGACTTTCGTGGTCTGTCTTTGAAGAGTTTTGACCCGCAAGGCAATTACAGTATTGGTATCCGCGAACACACGGCTTTCCCAGAGATTTCTTATGAAGACGCGGCCAATGTCCATGGTTTGCAGATAAATATCGTGACAACAGCTAAAGATCGACAGGCCTCCGAGGCACTTTTACGCGAAATTGGCCTGCCGTTTGAGAGGAGAGGTAAATAATGGCGAGAAAAGCAATGATCCAACGTGAATTAAAAAGGCAGAAATTAGTGGCTCAATATGCCGAAAAGCGAGCCGCTATGAGAGAAGCCGGTGATTATGAAGGTTTGGCTAAATTGCCACGCAACTCAAATGCCGTTCGCCTGCATAACCGTTGTGAAATTACCGGCCGGCCGCATGCCTATATGCGTAAATTTGGCTTGTCGCGCATCACATTTCGTGAATACGCCTCAAAAGGCCAAATCCCAGGTGTAAGAAAGTCAAGTTGGTAGGAAGGAATTAAGATATGACAACAGATCCAATCGCAGATATGTTAACAAGAATCCGCAACGCTGCCACTGTCGGTAAGCCGCAGGTTCACTTGCCTTATTCCAAGATAAAAGCAGCTATTGCTGATATCTTGGTTCGACAAGGCTACTTGGCTAGCGCTAAGACGGTCAAAAACGGTGCTTTTACCAATCTTGAAATCGGCCTCTCTGGCGGTGAAAAGGGTGAAAAGTCTGTTCGCGAAATCCGTAAACTCGAGCGTATCAGTAAGCCGGGCCGTCGTGTCTATGCCGGTGTAGCTGAAATTCCACGGGTTTTATCGGGCCGCGGCATCGTGATCGTTTCGACTTCGGCTGGAATTATGACCGGACACGAGGCGCGCAAAAAAGGTTTGGGCGGCGAATTAATTTGCAAGGTATGGTAGGTGTAATATGAGTAGAATTGGTCGACAAATTATCAATATCCCGGCAGGTGTGAGTATCGAACTTAAAGCTGGTACCATCCATGTGGCAGGCCCCAAGGGCAACCTCGAACAGCCTATGTTTGAAGGTTTTGCCATTGAGGTCGAGGACAACACAGTTAAGGTGATAAAAAAGGTTGAAAATGTTCAGACCCAACAGTACTATGGCTTATTGCGCACTCTGATCAACAACATGGCCATTGGCGTGTCAGAAGGATTTACTAAGACGCTAGAAGTTAATGGAGTTGGTTTTCGTGTTCAAAAGGAAGGTGCTGCTCTGGTGATGAGCCTAGGCTTTTCGCACAAGATCGCCTATACCCCTCCTGAGGGAGTGGAGCTTAGTGTGCAGGGTAGCACGATCACCGTTAGCGGTTTTGATAAGCAAAAAGTTGGTGAATCGGCAGCTAAAATTAGAGCTTTCAAAAAGCCTGAGCCGTATAAGGGTAAGGGTATTAAGTATAGCGATGAAGTTGTCAGGCGTAAGGCTGGTAAAACGGCAGCAAAGGGTTAAGATTATGAAGATTATTACTAAAAATCAATTAACTAAAAAACGTGTTCGTGCCAAGATTTCTGGAACCCATGAGCGGCCACGCTTGGCGGTTTTTGTCTCCAATACGAATGTAGTGGCTCAGCTGATAGATGATGTTAAGGGTGAGACATTGGGCTACGTTAGTACTGTTGCCAAGAAGGACGTGGCAGGTAAATCGATGACTCAAAAAGCTAGTTGGGTTGGCCAGCAGATCGCTGAGGTCGCGAGCAAAAAGAAGATCAAGGCAGTAGTCTTTGATCGAGGCACCAAGATTTATCATGGTCGCGTAGCCGCTTTGGCTGAATCAGCGCGCAAAGGTGGTTTAAATTTTTAAGGATAGTAAAATGAATCAAGAAGCAAGAGAATTTGAAGAAAAAATTATATCTCTCGATCGTGTTACTCGTGTGGTCAAGGGTGGACGCAGATTCCGTTTCCGGGCAACCGTAGTGGTTGGCGACGGCAATGGACGAGTTGGTGTTGGTGTGGGCAAGGGCGGCGATGCCCCCACTTCGATCATCAAGGCGATAGCTAAGGCAAAGTCAGCCATGATCAATTTTAAGACAAAGGGCACCACTATTCCGCATGAAACACAAGTATCTTTCGGCGGAGCAACTGTTTTTATGAAGCCAGCTGGTCCCGGTACTGGTGTGATTGCCGGTGGAGCCGTTCGAGCTGTCGTAGAGGTTGCCGGTATTAAGGACTTACTGACTAAGTCGCTCGGTTCGAGTAATAAAATTAATAACGCCTATGCTACGATCGAAGCACTGAAGAGCTTCAAAGCTATTTCGGACGGTAATGATCAAGCCAATAGCAGTAAAGCTGAGAAAACGCTCAAGCAAAAGGTTGAGAAGTAATGAAGATTCACGAATTAAAGCTAACAACTAAGAAATCCAAAAAACGGGTTGGTCGTGGTATTAGCGCTGGCCAAGGTAAGACTGCCGGTCGCGGCACCAAAGGTCAAAACTCTCGTAGTGGCGGCGGTGTACGTCTAGGATTCGAGGGTGGGCAAACTCAACTTGCTCAGAGGCTGCCAAAGAAGCGAGGTTTTAAAGCCGTTAATCCTACTATTTGGCAGGTAGTTAACATTGAAGATTTGGCGAAAATCAAAAAAGCTTCAATTGACAATGCCGCTTTGGCGCAGGCCGGTATTATCCGTGATGCTAAAAAACTGGTAAAATTGTTAGGTCAGGGCGAAATTGGACAGAAAGTGACTATTAGCGTTCAGGCCGCTTCGAAATCAGCCGTTGTTAAGATTGAAAAGGCTGGTGGCCAGGTTAAGATAGTGCCGCTTCCCAAGAAAGTATCTACTAAGGCTTAAGGCTATTTCATCCGAAAGCGAAACAAGCTAAAACTAATTAATTTTCAAAAAGGCGGGGTTAGTACGTGAACTTAGCGATTCTAAGTCAGACTTATCGGAACAAGGATTTGCGCAAAAGGCTTTTAGTCGTAGTGGGCGTATTGGTAGTTTATAGTTTTATCACCCACGTACCAGTACCAGTGCCTGATACGGCCAAATTGCAGAGCTTCTTGCTCCGTCTTTTCGGCCAGAATCCTTTGCTCGGCTTCGCGAATCTATTTTCTGGCGGAGCGATGACCAATTTTTCAATTATTTTGATGGGCTTAGGCCCCTACATTAATGCCTCGATTATTATTCAGCTACTCACCCAAGTAGTGCCAAAGTTGGAGCAGCTCAACAAAGAAGGGGAGCAGGGTCGCAATAAGATCAATCAATATACGCGCCTTCTGACTGTGCCACTAGCCCTGGTCCAGTCCATTGCGATGTTGATTTTTGTGCAACAGACATCTATCAAAATGGCCGGGGTAGACCTGATTGGGCGTCCTAGTATCGCGCAATGGGTACTGATGATCTCAACCATTACGGCTGGGAGTATGCTGCTGATGT
Source organism: uncultured Candidatus Saccharibacteria bacterium (assembly GCA_964530725.1). GTDB lineage: Bacteria > Patescibacteriota > Saccharimonadia > CAILAD01 > CAZGYV01 > CAZGYV01. Next base: position 5,474 of record CAZGYV010000003.1, on the reverse strand, counting down.
GGCTGGGCGAGATTATCACCGACCGGGGGATTGGCAATGGTATTTCGATTCTAATATTGGCAGGTATTGTGTCGAGCTTACCTAGTACCATCGCTCAGCAGTTTAGCTTGGCGCAGGGTGATTCCTCCAAAGTTATTCAACTTATTCTGATGGTTGTCCTGGCGTTGGCGGCAATTTTCTTCATTGTTATTATCAATGAGGGTCAGCGCAATATCCCAGTGTCCTATGCGCGCCGGGTCAGTGCCACCTCGAACTACAGCGGAGTAGACACGCATCTGCCGCTGCGGGTGATTAGCGCCGGGGTGATACCGATTATTTTCTCGCTAGCTTTTCTGTCTGTTCCAGGCTTTATCGGCCAGCTCTTTTCGAATGCCAAATCTGCTTGGCTAGCGGCGTTTGCTAGGAATTTAAGCCAGTGGTTCGCGCCGGACAGCTGGATTTACGGAGTGTCGTATTTTGTGCTGGTAGTCGGGTTTACTTACTTCTACACCTCGATTGTCTTTAAGCCGGATGAAATTGCCGAAAATCTGCAAAAGCAAGGCGGCTTCATACCTGGTATCCGGCCGGGTAAAGAAACTGCAGCCTACCTGAAGCGGGTTATTAATCGTATTACTCTAGCTGGTGCCGTGGCGCTTGGCTTCATTGCCGTTATGCCGTTTATTTTGCAGAACTTTTTCAAATCTTCAGCCAGCTTGACAATCGGCGGCACTGGTTTGCTGATTGTGGTGGCGGTGGTGATTGAGACGATGAAGCAAATTGAGGCCCGTGCTCTAATGGCAACTTATGAAAAATACTAAAAACACTTTACAACAGGAGAAGTTTCGTCTATAATACGAACTTGTAGCGTATACTCATGACAAATACAAAGGAAGTAATTGAAGTAGAGGGCATAATCGTTGAATCTTTGCCCAATGCCACTTTTAGGGTGGAGCTAGACAACGGCCACCTGATTCTGGCTCATATATCGGGCAAGATGCGTATGCACTATATTAAGATTTTGCCAGGTGATAAAGTGACCGTTGAGATGACGCCATACGATTTGACCAAGGGCCGCATCACTTATCGGCATAAATAATCGGGGTTTTAGATGAAAGTACGAGCAGGAGTTAAAAAAATTTGTTCCAAATGCAAGATCGTTACGCGCAAAGGCGTAGTGAGAGTTATTTGTGAAAACCCCAAACATAAGCAAAGGCAAGGTTAGGTATGGCACGAGTCGCCGGTACTAATATACCCAATGAAAAGAGAGTCGAAGTCGCATTGACATATGTGACCGGTGTTGGTATCACGACAAGTAAGGCTATTCTCGCTTCACTTAAAATCAATCCCGACACTCGTGTTAAGGATTTGACCGAAGATGAGCTGGCGAAAATTCGCGAATTTATTGACAAAAACTATCAGGTTGAAGCCGACTTACTAAGGCAGACAAGCTTGAATATCAAGCGTCTGCGTGAAATCGGCGCTTATCGCGGTCTTCGACACAAAGCTGGTTTGCCCGCGCGCGGCCAACGCACTAAGACCAATGCTCGCACCAAGCGAGGCAAGCGCCGCACAGCTGGCAGCGGTAAGAAAAAAGCAGCCGCAAAGACTTAAGGAGCAAATTAGGCAATATTTATGGCAAAAGCAGCAACAAAATCTACCAGACGTCGCAAAATCAAGCGCAACCTACCAAAAGGGCAGGTGCACATTCAGTCGACTTTCAACAATACCATCATTTCAATTACTGATGATGGTGGTAATGTGGTGAGTTGGGCTAGCTCCGGCTCAGCTGGCTTCAAAGGTTCGCGCAAAAGCACGCCTTATGCCGCCCAAATTGCCGCCGAGAAGGCTATTTCGACCGCTAAAGACTTCGGGCTCGCGAAAGTTGACGTAGTAGTGCGTGGTATCGGCAGTGGCCGCGAGTCAGCTATTCGGGCCTTGCAGGCCTCAGGAATTGCTGTTGCTTCGATCCGAGATATTACTGGCGTGCCGCACAACGGTTGTCGCCCACGAAAGCCGAGGAGAGTATAATGGCTCGCAATCTTACGCCCATCGTCAAGCTATCACGCCGTGAAGGTATTCAGCTGCACCCCAAAGCCGTCAAGGGCCTAACTCGTCGTAGCTACGCGCCTGGCGATCACGGTCAATCGCGTCGCTCCAAGCCATCTGATTACGCTGTTCAGCTGCGTGAAAAGCAGAAGGTCAAGCGGCTTTATGGTGTGCTTGAAAAACAGTTCCGACGCTACGTCAACGAGGCTGAGCGTATGGACGGGGTCAGCGGCGAGAACTTACTTCAGTTGCTTGAGCGTCGACTCGATAATGTCATCTACCGTCTTGGTATCGCACCATCACGTCAAGGTGCTCGGCAGCTAGTCAGTCACGCCCATATCCGCCTCAATGGCAAAAAAGTTAATGTTCCATCTATCAGCGTCAAGCCAGGGGATGCGATCAGTATCAAAGAATCGAGCTTAAATAATACTTACTTTAAGGCTCTAAAAGAGCAGCTGGCTCAAAATACCGATGTACAACCAAGCTGGTTATCACTCGATAACAAGAAAATAACCGCCAAAGTCACCGGCTTGCCGCAGCGATCCGAACAAGATCAAGATATATCCGAGCAATTAATTATTGAATTTTATTCAAGATAGTAAAATTAAGGAGTTATAACGTGTTATACGACATCAACCTACCAGAATTAAAAGAGATTGAGACCGACAAGGATATTGCCTCATTCGTGATTGAGCCGCTGTATCCGGGCTATGGCATGACGCTTGGCAACTCGATCCGACGCGTCTTGCTCTCAAGCTTGGCCGGCGCGGCTGTGACGGCGGTTAAGATCGAGGGCGTTAGCCACGAATTTTCAACCCTCAAGGGGGTGCGCGAAGACGTGGTCGAGATTATTCTCAACCTCAAGCAGTTGCGCTTGAAATATTTTGGTGATGAACCAGCTCTCATCACTCTGACAAAAAGTGGCAGCGGTGTAGTTAAGGCTGCCGATATCAAACCGCAGGGTGGAGTTGAGGTTGTCAATCCAGAGCTAGAAATTGCCAACTTAGATTCCTCGAAATCAAAGCTGGAAATGGAAATTCGTATCGAGCAGGGCCGCGGCTACGTACCGGTAGAAAACCGCGTGGCCGAAAAACTGCCAGTTGGTTTTATCGCGGTTGATGCCATTTATACGCCGATTAAGCGCGTGCGCTACAACGTCGAAAATACACGTGTTGGTCAGATGACCGATCTAGATCGCTTGATTTTAGAAGTAGAAACTGACGGCACCATTACCCCCAAAGATGCTGTTACGCAGTCGGCTGAGATTTTGGTCGGACACTTCCAGGTGTTGGCCGGACACGATGTCGTTAGTGTCGGCAGCGAAGGTATTATTACCGCCGAGGCCAAAGCCAATGACGACATGGTTGCCATCATGATTGATGAAGTCAATTTTAGCCCACGTACGACCAATGCTTTGCTTAATAACAACATCAAAACCATCAAGGATTTGACCAGCCTGTCCAATGCTGAGCTCAAAGAACTCAAAGGCTTTGGCCAGCGAGCGTATGAAGAAGTTTTGGCCAAGCTTGATGAATTAGGTATAGCTAAAGAGGAATAATATGCACCGCCACGCTTATAAATCACGTAAATTATCAAAAGCTGCCGGTCCTAGACGGGCACTTTTGCGTGGCTTGGTTGATTCTCTTATTTTGTACGAAAGAATCGAGACAACCGAGGCAAAAGCTCGTGAGATCGCGCCATTGACCGAAAAGCTAATCACCAAGGCTAAAAAGCAAGACTTGCACAATTATCGCCAGATCTTGTCTTCTGTAAGCTCGCCGATTGCTGGGCAAAAGCTCTATTACGAATTAGCAGCCGGATTTGAAGGTCGTGAAGGTGGCTATACACGAATTATCAAGACTGGCAACCGTCGCGGCGACAACGCTCCAATGGCGGTTGTGGAGCTAGTTTTACCTGAGAATTTCGGGAAAGACAAAGAAGCTGCTGTTGATACGAAGGACGTTAAGTCGACCATCGACAAGGACGCCAAAAAAGCCACGCCAGCAAAGCCTAAGGCTAAGAGCGCGTCGTCTGCCAAATCTACGGCTAAAAAGCCAAGTACTAAAGCGGTGGAGAAAAAATAATGAAGCAAAAGACTTTTAGCGCTAAGCCTGCTGATGTGCAGCCAGAGTGGCTGTTAATAGACGCTGAAGGCCAGACCCTGGGGCGCTTAGCCAGCACCATAGCTGTCAAGCTAATGGGCAAGAATAAACCACAGTACAGCCCGCACGTGGTCTGCGGCGATAAGATCGTTGTCATCAACTCATCCAAGATCAAGGTGACTGGCAAGAAGATGACCGATAAGATATATTATCACCACAGCGGCTACCCAGGTGGTATCAAGGATATTGCCCTAAAAGACAAGTTGGTCAAAGATCCTGACTCGGTCTTGCGGCACGCGGTGGCCGGTATGTTGCCAAAGAACAAATTGGCTCGTGATATGCTGAAGAATCTAAAGACTTTCCCTCTGGGCGAGCACACTCATGACGCTCAGGCACCAAAAACAGTAAAGGTAGAGGTTTAGAGATATGGTAGAGCAAAAAACTGCTAAAAAAGAACATTTTTATGGTGCTGTCGGTCGGCGCAAGAGCGCAGTCGCGACTATTCGCATGACCAAGGGCAAGGGTGTGATTAAAATTAATGATCAATCGGCTGAGGAATATTTGAACAACAAGACTCTGCTTCAAGCTGTTACTCAGCCACTCAGTCTTGTCGGCCAAAATAATGGTCTCGATGTCAACGTCAAGGTTTATGGCGGCGGCAAAAGAGGGCAGGCTGAGGCGATTAGCCTGGGTATTTCGCGGGCTCTAATCGAAATGAGCGAAGATTTTCGTACCAGTCTCAAGCGAGCTGGCTTACTGACTCGTGATCCACGCGAGAAAGAGCGCAAAAAGTATGGGCTTAAAAAGGCGCGTAAGGCCCCGCAATTCTCCAAGCGCTAGGACGCCCATTTTCAAGGCAAATTACGGCGTCATCAGCTGCGGTGCTCATGCTTCGTAGTTGTTCTACGACTTATTCTGCTCCTCGCTGCTTCCTTGTACTTCACTCTTGAAAATAGGTCTTAATATTTTTGCAGCCCCCTTCGTCATCCTGAACTCGCTTCAGGATCTACTTCTTTTCTCCAAAAAGTTTATCTAAAAAATCCTCTCCCTACTTTTGTATTACGGCCAAAAGTAGGCAAAAGCCTCTTTGCGCCTCGGGCTCAAAAGCTAGAAGCGTCAGAAGTATGATTTTGACTTTAAAGTACAGACTCGCTTACAGCTCAAAGCTGTATTTCTTCATCAGCCAAAATCTACTTCTGACTTTCTGTTTTTCGAGGGCGCATTAAAGATAGAATCTAGTCTAACGTTTAAAGCTATGTATGGGGAATTTGTGCTCTTTCTTTCGAGACTGGAGCAACAGGCCGGGATTATGAGCTTGTTATTAATCGGTTAGCTCGTTAGAGCTAA
>CAZGYV010000002.1:0-109405 GCA_964530725.1 uncultured Candidatus Saccharibacteria bacterium | reverse complement strand
CAGTTGTCTAAAACTCATAGATACTATATTGCAGGTGTTCGTTTTAAATGACTTGGTTTGTAAAATATTAAGGTTCAAACAACAGTCTGGCGCTCAGCTATTATGGCTGGCTAATTGTTACGTCAGATTTGTTTGGCTTGCTCGTGTTAATTTTGATTCCTCAAAAGAGCAAAACATATTATACTAATTTTTCATCTCCAGGTCAAAGGCTAGCTTGGTGATCGAGGGCCTAAAACCTAAAAAAGGTGAAAAGTTTGTCGATAGGGTTGTTGGTAGGCTCGGTCTTGGGCAGGGCACTGCCGATGATGCTGAAAGCCTCATCATGGTTTTGCGGCAAAACGGGCATTGACACCAGGGGCGAGAATCGCTTGGTTGGCACTAGCTCGAGCACTTTTTGGCCGTAATCATTGCCTTCATAGTAAGCCTTGAAATCATCGTAGCGGTAGGCTTTATCGCCGACGTGGACACCGTAATTGCTAATGGTGTAGTTCAGGTTGCGCGGTCGTCGGCTACCCACTATCGCCATTGCCACTCCCATCACAAAAACCATCACCACGGCCACCCATTGTCGCAAGTAAATTAATCCGCCGGCTAAAACCAGGCAAATTAGCGCTAATATGCCATACCAGCCAGCTGGCTTGCTGATGTAAGTAAATTCCGGTGCGTTCCAGCTAAGCAGCGTTTCTTCGGGCTCGGCGGGCAGATTGGGGCCTTCGCCTTCCTCCTCCCCTTGTGCCGGCACTACCGGTGCTGGTGCTTCGGGTGCGGGCTCTTGCTGGGGCGCAGGACTCACGCTCGGCGGAGGTGGTGCCACAGGGCTCGGCGGCGGCGGACTTTGCGGAAGTGGCGCTTCGGGCTGACTATAGGGATTGCTGGCCGCTACTGGCACCTCGGGCTGCGGCTGGCTAACCGGCGACATGCCATCGACCGATTGAGCGGCTGGCGGTGTCGGGCTGGGGCTGACCTGTTGGCCGTCTGGCACGTAGGTTTGACCAGGCTGGACTTGATTGTCGTTCATATTACTTAAGCTTCCTTTGCCCCATTATCGTACAAATTGCTGGGGCTGGCAAACCGCTCATCTTATCTGGGGACTATCTCAAATACGTACCAACCGTCCTGGTTAATGATTTCCGGATAATGGGTTTGGTAGTAGGTTAAATCAGCCGCGCCATTCATAATGTCAGATTTGCTAATGGCGACGAAGTCGATCTCGTGGCGCGCCAAAAGGCTCGCAACGTCTCTGTCTGCCGCCAGTAGCATGGATCGGGCGGCCTCTTCGCGCGGACCATAGTCAATGCCGTATGACCATAGCCAGCCGTTGTAGCCGGTAAAAATATTGCGCCCGCCAAGCATGCTGACAGGGTTGTGGTGCAGGCTGGGGTTGACCAGTATGACGGCATCAGACGGCACTCGCTGGTGGATTTTTTCGGCAAATTCTCGGTCGCTTCGGCTGGCGAAAACGTAGCCGACTTGAGCTTCGTGAGCTAGGGCGATAATTCCCGTGCTGCAGGTGAGCAATAAAGTCACCGCCAAGACTACTCTGCCCCACCAGACGCGTGAGATTTTGGCCAGCTCGAGCGCGGCCGGGATGATCATCATCCAGTAGGCGTAGGTGAAGAATTTCATGTTGTCCCAGGCGCTGGGCTGGAAGACGTAGACGTTGCCGGCGACAAATAGCAGGACGCCGAACCAATACAATGTGACGGTGAAATAGTGAGCTTTTTGTCGACGTAACAAAATTGGCCCCAGACCGAAAAGCAGCAGGGCGAGCCCAAGTTGGCGCAGCCAGAATACCGCTACGTTCATGCCCGCCGGCGTTAACCAGCCAAACTGCCAGCCGCCAAAACTCTCGTGGTAGCTGGTGAATTGCCAGACTAGCTGCGGCGTGGCCAGCCCGGCAGCGATTATCAAGATAAGAAGCAGGTCGCGATTGAGCTTGCCGGCGCGCGCGCTTGTCACTAGCCAGAGGATGCCTGTAAAGCCGGCAGCCACCAGGAAGGAATGGGTGTGAATGAGCGGCATAGCACCGAGCAATATGCCGGTCAGCCAGGCTAGGCGCCAATTTATCCGCCGGTCGCCGCGAACTTGGACTATTTTCCAGAGATTTATAAATATTATCAGGGCACAGGCAAAGCCGAATAAGTAGGCGCGCTGCGGCAGCAGGTGCGAGGTGATGAAGTTCGCGTACTGCAGGTGATTCTGGTCGAGCTTGGAGTAGTCTTGGCGCAAAATCTGCCCCACTGGTAGGCCCGACACGGCGGCGTCTTTGAAAAATAAGGCTGCCCCCCAAGCGCTGCCGCTCAAAAGTGTCATTGCTAGTGCTATCCAGGCGGCGCGCAGGCTACTAGTTAGCCGGTAAAAAAGCCCCATTAGCAGTCGGATGACGGCATAGAGCAGGGCGAGGCTTGGCAACAAGACCGACATTTGCCAGCCGGCCCCCAGGCGCAGCATTTGGGCGCTCAAAAAATCCACCATGAACGGATAGGTCAGCTTGGAGTCGGCAAAGATTGGTAAGGTTAGGTCGAGGGTGGTTTTTTGGGCGAACGAAGCTATTAGGGAGGCGTGCAGGGCCATGTCAGCCCAGGTGTAGCCGGCGGACATCAGGGCGCCATCTTGGCTTGGCAAGAAGTGGCTTAGGGCCAGCCAGACCATTAGGAGGCAGAGGGCCGCGATCAATAGCCAGTTGAGCGTTCGCAGTATTGGCGCGCCAGGAGCAGGCTCCTTGATTGACGTAGAGGCCCCCAGGCGAGTTTTTATTAACAGCCCGGTTATTATGCCGATCATAACAATTATCGTGGCTACGAGGCCCGTGGAAGGCCCTAGGACCATTGTCAGTAGGAACCCTAGCCAGCTGGCGGCAGCTAGGCCTATTGCCGAGCCAGCGGCCAGTCTTTCGCTTCGGGTGAGGTGAGCCGTGAACGGGCGTGCTATTAGATTGCCAGTGATAATGGCCAAAATAAAAAAAATAATTCCGAGCATGGTGCTATTGTAGCTGGTTTATCGTGGTGGCGGCAAAATGTTATGGCTCATTACGCGGGCGGCGCGACGGATACCAGAATGCAAATCTTTCCCCATTTTATTACCAAATATTGGGCACTTCATTACTTTTTGGTGCCCCAGGTATTTCAAAGGGCTTCTTGTCTTGGGCTAATTGGCCGCCTTTATCCATCATTAATAATGGGTCGTTGAGGTCTGGCAGCTTTCTTGCTGGCATATCTCGTTGTTCAAAATTTGGATTGGCTGTAAATACCCCATTTGCAGTGTTCCATGATCCACGTATATATTCCCTTGGTAACAAGCTGTGTTGCCGCTCATCTACAATTAATGCGCCGTCTGCACGACGGATCACATCGTCGTCGGGCACAAAAAAATCAATAATGATCATGTCTGTAAAAGCTCTATGCCCGGATCGCACAAAAAATTTTTTTGTATCATCCGACTGCTCCTCAAGAGGCTTCTTGTGATCGGTCAATATTACAGCGGTAGACGCTAAATTGTTATGTGATATCTTTAGTCCTTTGTCAAAAATTTTGTCTACAGAGTCTCCTGCTGTATAGTGACCCATCCAGGCATGACCTTTATTGTATTCTGATGATAACACGTGCTCCGCTCTAGCCCAGCGGAGTTCTTCCGACTGGCTTAAATGGTTTGGTTCAGCATCCAAAATACTACCTAGTTCATCTGGGTTTTGGCCACTTCTATTTTCTGGATTCATGTTTTAATTATATTCTAAGCTAGAATAATGTAAATTTTTGTTTTCAAAAAGACAAACATAATTTAGCACCTATTATAGGATAGGCGCGCATTTAGTGTCTGAGTTTGAAAAATAAACTAATATGGGACGCATCAATTTATTGTAAGCTTGCCGAATCCTTCCAATTCCACCACAGCAGCTTCTCCGGCTCACGCCCGCCCTCGGCGTAGTAAACGGCGCAACGAAAAGTATAGAGCAAGCAACGATCTTGCCGATGTCCGGCGCATAGGTTGGACAGCTCGTACAAATGCTCGGCGTCTTGGCCGCGCAGCCCCGCCACCGAGGTAATGCCGACATCCATTAAGTGCTGGCCGACGTTTTTGCCGACACCGGGGATGATCGTTAGTTCTTGGCTGACAGTGTCAGTTCGAGTCATGTTCGTATTATAGCATAACTATGAGCAGGCAAACACGGCTAAAGCTCGATAGTTTTCCTGATTCTCATCCTTTCGCATCACAAAAAAAGCCAGTGCTAATACACTGACTTTTTTTGTGGCGGAGAGGGTGGATCTTATATAGCTGGTTGCCACAATATCCCCCTGCGCCCTCGAAAAACAGAAAGCCAAAGTTAACTTTGGTGCTTCTAGTTTTGAGCCCGAGGCGCGAAGAGGCTTTTACCTACTTTTGGCCGTAATTCAAAAGTAGGGAGAGGATTTTAGATAAGTTTTTTTGAAAAAGAAAGAGATCCTGAATCAAGTTCAGGATGACAGGGGAGAAGTCAAGGATTGCAGAAATAAAGGAGATGGTGGGATAGCGGCTGACGCCTTCTTCGCTTACTCATGCTCGATCCGCCTACCGTCGGACTCTGCGCGTGAGTTTCGCTTCGCCGAACCCATCCACCTACCGGCGGATACGGGTTCTCATCCCTTCACATCAGCAAAAAAGCCCGAGACAAGCTCGGACTCTTTTGCTGGCGGAGAGGGTGGGATGGTCGCTAGCGCGACCTTCGCAAAGTGCTCGAAAAGAATTAAAGTAAACTTTATTCTTTGTTCTGCGCGCTTTGCTCCACCGAACCCAGGTGCATTCTCAAGCACACCCATTCCAGATGTAAAACCACCACTTTGTGGCGGCCTTACATCTGGCGGAGAGGGTGGGATTCGAACCCACGGTACCGTTGCCGGCACGCCAGTTTTCAAGACTGGTACCTTCAACCACTCGGTCACCTCTCCGGGAAGCCCCTGCTATTCAGGGGCGGTGCATTGCTCGGGAGCAACACACTTAAACATGTAATCCTCCTCAAATATTTCATGACCACAATAGCCGCACTCATATACAATGACGTATTTTCTTTGTTCGTCTGCCCCTATCTTAAAGATATGGGCATGACCATGCGCTATTGAGGGCGACCCACACAGCGCACAATATTCAAGCTCATCTACGCCAGGATAGGCAGAATTTGAATAATTGTCGTATGAGTCGGTTGGGTGCATCAACCTTTGTTCGATGACTTTACCACAGAGACCTCCACAGCAACTCATGGCGGCTAGCTCACTTTGTCTTATCACGAATATTCTCCAGGATCCTGCCTTGAACTGATTTCAAAGCACGAGCCTGGCGCAAGAGGGAGGGATAGCGGCTTGCGCCTTCTCCGCTCAATGATTCTCGATCCGCCAGCTGGCGGACTGCGCGCTTTGCTCCACCGAACCCTCTTCTCGGGTTCAAGCCACATGTCAACAATTGCTTGTCACCAAGCTGAAGCTTGGGGTACAAGCAATGGCGGAGAGGGAGGGATTCGAACCCTCGCGCCAACTTTCGCCGACCTACCGGTTTAGCAAACCAGCCCCTTCAGCCTCTTGGGTACCTCTCCGCGTCCGTTTTGCAGTCCAGTTTCCGTAAAAACTACATAAGCTTTTATTCCAACTTCCCTGCAAAACCTCCTTTTCAAATCTACCTCGATTCACGAAATTATTAAATAATTTCGCACTGCGAGCTAGATTTGTTTTTTTAGCCAAACCTCTCCTCTTCAAATTAACAAACGGCTTCGCCTGGTTTGTTAATTTGGCTTTGCAAAATACTTCGCTTAAAAGAACTTCGTCATTATACATTTTTGGGGCCTCTGCAGACAAGCATGACAGCCATTTTTTTGGACAAAATTTGACTCTTGACTAATTTTCAAAAAATGTCAAAAATGGCGTTTTTTGGCAAAAATGCTCAGGCACGAATTGAGGCTACGGTCCACGTGTGGATTTTTTCGGAATATATGGTATAACATGTTTTTTTTCGTCGCTAATTTTTTGATATTCCGCGCGTTTTTGACCGCTTGTTTGGGCAGCTAATTTTTCGTAAATAACGACCGCTAAATTTAGCAATTCCCAATTGCTGCGGTCTAATGTTAGGCCTTGCTCGACGGCGATTTGGGCTTTCTGGTAGTCTCGTCGACCACTGGCAAGGGTGGCTAGCAGTAACCAGTCGGCCGGCGTGTTTTCGACGCTGGCCTCCAGCTCTCTCTCCCCTGTCGTCAGGACACCGTTATCAATCAGGAAATAGGCGCGTTGCCGTTTGGTGCTAAGGTCAGGGGGCGTCAAGCTGATATTGCTGGCATGGTCGGTGGATTCTTTGGCCAAGACCAGGCATAGCGTGGCGGCTCGCTCGGCATCGGGATTGTTAATGTCTAGCTTATGGGCCTGAGCAGCCGCTTCGCAGCCGGCTGTGACCTTGTTTTGATTGAAGAGGCTAACAGCCTTGCCGGCCAGACCAGAAGTTTTACTGCCCTCTTTGCTGGCGGCCGTAAAGTATTTTTCAGCCCGTCTGTAGTCCTGGGCTTTCAAGGCTAATTTTCCTAGATATGCCGCGTTCGGCGACACTCCCCCGCCTTCGTAGATGGCTATGGCTCGCGCGTAGTCCCCTGCTGCCTGGTAGTGTTGGGCGTGGAGCGTGCGGGCACCGACGTCAAAAGGGTCAATGGCCTCGGCCTGTCGCAAGTAAAGCAAAAATAGCTGCTTATCACCTGCCTTGGCTGCTGTTTGGGCACGGCCTATTAGGTTGTCGACAGCTTTGGCTTGAGCGGACTTGATATCCGGTCCAAAAGCTACCAATACTAGTGCCGACAGCGCGAAAATGGCCGTACCAAATATAAAAAATTTTTTAGGGCGTGGAGCAGACAAAGCAACAAACCTTTAATTACATAGCTATTTTAACACTTTTATGTCCTGAGCTTATTAAGCTCAGATTTTAGCGTGGCTAGGCTCGCTTGGACTTCTTCGAGACGGGTTTGTTCGGCCTTGACGACATTCTCTGGCGCGTTTTTGATAAAATCTTTGCTAGCTAGCTTTTTATTGATTATCTCGAGGTGTTGCTCTTTGGCCTTAATATCGCGCTTAAGCGAGGCTTGCTTGTGCTCCGTAGCAGCTTTTGTCCTCGCGGCTAGTATTTCCTTAATTTCGACTTCAAAGTCTTTACAGGCAGTCCTGTCAAATGATACCATAGTATTCGGCCACTGTTCGGTAATAATGAGGCTATCTATCTGGCCAAGCTCTTGCCAAATGGCTTCGGTGACGAAGGGCATAAATGGATGAGCCAGTTTTAGGCAGACGCTTAGGACATAGGCAAGAAGAGGGGAGTTTGGACGGGACTTGGAGGCTTCAATATACTGATCGGCTAGGTCATCCCAGATGAAATGGTAAAGCGTATCGCCAGCATCTGAGAAGCGTAGTGAGTTTAGATTTTTGGTAATTGATTTGGTTGCGTGTTCTAAGCGCGACAGTATCCAGTGGTCTGCCGAGCAATGGGGGACAGGTTTAGAATTGGTTAAAATATCAGATTTTTCGCCAGTTGCTTCAAACTGAGCTTGAGCGTAGCGGGAGATATTCCAGAGCTTATTAACAAAGTTGCGGTAACCTTTGATTTTAGCCTCTGAAATTGAGCCGTCATTACCGGGCGTAATACCGATCGAGAGCGCTAAGCGCAGGGCGTCGGTGCCGTACTCAGCGGTAATTTTCATCGGGTCATCGTAATTACCCTTGGATTTGGATAGTTTTTGCTTCTTCTCATCTGTTACCATGCCCCAAAGATAGACATTCTCAAACGGCACCTGGCCAGTTTTATAGAGGCCAAACATGATCATCCGCGTCACCCACTTGTGCAAGATGTCGCGAGCGGTGGCCATCAGTGTGGTGGGGTAGAACTGGTCGAAGTCACCGGTGCTCATCAAGGTAGCGTAGGGCCACTGTGAGCTCGAAAACCAAGTGTCAAAAGTGTCGGTTTCAGCTCGGTAATTGCCCTGGCCGTAGTATTTTTTAGCTTGCGTCTCGGATTTGGCAATGATATAAGGGTCTTTGCCGGGGTCGTTGCTGGTTTTGTAGTAAACCGGAATACGAATCCCCCACCAGATTTGGCGGCTGATGCACCAGTCATGCTCCTGAGCTAGCCAATCGAGGGCGGCTTTTTTGAAACGAGCCGGGTAAAAGCTGATTTTGCCGGACTCTATAGCCTCGACGACTGGTTTATTAAGCTCAGCCACGCGCAAGAACCATTGCTCTGAGATGAGAGGCTCAATAACCGATTTGCAGCGGTCATGAATGGCGACAGCATGCAGGAGGGGAGCGGTATCGGTGAGCGCGCCAGCGGAGTCGAGGTCGTTGATAACCTTTTGGCGGGCTTCGCCAGCGTTTAGGCCAGCATATTTTTCGGGTACGTTTACCATTTTGCCGTCAAAATCTATGACACTAATTTCGGGCAGATTATGGCGCTGGCCGATCTCGTAATCATTAAAGTCATGACCTGGAGTAACCTTGAGCGCGCCACTGCCAACTTCGGGATCAACATGATCGTCGGCAATGATCGGAATCTCGCGAGCGACTAAGGGAATCCGGGCGGTTTTACCGATTAATTTTTTATAGCGCTTATCATTAGGATTAACCGCTATGGCGACGTCAGCGAAGATAGTCTCCGGTCGGGTAGTGGCGATCTGAATAGCACCATAATCAAGCGTGTACATCTGGTCATCTCGGTCGATGTGATCAAGCTCGATATCGGCAAAAGCGGCATGGCAGCGAGGGCACCAATTAACGATCCGGTTGCCGCGATAGATGTGGCCGTCCTGATGAAGATCAATAAAAGTGTCATAAACTATATCAATGATATCTTCGTCTAGGGTGAACTTGAGCTTGCTCCAGTCGGCCGAAAAGCCCATTGCTTGCATTTGGCTTATCATCGTTCCCTGATGGGCGCGAGTGAACTCCATGACCTGGTCGTAAAATTGCTCTTGCCCGAGGTCGAAACGACTTTGACCCTTTTTCTCCAGCTCCCGCTCGTAGACCACCTGTGTTTCGATGCCGGCGTGATCGGTACCTGGTAGCCACAGCGTCGGCGCGCCGTTCATGCGGTGATAGCGAGTAGCGATGTCCTCGACGACGTACATCAAGTGGCCGGCGTGCAGGCTGCCATTGGCATTGGGCGGCGGCATGATGATCGAGAAGGGCTTTTTCGATGAGTCGCCGGCCGGCGCGAAGGCATTGGCTTTTTGCCACAAATCGGTTATTTTGTGCTCATATTTGCTTGGCTGGTAAGCTTTTTCCATCTGGGTCTAAATAAATTTATAATAATTTCTCGCCTTAAAGCGTACTAGAAATCAGCCCAAAAGGCCAGGAAGTAAGCCCGCTGGACTTGAAATATGCCTCGATTAGGAGTAAGATGTCGTGGTCGAGCCAAGACCATTAGGAGGTGGTTGGTGAAAGTCGTCAGCCATGACGAGAATCCGTTTGTCTGGCGGACAGAGCCAGAAAAGTTCGAGGACTATGTCAGGGGTGCCCTCGACGCCTTAGTCAGCCTGCGTGGCGATCCTGAGGTGCTGGTCTTGCTGGCAAGCGACCCGGCAGATCACGGCAGGCACGTCTACCATCGGCTGGCGCAGCCGCTGGCTGTGATTGGCCCTTACTGCGTCCGAATCGTCTCTCAGATGAACATCCCGCCAGCTCTCGGGTTGGATCGGGACCAGTTCGTCGCTCTGAGAGTGGCCCACAGGGATGCGGGTCTGCCGCATCACGCCATCGGCTTCGATGACGTAGCCCGCATCCTCATCCTGCTCGGCAGGAGTAAGACAGTCAAGGTGTAGCCTGCTGCAACCCGGTCAAAGTCGGCAATCAGTGGCCTGCCTGGTCTGAAAACAATCAGAACCGGGCGGGCCACAACCCGTTATTATAGTTTTTTCCAGCCTGGAATTGCTTTCAAAAAGCTAGAAGGCCCATCCGTGTCGGATGAGCCTTGGCGAAGCCGCGGGTAGCGGCCGGACTATGGGGTGCTAGTGGCTGGTTTGAGGAAGAAGGGTGAGAAAGCGGTCGGCCTGTTCGGCCGTCCAGCCCTTCTCGATCGTGACCTCAGCCACGAACTCGTCGATCAATTCCTGCGTGATGATTGGTTGGCCGGGCGGTGAAATTGATCGAACGTTGGTGCTGTCTGTACGCATGGTTGCCTCCCTGGTGACCGAAGCGTAACTAGACCTATTGTAATAGCACTGGCGTCAGTATGTAAAATTATAAGACTTCCAGGCTGGAATCAGCCTTGAGTTCGTTGGGGCTGGTCGTTAGTCCGTGCTGATGCATTTGATAGGCCAGAGCGCCGATCATGGCGGCATTGTCGGTACAGAGCACTGGCGGCACGAAAATGGCCGCAGGGATGGCCTGCGCGAGCCTGGTGCGTAATAATTTGTTGGCTGCCACACCGCCGCCGACCACTACGCTGGCCGGCTGATATTTTTCTTGGGCTAGCTTGGTTTTTTGCACCAATGTTGAGACGACATTGTGCTCAAATGACGCCGCGATGTCGCGCACCACCTGCTCGTCGAGCTGATAAGTTTTTTGATGGGTCAGATCGGCCGGATTGACACCAGCTATCTGCTGGACTTGGCGCAAGACGGCGGTTTTGAGCCCCGAAAAGCTAAAATCAAGACTGTCACGTCCTAGATTGGCAATCGGGAATTTATAAGCTTGCGGGTTGCCTTGCTCGGCTGCTTTAGATATAGCCGGGCCGCCCGGATAGGGCAGGCCGAGGAGTTTGCCAACCTTATCGAAGGCCTCACCGGCCGCGTCGTCGCGGGTCTCGCCCAAGACTTTGAAGCTTAAATCCTCTTTATATAGGGTTAAAGCCGTATGTCCGCCAGATACAGTCAGCGCCAGAATTGGGAAAGCCGGCTGGCGATCTTGGCTCATCTCGGCGTCGTCAACTCCAGTGCTCGTTCGTCGTACGGATTGGTACGCCTCACTTCGCGCTTCATCGTCTTCTTGATCTGAGCTCAAGCTTGCCAGCCTCGGCTTTGGATTATCGCGCAGCTGGCGCTCTACGGCGTCAGCTGCCTCATTTCTCACTCCTCGTACGTCATAGTACGTTTCGTTGCGAGCCTCGTTGCTTCCTTGTATTGCATCCGCCTGCGCAATAATCGGCTTTGCCCTAGATAGATTACTTTTATCATTATTTGATGTATCCAAAAAGCTAGCAAAAGCATGCGCCACGATGTGATTAACGCCGATCAGGGGTTTATTCTTGAGCTTGGCTAGAGTTTTGGCGCTCATCACGCCGATCAAAAGACTGCCGATCAGTCCTGGTCCGCGGGTGACGGCAATCGCGTCGATGTCGTCCCAGTCGCAATCTGCCCGCTCGAGCGCTTCGTCGATGACTGGCAGGATTACCTCGATGTGGCTGCGGGCGGCCACCTCTGGCACCACGCCGCCGAACTGGGCATGCAAATCAACCTGGCTGGCAATGACGTTGCTCAAAATCCGCACGCCGTCTTCAATAACGGCCGCGGCAGTTTCGTCGCAGGATGATTCGATGGCAATAATTTTCATAAGTATTACTCTAGCGCAAATCAGTTAGTAAATAAATTAGAACGAAGTCGGCCCCGAGTTTTTACACTCGGGGCCGGGTAGAGCCTGCTAGATCGGCTGGGGTGTTTTCACCCAGTCGAGCAGACTGACGGTTAGGGCTTGGATCTTGGGGTTGGTGTAGGCAAAGCCCACGCCATTGAAGGAAAAGTCCTGCAAACCCCACATCCAGTTGTAGTTACCGGCGTTGAAAACGCGAGCACCACTCGGTGTCTCAACGATTACGGCCTCGTGCTTGCCATACCAGCAAGCGTTCGGCCAATTGATCGAGCACATCCAGAGCTGCACCGCCGAGCCGCCGCCATTCCACAGGCGTGGATGGATGGTGGTCTCGAACAGCTTCTGAACGCCCTCCAGGTGCGCTCGATCCGGCCAGGTGCGGTCGAATTCGCCACCGAGAAGGGCGTTGAAGCCCTCGCCGGCAGTGATACCCGCCTCGTCCAGAAATGGACTAGGCGTCCCGCCGGTCAACATCGTCGTCCAGCCAAGCGAGATCGTGCCTGGCGCGCCAGCATATGGCACGTTGGCGTTGATCCAGCCGCCGAACATACTACCCAAAAGCAGCTGTTCGGGCCGACCGACGAAGGTGCTGCGGAACTGAGCCGAAGCCAGTGCCGGGTCGTCTTTGAGCGGGTCATGTGTGTGCGGTTCGCCGTTGACCGACTTGTAGCAGGTATACCTGCCCACACTCTCGGGCGAGCTCCCTTCAATCCGGCAACGCCAGTAGGCTTGGTTAGCCCCGAAGCTGGCGATTCCCACTCCAGCCGCTTGAGCGGCGTCGGCGTGATCGCGCATCGGGCCGGTCCAGTATTCCTGGTGTCCGGGCAGCACAATGGCCTTAGTGCCGGCTGGCACAGGTGAAGCGTCGAGATCGAAATCGGCTTGGTAGCCGATGTCGTATCCCTGAGCTTCCAGCCACTGGATCAGCGGCTGTTCGTGCCAGAGCAACTCGCCCTCGCCGGAAATCGTCCGACTACCCCGTTGATAGGGGCGGGCGAAGCTGACCTGCCGAGCCATGTTGCCAGGCGGCGTCGGCTTGGTCGACGACACCACAGTCGTACCGGTGGCCGGATTGGTCCACTGGTACTGACAGGCCCAAAGTATACACCAATTTTGGCGAAAGTCCGGATAGACTGTTGCCCACTGGTACAAGCTGTTGCCGCCAGCGGCGTTGTAGCCCTGCCAGGTCAAGTGACTATTTAGGAACAAATAGTCATGCGCCTGGTTGTCGCGCACCGTGAACGGCACGTGGGTCTGGTAGCCAGCGCCGCTACCGGTCAGCTTGACCAGAAAGGCGCCGCTAGTGAATCCCGCGGTGTCGACAGAGAAACTGACCGGCCAATTGGCCTCGATCAGTCCTGTTGCCGCGTCGACCACGTCGGCTGGCTTCAGGCTCAGTCCGGATTCGACCACGAATGGTTCGACCACGCGCCGAGCGCCAGCACCAGCGTAATCGCCCAGCCGCAACACCTCAACGGTGTACGGCTTACCCGCTTCACTGAAGCGAGTATTGGCATGGACTGGCACGACTTCACCGACACTCACGCTGGGACGCGTGATGTAGCCGGCGATTTCGTAATTGGCCGTGCTGGGCTTTGTCAAATGCCAACCAGGTGTTCCGGGGAGAGCATTCTCCGCCTGGATGGCATTTGGCTCCGCCTGAGCCGCTTTACCTCCAAAACTTGTAACCACCAACACGATAGCGGCCAGCAGAAAAGCCCTGCCGGCCATTTTTTTCAACTTACGAACGGACATTTGCCTCCTTGAATTGTCCGATTAAATAATCCTGACATGATTTATCGAGTGTGTCAATATTTTGCCAGGTACACGGCGAGCAATCTCTGCCTGAGCCTGCTACAATAAATCCATGAGTGAAAACTGGGACGAGCAGATTGCAGCTTTGGGTGGCGGGATATTGCAAAGCCAAGCCTGGGCGCACTTCCAAGAGGCAGTCGGCCGGCCGGCCAGGCGCCAGAGCGGCGATGGCTGGGCCTGGCAGGCTTTCGAGCGCAAATCGCGCGGCATCAGGTACTTATTCGCGCCCTGCGGGCCAGTGATTGGCAAAAACAGCGCCTCGGCCTTAGAGAGCATTGTCGAGCAGGCCGACCAGCAAAAGTTTGATTTCGTGCGCGTCGAGCCGATTGGCGCAGTGGACGCTCCGGCGATCAAGGCCTTGGGTGGGCGCAAGATTCACGATCTCGAGCCTAGCACCACGCTACTACTTGACCTGTCGGCCGAGGAGGCGGCTCTGCGCTCCGGGCTCTCGTCGGGTCATCGCAACGAAATAAATGGCACGCAGCGGCGCGGCATCACGATCGAGCTCAGTGACAAAAGAGCGGACATTGATGAATTCTTGGCCATGATGGATGATACGGCCAAGCGCTCGGGCGTGTCTTTTTTTGGCCACGATTATTACCGCAAAATGCTTGAGACGATGTTGCCCGTCGGTGCTGCCAAGCTGTACCTGGCGCGAGTTGATGGCCAAGCGGTGGCGTCGGCGATATTTTATGATTTTGGCTCGACCCGCTATTATGCTCACGCCGGCGCCTACCAGGACTTGAATCGCCGGGCCAAGGCCTCGGTCTCGCTGGTCTGGCAGGCGATTTTGGATGCGCGCGCGGCTGGTGAGAGCACGCTTGATTTCTGGGGCATCGCGCCGAGCGACGACCCGAATCATCCCTGGGCCGGCTTGACGCGGTTTAAAAAAGCTTTTGGCGGCGAGGTCGCGACCACGATCGGTACCTGGGATATTCCGCTCAAGAAGAATAAATACCGCGCCTATAGTACTTACCGGCGACTCAAGGGGCTAGACAGGTGATCCGAACGGCTAGTAACGAAGAAACCCTCGAGTGGAACGCGCTCGTAGAGGCTAATCCGGACGGCGGCCACATCTATCAATCACGTCAGTGGGGCGAGTTCAAGGCGTCGTTTGGCTGGCGGCCGCTGCATCTGATCTTTGAGCACAGCGGCCATCAAACTGCCATTTTACTGATAGCCAAATCCGTGCCGTTGGTCGGTACGATCTACTATTGCCCCAAGGGTCCGGGTATTTTCGCCCGCGCCAAGGCCGACAAAGAATCAAAAGCGGCCATGAAGGCATTGGCCGGCGAGCTAGCTGATTTCTTGCGCACTCACGATCCTAAGGCAGTGGTGCTCAAGGTGGAGCCGGAGGTCGAAGAAGGCGCGATTGATTTGGCCGCGCTTGGACTGCGTAAAGCCAAGAGTGATTTGCAATTCAAGGCCACGATCATCGTCGACATCAGCGCAAGTGAGCAAGAATTATTAGCCGGCTTCAAGCAAAAGACCCGCTACAACATCCGTCTGGCTGAAAAGAAGGGTGTCACGATCGAACGCCTGCCGATGGACGAGGCGGGTGTTGATCTGATGTATGAGCTAATGAGCGCCACGAAAGACCGAGCTGGATTTTTTTTACGTCGCAAAGAATATTTTGGCGGCTACTGGCAGAAATTGTGGGAGGCGAATCTGGCTCAGTTTTTCGTCGCTCGCCACGATGGGGAAGTCCTGGCCGGTGTCTACGCGACCGTTTTTGGTAATCGCGCCTACTACAAGGACGGCGGTAGCTTCCCGACTAAGCGCAACCTAATGGCGCCCTACCTGCTGCAGTGGGAGGCGATGCGCTGGGCCAAATCACGCGGTGCTGTCGAGTACGACATGGTGGCCGTACCGCCTAAGAGCGAGCTTGATAATCCGCATCATCATCAGGCTGGCTTGTACAGCTTCAAGCGGATGTTTAGCGAAGAGGTCAGCGAATTTGTCGGCTGCTACGACCTGCCCTTGAGTGCCAAGACCAAGCAGTGGGACAAATACGAAGGGATTTATAGCCGCCTTTATGCCCGAATTAATAAGAACTTGTTTTGGTAATCTAGGATAGCCGGCCCAGCTAAGAT
Source organism: uncultured Candidatus Saccharibacteria bacterium (assembly GCA_964530725.1). Lineage (GTDB taxonomy): Bacteria > Patescibacteriota > Saccharimonadia > CAILAD01 > CAZGYV01 > CAZGYV01. Next base: position 93,927 of record CAZGYV010000002.1, on the reverse strand, counting down.
GTGTTTACATTGTATATACATTGTGTATACAATACTGTCATGAAGATTACTAAGCTGACAAAATATGGCAATTCGATGGGTGTGCGTATCCCCAAAGCCATGCTCGAGCAGAGCGGGCTTTCTGGTGAGGTGACGATCGAGGCGCGCGAGGGCAAGATTATTATTGCTACTCCCAGGCCGAGGTCTGATTGGGAGGCGCATTTTGCCGCCATGGCGCGAACGGGGGACGACAAGCTGATATTGCCTGATAGCGCCGCGACCGAGTGGGATAAGACAGATTGGCGATGGTAGCAAAACAATTTGAAGTTTATCTGATAGATTTGGGCGCGACAGTCGGTAGTGAGATGCGCAAGTTCCGGCCGTGCGTGGTCGTGTCGCCGGACGAGATGAACCGCCATATCGCGACAGTTATCGTGGCGCCGCTGACGACCAAGCGTCGCAAATATCCCTCACGGGTGGATTGTCATTTTGATGGCAAGCTCGGCCAGGTAGTGCTTGATCAGATTCGCACGCTCGATAAATCACGTTTGACGAAGTGCTTGGGGGCAGTGCCGGTGACGACACAGAAGAGCATCAAGCAAGTTTTGGTGCAGATGTTTGGTTAGGTGTCCAGATATTTTAGCGAAAGGTCAATCTATTGATCTTTAACCAAACCATCGAATATGATGCGTGCATCAGAGTTCATCTTATCTATTACGCTTATGGTAGCGACGGGCGGTTACACGTCGACACATCTGCTACAATGAAAGTATGAGATTTACCGAGAGCATATTCAAAGCTTACGATATTCGCGGTCTGGCCGGTAGCGAACTGACGGTTGAGGTGGCGCATGGTGTCGGCCGGGTGCTGGCGGACTTTTTGCCGCACGCTGACATGGACGGGGCGATGGGGCAGGTGGTGGTTGGCCGCGACATGCGTGAGGATTCGACAGAGCTGGCTGAGGCGTTGATCGCTGGGCTGGTGCAGCAGGGTCGGGTGGTGATTGATATCGGCCTGGTCACGAGTGATATGGTGTATTTTGCTGTCGGGCAATACGGCTTTGCGGGCGGGGCGATGGTGACGGCCAGTCACAACCCCGGTCAGTACAACGGCATCAAGCTGACGGCCGCTGGTGTGGCGCCGATTGGCCAAGATAGCGGCCTCGATCAGCTAAAAACGGCGCTTGTGAGCGATAGCTACCAGACGGCCAAGCCGGGCGGTCGGGTCGAGCAGCGAGATATCGCTAGCGACTGGATGGATCATGCCCTGCGTCTAGCTGGTGCGCTCAAGCCGCTCAAAGTCGGAATTGATTTTGGCAATGGTATGGCAGCGATTAATTTGCCGGCATTGGGCGAAAAAACTCAATTGCAGATCGAGGCGCTTTATAGTGAGCTGGACGGTAGCTTCCCAAATCATGGGGCTAACCCGCTGATTCGCGAAAACTTGACCGATTTATCGAAGCTAGTCAATGACGAAAAGCTCGATCTTGGCGTGGCTTTTGACGGCGATGGCGACCGGGCATTCTTGGTCGATGAAACTGGCGAGCCGGTGTCGGCTAGCGTGCTGGGGGCGATTTTGGCAAGCGACGTATTGCAACGTAATCCCGGTGCGATGATTTTGCGCAACGTAATCACCTCTGACATCGTGCCCGATACGGTTGCGGCTCTGCATGGCCGCGTCGAGCGTACTCGGGTCGGCCATTCGTTCGTCAAGGCCAAGATGCGTGAAACAGGCGCGGCGCTGGCCATCGAGCACTCGGGGCATTTTTACTTTGCCGATAATTTCAATGCCGATAGCGGTCTGATCGCTGCTCTCAAGGCGATTGCGATACTGGGTAGCTCCGGCAAAAAGCTCTCCGAGCTGGCGGCACCATTTAAGCGCTACAGTAATTCGGGCGAGGTTAATATTGAGGTGGCGGATAAAGAGCCGGTTGTCCAAAAGGTCAGAGATCACTACAAGGATGGCCGTCAGGACGAGCTCGATGGGCTGACGGTGCGCTACGGTAACTGGTGGTTTAACCTGCGCGCTAGCAATACCGAGCCATACTTGCGGCTTAATGTCGAGAGCGGCAATGGGTCGCTGACACAAGAAAAGACGGCTGAACTGCTAGAGTTAATTAAGGCCTAGACGGCATGGAGCTCGAACCAGCTATTTTGGATCTCTTGGCGTACTTCGCGGTTTTTCGTTTGCCGCTCGCCGAAGCGGAGATTAGTCAATTGTTGCCAATCAAGACTAGCCACCTGGCGGTTCGCGATGCCATCAAAGAATTGATTAGAAACGAAAAGGTACGTATTACCGGTCATTATTTGGGTCTAAAAGGCGTTAAATACTCGAATCGCGACGAGCTAATGAAGCGCCAGGCTAAGTTAATATCTAAAGCCCGCCGCTGGAGCTATATCTTTCGGGCGTTGCCGTATATTAAATCGGTTGTGGTGGTCAATAGCGGCAGCTTCGGCAATGTGCATCACCAGAGTGATATCGACCTTTTGATCGTCACCAAGCCGAATCGTACCTACATCGCCAAAGGTACTTTGATGTATTTCTTGCGGTTTATGCGGCAGCTCGAAAATGAGCAGAATAAAGCTGCAAAGTTTAGTTTGGGCATGTTTCTGACAACTGCTGGGGTGGATAGCAAAAAGGATATTATGAAGCAGAATGACCCTCATTTGCTCTATTGGCTGGTAATGGCTCGGCCGGTCTACGGTGCTTCGATCTGGTATGGTTTGTTAAAAAAAGATAAATACGCTTTTGAGTCGCTGCCAAATTACGTTTGGCCGAGTACTGACATTCATGTTTATGCCAATGGACTACGAATCTTAGATCGGCTCGATGACAGGGGCTATCGCGTGCACCTCAAGCACACCTCGCGCCAGCCAAAATCGCATACTGACAAGGCTTTTATTCGAGTGCGGCCAGATATAATTAACTTGCACGCGCTAGACAAAAGCACGGAAATTGCTGCCAAATATCATCAGATTAGGGAAAAATGCTAGATTTTGTAAATGTGAATTTGCAAGGCCGGCTCAAGATTTTAGTGCTAGCTTGACGACTAAAAAAACATCCTCTAAACTAATATTTAGCACTCACACTCAAAGAGTGCCAAAAACTACCAGATTAGTTTTTGAGTAATTTATGTGTGTAACAATCTAATAATTTTTTGTAAGGAGGCTAAGGTATGAAGCTGACACCACTAGCTGACCGGCTTGTGATTGAACAGGTTGAGGCAGAGGAAGTAAGCGCGGCAGGTATTATTTTGCCAGACAGCGCTAAAGAAAAACCAAGTGAAGGCAAGGTGCTGGCAGTTGGTAAGGACGTCAAAGAAATTAAGGTTGGCGACAAAGTGCTCTACGGCAAATACGGCCCAACCGAGATTAAAGTTGATGGGAGGGAAGTGTTAATCGCCAAAGAAGAGGATGTACTAGCGATCGTAAAATAACGACGCTGTTTCTTGGCGAATTTCGGCGTCAGTACTTCCGATTCGCGTTCACTGTAGGTCGACTACAGTTCTCTGGCGAGCCTCGGTGCTTCCTTGAACTTCATCCAAGCAACAACGTCTTAGTCGACTTGGATTTTTTAAAAAAAATTAGCTCAGTCGATCCAAGTCTTAGAGCGGGCCTCAAGCAGTGACAAAACTTAATCAAAATAACGGCAAGGTTTAATAAATAAGGGAGATTAATTAAAAAATGGCAAAAGAGATTATCGCATCAGAAGATGCGCGCAAGAAATTAAAAAGCGGTGTCGATCAACTGGCCAACACGGTAAAGACCACTTTGGGTCCAAAAGGTCGCAACGTGGTACTAAGCAAGAAGTACGGCTCGCCGGTCATCACCAATGACGGCGTCACGATCGCCAAAGAGATTGAGCTAAGCGATCCATTCGAGGATATGGGGGCGCAGATTGTTAAGGAAGTGGCCAGCAAGACCAACGATCAGGCTGGGGACGGCACGACCACAGCAACTGTATTAGCTCAGGCTATCATCGAAGAGGGCATCAAAAATGTCGCCGCTGGCGCCAATCCAATGGCGATTCGCCGTGGGATTGAGAAGGCGACCGCTAAAGTAGTTGAGGGACTCGATAAAATCGCTAAACCGGTCAAGGCCGGCCACGAGATAGCCGATGTGGCTTCGATATCAGCTGACGACCCGGAAGTTGGCAAGCTGATCGCCGAAGTTATGGCAGCGGTTGGTGAGGATGGTATCGTGACGGTTGAGGAGAGCCAGACCTTGGGTCTCGAAAAGGACATCGTGGAGGGCTTGCAGCTCGATAAAGGCTACGTCAGTCCATATATGGTGACCGATACGACTCGGATGGAGGCAGTTTATGATAACGCGTCGATTTTAATCACTGATAAAAAAATCAGCTCGATTCAAGAGCTGTTGCCGCTACTTGAGAAAATGGCGGCCGAGGGCAAGAAAGACTTGGTGATTATTGCCGAGGATGTCGATGGTGAGGCGCTGACGACACTAGTTTTAAATAAATTACGCGGTACATTTAATGCCGTGGCAGTTAAAGCGCCGGCCTTTGGTGACCGCCGCAAAGCCATGCTCGAGGACATCGCTGTCTTGACTGGCGGCCAGGTGATCACCGAGGAGCTGGGCTTAAAGCTCGAGGATGCGACGGTCGAAATGCTGGGTGAAGCGCGCAAAGTTATTGCCACCAAGGAAGACACTACTATTGTCGAGGGCAAGGGTAGTGCGGCGGCGTTGAAAGAGCGGGTTGGTCAAATTAAGGCTCAGATGAAAGCTATTACTTCGGAGTATGAGCTCGAAAAAATGCAAGAGCGTCTGGCCAAGCTCGAGAGCGGTGTGGCCGTGATCAAGGTTGGCGCGGCGACCGAAGTGGAGCTTAAAGAGAAGAAATTGCGCATTGAAGATGCTATCAATTCGACCAAAGCGGCCGTGGCTGAGGGTATCGTACCCGGCGGCGGGGCGGCTCTGGCCAAGGTTGCGCGCCAGCTAGAGCAGCTGGAGCTTGATGATGAAGAGCAGATTGGCGTGAAGATTGTCGCTAAAGCGCTCGAATCACCGCTCAGACAGATTGCGGCCAATGCCGGCATTACCGATATCGCTCTGATTCTGGAGGTTGTCGCCAAGCCGGGTGATGCTAAGACGGGCTGGGATTTTGCTAAAAACGAACAGGCCGATATGCTCGAGCGTGGTATTATCGACCCGGTCAAAGTTACCAAAAGTGCCCTGACTAATGCGGCTAGCGCGGCGGCAATGTTGCTGACAACTGAAGCAGCGGTGGCTGATCTGCCCGAGAAGGAAGAGCCGATGCCAGGTGGCGGGATGGGTGGTATGGCTGGTGGCGGTATGCCCGGCATGATGTAGATTGACTGTATTTGTACGGCGAATTACTTCGTTACAAACTACGATACTCATTCGCCGTACGTTTTACAGTACGACTCATTCCGTTTCTCGTTTGCGCCTCGTACTTCATCCGTACAAATACAGTCAGAGAATATGGGATTCTACTACGACTCGCTTGCGGGCTTCGGCTTTTCCTTGAATCGCACGTAAATTTTGCACTTTAGGTGAGCACCTATTTTCTATGGCGGATTACATCATATTTATAAATGCGAAGAGGGTTGCCAAAGTTTTCTTTCGTGCATGGTAGTAAGAGATGTTCAAGTAGTTATTAACTTGGCACTTGGTGCTTGAGTGGCTAGTTTCTTATCAAATGTCCACAAAGGCTCAGCTCCATTAAGCGCAGCATAATTGCTTAGGCAGCAATCTTCAAAAGATAGAGCGGAATGGTTTAGGTAGATTGGCAATGCTTTTTCAAATAATGTGCGATTACAGTTGATTTCTTTTAGTTGCATAAGTCCAGTAAGGGCCTCGCTTGCTTGCTGTCGAGAAAAGCCATAGTATCTTTCAAGCACAAACACGAGCTCAATAATTGCGATATCCGCAACCGCGAATTGACCATTCGCACTAACCAGCAATGCTTTTACTGCCTCGTGCTGGGATGGTATATCGTTAATTAATAGCCTCAGTATCGCATTAGTATCCAGTGAGCCGCTAAATTTCATGATTTACGGTCTTCTCGGTATTTCTGGTAATAGGCATCAACATCAGTCAAAGGCTTTACCCTTGGCTTTACGTAACCACTTAGTTTTTTGCTCAATTCATCTATACTGAGTGGCCTTGCTATCACTAGCTCACCTTTAGCTTCATCAAAACGTATATCCAGGGCACCGCCTGCTGAGCTCAAGCCCAATTTACGACGATATGAAGCCGGTATAGTCGTTTGACCCTTACTGGTAATAGTAATTAAGTTTTTCATATTCATTACTATAGCACAACTTCATTACTAATAGCAAGAAAGTAATGAATAACTCGACCGAATGGTTGTGTCTGTATAAAACTTTCTGGTCGGTGCAAGCTACTTATCGCGCATTGCAGCATTAAACCCAACAAAAAAAAGACCTCCTAGTTTTAAGGCGGTCTTTTTTGGTTTTTAGAAAAGTGCTAGGGTGGTTGACCCTCCCACAAAGAGCGAATTTCGTTCACTGTGGGAGGGCAGGGAGCTAGAGGTGAATCCAGCTCCCTGCTAGACCTACCCCGCATCTGGCGGGGATTCATAGAATACAGGGTGGTCGCTATCATACTTGTCGCGCACCAGCCGCAAGCTTGGCTTGGTGGAATGCAGGTAAGTCACCACCACCGGAATGCCGTGAATGTCATCGGGAATCAGATCGCGATCGATACCCGATTCGACTCGCAACCGAATAACCGGCCGATCTTGTTTCAAGTCAGGCAGTTCCCACCCGATAATCTGTGGGTTTTCACGTGCTAGCTGCTTGATAGCCTGCTCAATCCGGGCGAGAAGATTCTCGTGTCGGGCTGGCAGCCGATCGCGCACCTCTTGGTTGAGGGCGCGAATCTCGTCATCGGGCGGCTCGGGCGTTGGCGGCTCATCCACAGGTCGCGTCCTCGTAGTGGGCCACCTTTTGTATCTGCCGAATAGCCCGCTCTTGGTGGTGCGCTGAGCCGGCTGTGCCGCGGGCAAGCCACTGGGCTTGCTGAGCCGCGTCATCAGTCGCTTCGAGCCAGAAGTGTTCCGGCTCAATCTCATAAAGAGCCAAGCAGACATCAGCCAGCCACAACAGCGCCAATAGCCGCTGATGGTCCATCGCCTGAGATTGAATTGGAATCTCAGACAGGGCTCTCGTCAAGCTATCGTGGGCGTTGCTAAGCAAGCTGAAGCGTTCACGGTGACTGGTTTCAGCCGAAAGGTTGTTGGCCCAGCGGCAGTAAACCACGCCGCGAACAATCCTGGTCAGATTCAGCCCGTCCTTGTCATCAGCCTCGATCAAGTTTTTGACCGAGAGATGGAGGTGCTCACGTGCCTCGTCGAAACGGCCAAGCTTGCTCAGAAGCTCGGCTTGATCACGCCGGATCGCGCCGCGCTGGCGCAAGTCACCGTGGCGCGTGGCGCGCCGAAAGAAGCTCAGGGCCAGCCAGTCAACTGGTTGTTGGAGCGGGCCTTTGGCTAGACGCGTCAGGTTGACACCGATCTGCTGCCAGATCTCCACTCGGCCTCGCTCGCCTGCCAGGCTTGCTGCTAGCAAGTAGTAAGTGATGATGCGCGGCTGGTTGTAGGTCGTGGTCTGCAGGTTCTTAGCTCGTTGCAGAAAGCGGTCGTGCTGTTTCTGCCGGTCGAACATGATGGTTACCTTCCTTTTGTCGAAGAACGCAAGCGCTATTAAACCAAATAACAGCTATTTAGTCAATATTTAGTATAATGCTGCTATGGATAAAATTTACCCAAATCATGTTTATGATGAAACCCGGATTAAAATAGCCGCAGAGTTGTTGCATAAAGAGTTTATCAAGCTCACGCCATCTTTGAACGAAAAGGAGTGGCAGGGGATCGGTCAGGATATCAGAGATTGGTTCGAAGGTAAGCGGTCGGATCTAGCGCCGGTACATGATTTCTGGAACGGCTTTCATGGTATTATGTCTGGCTTTAAGCTCAAAGCGCCAGTTCGCTTTATCACTGCCGAAAATGTGGAGTGGAGTCAACAAGAAGTATCAGTCAAAGATATTCCCTTGAGCTGGAGTATTCCTTCTATTGCTAAACTAGGCAAAGGGGCGTCGTATCAGCAAGTGTATGACTACATCCATAGCAGTGAGGCGGAATATAAAAAACAAAAAGATTTGGCCGATATGATGGCGGCGAGATTTAAGATTAGCAGGCGGGAATTCCCAATCTTGCTTGTCAAATCTCCGACAGGCCACATACTCTTAGATGGCAATCGCCGTACTTTGGAAGCGATAATTTATGACCGACCTACCATTGCGGCCTGGGTGGGTGATATGGGCGGTGATTCAGAGCCAAAAAATTATTGGGTCTCGACGGCATTCTTGCGTGATCTGATGCGTGAGGCGGAAGCGGCTGATGCAACTGGTGATCAGGCGACTGTTGAAGCAGTATCTAAGTTTTTAAAGTATTTATGTGGCCGGTCGGAGGTAGCCAGAATCAATTGGGATCTGCGTTGCCGTGATCAGTCTGAATTGGCCAAAAAGCTGTTATAAAAAGAGGCCGAGAGAGCTTGGTGCTCTCCCGGCCAGCGGAGGGGTTAGCGCTTGGGGCTCTGGGACTGAAATTCATTCCAGAGCCGGTCGCGCTCTGATTGCGGTGTCTGTCGCCGATCCGGCAGAGTGGTGGCCACCCATACAAGGCCGGCAAAGAACGCCGCCAGGGCCGCCCACTTGGCGGTCTTTTTGATCACAGCCATGGTGGCAAGGTGATCCGCTTCGCCACGTAATGCGGGCCGACGATTTCGTCAGCGGCTAGCTCGTCGGCCAGCGGGTGAAATTCTCCTACTGGGATCTCCTCGGTGGGACTTTCGTCGTGCGACTGTGGAGCCGGTGATTTGATGGTGCTTCCCACCGGGTAGAGCTTCTTCTTCAAGACTTCCCTGATGTTCACTCCCTCTCCTTTTTCGGGGAACGACAAAACATTACAATATTCGCACTCTCAAGTCAACAGTTTAATTTTACCTGCTTCTGAGGGATAATGGGCTCATGACAAAAAATGATTTGTTCGCCAAACTATCAGAGCTAGACCGCCATCATATTTTCGACGCGATTGACGCTCAGCCTGATCATTTAGCCTTAAGCTTTGGTGATGAGATGAGCCAGGCTTTAACTCGTGAGATGGGCGAGGGGATTGAGAACATCGTCTATGCCGGCATGGGCGGCTCGGCGCTGGCGTGCGAATTGTTGCGCGATTGGCTGCACGAGAGATTGAGGCTGCCATTTGAGATCGCCCGTGACTATAGCCTGCCAGGCTACATCGATGGCCGCACCCTGGCTATTATTTCCAGCTACTCCGGTAATACCGAAGAAGCTCTGGCTGCACTCAGAAGCGCTGAGAAAATGGGCTGCCGCATAGTGGTCCTGACGGCCGGTGGCGAATTGCTCGAAATCGCCCAAGCTAAAAAATACATCACCCTAAAACTTCCTAAGGTGAGTCAGCCACGCTTGAGCGTATTTGCAGGCCTAAAAGCTCTGGCGTGCTTGATGGCGGACTTGGGCTTGAGCGAGGGAGTTGACCTGGAGCGCGAACTGCTGGAGGCCGGTAATTTCTTAAACACCGCCAAGGGTGCCTTATCGCTCGATGATACTCATGACAATCTGGCCCGCGAATTGGCGGTTAAATTGCACGGCAAACCAGTCCTAATTTACGCTGGGCCACGCTTGCGCTCAGCCGCCTATAAATGGAAAATTGATATCAATGAAAATGCCAAGCAGCTAGCGTTTTGGAATACTTATCCCGAGCTTAATCACAATGAAATGCAAGGCTGGCCGCTGCCGGATGAAAAAGAATTGATTTGCGTGCAGCTGGAATCGAATTTGGATAGCGAGCGGGTCCAGAAGCGCCAGCTAATTACGAGGCAGGTTTTGGCCAAGTGCGGTTTTGAGCCGATCATAGTGCGCGCCGAGGGTCGGACTCACCTGGAACAATTATTGTATACCGTGTTGCTGGGTGATTACGTGTCGGCTTATCTGGGCATCCTTAATGGGGTCGATCCGACGCCAGTCGAGCTGGTTGAGAAATTTAAACAAGAGCTGGGTTAGCAAGGGCGAGGAGGGGTAGTGACGAGAAGACAAATGTTTGGCTGGCTAACGATTGCCATGGTAGTGGCCGTTGTGATTGAGCTGGCGGTGGGCGGCTATCTTTTGGCCAAGTCACAAGTCGGTTGTAGTTCGCTTTGCGGCGGCTCGCTCGATATTGTGGTCACGATGGGTTGGGTATTTGGCATCACCCTGGTACTTAATCTCGCGGCTCTGGTGTTTATCCTATTACTGAGCAAGAAGTAAGCTTGTTTTTTGGTTCGCGGTCTGGTATAACTGTATCTTGTCCGGTATCTCATAACAGGAGGGATGAGTAGTTGGGGCGAGCGCGAGACAGGGCTTCTAATAAAAAGTAATCTTTTAATTTGATAATGTTAAAATAAAACCCAAACTAACAAACCAGGCGAAGCCGTTTGTTGGTTTGAAAAGGAGAGGTTTGGCGAAAACTGAAGACGAATCGCGTTTGAGCGATTAGCTGAAAGTTGAAGCCATTCTCGACGCGGAGAGGTCGCATAGTGGACTAGTGCGCCGCCTTGGAAAGGCGGTATACGGGCAACTGTATCGAGGGTTCGAATCCCTCCCTCTCCGCCAGCAAAAAAGTCCGAGCTTGTCTCGGGCTTTTTTGCTGATATGAAGGGATGAGAACCCGTGCCTGCGAAGCAGGAGGGTTCAGTGGAGCGAAATGACTCGCAGTCCGCCAGCTGGCGGATCGAGAATCATTGAGCGGAGAAGGCGTTAGCCGCTATCCCTCTCTCCTTTATTTCTGTCATCCTGAACTTGATTCAGGATCTTCTCATTAACTTTTCCAAAAAACTCATCAAATTCTCCTTCTACTTTTGTATTACGGCCAAAAGTAGGCAAAAGCCTCTTCGCGCCTCGGGCTCAAAACTAGAAGCACCAAAGTATAACTTTGGCTTTCTTGTTTTTCGAGGGCGCATTAAGACTCTACCCGCTCATAATCCCGGCACGAAAGCCGCTATCCCGCTCTCCCCGCCAGAATCGTGATCTGGACGAGAAGTCCAGGTCGAGATTTTGGTTGAAAGCGAAGCCGAGCTCTGAATAGCGTCTCTCGGCATCTAGGTGACGTTACAATTTCTATTTAAATAATTCAATAATGTCTACTTTTAGACCTTTTGCTAGACGGTATAAGGTGGTAACGGTGGGACGCCGCCTGCCCGTTTCTATATTGGCTATAGCTACTCTATCGAGGCCAGCTTCTGCAGCTAGACTTTCTTGGGTAATCTTTTTATTATGCCTTAACTGCGCTATTCTAGTAGCTAATTTATTGAGAAATTCTTCTTCTTTGTAGTCATTTGACATCTCCTTAATCCTAGGAAAAAGCCGAGTATAATAACATAATCATTTGACTACAAAGCTATAATGTGATACTGTCTTGTAATCAAATGATTATAAGTAATAAGGAGAATAAAGGTGGCCAAGGAAAAATCAACCAATTGGTTTATGAGGCATAAGGTTATATCTGTAATCTTAGGGTTAATAGTAATAGGCATCGTATCGAGTGCACTTGGTGGTGGCAAATCTACGAATTCTAGCACCCCTTCTTCTACAAGCTCGTCCACCGAGAAGAAGGCCGTGGTCGCAAAAATAGGAGAGGCTGCAAATGATGGTAAATTTCAGTTTACGGTTAGTAGTATAGAGTGTGGTAAGTCAAATGTTGGCTCGAATTTTCTAACCAAGGATGCCCAGGGGCAGTACTGTTTGTTGAGCGTAGCAATCAAGAATATTGGTGATCAGGCTCAAAGTATTCTTTCAAGTAATCAATATTTGTTTAATGCTGAGGGTCAAAAATACTCAGCGGATGATGTTGCCACCATGTATAACACACCGAATGGCAGTAGCTGGTACAACAATATTAACCCAGGCAATAGTGTGTCAGGAACGATAGTGTTTGATATACCGAAAGATCAGACAGCGGTAAGTGCTGAGTTGCATGATAGCGCATTTTCAAATGGCGTGAAGGTAAACTTGCAATAGTAAAAAGTCCTTCATGCTAACAACTAAATTATAATAGAGAGCAGTCCTCTCCTTTTGTTCTTTAGTTGTTCGAACCAGCCCATTGGCTTAGAATATGCTTATGGTATTTATCGAATTTTTTCGTTGGTGGTACGCCGAAGGCTGGATCACCTTAGTCAAGAAATTGGCTGCTCGCCTGCGCAATATCTGGTATGTTTTTTCGGTACCGACCTTGTTGCGGACGCTTTTTGCACCCTGGCGGCGCATCGTGACCTATCCAGCCAAAGGCTTCGGGCCGATGATGCGGGCGATGGTTGATAATCTCATCTCGCGTCTAATCGGCTTTATCGTCCGCGTCATGGTGATATTAGCCGCCACGGTCGGCTTTATCCTGACCGTCGTGCTGGGAGTGATATTTGTCGTGTTGTGGCCAGTCGCGCCGCTGCTGATAATAGGCCTTATTATCCGCGGAGTGATGCCGTGAACGAGCAGTATAAATTTATCAATACAGCTAGAGTGCAAAAGGCTAAGTTTGCCCGGATCGCCACCAAAAAAGGTCTGCTGCTGGCGCTGAAAGCCGCCGCTGGACTGCTGGCGGCATCTGGCCTTGCTCTTATTGTCATCGATGTTAACGCCGGCTACATCCTAATTGCTTTAATGCTGCTAGTCGTCATGCTGCTCACGTGGTTCGCGTGGGACTTGAAAGAATTGGACAAAACCGTCAAAAAAGATCGCGATCCCAAGCGGCTTGATCAGATGCTGGCTTCCAATATCGTTTATCGGTTTAAAATGCCCGCCAGTCCACAGGCTCTCTGGCAGGCGATCAGGGGCAACTGGCAGCATAGATTTTTTGTCAATCGCTTTTTGCTCGACGAGGCTACTATCGATGGCTTGCTCTCAAAAGCACCGACCGACAGTGACGCGGTCTGGCGAGCAGCCTCGATGCTGCGCGAGACGTACAACGAGGACTATATCTCGGCCGGCATGGTAGTCACGGCACTTCTGACCACTAGCCAGCCGGTCGAACACTATTTGCAATCAATCAATCTGACGGCTAAGGATATTTTGCTCGGCCTTCATTGGCAGGAGAACGTCGTCCGTCGGTATATGCGCCCCAAACCGAAGTCGGTCTTTGGCGGCATTGGCCGTGATTTCGCGGCTGGCTTCACGCCGACCCTAGACCATTTCGCGCACAACATCAGCCTCGAGATACAAAGTGGCAATCTAGATTTTTCAGCGGCGGCGCGCGGTAATTTGCTCGATCAAATGGAAGCGCATTTGGCCAGGCCGGACCGCAATTGCGTGGCTTTGGTCGGTGAGACTGGCGTCGGTAAGACCGAGCTGGTTCACGCGTTGGCCGATCGCCTGATCCGCGGCGAAACGCAAGGCGTACTGGCCTATGACCAGATCGTCAGCCTGTCATCAACCGCCATCACGACCAATTTAAATCGCGGACTAAGCCTTGAGCAAATCATGATCCGCATTATGTCTGATATGGCGCATGCTCAGAATATTATTTTGTTCTTAGATGACGCGCAAATATTCTTCTCCAACGATCCGGGTGGCCTTAATATCACGCAGATTATTTTCCCGCTTTTGCAGCAGAGCAAAGTGCGAGTTATTTTGTCGATGACGCCGGCTGATTGGCACCGCGTGGGCACGCTGTATCCGGCTTTGACGCAGATGTTCAATCTGGTGCATATCAACGAGCCGGATGAGGCGACTACGGTGTCGATCCTGGGCGATATGGCCATTGCCTACGAAATACCGAGCAAAAAATTGATTACCTACAAGGCCCTGGTGGAGACTTATCGGCTGGCGGCTCGGTTTTTGCAGGGCAAGGCTTTTCCGGCTAAAGCGATGAACTTGCTCGAAGACAGCCTTAATTACGCTAACGGTAATGTCGTGACGGACGATTCGGTGGCCCGGGCGGTCGAAGCGATCACCAATACCAAGGTTGCCAAGGCCGACGTGGCGGAGAAGGAGCAACTGCTCAATCTCGAGGGTGCGATTCATCGGCGGATGATCAACCAAAGCCGAGCGGTCAGCGTGGTGGCTAACGCCCTGCGTCGGTCACGGGCCGGCGTGCGCGATCCGAAACGGCCAGTCGGCAGCTTTCTGTTCTTGGGCCCCACCGGTGTTGGTAAGACCGAGCTGACCAAGTCCCTGGCGGCGATTTATTTTGGCAGCGAAGCTAATATGATCCGCCTTGACATGACCGAGTATCAGGACAAGTCAGACGTGCCGCGCTTACTGGCGGCTGCTAGCGAGAAGGCCGGCGGCTCGACCTTTTTGCGCTTAGTCAGCCAGAAGCCATTTAGCATAATCCTGCTTGATGAGATTGAAAAAGCCCACCCTGACGTGCTCAATTTGTTGTTGCAAATGCTCGACGAAGGCAGCTTGAGCGACTCCAATGGCCAAAAAGTTAACTTCAAAGAAGCCATTATTATCTGCACCAGTAATGCCGGGGCGGATGATATTCGCCGCCGGATCGAGGCCGGTCAGAGCCTGGAGCAATTCGAGAAGGAGTTTGAAGACGAAATAATCAACAAAAACTATTTCCGACCGGAATTGATCAACCGTTTCGATGAGGTGGTGTTATTCCGTCCGCTCAACAAGCCCGAGCTTAAGCAGATAGTTGACCTATTACTAATTCAATTTAATAAAACGATGGAGAATCAGGGCATCAAGGTGGCGTTAGCTGATGATGCCAAAGACTTTATCGTCGAGACCGGCTACGATCCTCGTCTGGGGGCTCGGCCAATGCGCCGCGCTATGCAAAGCTTAGTCGAAAACGTAGTGGCGGCTAAAATATTGCGCGGCGAAGTCGGGGCGGGAAATGTTATCAATCTAAGCTTAAACGAAATCAAAGGCTTGCCGTCAGACCAGGCTAGTCCGTCGGCTGCCAATGCCTCGTCCGATACCGCTCCAAGCTCTAATATCCCGCCGCCCAAAGACAGCTACCGGTAGCTTTAGAAAAACTATCAAAATCGCTTTTTTGAAAAAAGTTTGAGGCTAGCGGCGCCCAACTTGCTTGACAAATCAAGCCCCCAAGGAGTAATAATTAAATTATCAGATAAATTTAAGTTTGGAGAGGAATTGTTATGGAAGCTGTAGCAACAAAGCCGCACAATGACATGTGGCTGATGATTGTGAGAGGCTTGGCATTGTTTTTCTTGGGACTCATCGCGATCGCGTGGCCAGGATTATCATTGGTAATTTTCTCACTAGTGTTCGCTATTTACTTGTTAGTAGATGGCGTGGTCGAGATTATCGAGGGCATCACACTTCACGGAAAAGGC
This sequence comes from uncultured Candidatus Saccharibacteria bacterium, assembly GCA_964530725.1. Taxonomy (GTDB): domain Bacteria; phylum Patescibacteriota; class Saccharimonadia; order CAILAD01; family CAZGYV01; genus CAZGYV01. Next base: position 78,587 of record CAZGYV010000002.1, on the reverse strand, counting down.
AGTCATTGGATATTGCGTATTATTTTGGGTGTGATAGAGATTGCCGCCGGTGTTTACTTGCTGAACCGTCCGACGGTGGCTGTAGCGACATTTATTTTGGTGATCGGCTTTACCTTCTTGGTTCAGGGTGTAGTCGAGCTGCTAGCGGCCTTTATTGATAAAGGCGAGGCAAAGGACCGTACTTTGTTGATAGTGACCGGTATAATCGCGCTTTTGGCAGGTATCGTTGTCTTGCGCTATCCGGTTAGCAGCGGCATAGCATTTGCCTGGGTGGTTGGAGTTTATGCTCTGATCACTGGAGCGATTACGATTGCCCGCTCTCTGGCGCATCACGAAGTATCGTAAAAACCAAAATTATCATTTCAGTAAAGCGTCGTCCCTGTGTGTTGGCGGCGCTTTATTTTTTAAAGCTGACATCGGCTGGCATCGGGGTCTGAAGGCATTTCAAAGCGAATTAATTGACAGTAGATGAACCAGGGATGGTAGTATTGATAAAAAGGGGGTAGGTTTGTCTAATGGTGGCGAGCCAAATAAAAAAATGACCTCGTCGGCTTGGCGGGCAGAGTTTAAGCAGCGGCCTGAGACCGCCTGGCGGCCGTGGTTGTTTTATGTCTATGGCATAGCGGCCACGCTCTATCTGGTGTGGCGCTTGTCTGGCACGGTCAATTGGAGTGTCTGGTACGGCCCGCTGCTGCTGGCGGCTGACTTGTATGGAATTATCACGACGTGGCTATTTTTGCTGATAGTACGGCGCATCTACGACCCCATCCACCGCTGTGCGCACAAAAGATATACGGTTGACGCGATAATTCCGACTTACAATGAGTCGATTGGCGTGGTTGGCCCGACTATCAAAATGGCCAAAGCGGTACGTGGCATTAATAAAGTTATTGTTTTGGATGACGGCAATAGGGCTGATATCGCCAGCCTGTGCCGGCGGCTGGGCGTTTCGTATCAGGCGAGTAAAGATAATCAGCATGCAAAGGCCGGTAATTTAAATCAAGGCTTGGTTATGTCAAAAGCTGAACTCTTGCTGTTGCTTGATTGTGATCATATGCCACGACCGAATTTTTTGGAGCGCACGATTGGCTATTTTGATGACGCGACAGTTGGCGTTGTTCAGACGCCGCAGACTTACTATAATCGCAAAAGTTTTTTGTATTGTCAGGGGCGGCTCGGTAAGCTGTGGTCAGAGCAGGGGATGTTCTATGAGTGCATCCAGCCGGCAAAAAATTCTTTCAATGCGGCGTTTTTTGTCGGCACCAGCGCTGTCTTGCGGCGAGCGGCGATTGATAGTATTGGTGGTTTCGCGACCGGAACCGCGACTGAAGATATTCATAGCTCACTGCGCCTGCATGCCTTGGGGTGGCGGTCGATTTTCGTCGATGAACCACTGGCCTTTGGCTTAGAAGCGGCTAGCTTCAAAGAGTTTTACAAGCAGCGCTTGCGCTGGGCCGCCGGATCGCTCGGGCTATTATTGCGCTCCGGTGACTCTCCACTGGTAATTCCCGGCTTATCGCTTGGTCAAAGACTAAACTATCTTAGTGCCACCTTGGCCCATCTTGCTGGCGTGCAACGCTTGCTGTACGTATTAATACCGATATTCTGTATTTTTTGGCTAGCCAGCCCGGTCGACATGAGTCTTACGGGCTTCATGACGATTTACTTGCCATTCTTATTTTTATCTATCTTTTTAACCGCTCTGGCGGCCCGAGGGACGTACAATATATTTTTTACTGAGGCATTTGGCCTGGCGAGCATGTTGACGCATCTGATGGCTCTCAAAGGGGTGGTTCGGATTCAAAAAAAATTTGATGTTTCACGCAAACTAGCCTTGTATACAGAGAAGACTTGGGTCAAGTACGGACTGTATGGCCTGTTGATAATTTTTGTTCTTACTTTGGTGCGGGCTAGCTTGTTGCTGGCAAATCCTTTGCCCTCGCAAACCCGCGAGCTGGTCATTATTAGCTCATGTTTTGTTGGTATGAATATAATAATTTTAGGCGGATTCTTGCGCTATTTATCGAAGTATGAGAATGGGGCGAGCGCGCCTTCGACTCAGGTATTAAAAACCAAGCCAGCTTAGGAAGTGCGTGTTCGGATGCCTAGCATTTCAACAACAGCGCCACAGGAGATTCCCAGAGTGATTATTTTGATAGCTTGTATCCAGTCAAGACTACTGGTGAAAGCTAGATAAATTAGCACCAATACACCCGTGCCGATCCAGATATATTTTTTGTTTTGCCCAATCCATCCTCGGCCGACTAAAACATATTCGAATACACTGGCTTTTTTTATCTCCGTTAGCTTGAGCTTGCGTCTGATATTCGTCGTAGCGCGGAAAGGACCAAAAAAGATCGTTAGAATGCCGAGACTCAAGGCGGCGATGAAATAGTTCCGCGCCATGTTATTAAAGGGAATAATGAGCGAGTCCCAAACTACGTCCGCGGCCGGCCGATAAAGACTGTTCTGGACTTGGTTGATGACCTCAGGCCGGAGGATTTTCAAGCCAATTATTTGGAGTGTTGTAACAATCATAATACCGATGCTAATACCCAATAACGCCTTGTAGCGCCGGTTGGCAATAGCGATCGCGAGCAGAAATATAGTAATAGTGACATATGGCAATATGGCGTAGAGAGCGTCAGTACTGCGGATGAAGCGTTTTAGATTCTGGGCCGTTAGCTTGAGGTCGGCCACGATTTCACTCTGACCGTTAGGGTCGGCAAAGTTACCGCCTAGGTCGCTTCTTTGCAGCTGGCTAGCGACGTGTTGGCGCAAATTGGTTAAATTGAGGTTGAACCTGGTATTTCCCAGCTGCATTGTCCGTTCGGCCGGAGCTTGATCGTTTGATCGGGCAGCCTCAATCAGGCGAGCGTGCGCTAGACGATTGGCCGACTCCCAGAGGCCTTGGAATTGGTCGCTTTGGATAAATTTTTTAGTTATATTTTCAGATTGTGTCTGTAGGGCGGTTGTTAGGGTGGGGGCGAGGAAAACCGCTCGCTCGGGCAGGGCATCGCGCACTTTCGTCTCGACATCGAGCGAGTCAAAAAAATTGCTAACAGTGTGCTCCGCAACCGCACCGGCTACTTGATCGTCCTTGGGTAGAGGTGAAGTGATCGCTACCCAGTTGTCGGTCGTCAGCAGCACGCGTTCTGTCCAGTTGACTGCTATAAAGGCTGCCGTCATCAAGCAGCCAAGAGTGATAAGAGCCCAGACGAAGAAGCTACGCCATTTAGATGATTTATTGGTATTTGCTTTGGCCATGATTTTACTCGTTATTAGCTTATTGATACTCCTAAAGCACCCCTCATGTCAACCGGAAGCGCTTTATAGCGAGCTTGATTTTGCAGCGACCTTTGTAACAAATATTACAGGCTACCGAAATAATAAGCATTAGAATTATGACATAACGTGGACAAGAGAGGGGGTGGTGGAAATGGCACGTGAGGGATTGACAATCAAGAGCGTCAAGCCTACTTCGCTGGCACTGTTCGTCGGTGTGGCCTGGGGATTGATCGGACTAACCGTTGCCTTGATCGCGGCAGTTGGTTGGAGTATAGCCTTTGGCGAGACGACCGATAGCTTTATTAAGGGCATGTTATTTGGCATGACGGCAGGACTTATGACAGTAATATTATTGCCGCTAATTTATTTTGCGATCGGCTGGTTGATTGGCGTGGTTTATGGCTGGCTGTTTAATGTCGTGGCAGGTCTGTCGGGCGGTATCGAATTTAATACCAAAGAGTAGTTTTTGAATGGTGTTTTATAGCTGCTACTTTGTCTGTGCTTTTTTACGAGCATGGGCTCTTGTCTGTTGCTTGTAAGCGGCTCGCGCCAGGACAGTGCGAGCAATGGCCACGAAGATTACGATACCGACAAAAACGTAGAAGATGGTGAAAATTTTGCCGGGTGGAGTTTTTGGCGTGATGTCACCGTAGCCGACTGTCGATAGCGTAATAACTGTAAAATAGGCGCTATCAAGCCACGACAAACCTTCTGCGAAATGATAAAAAATCACCCCAAGGGTGATGAAAAAACCACCCATACCGATGATTTTATTGTAATTTGGTACCGGATCCGGCTTATTTGGCGGCATGGGCTTGTTTTCTGCTGGCGTAGTGTCGATCGAGATAGTATTTTAGTAATATTTGTAGGCTGGCCGCCACCGGGATGGCGATTAGGGCGCCCAAGAAACCGGCCATAAAGCCACCGAGCAGCGATGAAATACCAACTACCAGCGGTGAAATATTAACCGCTCTGGCATAAATTTGATTGGACAAATAGCTGTTCTCAAAAGTTTGGTAGCAAATGAAAAATACTAGCATAATAATCGCCTTGGTGAAGCCGCTTGATAGCAGCGTGATGGTACAGACGATGAAGATGGCTAGATTGGTACCAATCAAAGGTATTAGGTTGACCACGCCGACAGTCACTGCCAAGGCGAGAGCGTAAGGGACTTGTAGTATAACCAGGCTAATACCGGCTGTGATCGACGCGATCAAGCTAGTAAAAAGATTGCCGCCGACGTAGCCAGTCACGACTCGGTGCATTTTAATTAGCATCTGGCGGCGGTTTGCGCGCTCTGTGGCCGGTTGATAGCGGAGTAAAACTTCAAACCAGCGCGGCCCCTCTAGGCACATATAAAAAGTGAAAGTTGCGATCATAATAAGCGCAAAACCCGTCATAAAAATACTGCGCCCCAGGCTGAGCGCGTAATTACTCAGAGCAGATAGTTGGCTAGTAGTGACCAAATCGCTTATTTGGAGCTGATTAAAATAGTTGGCGAATGTCGTGTTGGAGTTGATAAACTGTTCGTACCAGCTCGGTATTGTTCGAATCATATTGTTTATCTGTCCGACGAAGGGTGGAATTAGCACGATAAATAATCCACCTAAAAATATTGTTATTATTAAAAAACAGATCAGAGTTGCCAGCCCGCGTTTTTTGGTAGATTCTTTGCCCGGCAGCAGCTTGGCAGTAAAGGCGATAAATGGCTCCATGGCCAAGGCTATAAAAAAGGCGATTATTATCCAAATGATCGGTAGGTAGGCTTTATAGAGCAGAAAGATGCTGCCAATAAAAATCGAAGTTATAAATAATATTCGGACAATAGTTTGGTTACTAATCTGTACAGATTCTTTCATTTTTTATTATTAACGCGGCGGCGGTAAATCGCGGTCGCTCCCTTTCTTCTTGCTAGTACTAGTAACAAGTGCAATTAATCCAAGTATCACTATCAGAAACCCGATTATGCCTTTGCCGGCACCGCTTCCAAGTAGGTTCATTTGGTACATCAACAGCAAACCTCCAAAAAGCATCGTCATAAGGCCGGCTTTCGGGCTGGCTGCTGCCATGATAGCTCCGACAAAGAAGATTAATAATGGCCAGTATTTCGCCATGATGACATCGGCGTTGAGCCCTTTGAAGAACACACCAATCAGCAGTACGATGCCGATGATAATAATGATGAGGCCGAGTAAGACGGGACTTAGATTTCTTTTACTGTTCATGCTTTTTCCAAGAAATTATGACTTGATTATAACACCAGATCGGACTAAAGCCAGCACTTGACGGTCGTGACACGCGCATGCTAAAACGATAGGGTCTTTGCTGAAAAGCTTGGGAGCGCTGATGTTGACAACCATTTTCATGGGGCTGTTTTTTATCGGTTTTGCGGTCACGGCCATCGCAATCGTGTCGCACGACACTAGCTCGCGCAGCGAACAGGCCACTGGCGGCACTACTTTCATAAGCGCGTTGGTGACGGTGGCTTTGTTCGTCGCCATGCTCGTGAGCGGTCACTTCACAGGCTGGCCTAGCTGGTGGTAAGTAAGCCCGCCCTACTCCAGGTCAAAACAAATTATTGGGCTAAAATCACCTTAAGGGCAAACAGCTTTTTAGGTAAATACGAAAGCGCGGGTTTCTAATCCGCGCTTTTCCTTATGGTAAAATCATTACATGTCTATTGCCAGTTTGAGAAGGGAGCTGAAAACTTACATCGATCCGGAACGCGCCAAAGCTTCGGCTTGGTTTTTCAAAACCGGTCCGGGCGAGTATGGCGAAGGAGACGAGTTTATCGGCGTGGCCGTGCCAAATTTACGCAAAGTCGCCAAAGCCCATCGCGATCTAAGCTTGGCGGAAATCGAAACGCTCTTAAAAAGCAAGGTTCACGAAGAGCGTCTCTTGGCGGTGCTAATTTTGGTCATGCAGTACAAGCAGACTGATGATTATCACAAGGAAGAAATTTACAACTTTTATTTAAATCACACCGAATATGTTAACAATTGGGACATTGTTGACTCGAGTGCCGGCTATATTGTTGGCAATTTTTTGGAGGAGCGTGATAAAGACGTTTTGATTGCGTTGGCCCGGTCTTCGAGCATCTGGGAGCGGCGGATCGCCATTATTTCGACATTTTATTTCATCCAAAAAGGTAATCCCGAATGGTCGCTCAAGCTCGCCGAGCTACTGCTTGATGACGAGCATGATTTGATCCACAAAGCTGTCGGCTGGATGTTGCGCGAAGTGGGTAAAAGATGCGACCAGAAGATCTTGGAAGATTTCTTGGCCGAAAATGAGCGTTATAAGACCATGTCGCGGACAATGCTACGTTACGCGATCGAGCGACTTCCTGAAAAGCGCCGCCAAGCTTACCTAAAAGGCACTATCTAAAGTTATCTCGCGGGAGTCGGGCTTGGTGAAGTGACACTGGCTGCGAAGTCGTTGCCGAGAATAATTTCAAAGTCGGCTGGCGGGAACTTGACCGGAGTTTCTGGCGCTGCCGGTTTGACGTGCAGCAGCCCCTCCAGGTAGGCGGCCGTGCGCGGTTTTTTGCCGTTGGTGTGGTCGATGATTTTACTGACACTGTAGTCGCGTTTGAGGGCGTTGGTGACGGTCACGATCGTGATGTAGGGGCTCGAAGCGGTCAGCTGCTTGCTAAATTTATTGCCGACACCAACCGTGGTAGTGCCGTTCTCGATCACGATGGTTGGTTCTTCTGACCAGATAGGCCCAACTGTAAAAATATTTTTCGTAAATTCTCGAATGGCTGTGAAAGTTCCGTCGACTGGAACTAAGTCTGAGCTGACGGTTGATTGTTTGAGAAAGCCATTGGGCTTGGTTGAGAAGACGACGTTGATAGTTTTGCTCTGGTCGATCTTCTTGCTCATGTCGATTAGACGAGTGATGTTATTGACCGAGAGGTCGGTTTTAATGTTGCTTGAGACAGCGTTCATCAGAGAGTTAACTTTGCCAGGGTTGACGAGCGTCTCGCCTGACAAGGCCTTGGCGCGGACTGCCTGCAATACTTCCTGCTGCCGCATTGCTCGGCCAAAATCATCGCCGCAAGTGCCTTTGCGGCAGCGAGCGTATTTGAGCGCCGTCGTGCCATTCATGTGCTGTTGGCCAGCTTTGAGCTTGAAGCCGCAGTTGAGATATTGGTTTTTGTCACACGGGAATTCTGGATCGTAGAGCGGCTCTTTGACGTTGATATCAATACCACCAACCGCGTCGACAACTTGCTTGAGGCCGGAGAAATTGGCCCTGACGTGGTAGTGAATTGGTAAATCAAGCGTACCTTCTACCGTTTCGCGGGCAAGATCAATGCCGCCCTGATCGCCCTTATTACGAAAACCGTCAGCGTGAGCTTGATTGATTTTGTTGTAACCATAGCCCGGAATTTGGACTCTGGTGTCGCGCGGGATGGAAATCATAGCGACTTCGTTGCTGCGCGTATTGATGCTGACCACCATGTTGGTATCGGCGAGCGTTTCGCCGGCGTGCCCCGGATCGCCGATGCCAAGCAGTAAGATATTAATTCTACCCTCTGCCTCGCCCTTGAGCTTACCAACCGCGAAGGGGTTGGAGCTGATTTTGCTGACGTGAGTGAGCATGTAGGCCGCGACTACTATTAGCGCGACTACGGCCAGCCCGCCCAAGATTTTCAGCCAACGCGTAAAACGCCGCTTAGCTCGAGGTGATTTTTCGGGAACTATTTCGGGGGCTGTAAAAATTGGCTTGTTTGACACGTCGCGCGACTTTACCTTTGGTTTGTCATCTTCCGGATCGTAAACAAAGTCCGGCTCCGGTACTTCTTTGAGGTCTTTTTTCTTCATTAGCAGTTTATATTATACGTGAAAACTTTATAAATGGCTTAAAAATAAAAATTACTTTTGGTATCAAGAAGCCATGCCATGAGGGGTGGAAAAATCGGTAAATTTTGGCTATAATATGGCACTTATGAGTAATATTTGGCAAACACTAAAACTTGCTAAAAAGCCATTTTTTGCGCTGGCGCCGCTTGATGATGTGACTGATACGGTTTTTCGCCAGATTGTCGCCAAAGCCGGTCAGCCCGACTTGTTTTTCACTGAATTTATCAATGCCGATGCTTATGTGCGCGGCGGCGAAGAGGTGGTCGAGCCCAAATTGCGCTTTGGCAGCAGCGAACGTCCATTGATAGCTCAGATTTGGGGTAAAGACCCGGTGCACTACGAAGCTTTGGCCGCTCGTGTCGTCCAACTTGGCTTTGACGGCGTTGATATCAACATGGGTTGTCCGGAGAAAAACATCGTCAAGAACGGCTGCGGTGCCGGTATGATCCGGCAGCCAGAGCGGGCGGTGGAAATTATCGCAGCCGTCAAGCGCGGCGCTGGTAAGTTACCGGTTAGCGTCAAAACGAGGCTTGGTTACGACAAAATCATTACTGAGGAGTGGGCGAGCTTGCTGTTGGAGCAAGGCATCGCCGCACTGACCATCCACGGGCGTACGGCTAAGGAAATGAGTAAAGTACCGGCTCATTGGGACGAAATCGCCAAAGTGGTTAAATTACGTGATCAGATCGCACCGCAGACGATTATTATTGGCAATGGCGATGTGGCAAGCCTGGCGCAAGGGGAGGAGCTGGCCGAGCAAACCGGAGTGGACGGCGTGATGATTGGCCGCGGTATATTTCATAATATTTTTATTTTTGATACGAGCGAGTGTGAGCATACGGCGACGGCGCGCTTTGAACTGCTCCTTAATCATCTAGATTTACACGAACGGCAGTGGCAGGGCATAAAGCGCTACGAGCCATTAAAAAAATTTTTCAAAATCTATGTCAACGGCTTTGACGGTGCTGCTAAAGTGCGGGCTGAACTGATGGAAACTAGCACTTGCGAACAGGCGCGGGTGATTTTGACGCGGTTTATGACAGAGCGAAAAAAGCTAGAGCCCTAACCATCTATGCTATTACAAGACAGTTAGGGCTCGTTGTCGGGTCGTTCGCCCTTAAGCCAAGTCGAAGATCTCCTCGACCCGCCGCAGGGTTTCTTCAAGCTCGCCGTTGTTTGTCACCGGCCAAATTGGTAGGTGCCCGATACGGTGTCCGAGCCAGGCTTTCTCATCACTCGATCTCAGCAGCCGTCCGTTGAGCTCGGCTTCGCTGATCTGAGGATCGCGCGTGCATATGCGCTGGGCCTGGACACGGGTTGTGACATCGAGGAAAACGGCTCGAAATGACACGCCGAGCGCGATCAGGTTATCGACACCGGCCGTGTCGCAGCACAGAATGGCTTGCTTGCCGTCCCTGCTGATGCGGTCAAGCTCGCTTTTTGGTGTGCCGTAGCGAACACCATTGAATCTGGTAGTTTCAACGAATTCGCCAGCCGCCTCCATCAGCCGAAATTCAGACTCTTTGATAAAAAAGTAGTCCCTACCGTCACATTCGCCCTTCCTTGGTTGCCGTGTCGTGGCCGAGACCATTCCGGCCAACCTCGATGGATGGTGCTTGATGAGCGCTCTGAGCACCGTATCCTTGCCGACGCCCGACGGCCCGGTCAGAAGCAGGATGGGCAGGTTCGACGACTGGCTCTCAGTGCCCTTTGGAGCTTGCTTAGGTTTGCCACCAGTTAGTTCGTCGCGAATTCTGTAAATCTCAACCCTGTCGAAGCGACGATGACCCTCGGGTGTTAGGGCGTAAGGCAGATATCCCTTGTCTGCCCAGCGGCTAATCGTTTTAGGGCTGACGAAAAGCAGCTTGGCCACCTCGCCCGGCAGCAAATAGTCACGACTCGCTCGAATCATTTTCTATTCTTCTTCCCTGAGACGGATATGAAATTATGGCATAAATAGGCTCTAAAAAGCAAGGACAAGCGTGATGGGCTAGCCAGCCCGCTATAGGCTAAGTTACAATGATAAGCATAAGCTTTTGGATGCGCGAATGACAGCAAAAAATCATATATTTGGCCGCAAAGTCTGGTTTAAGAACAAGCGCTTTGGCTGGGGCTTTGCGCCGTCGACCTGGCGGGGCTGGTTGTTTGTGGCGGTTTGTTTGACTGTTCTTATCACCTACGTAGTCAGTATCGATGACTACTCGCGCCCGATCGCCGAGACGCTGCTGGCTAGTTTGCCGTTTGTCGTCATTATGTCGGTGGTTTTAGTGATGGTTAGCTATCGCCGCGGCGAACGATCGCGACTTGTTCTGCGCCGAAAATCGAAGCGAACTCAAAAAAATCATCGCCAATAATTTTTATATTTCTTACGCTCTATCGAGAGATTTTTCAGGCTTAAAATACCTTTGAATTTTATCTCTTGCAAAATAATTTGGTGGGTGTACTATTAGTCTGGAGTTCAGAAATCCCAAAAGGGGGTGCGCGCCCGTGTTCAAGGTCACCACGGTCGAAGGCGATATCGCCTCAGGGTTACCCGATCAAGCGTCCGCCATGCGCGCTATGCGCAGCGCGGTCGACGACGAGGTCAGCCATCACGTTCATTGTCACCACGGTATGATCATGTCTAGCAGCGCCGTCGGGCTGAGTGTGGCTTTCTACACCGGTCCGTGTGCCGAAGACAAGTCACCAGCCATCATCATGTCGTCAGACGACTAACACGGGTTGGTGAAGTGACAAGATAAAAACTCCCTCGATCCTTCGATTGTTACAAGTTTCAACACCCAAACCAAGGAGAAACAAAAACAAACTGAAGGGTCGCACGATGCCTCAGCTGATAACTTGCTAAAAGGCAAGCATTAGCTGGGGCATCCGACTTAATCTTAATAAAAAAAGTAAACCAGCCACTTGTGATTTTGTGAGGCTGGTTTTTTGTGCTTGGTAGCCGGGCGGCTATTTGGCATTGCAGCGAATGCCCGACTACCAAACGATCCTTTTTTTTACCCCACCGACTTGAGACGATGGGTGGGTTGGGGTGGATGGGGTTGGAAGTGGAGACGTTCGAGCTCCTCGTAGCGAGCTTGGGTCTCTTCCTGGGCAGCACGGTACTTACGCAGCTCGTGCTCCTTCAGGCCCGTCAAGACCGACCAGAGCGTGATGATGCCGACGACGGCGGTCACGAGCAGCGGCCAACTCACATCCAATTGGATGCCCTCCATTGTCTTTACCTCCCAGGTTGTGGTGCCAATCCGGTTGTGCTGTTTTTTGAGAAGTTGTCCCAAAACGTCACATGCCGATATTACAATCCACATTATACCATTAATGCTTATAGGTATCAAGAGGAAAATAAAAACGGACACGAGTTCTTGTCTCGTGTCCGTGGTAATTAACCGGTGACTACTTGGTCACTTAGGGGAAGAGCCGCCGAAGCCCCAGTTGGCTCCGTCCCACTCGTCCATCTCGCCGGTGCCGTTGTCGTATTCGACGTCAGCCATTTTTATCTCCTTGTAGTAGGCGATACTAACATGTCTGGTTAGAGAGGATCGCTTCCTCCTTCTGTCGGGAAGAATTCCTCGATGTCGTCTGGGCCAGGACTGCACCATAGCCCATCTTCTGGACAGGGCAACATTTTACGCCGCTCTCGCGAGCGCTCCTTGTCGTTCTACGGCTCGTCTGGGCTCGAAGAAGCCCACGTTGTCGTCGTTACAATCTCCACCGGCGTAGTCTCTTGGACTGCCAGTGGAAATATCTGATAGGTCACAGATGTTTGTGCCTGTATCAGGAGGAGTTTCTTCTAGGTCATCACACATTTTGGCATCCTTTCGTAGTGCCTGTGGCTAACTAAAGAGCTACTAACATCACAACCACGGTCCGGTTGTGAGCGGATCTATATCCACCTCCTCCCCTGGAGAGGGGAGGGGTTCGGCTGGTTTTTTAGTTTTCAACCAACCCCTCCGTTTCGGTCAACGTACTCTATCATTTGCGATAGATAATAAGAGTATAATTAACTATCAAAAAACTGTCAAGTAAAATTGACAAAAAAATCATAAAAAAGTTAAATAATCTTAATAAAACACCTATAAAACAGTCAAAAATAATTAACATAAATATCGACTTGGGTATGTAAAAACAGCCTATCGACAACAAGGTCGATAAGGCTGCTAAGTGAGACGGCATTTCGGAGTGCTGCCGTCAAAGCACTTTTGTTAGCGGGTGGCTCGCTTTCTTGAGGAGTCGGCGCGCTTGGGCTTTTCGCACTGCCAATCTTGTTGGCAGGCGCTTTTAGCTCATCGCGCCAGTTACTGCTCTATGATGTGACGACTATCGTGTCTCAATCACTCATCGAAGCTTTTGCTCGTGGTTGCCACTCCTTTTTCGCCACATCTGCCCTGGCGCCATTAGACGCTTATGGGGGCAGGGAAGGCTTAAGGCATCCACTCGGCAGCAGCTGGCTTCAAGGCTTGCCACCTAAATAATTGCTATCATGCCATCTCTGGCCTGATAGATGCCTTGAAAATCAGCTTAACGCTTCTTAGATCGAAACGACGACTACGAGTCGCCACCCACCTTTGTTAACCTCATGTTTACTCCCTTGGGTAGGGATAGGGCGCCGCTACTCTAGGGCAGCGGATAATAAAATAATAGCATTTTCGTATGTTTTGTCAAACTAAGTTGACAGTTTAGGCTTGGCGGTCTTGCCAGATCAGCTCGAAGAGCTGGGCCATCACGCCTGCGATGTCGGCATTATCGATCATGGTCGCGATCGGTTCGTTTTCGTCATAGGTGACAAAGCAGACATGACGATCATAGATGGTGATGTCGGCCTTAAATGGCGTCTCCAGGCGAATAGTCTCGCGCAGTTTCTTTTTGTCTGACGGATAGGATTCGCTGGCTGACGAATAGAGTAGTTTGTAAGAAATTTTTTTCTTTAATCGCTTAGGTTTTTCTTTGAAGACCCGCCCAGCGTAGTATTTTTGAGCGGCGTCGTAATTGCTAATGCCAAGGATGGTCGATTTGGCTGGCGAGTGGCGCAGGGCGTGGTCAAAGGAGTTGAAAATTCCCTCGACACCCTTGTAAAATCGCACCACTGGCGCGCCCGGCTTAGCAACGCGACTTATTTCGTCTAGTCGTGGCAGTAGTTCTCTGAGTGCTCGGTGGTTGTCGGCGATTTGCCTTTGCTGACGCTCCAGTAGCTTCTCGATAGCCTGCGGCTCTTCGGCGACAAAGACGGTTTTCTTGCCCTCATGCGACTGGGAGATTAAGCCGTTTTCGGCCAGGGAATCGAGCACGACATAGGTGGTGGCGCGGTTGATGCCGGCTTCTTGAGCGATTTTTTGCACGCTCGAAGGGCCCAAAAATAAAGAAGCAAGGTAGACTTTTGCTTCTTTCTCTCTGAGGCCAAAATGCTCTAATTTCTCAGCCAGCTCGGTAATTCTCATGAGTATATTATACTATTAATTTGAGCTAAAATCAATATTTTTGTTAATTCGTTTTGACAATTTTTTCGAGTTCTTCGCGCACGACCTGGCGATCATCCCAGGGCAGTTTTTTATCGCCAATTACCATTGACTGCTCCGAGCCTTTGCCGGTAATGAGCACGATATCATCGCCCGCGGCAAGCGACAGGGCTTTGTTAATTCCTGCCCGCCGATCCTCGATGCAAAATAAATTCTTGTCCTCGATCTTGCCAGCAGTGCGTGCACCGGCGGCAATGGTTTCGATAATAGTTGCTGGATCATCATCGTAGGGGTCGACATTGCTAATCACGACGTAGTCGCTCGTACTAGCAGCGATCTTGCCCATAATGGGGCGCTTTTTCTCATCGCGGCCACCGCCCTCGGCACCCAGCAGGGTGATAATTTTAGAGCCTGCCTGCCGCATCGATTTTCCCGCTTCCATCAGCGCCGTCATGCTGGTCTCTTCGTGAGCGTAATCGACAATGACTCTAAATGACTGTCCAGCTTCAATCACCTCCATTCGACCGGGGATTGATTTGAGATTTTCTAGCCCGCGGGCGATTACGGCTGGCTCAAGGCCAAGGCTGGCCGCCGCCGCAATCGCGCCAGTGGCATTGATGACGTTGATCGGCCCGGCGATGTTGATCGCGTACTCTTGGCCGCGCAGGCTAAAGCTGGTACCGCTGGCTGTACTTTTTATGTGCTCAGCTCGAAAGTCACTTTTTTTACGAATACTAAAGCTATATTTATGCTCGGCTGGATAGCTGAAATAACGGCTAAAATCAGCCGCGTCAGCGTTGGCAACGATGGTTTTGGCGATCTTCTCGCCGTCAAAACGCTTCTTTTTAGTGCGCTTGAGGTATTTGAAAACCCGGCTGTTGTGCTGGTGCAAAATGTCTTGGGAATATTTGTGGCTGGCCATCAGCTCGCGAGTGACATTAGTGAAAAGCAGCAGGTCGAAGTGAATGCCAATGTGGCGCCACTGGGTCTGGCCCTCGGATGGCACTTCGAGCACGACGTAGCGGCAATCACTTTTTTTCATGCGAGCGAATATTTGTTGTAGAGCCAATGACTCGGGCATGGTCATGTGGTATTTATTCAGTTCCTCGTGGTCGCCGACGCGGATGTTGGCAGTGCCGATCAGGCCAGTTTTGTGGCCTGAGGCTTGCAAGATCGACCATAGCATGTTGGCCGTCGTCGTTTTGCCCTTGGAGCCAACAATGCCGATGACGATCATGTCGCGGGTCGGTTGCTGGGCCTGGCGAGCGGCAATTAATGCCTCGGGATAGTGCAGGGCATTGACAACGTCTTGATTGAGCAAAGGCCGCAAGATCGGCTTAATGGCCTTTTTAGTCTTAGTGATAATTTGCTTCATTACGATAGTTATTATAGCTCGCCCCGGCTTAAACTATCAAAAGTTTGATGACTTAAGGGGAGCGCCCCAACCCATCCCAAAAAGGAATAAGTTGGGGGCTGGGGGAGTTTACTTCGGCGGCTCGCAGGCTTTGGCGTGGATTGCCACTAGCCGAGCCTCGAGCGTCAGTGCTTTGGGGCGACCAGAGACTGGCCGCAGGATGATCGTCTGCGAGGAGGCATGATACTTCTCGACCAGGCAGACGCCATGTCGGGAGTAGGTCACGTATTGCCCCTCGATGATGCCCTTGCGGCTAAGCTCCCGTGGAACTGCCTCGCGAATGAGGTAATGGAGTTGCCTGGAGGTTGCCCGCGGCGGGATTTCAACTCCTAGCCGTTTGGCAATTCCAAGCAGCTCCTTGTGCTTTTCGAGCGAGTCGAGCCGCCACTGCGCCTGATCGATTGCCCGAGACAGCTCGTCCTTGGTCAGTAGCTCGGGGTGCTTGATCCCCAAGCTATTTGCGTAGGCGATCTGCTTTTCGGTTGGCGGAACCAAGCCCATCATTACTCCTTCAAGGAGTCGTGGTGCTGGGCACACCAGTATACAACCCAGCCTGAAGGCTTTTGCTAATAAAAAGCGCTCAGGTTGGGCCCCAAGTATTGTTGGGGCGAGGGAGATGACTGCTGCTAGTGCCGACGTGGCTTGGAGAATGTCTTCACGAGGTTCTCCAGAGCCTCTTTGGTGACCACACTGCTTGTCGGCGTGATCAAACCTCTGGCCCAGGCTGGCTCTTTGTCGGCCTGGAGGGCTTCCAGGCGACACCGGAGCCGCTTGAGCAGGTTGGCCAGGTAGGTGATTGCCTCCCACTGCTCGTTGGTCTTGCAGCTCTCGTCGTCGATCTTGCTGAGCAGCGACGAGATGCTCTTGCGCTTCTGTTCCAGCCAGAGTTCGAGCCGGACATGACCAGCGTACTCTGCCTCGAGCGCTTCCAGCTCGTCGAGCTGATGGCGAGCGATCTCGATAAGGTCGCTGACGGCGGTGGTATCGTTGATGACTTCCATGGTTTCTCCCCATGGTCGGGCTCAAGGTCTCTTAGTCTTGAGCGGACTGCTAGCTTCTTGATAAAAAGCCAGTAGTCCGTCCTTGATAAGAGGTCTTTGAGCCAACTCTAAAACGTGCTCGAAACCAGAAACTGATTCAAGCTTTATTAATTATACACTATATCATAATAAAAGTCAATGGCTTTAGACCTGGGCTTGCTTGGCTTTTTCTGCCGCCACGTGCTCGGCGTAGGCATGCGGATCGGCTGGCATGAGCTTGAAGCGCGGCTGGTCGTAGTCGATCCGCCCATCCGCATGCGTATGATAATAATATTTGTCCTCGCCGCGGGGCTGGACACCTTGGCGGCCGCTTTTAACTTCACTGGCTAGGCGGGCTATATCAGAACGTAAATCAAGGCTAAGCTCTTCTTGGGCGCCCGAGACGGTTATTTCTTCCATATTAGAAGGCTGGTAGGTAATTTGCGGACTGGAGAGGAACTTGCTCTTGCCAGCTTCAACGTCGCCAACGCCGCGGCCGCGCGGATCGGTGGAGTGATACCAAACCGGCAATTTGGTGACAAGAGTTTGGCGCTGCTCCTGGCCCTTGGCATAGCTGGCCGTCGTGCGGGTAGCGCCAGTTAGCCAGTGGTACTGCTCAAATCGGGCGCTCGGGAAGGCGCTAGTGAGTAGCTTTTCGGTAATGTCAGCCGTCGCACCCGAGACTCTGATCTCGTCAACTACTAGAATATTTTTATTGTCCAGATAGGTAGTATCATCTCGAGCTTGGTTGGGGCTATAAATCTGCCTAATCTCGTGAATATCTTGATCCGTTGGCGAGAAAGCGCTTATTTCCTCAGGTGTAGGCCGCGGTGCGTCTTCGGCGTAGCCGAGCAGGCGATTGGCGTCGATGTTGACAAACTTGATCTCGGGCCTTTCTTGGTCGGTGAAGCTACCCCATAGCTCGGACATCAGCCACGAGACCGGCCGGCCAGACTTATCGAGGAATAGTACGGTGTCATATTTTCCCTCAATGACTTGTTCGATCAGATCGAAGGTTAAGCCGACGTATTCGGCGCGCATGGCTTCGTCTGAGGGCCACTCGGCCTCGACGCCGTGGCCGCCGAGGTGTTGCTCGTAGTATTCGCGGTTGAGAATTTTGTACTGGTACGGTGCCAGTTGCTCGCCGGAGCTGGTGGCTGATTCGGGGTGATTGGGGATGCCTTCTATTTTCATATTTACATTATAACGACGAGGACTTTGAGTTGGCAAAAAGTGTATAATAATCATTAGCATGTTAAAGCTTATTCAGGCGGGCACCAGCCTCGGCACACTCTCAAATCACGGCACCGAACTCGCGCCAATGGCTATTTTGAATGGCGGCCTGACTGATGCGCTGGCGGGTAATAAAATTGATTTTGAAATTTTGGAGCCGATCGCCGATCACGAGCCAACGCATGAGCTCAAACAAAACCTCTACAACCTCGATGCCTTGGTGGAATTTAATCAAGCGCTCTATCACCAGCTGGTAAGTGAGGTTAGTCCGCGCGGCCGCGCGGTCGTGCTGGGTGGTGATCACTCGATCGGTATTGGCTCGCTCTTCGCCAGCAAGGCGCTCTGGCCGGAGGCTTGTGTGGTCTACATCGACGCACATCCTGATTGCAGCAGCCCGGCTGATAGCTTGTCAGGCTACATTCACGGCATGCCGCTCTCAACGGCTATGGGTGACGCGCTTTATGGTCGGTTTGAACACAGAAAGTATGCCTATGAGGATGTTTTTATTATTGGGGTGAAGGATATTGATGAGGCCGAGTATCGCTATCTCACGCGGCACAAGATTCGTTATATTACGATGGATGAGATTACTGAGCGCGGTATAGCGGCCGTGACGGGCGAGGTGGTCGATAAAATTGGCCATCGGCCGGTGCATGTCAGCCTTGATATTGACTCGATTGACGGCCAATTCGCGCCGGGTACGGGGATTGTCAATCACGGCGGCTTGAACTACCGCGAGATTAGCTATCTGACCCGTCGGCTGGCAGGACTTCAGGTGCGGGCAATTGATTTGGTCGAAGTCAATCCGAGCCGAGATATTGATGGTAAAACGGTCGATCTGGGGGTTGAGCTGATTATGTCGCTTCTGGGCGGGAATTGGTCGAGCTATGACAAATACATGGCCGCCCGTACTGACCAGCATCGGTGATTTTGTATTGCCATTCGAGCTGATATAATAAAGTTAAAGTTGTTATGAATGACGAGACACTAGACAAGGTAAATTTGTTTGCCGGCAAGTCGGAAGGACCTGGTGACAGCCGGACTTTGCATGCCCACGACGAGCCGCCAGCTTTGAGCTACAAGCCGGGGGCCGTTTTTACGCCTGATAGTACCAAGAAGGCGCCGGAAGCAGGTGGGCCGGACTCGGCTGGTGCTGCTGGCGGGCCGGAGGCTGGAACGATATCGAGTAAGCTGGATGATATTATTGCCAAGACGCACGATGAACCAATTCGCAGCGCGGTGCGTACGGGCAATGAGGCGGTTGACGAAGCGGCTGGGGCATTTGGCGAGGGGCAGGCTGGCGTGGATCAGGATGCTGATGATTTGGAAGTAGAGGTGGTAGAAGATAAGAAGGACGATGGTGGGGATGACGAAAAGCAGTCCGAGGAAGAAGATATAAAAGTCGAGGACGAGTCTGAATCTGACGCCAAAGAGACGAAAATTGAGGTTGAGCCGAAAGTTGATGAGGACGATGCGACGCCCGATAAATTGTCCGAGGCGGACAGGTCTGATGATGATTTGCGGCAGGATTTGGCCGACAGCTATTCGTCTGATCGCGAGCAAACAGTACCGGATATGCCAGTCCAGGTTGAAGCAACGCCCAGCTCCAGCGAGGACATGGCAGCTGATACACCTGAGCAGGAAGACGGGCCCAAGGCCGTGCGGCTAAACAATGTAGTGGTAGCTGACGTGCGCGCTCGGAAGCCGGCTGATACTGAGCCAGACAACAAAAAAACTGGTTTCCCAGAAGAAAAGCATTTATCGGGTGGCCACGCGCTAGGCGACAAAACTACTCCCGCAGCCAAGAAGGCAGGCAAAAAAGGTGTGCGTATAGCCGCCGCAGCGATCGTCGCGATGGTGATTTTGGGTGCCGGCAGCGCGATGGCCTACAGCCCAACTCGAGATCAGATTGTCAAAATATTCACCAGCGGCAAGTCTGAAACGAACAAAAATTCAACCCCAGCAAAAGAAGACCAAAAAACTGAACAAACAAATAGCTCGGACTACAGCATTGAAAATTATTTAGGCGGCATGGAGGGTCAAAAAAATGGCAACAGCTCGGGGGAATCATTTAATATCACCAAGCGCAAAGCCAATTACGTCCAATCGCCTGCCAAGGCAACAGCTTCGAAAAAGCTAACGACGACCAATATTCCAACTACGGCCGCGCCGTCGGTGGTGGGCTCGCTGTTTGATTCCATCCCAACGAGTCAAATAGTCAGCGACTATAGTGGCATCGAAGGTCCGTGTTGGGAGACGGTCATACTAAAAGACAACCAGCCGTTTTACAACGATTGGTGTGTTTTTGGGGCGGTTTATGGAGCGCAGCGGGCTAGTAATTTACAAATATTGCCTTACACCGCGGCCGATAAAGTGAATTTTGACAACGTAATTGGCTATTTCAAATCGGGTGTCGATCAGACGATCAAGCTGGAGTCGGAGACAAAAATTATGGTCGGCGGGCTGGAAGCGCAAAAATTAATTTTCTCTGGTGCTTCGAGTATGGAGAATTTCCCAGACGTAATGGTGTCGGTGGACTTTGGCCGTGATCGTTATAGCAGTGACAATTTGAAGGCCCGCGGCTTTATCATCGCCGGTAGCTACAACGACGATTTCTCGAAGAAAAACTTCGATAACGCACTCGAACATTGGAACTGGAAATAAAGGCTTTTGTAGCGAGCGATGGCTGAGCCAAATCCAGATTCGCAAGCAGCATCTAGTCAGCCAAAAGATTCTTCAGCGGCTTTTCCTGAGCAAGCGTCTTATCCTACCAGCAACGTACACGTTGTTAGCCCAGACCATCTGGCGGCTGATGTAGACCGTGGCCACAGAAAACGCCGTCGTCTGACTGCACTACTTGTAATGTTAGGGTTGGTTTTCGTAGTCGTATTTGCGGCTTTGGGCTGGTGGTACTACAAAGTGGTCTATAGCGCGCCAAAAGTTTTCGCGACCGAGTGCTTTGAACTCAGCTTGCCGGTAAATTATACCAAGCAAACGGGCTTGGCTGATCAAGTGGTCGAACAGCAAAAGACAGAGGATTATTGCGTGATTGACCAGGCCAAACAAGGGTCTGGCGGCGTTATTGCCAGTGCTACAAAAAAACCAGCCGATACCAAGCTTTCTTCACAAGAATATACTAGCAAGATTAACGCTATGTTTGAAAAAGTTATTAATCAGATGATCTCTGGTAAGGGTAGTCAGATTAGTAGCGAGGCGGCCAGTCTTGGTGGTGCGGCGGCTCGTAAGATTGTTACGGAGCAGGACATAGGTGATAAGCAAAAGGTTGTTATGTCGCATTACTTTGGGGTGCGTAATGGTAAATTTTTTATGATTGGCTGGTTTTACAATCCGATTGATAAGGCTGCTAAATCTGACATTGAAAAGAGCATTGAATCTTTCAGCTGGAAATAGCCAAAATCAGGTCGTGGTACAATGAAGCCTTATGAAAATACAGCGAGTGGTTATAATTCACGGCTTTGGCGACGACCCGACCCGCGGCTGGATGGGGTGGCTGGCATCCGAGCTTAAATCCCGCGGCGTGGAGGTGGTAGCACCAGCCATGCCTAGCCCGCGTCGGCCGAACTTGGAGCGCTGGCTCGAGGCGGTGCGGGCTGCGACAGGCGAGATCGATGAGCAAACCGCGCTGGTGGGGCACAGCTTGGGGTGCTTTTTATTATTGCGTTTTCTCGAGCGCTACCACGGCGAAGGCCATTTGGGCAAGCTGATTTTAGTGGCCGGCTTCGCTGTACCGGCCAATCCGGAACACCATCAGTACTTCGCGCCTACGCTAGACTTTAACAAGATAAGGACCAGAGCGCGGGCGATTTACAGTGTTTATTCTGACAATGATCGCGTCGTGCTGCCGAGTCAGACTCGCTGGCTTAATGATCAGCTTGACGGTGAGTTGATTCTCGATCCTGGAAAGGGGCACTTCGCGGGCCTAAAAGGCGTCAACGAGCTGCCAAGCGTGCTGAAGATCATACTTGATAATTCTTGAGTTTTGGACTATAATTCCTTACTGTGTCTGGTAGCTTATCAGATAGGGGAAAAGTGAAAATCAAAGAAATTTTGTGCGAAGAAGTTGAGCGCGTGGTACATGAACGGCTAGGCGGTCGACGCTATGCTCGCTTGCAGACGGAAGGTGTGATTGAGTCGTTGCTCGAGTGGGCTGCGGATAGGGTGTGTGACGCTGGTGAACTGCGGCTGCGCGTCATCGAGCACGGTTCGAATGTCGCTGAAGGCTGACAGCAATGCTATCGCTGTGCCCGGCGAGTATTGACCCAGCGTGAGCTTGATCGCGGTATCAACCAAGTTACTACCGCGCGTCGATGTGATTTCGTTGTGCAGCGCCACAGCTAGAAAATTTCTCGAAAAATCTAGTCCTCTTAAAGGTGGGGAGAATGGTCAAGGATGACCGTTTTCTCCACCTTGTTATTTTTATACGGTATTTGTTCATAACGTATTGAAAAAACTTGCCGAATGTGGTATGGTTTCCTTATTCACTTGCAAATCCGCGAGTGAACTTCCGAGACCACCCGCTCGGAAGACATCCAATGCACCACTACAACATAGCAAAAATGACCAAGGCGGTCGAATAATGGGAGATTGCTGCAACAGAAGGACATTCGATGATCATGTCGCAAGACGTGTTCATCGAGAGCTTCTCGAGCAGGGAGAACCCGCCGCTAGGCCTGGATTTATCACCTATATTCAGGCCAAGGTGTGGAGTCAGCTTGGTGGACGCGGCATGTCCATTGAGCAGGTACGCCACATCGTCTACTCGGCAGCGTTCAGAGGCGCGATCTCTGAGGAGCTGCATCGGCCACGCCAGATCTTTGCTGGGCGCGTCGCAAGACATGCCGGCAAGATCATGACCTGGCTCGGTATCGATGATCCGACGGGCGAGCTGATGTGCTACATCCAAGAAGAGATGTGGGGCATCGCTGGCCATCGGGTAAGGCTCGGGCAAACTCGACAGCGGCTGCGGCGACTGTCGGACAAGCTCTGCGCCGAGCATCTGGCTGATGATATCGTACACGAGAAGTACGATATCCTGCTCGATAAACGAGCTGCCAGAGAAGAGATCGACTTTGAAGAAGAAGTTGATCTGGGGCAACTGCGCGAACCTTCACGGGATGAGCTGGACCAGATGGACGAAGGGCTCGAGCTGATCGAGCTTTGGGGATTGGATGAGGTTGAATCTCATACAATCTTTGTCCATCGTCACAGCGGCGACTGTCGTTGCGGCACGCGTGTGCTGGCCGGGGTGATCAGTGACTACGATGGTGGTGATGATGTCACTGCTGCTCGGGAAGGCTGCTATGGCCGCCCCGCGGCGTTGAGTCACACACGACCCAGCTACCAGGACTACATGGGAGTCAACCCACTCCTGGTGTCCTGAAAAAAGCGGAGTTTTGCCAGGGGGAGCGGTGTCATACAGGCACCGCTCCCCCTGGAGGGGCGACAGATCATTGTCTCTGTTGCCTTTTTTGATTGCTAGAAACTATTCATAGGTTGTTCCTACAGGTTAGAATATGGTAATATTAGATTAGTCCGATCGGGGCGGCCGATCGACCGAACCAGGATGATGTCTTGGGGAGAAAAAACCATAAAAAGCCCAAGTCCATTGATGACTGCTATCGCGGTCAGTCACATGATGAGCTGATGGGCCATGTGGCAAAGCTGCTCAGGCAGTCCGGCGTGAAAAAGGGTGACCGGCGCGGTCAGCTGATCGTGGCGGCCAAACGTTTGCGCCGGGTCTACCTCAGAAGCACGGGGTGCAGCCGGACGGCGAATCGCAAGGCCTACCTTGGGGTGAAGGCGCAGCTGACAGAAGAAGAGCGCCGGCACTTCAAGCGCAACCTTGCTCGCGCACGTCGCAACGTCGGGACCTATCCGATCGCGCGACGAGGAGGCGTGACAATAGCGGGCTAGGGGCTACTCAAGCGGTCGCATCTCTTTAAAGGGGTATAGTCTCCTTAATAGAAGAGGTGCGGCCGCCACCAATTTATAGGCATTACAGTAGCTTTTTTCGCTAATTGTTTGTATAATCTGCTCTTAAGAGGATAGCTCTATCCTTAGTACCACAAAAAAGGCGGAGTAGGGTGGATATTTACGATCTCATCAATCGGCAGTACGGGTCAGAAGCGCGCCGTCGTTTCTACACCAGCCTGATCACTTGGTTCAAGCGGGCGGGTTTACTCCCCAGCTGGATCAACTACCAGCAAGACATCGATCTTCTCATCGCTAATTCTTTTTCTGACTGGGAGCGTTTTGATGGTCAATCCGAGCGTGGTAGCCCGGCGAGCGCCACAGTGGAGCTGAAGCGGTTTTTGCTGTGGCAGCTGCCGAAGTATAGCAGCTTCGACGAAGAGGGCTTGCCCGGTCGCGAAGCCCTGGAGGAGGTGATCGACCGCTTGGTCCCCCTCGAGCTGGAGGAGGTCTTCTCGGTTCTGGAGCCGATTGGCAAATGTAGTCTGGATCAGTTCCGAGATGCTACTGACAAATTCAGTAGCCCGAAATCCACCGGCCCCGGTGTTAGTCCGCCGGCGGCTTAGCAAGCAAGGCGGTGTCGGATATATGCCTCCATAGAAAAGAGGCGGTACCTCTGACGCTGCCTCTTTTCCTCTTTAGGAGTAACTTTTGCCTTATAATAACCATGAGGTAGTAATATGAACGAAGTTGATGAGATAAAACAACGTCTTGATGTTGTCGAGGTGGTTGGAAGTTATGTCCAGCTCAAGCCGGCCGGCCGCAACTTTAAGGGTTTATCACCGTTTAAGCAGGAAAAAACACCCAGCTTCATGGTCAGTCCAGACAAAGGTATCTGGCATGATTTTTCTAGTGGCCAGGGCGGAGATATTTTTACCTTTGTGCAGATGATGGAAGGGGTGGATTTCCGTGAAGCACTGGAGATTTTGGCTCGCCGAGCCGGAGTCGAGCTCAAGCCACGGGGACGAGGCGAGATGCCGAGGGATAATAAGCAGCGGCTTTATGCGGCGATGGAGCTGGCTGTCGGCTATTACCACGCTTGTTTGGCCAGGAATCGGCACGCACTTGACTATTTGCTTACAGAGCGTGGCTTGAGCAAGGGCGTCATTAAGACTTTCAAGCTTGGCTACGGGCCGGACAGCTGGGCGGCTTTGACTGATTTTTTAACTAAAAAAGGCTTTAAGCAAGATGAGCTGGTGGCCTGTGGCTTGGCTGGCCGCAAGCCGGGCTCAAAAACGGTTTACGATCTTTTTCGCGGCCGTGTTATTTTTCCGATCTACGACGTGCAAGGCCGGCCGATCGGCTTTTCGGCGCGAATTCTCGATAATGAGGCCAAGGCGGCCAAATACATCAATACGCCGCAAACTCCGATCTACAACAAGTCGACCGCGATTTTTGGTCTTAGCCAGGCCAAAGAAGCGATTCGAGATAGCGATGAGGTCGTGATCGTCGAGGGCAATATGGACGTGATCGGCTTGGCAAATGCCGATGTGCGCAACGTCGTGGCCGTTTCAGGTACGGCGTTGACCGCTCAGCAATTGAAAATCATCTCCCGGCTAACGAAGAATATCAAGCTGGCTCTCGATAGTGATGAGGCGGGGGTGGCGGCGACTATTCGAGCGATTGAGCTGGCGGCTGAAGCCAAAGTGCGCTTGAGTGTTATTAATTACGCTCAAGGTGGCGCCAAAGACCCCGATGAATTGGTTAAAAAGGACAAGGTGGCTTGGGCGGCGGCGGTCAAAGACGCTCAGTACGCGGTTGATTATCTTTTCGATTTGGCCAGCAAACGCTATGATCTGAGTTCAGCGGCGGGTAAAAAACAGGCCAGTGATTTTCTTTTGCCAATTATTAAGATGTTGCAGGATGAAGTCGAGCGCGATCACTACATCAGGCGGCTGTCGGAGCGTTTGATCATTAGCGCTCAGTCGATTCATCGTAAGCTGAGTCAAGTTGATGTTAGCTCGCCTAGCATGGCTAGATCTGAGTTGAGTGATGAGTCAGCGATGAGCCAACCCTCAACCAAGGCCAAACCACCAAAAAGAATCGCGATCGAGAATCAGTTACTGGAAGTCGTGCTGGCTTTTGCCTACACCAGGGAAGCTTTAGCTGATCTTAAGCTAGACGATATCTCGGATCAGAACCGGCCTATCTTTGCGGCTTTGACCAAAAAGCCAAACGCCAGCTTGAATGAGATTGCCAAAGCCTTGAAAGATCGAGGGAATGATGCTAAAATCCTATCGTTACGGGGAGAAGAAGAATACTCGTCAGTCGACGAGCACGATATTAGGCTCGAAGCCTACACCCAAGTCCATCATTTGCAAAAATATAACCGAGAACTTAATAAGCGGCGTCTAGCCAAGCAAATTGCTGAAGCTGAGGCTGTTGATAAAAAATCCGAAGCTACCGCGCTATTGGATGAGTATCAAGCATTAATACGAGAGGAGTAAGCTTTTTTATGCCAAAAAAAGCAAAAGATCAGGCCGCAGAGCCTGATGAAAAAGTTGAATTTTCGCCCGAAGTCGAACGGCTAATCACCAAGGGTCGAGAGCAAGGTTTTGTCACGCAGCAGGAAATTTTTTCGGCTGTTCCCGAGGCGGAGGAGAACGTCGAGACGCTCGATGATTTGTACACGGCTCTGATGGATCAGGGCGTCGAGATCACCGACCAAAAAGACAAGCTGATTTGGGCGACCGAGCCCGAAGAAGATATTGAGAATGCTGTCTCGGAAGATTACATCAAAGATATCGCCGATGATTCGGTGCGTTTGTATTTGCGCGAAATCGGCCGTATTCCGCTGATTAACGCTGAAGATGAGGTCGCGCTGGCTAAGCGGATTGGTCAGGGTGACAAGGCGGCTAAAGACGCTTTGGCCGAGGCCAATATGCGTCTGGTGGTTAGTATCGCTAAAAAATACATTGGTCGCGGGCTGGATCTGCTGGACCTTATTCAGGAGGGCAACACCGGCCTGCTGCGAGCGGTTGAGAAATTTGATTACACTAAGGGATTCAAATTCTCGACCTACGCAACCTGGTGGATTCGCCAGGCGATCACACGAGCGATCGCTGACCAGGCCAGGGTAATTCGTATCCCAGTTCACATGGTCGAAACGATCAATAAACTCATTCGTACTCAACGCCGCCTGACTCAGGAGCTTGGCCGCGAGCCGGCGCCCGAGGAAATTGCTGCTGAGATGGAGATTGATGTCGACAAGGTCAATCACATCATAAAAATTAGCCAGGATACTACTAGCCTGGACGCGACGGTCGGCGAAGATGACGAGTCGAGGCTGGCTGATTTTATCCAAGATGAGGATGGCGTCAGCCCGGAGGAGGCCGCCACTTATGAGCTTTTGAAGGAGCATATCGACGAGACGCTGTCGCTTTTGACGCCGCGAGAGCAGAAAATCTTGCGGATGCGGTTTGGTTTAGAGGACGGGCGTGGCCATACGCTTGAGGAAGTCGGTCAGGAATTTGGTGTGACCCGCGAGCGGATTCGCCAAATCGAAGCTAAGGCATTGGCGAAGCTGCGCAAACACAAAGATTCCAAGCGTCTGCGTGATTACTTGGCTTGAAAAATTGGTCAGCTAGCTGAAAAGTCAAAACACTCTCTTGTAGGAAGGGAGTGTTTTGTTATTGATTATTTGCGGGAGGCTTAGGACGCCTTGCGTTTTCTTGAGCTTTTCTGATAAGTTCTCTTGCCTTAGCAGCCTCTTCGGCAACTGTCTCATCGCTAGCCTTTGGCGGGTCCGGGTTTAACCTTTCGGATGTTTGGTCGCGCCTGGCTTCACTAACGTTTTCATCCGTATCTTCTTCGCGCGCCTGGTTGTCATCAACGACACGATTCGCTTCTCGTATTCTACTGGCTTCTATTTGTTCTTGAAACAGCCACTGTCTGACTGCTTTTCTGTGTTGTGCCTCCTCTTCTTCAGTTGGCAGGTTGGGTTGGCCGTCTTCAAAATTGCCTTGTCTGTGCGGGTTTTCTTCTTCCATAAAATAAGTCTAGCATAAAGCCGAGCTAAATTTTCAATTTTTTAAAAACTTAGGTCGACGGTCCGACCTCCTCACGGCTTATAAAAGCTTTTTTTGTGAAGAGGTCGGACCGGTGGGAACTTAGAGCACGATCACGGCTTGTGTTCGTGCTAGCTCGGCCAGCCGCCTTTGGTCGCGCTTGTAGAGCGCGCCGCAGGCGATTGTCCAGATGACTAGAAACATCAGATAGAGTTTCCAGCCGATTGGTGGAGTGTGGAAGGGCGGCGGATCGTGTCCGACGTCGCTTTCCGGCGTCTCCGCTTGCTGCTCATCGGCGACTGCCGGCAGTGCGGGCGGATTGCCCGCGGCTGCCGCTGCTATCGCAAGAGCGCCGTCTGGCGAGACGGCCGCCGGCGTAACCGCAGGCGCGGTATTGGCTAGCTTAGCGAGCCGGACGCCGAGTGCACCCAGACATTCGCCGTCTGCGGTCTGCTCTGAGCAGACCGCACTAACGTGCAGTCCGGGCGGCTCCTTAGCAATTAGCTGCTGAGGGTGGGGTGGGGGTAGCAATACGAGCTTGCCGCGGTGGGGCAGGGACTCAAACATATATTTGAGTTGAGCCTGCGGATCCATCCGCTGCCGTCCGGCACGACTGCCAGCGCAGTTGGTGGCTTCGAAGTGCAGGTGCGGGAAGGTACCCGATCCTGAACTCGCTGCCACTGCGTCTTCGCCAGTGCCGACACGGCCGATCGGAGTACCGGTTGTGACCGTGTCGCCGACGCCTACCATTAGGCTTCCTGGAAGCATATGGAGCAGTAGAGTACAGGCATCTCCATTGTGCTGGATCTTCACGTACTCATTGCGATCGCCCGACAAAGCGGCGGCGGCAATGATAGTGCCGGCTTCCGGTGCCACTACCATCGTACCGGTTGGTACGGTGATGTCGGCCGCCGGATAGTCATGGTGGCATGCCCGCTCGCTGCCCTTGCACCAAGCGCGATCGCGCTTGATACCGCCGTCAATGCCGTTGATGATGTCTTCGGCGTTCACCCGCAAAGGGAACGCGAAGGCACCGTCGGCGGTCATCGTGACCGGTACGGAGTCGTCAAACTCCGGCTTGGGAGCGATCATCTCCTCTTCTGGGAGCGGTACAAACTCGGCTGCCCCGTCGAGCCGTTTGTCGGCTCGGGCGCGGTATGCGGCCGGGTCACCCTTGAAGCGAGCGATCACGCCCGCCACACTGGCTTCATACCGTGCTCCACCTGGGCAGGCCCAGCAGGCTTGCCTTTGTTCTTCGCTGAACTGGAACTCTTCCGGCGTGGCCAGAACATGAGCCAGCTCTTCGGCGGTTAGCCCTGCGGACAGCGCATCAGCCATCCGAGTCTGGAAAGTCTTAATCTTTCCAGTGATGGTATAGACAGCCGCCTCTACGCCATCGGGGTAGGTGGGATAGTTGACAGTTTCATCCCCGCAGGCCCATTGGCCTCCGGCCTCAACACCCATGTACTTGGTGTTGAGCGGGTTAAACGCCCCGCAGTTACCGTCGACTCCACCGTCTTCACCCTTGGACCAGGCCAGCATGAAAACCATATTTTCTTGCGTGACCAGCTGGGCTGGCGGTAGTTGCCGTACATTGGCAACGCCGACCAAGACGTCCCGCGCCCAAACCTCCAACGTCGTTGGAATGAGGTCTGGGCTGACCGGTTCTGGTGGCGCGCCGATGGCGATCATCGGGCTACCGAATAGTGCCCCGATTAAGAAGAAGACGACCAGCTTTCTGGCCACTTTCAGCTTCGAGGGGGCGTTAAGCGTTGTCTCGTTCATCCTTACTCCTCTGTAGATCTCTCGAAACAACAAGACGTTGTAATAATAGTATAAAAATGCCATTTTGTCAATAGACAATGAGATAATTGTTATGTCTGTAGCAAAATTATGATAAATGCTATAATGTCGATAATAATCAGGAACAAAAGCAATGTCGGAAGCACAACGTCCAAACCCACCAGAGAGTAGCACTCCTAGTGCTAATGCTGAACTGGCCGAAGACCTGGCAAAGCAAGCACAACGACAGATCGATGAAATAGACGAGGTCCTAAAAAGTCAACCTGCAAGGCCAGGAAGCCCAGAGCAGCCTACCCCAGAACAAGAAGAACCAGCGACTAAGCCCGAAGCGCCGACTCGACCGCAGCCAGAATCAGAATCTAAGCCAGAGCCAAACCAAGAAGAGCCAGAGCCTGAAGCGCCGACACGGCCGCAAGAAGGAGAATCCGCCAAGCCACCCGAGACTCCAGACGGGAAATATGGCTCTTTCAAAGATAATTTTGAAGAGCATGCTGGTGGACGGAAGGTGATGTCGCTAGCCGAACGCGATATTCAGCTAAAAATCGCCGAGCTAAAAAAGGCCGGTAAATTTGGTGAGGCGCAAGATCTAGAGAAAATATCCGCTGATCAACAAACCCATTACCAGGAAGATTTTAGTGGACGATTAGTCGAGAATCCAAATCCTCACACCCAGGCGGCTGAAGCCCTGCGAGCTCGGGGTATGGCCGGCGCTGCTGACGAGCTGCAATCTGCGCGTGTTCAAGCCGAGCGCGACAAAGCTGCCGGGGATGAGCAAAAGTACCAAGATATTAAAAGTGAAGTCACCCGCATGGTGTCGCAGTCGCTGGCGCATTTCGAAGGTGGCGCGCCGAGAGTGATCGACCACCATGCCGATGGCAAGCTTAGTCAGGCCGAGCTTGCTAAAATGTATGATGACGTATACGTTGCTTTGCAGGCAGAATCAAAGCCGTTTTTCCAGCTCAAAAGCAAGAGCTCGGCTGGTGGCCGAGTGCTTGAAACTTACTATAAATGCGCCGCCGATAAGAGTGGCAACACCTTGCTTGTCGAGCGCCGCAGCCGCAAAACCGGCGAGATTATCAGTATTAGCACCGTTACCACCGAGGCAGCGGCAACCAATCGGCGCGGTATTCTTAGGCGGGCGGAGCGGCCTAGCCGAGAAGCGCTGCGGGCGGTCGAAGAGGGTGTCAGATTTCAGGATAGCGAGCATGCCTCCAAGGAGCGTACAAAGCTAGATGGCTTGAGGGGTTCGGGCTATAGCAATGTGGCCGAATACGCGACCGGTATGAGTGCTAAGGGCAAGAACAAGCCGCGTCGGCGCTCGCTGATGGACTTCTTTATAGATTCATTTCGCGGAAAATAGCTCGACCTAAAAGTTGACGTAATTAATATTCAGCTCTTAGGTCGGGGGCTCGACCTTACCTGTAAAAGATAAGGTCGAGCCAGTTTATCCGTATTTAAACGGAGCTTTCCTCATCCCAGCTGCGCTCAAGTTCGGTCTGACGATCGTCAGCCGGCTCGGGCGCGGGAGCTGGGTGTTTGGGGTGAAACGCTTTGCTCAGCGCCCAGTCATAGAGCCTGATCTGGCGATCGACTCGATGGGTGCGAGCTTGCTTGACGGCGGCGTTGACTTCACGCCGGATCATGATCTTCAGTGCGATGGCGATCAGCAGTAGCACCGGCAGTGCTGCCAGCCAGCCGATCGTCGTGAAGATCTGACGGTGGAAATGGAAGATGGTCGGGGCCGCGATTAGCGCGATCGCCCAGCCAATCCGCCAAGCCGCATTTTCACTCATTCCCATGACCCAGTAGAGCATCATAAGCTCGAGCTGGATCAGGCCGAGGGTGGGCAGAAAGCGTCGTAGTCGTTTGGCCACCAACCACTGGTTGCGGGGCGACCAAAAAGCTCGCACACCGTGCCACATCCCACTCTTGGCTGCGAGCGAGACCGCCACATTCAGCAGTGTGACTAGGGCAAAAAAGCCATAGATCACGGTGAAAATGGCGATCAAGAGAGCCGGCAGGACGAACCAGAACGGAACTTCCGTCAGGGCCCTATCCATACCGATCCACTGCCAGTCCAGGATTGCTCCCAGTGGCAGACCGCGGAACTTCCAGTGCGGGTGGGTGGCTAGACCAAGGCCGATCAGGCCCGGTGCCACGCCCAACAGGAAGAAATGCATGCCGGCGTAGAGCTTATCCCAAATGATGACCAGCGGGTGGACATCGGTTTGGGACTGACTGACTTGAAGCCAAGCAGCCTGATCACGTCGCCCCGAGCCAATGGCTTTGCCGCCACTGGTTGGAGCGATAATGGAATCAGACCACCGGAACTTAAGCCGCGGTGACAGTTGCGTGCTGACGGCCAGCACAAATGCAACCAACAGCCCGGCAAGCACTAGATAGCGCGAGTGGGCTGGCAGCGAGAGTAGGCTCTCCAGCTCCGGAATCTGGTCTTGGTTGACCACGACCGGAACTGGCACCTGGCTGGCATTAACCGGAGTGCCCGAGACTGTTTTGGTCAAAAACAGCTTGGACAGGACCGGCTGGATGTCGAAGGTTAGTGCTTCGCACCGCGCCCGATGGTTGGCGCAGTAGTCGCGACTCCGAGTAGCTTGCGAATCTTCAAGGTTCGCTGTTACATCGAAGTGCAAGTGCGGCGCTGTACTCATCGCGTCCTGCGGCGTGCCGACCTGGCCGAGCAATTGCCCAGCCACGACCTCGTCGCCCTCGTTGACCACCACGCTGCCGTTGAGCAGGTGTTGGTACCAGAGGACGCAGCCGTCGGCAGTCCGGACTCGCAGCCTGGCTGGCTGCCAGCCACCGTCCTGCCACTCACCGGCACGCACGTCGACTACTTGGCCGGCCGTCATCGACACCACTGGTGTACCAGTTGGCGCGTGGACATCGCCGGCGTCGTAGTCGTGGTGCTGGTTGGTCGCACCCGGCGTCCAGACTAGCCAATCTCCCTCCTTGTCCGAGCCATTGGCGATGCCAACAGCGTCGATCGTCAGCGGGAATACATTGGCCGGATCACCCAGCGACGGGCAGCGCTCGATTGCTTCTCGATTGGTATCGAGTCGCGGGTCGAGTAGGGTCGCACCAGTCGGGCATTGGGCGCTCAAGCTCTCGTAGAGAGGCTTGAAGCCATTTTGCTTCGACACGGTGTCGACCGGACCGCCGTCACGGCTAGGCTTTTTCAGCATGACGCCGTTGGGCGGGTCGTTGACCACATAGGGGTGGTTTTCCCATCGCTTGTGGAACCCAAGCCCATTGTAGGCGGCTGCCGCCTGGTAGAGTACTTCGAGATCTGGGGTGGCCGTCAGTTTACCCTTGGCCTTGCCCTGGATTTCGTCATACGCCAGATCAAGCTGATTGACTGCCTCTTCAGCTGACAAGTCGGCTTTGGCCGGAAAAGCATCCGGATGAGCCTTCTCGTAGCTGTAGAGCTGCATGAAGCCCTGCCCGTTGGCTGGATTATCGAGTACTAGACTATGTTCCATCATGTGGAACACTGCCAGTACCTTCCAGTCGGCGCCCTTACGTAGCGCACTGGTGAGGTAGAACGGGTAGTTGGCGTATAGCCGACCGACCGCTTCCTCACTCCAGTAGGTGTCCGCCTGCAGGGTGCAGCTGGCTGCCGGGGCACTTTGAGCTTGGGCGGTAGGCGGCTTGTGACCGACTCCCGCTACCATGCCTAGTGCGCCCAGCAGCAGTAACGTAACGATAAAGCGTTTCATTTTTACTCCGGTCTTTGAGGGTAGACAGTGGAGGTGTTGTAGGGTACAATCTCGTGCTTACTCCGCCAAGAGCCCTCAAGCACGAAAGTGACATATTACCATAAAAACTATAAAAAGTCAATGATAAAGAAGTGTTGTCAATCGGTCAGAACAGACAAATTTAGGGACCAAAGCGCTGCCTGATCCTGTATAATCAAATCTATGAACGCTCGCAAGAAATTTGTTATTTTCGACGGTCACGCGCTGCTGCACCGCGGTTACCACGCCATTCCGCCCCTGACGGCCCGTGATGGTACACCGACCAATGGTGTGTACGGCTTTACCAGCATGATGCTCAACGCTCTGCGCGAGCTTAAGCCAGAGTATGTGGCGGTAGCCTGGGACGAACCTGGTAAAACCTTCCGCCATGATATGTTTCCAGATTACAAAGGTACGCGCAAGAAAATGGATGATGATCTGGCCGTCCAGATACCGGTGACGCGTGAGCTGGTCGAAACTTTCGCTATTCCCCTGATTGGTGTGGCAGGATATGAGGCTGATGATGTGATTGGTACGCTGGCGGCTGAGTACAAAAACGAATACGAGGTCGTGATCGTGACTGGTGACATGGACGAGCTGCAATTAGTTGATGACCACGTCAAAGTTTATACCTTGCGCAAAGGGTTTTCAGATACGATCACCTACGATCGGGCCGCGGTAGAAGAGAAATACGGCTTAACTCCCGAGGAATTCGTCGTCTACAAGGCTCTCAAGGGGGACGCCAGCGACAATATCCCAGGCGTGAAGGGGGTAGGCGATAAGACGGCGACTGACTTGGTGGCCAGGTACAAAACTCTCGACTCGATCTACGCTCATCTCGAAGAAATTAAGCCGGCCGTGCGCTCGAAGCTCGAAGCCGGCCGCGTCCAAGCTGATCTGAGCTATGAATTGGCCCTGATCGTGGCTGATGTGCCGCTTCAGTTTACTATCAAGGACGCGGCGCTGCATGATTATGATCGCGGCCGGGTAGTGGAGTTGTTTCACAAGCTAGGCTTTAAAAGTTTGCTCAATAAATTGCCCAACCAAAAATCGAACACGTTTAGTGTTCAAACTGCCTTGTTTGATGAGGCTTCAGATAGCTCGGCGACTCCTCACAAAGCCCATTCACATCTGGAAAGCGTTAACTATACCTGTGTCGATAGTGAAAAAAAGCTAAAAGAATTGGCTGATAAACTAAGCCAGCAACGAGTATTCGCTTTTGACACTGAGACAGATGATATCAATGCCATTACGGCAAATTTGGTTGGTATGAGTTTCTCCTGGAGATCAGGAGAGGCTTATTACGTGCCGATCGGTCATGAGCTTCCCGGTTCTCAGTCCCAGGCTATTTCAGCGTCAGATCCTCCAGTTCGCGCTCAACGTAGCAGTACTACGCCTCGCTTGCAAGCTTCAGATCTTCCTCGAACTAGCTCTGGGCTAGAAAACCTTGCACCGGGTCAGCTACCGCTTGATACTGTACTTCAGAAGCTCAGACCTTTCTTGGAAAATCCCCAGATTGGTAAGGTGGGGCACAATATTAAGTTTGACTACCAGGTCCTAAAAAAATATGGTGTAACACTAGGGCCAATCAGTTTTGACACGATGGTAGCGGCTTTCTTGATCAATCCGATCGTGCGGGCTCAGACGCTTTCCAATCTGGCTTTTGCCGAGCTGGGCCTAGAGATGATCGACATCGAAGAGCTAATCGGGCCAAAAAGTAAGCAGCAACAGAGCTTCAATCAAGTGCCGATCGAGGAGGCTGTTAAATACGCGGCCGAAGACGCTGATGTCACCTGGCGGCTGTATGAAACTTTGAGCCATCAGCTCGCGCAGTTGCCAAGCGTCGAGAAAGTAGCTACCACGATGGAGTGGCCGCTGATATCGGTCTTAGCGGAGATGGAAATCACGGGCGTTGAGCTTGATACGAAGTTTTTAGCCCGATTCGCCAAGCGAATTAATGCTAAGCTGGTTGATTTGGAGGAAGCGATTTGGCGCGAAGCTGGCGAGCATTTTAATATTAACTCCACTCAGCAGCTCAAGGTGATTTTGTTTGACAAGCTTAAAATCGATGGTGGGAACTTGAAAAAAAACAAAACCGGCCTCTCGACTGCTGCTCGTGAGTTGGAAAAGCTGCGTGGTAGCCATCCGATCGTCGATCATTTGTTCGAATACCGCGAGGTGGCCAAGCTCAAAAGCACTTATGCCGACGCGCTGCCGAAATTGGTCAATCCGAGTACCGGCCGCATTCACACCAGCTACAATCAAGCCATCGCTCAGACCGGCCGGCTGTCGAGCACTAATCCTAATCTGCAAAATATCCCGGTTCGGACCGAGCTGGGACGCGAGATTCGCCAAGCCTTTGTGGCGGGTGAGGGTAAGGTGCTGATAAGCGCTGACTACTCGCAGATCGAGCTGCGCCTGGCGGCCGCTATGGCCGACGACAAGCCGGTGATCGAAGCCTTTCGTGAGGGCGCTGATATTCATGCACTGACAGCGGCGGAGATGTTTGGCGTTGACGTGTCATCGGTTACCAAGCAGCAGCGCTATGCTGCTAAAACGATTAATTTCGGTATTTTATATGGGATGAATCCGCATGGTCTCTCAGTAGCTACCGGTATGAGCCGCGAGGAGGCCAAAAGCTTCATCGATCGTTATTTTGAGATTCGCCGCGGGATCGCCGAATACATCGAGCGCGTGAAACAGCAGGCTCGCCAGGATGGCTATACCGCCACGATTTTTGGCCGCCGCCGACCTTGCCCGGATGTAAATTCTAGTAATTTTATAACTCGCATGGCAGCCGAGCGAGCGGCTGTTAACATGCCATTACAGGGGACGGCCGCCGATATGATGAAGCTGGCAATGATCGAGCTGGCCACCCAGCTGCCGGTAAATGCCAAGATGATTTTGCAAATTCACGACGAATTAATTGTCGAGTGCGACGAGAAGTCAGTCGATGATGTAGTTCAAGTAATGCGCCGCGTGATGGAGAATATTCACCGGTTTAGCGTGCCGATCGAGGTAGGGGTGAGGATTGGCAAGAATTGGGGCGAGCTGTAAGGGGTGCAAAAGAAAACCACCCCAAGGACTCTGGTAGGGAGCGATGGGGTGGTTTGTAGCCCGAAGGCGCTTGCCTTCTGAGTATTCATTTAGCTTTGGTGGTTGAGGGCGGTGGGATGTTGGAGTAGTCGCACCACTCGCCGGTCGTCCGAAGGTTGTTGCCGCGCGTGCCGGCGACCGCGGTTGGTTCGTCGCGCCCGGCGACGCCCACGCTGTATGCCTCCGTGCAGATCTCCTGGGTGACACGTTCGTTGGGGTGGTTCTGGCCGTCACGGTAGGATTTCTGTTGCTCAACGTTGATGTACC
This sequence comes from uncultured Candidatus Saccharibacteria bacterium, assembly GCA_964530725.1. Lineage (GTDB taxonomy): Bacteria > Patescibacteriota > Saccharimonadia > CAILAD01 > CAZGYV01 > CAZGYV01. The sequence goes on along the minus strand of CAZGYV010000002.1, from coordinate 42,393 downwards.
AGTCCAGTCCGGCGGCCAGTATAATTACTGCCATCAGGGTGCCAACGACAATGTACAGCTTTACAAGGCTGTTACGCTTGGCAGCGTTTTCTTCGGTCAGCGAGCGTTGGGCTCGCGCTGCCAGCTTTTTGTCGCGCCGGTTGGGCTTGGGCTGTGTAAACTCACCATCGAGTATGCCGTCCATTTTGCCTCCGCTCTGGGTTTTCGCGGCTCGAGGCAATATTGTATAGCCATCTCGTCCGACACGTCAAGGAAAAGCGTTTTCGAGAAAAAGTAAGTGCAAAAAATAAAACGGGTAGATAGATGAGTCGCAAAAGGGGGGAAAGCGACACATCTATCTACCCGCTATTTAAGTAAAGGTGCGTTCTAAAATGAACCGACGATTATTCTACTATAAATACAATAAAAAGTCAAGACGTTTGTCGTGTTGAGAGGCTCGAGACGATCGCGTGGCTGGCTTGCTATAATACTCGTATGCCAGAACTACCAGAAGTCGAAACAGTTAGGCTTGGCCTGGCGCGCTATTTGCCTGGTCAAAAGGTCTTGGGGGTGGATTTTGACAATCCAAAATCTTTTCCCAATAGCCAGGAGTTGGTTCGGCAGCAGTTGATTGGCGCGCGGATCGAAAGCGTTGATCGGCGTGCCAAAGTGCTGCTGATCCGTCTCTCGACCGGATACACACTGCTGGTCCACCTCAAGATGACCGGCCAGCTCGTCTACCGGCCCAACACCGGCCGCGGCTGGGGCGGCGGCCACCCGACTGATTCGCTGATCGGCAGCCTGCCCGATCGATCGACTCGAGTGACCTTTACGCTTGAGCGCGGCAAGCTCTACTTCAACGACCAGCGTAAGTTTGGCTGGGCGAAGCTTTTGCCAGACGAAAAAATACCTGAGCTGGATTTTTTCCAGCGCGTCGGGCCGGAGCCCCTCGAGGCCGATTTTACTTTCGAAGAATTCCGTCGCCGTTTAAGTAGGCGAAAGCGCACCAGCATCAAAGCGGCTATTCTCGATCAATCGGTCCTAGCCGGCGTTGGCAATATTTACGCCGACGAGAGCCTGCACGCGGCCCGCATTCACCCCGAGACAAAAGTAGCAGATGTTAGCCCGCTCAAACTCCGGCGCTTGCACCAAGCCATCATCGATAGTCTGCGAATCAGTCTCGAGCACGGCGGCTCGAGCGATCGCAATTACGTTGACGCTGAGGGCTACAAAGGCAGCTATCTGAAATTCGCCCGGGTTTTTCGCCGCGAAGGCCAGCCGTGTCCAGATTGCGGCACAGATATCGTCAAAACCCGTGTCGCCGGGCGCGGCACCCATATTTGTCCTCGCTGCCAAAAGCCGCCAAAGAAAACACCCCGTAATCGTTAGACTACGGGGTGTGTAGAGTTTGGCCTCATAAGACTCAGGGGACGTAGTAGTTTTCTGCTCGCAAATAATCTCTGTTATCGTCATGCAAGCGCAAGATGTCACGTCTAGAATGAAGCAATTCTACGCCGGTACCAAATCCCATATAGGCGATGATTGGTTGACCGACGCACACTAATTCGCATCTGTAAGGCAGCACCATCTCGCCCGCCTTGTCGAATAGGTAAAATCTAGAGCCTTTACCGCCTAGGCGCAGTAGACTTAGACCATACCTGTGTTTGATATCGCGTCTGATTGCTGCATCGCCGTAGAGACCACCGGAATCCTCTCTCTCTTCTAAGCGCTGCTGCCTGATGGCCCGTTTGCGGAGTTTCCGGATATACCTAGATGTCATCAGTGCTCCTCGGTCTCGATCTGTGTTTTCTGGAGCGCGTCGTAAAATTCTACCACGTCTGTGGGCGTTTTTAGCTCTGAGCCTTGAAGATCTCCCCGCGCAATGGGTATTATGCGAGCGACACGAACCTTCTTGCCAAAAATATTTGGATGATCTAAGTCCTCATACGCTATCACGCATGGGACTGGAAGTAGTCTTTCACCCTGTCTGTCGACGAGGTAAAAAGCGCGATTTGTGTCGTCACAGAACTGAACTTCAGCTCCCAGCTTCTGGCCCACTTCTCTCCTGATAGATTTGCTCCGGTACTTCCGCGCACTTTTTTCGGCTTTTTCGTCACTCTCTCGCTGCCTGGTGATGTACTTCGGCTCTGGCATGATCCCTCCTTGAGCGGCCAGTCACGATAGGGAGAATTGTATAGTAAAATTTATTCCTGTCAATCTGGATTTTGAGAGTGAGCTGGTTTTCCGTATACTATAGACCTATGATTTTATTTTTCTATGGCGACAATGATTTCGCGATGCGTCGTGAAGTCGAACGGCTGCGTGAGCACTACGTAAAAAAATCAGGCGGTGATATGAGCCTGGAAGTATTTGATCTGGGCGAAAAAACGCTCGATGACCTGCTGCGCGCAGTCGCGATTGTGCCGCTTTTCGCTTCGAGTCGGCTGATAATCGTGCGCGGCATTGGCCGGCATGCTACGAAAATGGACAAAATCGAGCAATTGCTCAAAAGTGTACCACAGTCAACTGTGATGGTGATCGAAGAGCGACAAATTGATCGTCGCAGCAAGCTTTTTAAAACCCTTGCCAAATTGCCGGCTCGCAACGTCCATCAATTCAAATCTCTGTCGCCGGATGAGGTGGCGCGCTGGGTGGTTAGTGAGGTCAAAAAGCGGGGCGGCCAGATAGATTCAGCAACAGCTAAGCAGCTTTGTGAGTGGATTGGTGCTGATCAGTGGCAGCTTGAGCAAGAAATAATCAAATTGCTCAATTATGATCGTGTGATCACGGGTGAGTCGATTAATTTGCTGGCCTTGCCCAACACCAATCAAACGATCTTTATGTTGGTAGACGCGGTGGCCGATCAAAACCTGCCCAAGGCTTTTGATTTGTATTATAAATTGATCCGCGACGGCGTGGCTGATCAGCAGATATTGGCGATGCTCAATTGGTACTGGCGCAATCTGGCCTTGGCCTATGATAATAGCGGCACAGCTTGGGCGAGTGAGTTTGGTGTCGCGCCTTTTGCCGCTCAAAAAGCCGCCGCCGCAGCCAAACGGGTTGATAAATCCGATATTGAGCGTGCTTATCGCCTGATAGTCGAGGCTGATTTTGCGATCAAATCCGGCGCCAAGAGCAGCCAGGTAGCGCTGGAAGATCTGATGTATCAATTGGCTAATTAAACCGCTCTTAAATTCTGTCATTCTGAACTTGTTTCAGAATCTATCTTATACTAAAAAGACCCCCAAAAGGGGAGCTTCGAAGGCGACTCTTAATTTAGGCGGTCTTAAATATTATTTTTGTCCGCTGATTTGGCGGCTTTTTTAGTTGAAACTTACTTAGTCGTTTTCTTGGCGGCGGTTTTGGTAGCTGGCTTCTTAGCTACCGGCTTTTTGGCCGTAGCTTTTTTGGCAACTGCGGGCTTTTTGGCAGCAGTAGCTTTGCCGCTGCCAAAAGGTTTCTCGGCGGCTTTGTTGTAGGCTAGGGTGAGGCGGCTTTTCCGACGGGAGCCGGTATTTTTGTGCAGAGCGCCTTTTTTGACCGCGCGGTCAATTTCGGCAATAGCAGCAATCAGCGCGTCCTGCGCTTTTTTAGGATCATCGGCGATGGCGCTTCGAGCAGCTTTTTGCTTGATCTTGACGCCGGTCTTGATCATTATATTGCGATCGCGGCGCTTTTTTTGCTGCCGGTCTCTTTTGATAGCAGATTTGATAATTGGCATAACTTACTACTTTTACCTGTTTTTTAGATCAAAGGCTATCTTAGCGGAAAATGAATGATTTGTAAATAGCTTAAGTGCTCAAGGCAGACTAATTTACTCTAGATATAAAACCGAGAAAACTATTGACTCGTCTTGGTTTCGGGTGTATTATAGCGGCACTCTCTCCTGCTCCCTAGTGGACAGGAGAGCCGCCAGACTTCTCTCATACATAAGGATACTCCCAGCCCCGTCGCCGCGGCGATCCGCATCGCCGTAGCCAGGGAGAAGTCTGTAGGCGAGGACCCTGTTTCCTCCCAGTCATGGGGTCCTCGCCAGGTTTCCTTGCTCTGCCCCTTCCTTGGAAGACGCTGAGTAAGAGGAAGGCTCTTGAGTTTTGCGCGGGTGGGCTGTTGGTGAGCTTGCGAATCATCGCCTCACTGGCAGTAGCTGCGCAAGGGTGGCTTAAGAGCCAAGAGGAGGGTCGCCAGTCTGCGCGATTCGGCTGCCGGAGCTAGAGCTTAAGCTTTAGGGTCGGGCTTTCAAGCTCCGGCAGCCACCTCCTCTTGTAAGATCTCACTAGTGCCTGGTAATCGCTGGTGAGACAAGGGGGGTCCTCGTCCGAGATCGAGGTTCTCTCCTGGGTTTCAGTGCGCTTGCGCATTGAGGTGTAAGCCCGAAGGAAGCGTCGAGGGCGTCACCTGCCTACATCTAGGTTTGATGCCCTCCGCTTCCACTCCACCTGAGTCCATTTTGAAGGTTTTTAGCCCTCAAGATGGGCTTTTTCTTTTAACATAACCACTATCCCTACTTGACAAAATGCTTATCTTTTGATACAATCACCCATTGTCTATTTTAAAAAACTATGGAATTAACACCTAAACAACAGGTTACAGAATTAATTCGCCAAGCCAGCACGATTTTGCTCGTGACTGGCCGCGAACCTAATAATGATCAGCTTGCCAGCCTAGTCGCCATGCAGGCGATTTTGACTAAGCTGGGCAAGAACGCCTACGCGATCGTGAGCGATAGCTTGCCTAAAATCGCTCCGATCCTTGATACTACCAAGATTAGTCAGGGTCTTGATGGGGTGCGCGATTTTATAATCAGCCTTGATATGAGCAAGGTAACGGTCGATAAGCTCAAATACACGATCGAGGACGGTAAGCTCAATATCGTGGTGACGCCACACCAAGGCAATTTTACCGCTCAAGACGCCAGCTATGGCTACGGGGCTTATCAGTTTGACCTCGTTATCGCGATCGGCGTACCGAGCCTGACTAAGCTTGATCGCTTGCACGAAGCTAATCCGACGATCTTTGATGGCATTCATTTAATCAATATTGATTACCATCGTATTAATGACAGCTACGGCTCGGTTAACTTGGTCGATCAGTCGGCTGCTAGTGTTGCGGAAATACTCGTCTCGATCACCGAATCTCTTGGCCAGGGCTTGATTGACGCCCACATCGCGACGGCGATGCTAGCCGGCATTATGGCCAGCACCAATCGCTTCAGCGCGCCCAACACGACCCCCAAGGCGATGACGGTAGCAGCTCAGCTAATGGCAGCTGGCGCTAAGCAGCAAGAAATTGTCAAAGTGCTTTATTCATCTGAGAATGGGCATGGTCAGGCCGACTCGAGGTCAAAAAAAAAGCCCATAAACCACCCACCGGCACGATTGAACGGTCCTCAACAGGTCTCGAATCAGGTAAATCCATCGGACCATTTGCCGGCAGAATCAACGGCGCGACCGGTGAACTCGAGCGCTCTGTCCGCTAACGCGCCAGTCCACTTAGAGCCCTCGATGCCACAGACACCACTAGCTTCCATGCGAGGTTAAATGCGGCCGGCAGGAGAAAAAGAGGGTTTGTGGCTAGTTGATAAGCCAGTCGGTGTGAGCTCTTTTGCCATGGTGTCGCGTTTGCGCAAAGTGACTGGTATTAGAAAAGTCGGCCACACAGGCACGCTCGATCCGCTAGCTAGTGGCTTGATGATTCTTTTGGCCGGCAAGGCATGGACGAAGCGGGCAGATGAATTTATTAAAAAAGACAAGGTTTATGAAGTCGAGCTACGGCTGGGTGAGGCTAGTACGACCGGCGATTCGGAAGGGTCTATCAGTCAGGTCTCAGATGCGCGGCCATCATCGGCGGACGTTCGCAAAACGCTGGCCAGCTTCGTTGGCACGATCGAGCAGATCCCACCGGTCTATTCGGCTATCAAGGTCGATGGTGTGCGAGCTTACAAGCTGGCTCGTCAAGGCAAGATGCCCGAGCTCAAGGCCAGGGAGGTGAAGATTTACTCGATTGACGAAGTGATTTATGATTACCCGATCATTAAATTTACCACTAAAGTTTCAAGCGGCACCTATATTCGCAGTCTCGTCGAAGACATCGGACGCGCATTGGCGACGGGGGCGTACATGACGGCGTTAAAACGGACGCAAATCGGTGAGTACAGGATAGAGCAGGCCACCCAGCTTGATTAATAAGCGAAAATCTGCTAAAGTGTAGGAGTTATATGATAGAAAAAACCGCTAAATCAAAGATTATCAAAGGTAACAGCCAGCACACTAAAGATACTGGTTCGCCTGAGGTTCAGATTGCAATTTTTACTGAGAAAATTAAGCAGTTGACCGAACATCTCAAAAGTCACAAGGGTGATAACCACAGTCGTCGCGGCCTTCTCGCGATGGTCAGTAAGCGTCGCCGGCTTTTGGATTACCTACAGAAAAAGAATGATCAGCGGTATCAGGCTATCATTAAGAAACTTTCACTTCGACGTTAATTTTTTGTATTCTAGTACATTTCACGTACCTCGTGAGTTGCTTGCCAATAGGCGTGTTTCTAGCTTGAACTGTACTAGGCTACCAAACTAATTTTTTTGATAAAAAAAGCGCCAAAAACGCTAGAAATCTAACAAAATATAAATTAAACTAAAAAATACTTGTGCTTTAGCCTACAGATACAAAAGTATAAATAAATAGCATTTTTGATAATATATTTAGTAATTTTGCACAAAGAATGTGTTCAGTCGCTGATAAGTGGTAGAGATGATTGATTAAAATATTTGATCACTCGTCTCTGGCACTTTATATTGGCAAGACTCGCGCCGCAGTCTTTGGCGAAGAAAGACAAGAGGAATTTAGATGGAAATCATCCATCCGTTTGGTGGAAAAACCGAAGTGTTTAAGACTGAGTTCGCTGGTCGCGAACTAACAATTGAAACTGGCCGCCTGGCCTTTTTAACAGATGGCGCCGTTCTGGTGCGCTACGGTGATACAGTGGTGCTTGGTACGGCTGTAATCGCACCGGAGCCCAAGGAGGGGACTGACTTTTTCCCGCTTTTGGTGGACTACGAAGAGCGTATGTACGCTTCAGGTAAAATATCGGGCAGCCGCTTTATTAAGCGTGAAGGCCGCCCAAGTGAAAGGGCTATTTTGACTAGCCGCTTGATCGATCGGCCGATCCGCCCGCTTTTTCCAAAAGGCTACCGCAATGACGTTCAGATAGTGACGACCGTCTTGAGCGCTGACTTGGAGCACGAACCGGACATTATCGGTATTATTGCCGCGTCTAGCGCTTTGATGCTCTCTGGCGCACCATTTGACGGACCAGTCGCAGCGGCGCGGATTGGCTCAATCGACGGCAAGCTGGTAGTTTGCCCATCTGTCTCGCAACAAGAAAACAGCCAGCTCAATCTGACTGTTGCCGGCACCAAAGACGCCATCATGATGGTTGAGGCCGCTGCTAGCGAAGTCGATGAATCCACCATGGTCGAGGCTCTTGCCTTGGCGCAAGCAACATGGCAACCGGTGATTGAGTTGCAGCAAAAGATGGTCAAAGCTGCTGCTGTAACGCCAAAAGAATTTGAATTGTTCACGCCATCGCCAGAAGTTTACGAAAAAGTATCAAAGTTTTTAACTGGTAAGCTGGGTGAGAATATTATTTCGACTGATGTGCAGCAGCGCCAAGAGTCACTTGGCCGTCTGAAGCTCGAGGTTATGAATGAATTCGGACCACTGCGTGCTGAAGTCGAAGACGACAAAGAGCGCTACAGTCACGCCGAAGTAGCTAATGCCTTCGAGAAAGTGATTGACACGGAGATCCGACGCTCTATTTTAGAAGAAGGCAAGCGGCCTGATGGACGTAAAAATAGTGAGATTCGGCCGATTTCTGGTCAGACAGGCGTTTTGCCGCGCACTCATGGCTCCGGCCTTTTCACTCGCGGTACTACCCAGGCGCTGACTATCACGACGCTTGGTCCGACCTCGGACGCGCAATTGATCGACACGATGGAAGAAGACACCAGCAAGCGCTACATGCATCATTACAATTTTCCGCCGTATTCGACCGGCGAGGCTCGACCAATGCGCTCGACTGGCCGGCGTGAAATCGGCCACGGCGCCTTAGCAGAGCGCGCTTTGCTGCCCGTCATTCCTGACGTCGAAGATTTTCCCTACACCATTCGGGTAGTTTCGGAGATTCTGACCAGCAATGGCTCGACTTCGATGGCGAGCGTTTGCGGCTCGACCATGTCACTGATGGATGCCGGCGTGCCGCTGGCACGTCCTGTGGCCGGTATCGCGATGGGCTTGATGATCAATCATGATAAGACGGATCAATTTACGATTCTCTCGGACATTCAAGGCGCCGAGGATTTTGCCGGCGACATGGATTTCAAGGTAGCTGGTACCGAGCAAGGTATTACCGCGCTGCAGATGGACATCAAGGTGAAGGGCATCACGGTTGAAATTATGAAGGAGGCACTGGCCCAGGCCAAAGAAGGTCGCTCGCACATCATGGGTAAAATACTTGAAGTGATCGACAAGCCGCGAGCGGACATCAGTCAATATGCGCCGCGCATACACAAAATGACGATTGATCCGGAAAAAATCCGCGAAGTTATCGGCAAGGGCGGCGAGACGATTCAAAAAATCATTGCCGAAACTGGTGTTGAGATTGATATCGAAGACAGCGGTCTGGTCATGATTGCTTCGACTGATGAAGCTAAGGCCAAGGCGGCGCAAGAGTGGATCGAGTCTATCGTGGCCGAGCCGGAAGTAGGCAAGATTTATGACGGGCGAGTGGTGCGGGTGATGGATTTTGGCGCTTTTGTCGAGATTCTGCCTGGTAAAGAAGGCCTGGTGCACATCAGCCAAATTGCTGATTATCACGTTGACGATATCAATAAAGAGCTTAAGGTGGGTGATGAATTTCCTGTTAAGTTGGTTGAGATTGATTCGCAGGGGAGACTCAATCTATCTAAAAAGGCCGCTTCGAATTAAATATATGGCATATTTCTTCGTCAAAACTTTCGTTGCTCACTCGACGTACCAACTAGTACGCCTCGTTTCGCCACTTAGTTTTTCCTGGAACTATGCTCATATATTTCATTCTTGGAGCGCAATGCAGATTAAATCTTCGGAGCATTTTGGCGTTAAAAACTCCGGTGCTCGCTTTGCGTACCATCGAGTACGCGACGCTCTGCTCCTCGTTTTTGCCTTGAACTACTCGCGAATATTTAATCCTTCAAACACCTCTGAGTTGCTCTCGAATAGTTAATTTTCACGAATATAAAGTCACCAGTAAATTCCTATAAGTTATGCTAACTAGACAAGAAAAAATTGAAAAGCTAGCGGCAATTGCTGATGAGATCGCCAGCTGTGATGCCTGCCCAGAGCTCTGCCAATCGATCAAAAATCCAGTGCCGGGCGAGGGTGATCCAGAGTCTGATATTATGTTTGTTGGCGAAGCTCCGGGGGCACGCGAAGATGAAACCGGTCGACCTTTTGTCGGTGCGGCTGGTAAATTTCTCGAAGAAATGCTAGTATCGATCGGTCTAACGCGGGAGAAAGTGTTTATTACCAATATCGTCAAATACCGCCCGCCGGGTAATCGGGATCCGTTGCCGGCTGAGATCAAGGCTTGCTTGCCATTCCTACTCGCTCAGATCAAAGTTATCCAGCCTAAGCTGATTGTTTTCCTGGGGCGTCACTCGATGAATGTATTTTTTCCAGAGCTCAAGATCAGTGCGGCTCACGGCAGGCCCGTGCGTCGCGGCGGCCAGGTATTTTTACCACTGTATCATCCGGCAGCCGCTCTTTACAACGGTGGCATGCGCACTAGCTTGCTAGACGATTTCGCGAAAATCCCAAAGATATTAGAGCAAATTAACTAAGCAATGATTTAACAACAAAAACCATTTCGTCGTCCTAAGGTTTGATTTTAGGATCTCTCACGAAAAAAGAGATCGGGGATTCTAAAATAAATTCTTAAATGACAAAATAAAAACATTTTATTAAGGAAGGAAATAACAATAATGACAGATTCATTATCATCAAGACCGCTAAGAGAAGAAGATTTAGGCCTTAGTGGCACAAAAAAACCAACCCGCCCTGCAAAGGCGGTCCAAAATAGCAATCAAACTGGTGGACAAGCTGGCGACCAAGCCGGTAGTTCGCGCCGGACCTCGGCTAAAACTAACAATACCGCGCGGCAGCCTAATCGCCGCCAAAGCTCAAACGGCAAGCCAGGCAATGGCTCGTCGCGTTCTCAGCGCCAGAATCGTTTTTCCAGGCCGAACTACATGGATGGTAACTTCAATTCCAAATCAGACTCCGCTAAGCCGGCCAGCTCGCCGAGACTATCCAAGATCGATGCCGGCAAGCTAAAAATTATCCCGCTAGGAGGCTTAGGCCAGATTGGCAAAAACGTTTGCGCCCTGGAATACGAAGATGACATCATCGTGATGGACTTGGGCTTCATGTTCCCCGGACCCGATTTGCCGGGTATCGATTACATTTTGCCTGACATTAGTTATTTGGAAGAGCGCAAGCACAAGGTTCGCGGTCACCTAATAACTCATGCCCACTTGGACCACATCGGCGGCATTCCATTTATTTTGCCAAAATTACCAGCTCCGATTTACGGTGCTAAATTCACGATTAAGTTCATCGAGCGCATGTTGACTGAATACCGCTTGCCCTTTAAGCCAGAAATGCATATTGTCGATCAGGATTTAGGCCAAAAGATTCAGCTGGGTGCCTTTTCGATCGAATTTGTGCGCATTACCCACTCGATTCCGGACTCTTGCGCGCTGGTTATTCGTACGCCGGTCGGTACGATCGTCAATACTGGCGATTGGCGTTTCGACCCTGAGCCGATTGACGGTAAAGAGAGTAATATCAAACGTTTGCGCGAAATCGGCGACGAGGGAGTGGCACTTTTGATGTGTGATAGTACGAGTTGCGAGCAGACCGGACACAGCCCGCGCGAGCAGGAGATCACTGACACGATCGACGAGATCTTCGTGCGCAATTACAACAAGCGGGTTATCATCTCGTCCTTCTCGAGCCAGGTCAATCGTATGCAGATTATTATTGACGCGGTGGCCAAAGCCAAGCGCAAGCTGGTGATAGTTGGTCGCAGTATCTTGTCCAATGCTGAGCTGGCGGTCAAATTTGGCTACATTAAAATTCCAGCTGGCCTCGTGATTAAAGCCACTGATGTCAACAAATATCAGGACAGCGAGATAGCTGTGCTGGCGACTGGCTCGCAGGGTGAGGAAATGGCGGTGCTCAATCGTATGGGCCGCGGTGAGCACAGAGACATCAAATTAAAACCGACCGATGTTGTAGTATTGAGCTCATCGATTATTCCAGGCAACGAAAAAGACGTCTATAGCATGGTTGATAATCTGTTGCGCTGGGGCCCGTATGTTTACCAAAATGGTATGCGTGGCTTTGACGATCTTGGCATTATGCACACCTCGGGGCACGCTTATTACGACGAAGTGATGGAGATGATCAATATTATCCGGCCGAAATACTACCTGCCGATTCACGGCGAAATCCACCACATGGTGCACAATGCCGAAATCGCTAAGCGCAGCGGTATTGTTGATCCGAAAAATGTTTTCATGATCGAAAATGGCCAAACCCTAGAGCTCACCAAAGAGGGCATCAAGGAAGGTAAAAAAGTCGCTGCCGGCGTAGTATTAGTTGATGGCGCTGGTATTGGTGACGTCCAGGAAGTTGTCTTGAAAGACCGCTTGGCAATGGCTTCAGAGGGGGTGTTTACGGCCATCGTCACGGTTGAAAAGAAAACCGGCAAGCTAAAAACTAGCCCTGACATCATCAGCCGCGGCTTTATCTATATGAAGGACAACGAAGAGCTGCTCAATAAATCACGCCAAATTGTCCGTAATATTTTTGAAAAGCGAGACATCTCGGTGCCGGCCAATTCTCCGATCATCAAGACTCGTATGCGCGAGGAGCTAAGCAATTACCTCTACAAAGTGACTAAGCGCAATCCAATCGTCTTGCCGGTCGTGATTGAAGTTTAGACTGGACAAAAATAGCAAAATATTCTATAATAGGTTAGCTAAGTTGGAGAAGCGAAAAAGGGGATAGCCTTGAGAAGGTTGACCATTCTGCTGGTCATCTCTGGATTAGTCGCTGGCTTGATGGCGGCATGTGCAAGCGACCAAGCTTGTGCTGCACCATCAAGCGGTGGGGCGCGGAGCGGAGGCTCGGGGTCAGGCGGAGTAAGATCGCCGGCACCTAGCCCCGTTGGGAAACCATCCGGTTCATCGAGTGGGAAGCCATCTGGATCGCCAACCGGAAAACCATCCGGTTCGGCTAGTAATCCGAAGCCAGTCAATCCCGGAAAGATGCCGGAAGCACCAAAGACTCAGGATCGATTGTCACCACCAAGCGGCTCCAGGATCACCTACGTTCCTAGGCCGTCAGATGGCGTTTACGGCGATCCGTACGACCCGGTCAATCCGTTGAACCGGTGGAATGCGGCCAGCCCGTATTACTGGTACTTTTGGCCGGATACCAATCCGGACTATCGTCCACCCTGTGCTCCTGAAGGGGCATCTGATGACGAGACCGAAGTTCCGGCGGATAAGCCGCCGGAGAATGCCACGACAACCATTGCTGCACGGTAATGTGAGGTGATGGAAAAATCCCACGGGGTATCTTGTGGGAGGCGGGTGAAAATCCCGCTCCTCAATGAGTGTGTACTCATTCTGATGAGTCCGAAAGGACGAAAGGATTTTACTGTTTGCTTACTGATTATGGTTTTGTTTGTGGCAGGGCAGAACTTATTGCATACAAGCCTTGACGGCAGCTAGCAAATTCTCTATCATGGCAAATCGTGCACCTTGTCAACGGCGACAGAGGAGCTTGAAATGGTGACCGAAGAAATGCTACGCAACCAGATGGTGATTATCGGCGAGGGTGATCCTGGTGATCTAGTTAACTACGATCGTAGTGAGCTGGCAGAGCTTGGGGCAAAACTTGCCGAAAATCCTCACCGCGATGCGATCAGTGCGATTTCAATGGTACAAGCCTTAATCAAGAGCCGAAGGGAGATGTTCTAAGTGGCGGTGTCGCAGGATGAGTCACTAACTAGTCGAGCAGGAAGGACGAGAGAGGCAGCTTATCAGTTGGCTGTCGATGGCACGGATCAACCGGAATGGTTGATTTGTTTGGCGATCAAGCGCCACATCATCGACATTCATCGCGGAGCCGAGGGTGAGACCTGGTGCCCACATGGTGATCCATTGATCGAGTTTTGTGGTGAGCTGTTGCTCCTGCGCCTGGCGATATTCTCCGAAATAGAGCTGAAAACCAATATATTTTGGTACCAAATACCGGCTCGTAATGTCAGCCAACATGTCCTGACGAACTGTTTCGAAAAAATATTTGAAGCAGTCATCTAAACGCGCTGCCTGGGTAAAACCGGGCAGCCTTCATTTTGATAAGGAAAAATTAGTTAAAGTTTTACTTTGCCGCTGGCCGACTGGAGTTGAAATAGCCGTGCGTAGAGCTTATCGTTCTTGATAAGCTCTTTATGGTCACCGCGTTCTATAATCCGGCCTTTTTTGAGTACCAATATTTCGTCCGCGTGCATGACGGTGCTCAGCCGGTGGGCGATAACCAGGGCTGAGCGGCCAGCCATTAGCTCTTTGAGGCCCTCTTGCACCAAGCGCTCCGACTCGCTATCGAGCGCGCTGGTCGCTTCGTCGAGGATGATCAAATCTGGATTTTTTAGAATTGCTCGAGCGATGGCAACACGCTGCTTTTGGCCGCCGGACAGCTTGACACCGCGCTCGCCGACGATTGTTTGGTATTTTTTCGGCAGCTCGTCGATAAATTCGACGGCATGTGATTTGCGGGCAGCGGCTTGGATCAGTTCTTTGCTCGCCTGCGGCTTGGCTAATTTTAAATTATCTTCGACTGTAGTATTAAAGAGGGCGACGTCTTGCATAACCATACCGATATGGGTGCGCAACGAATCTTGAGTAAAGGCGCTGATATTCTCGTCGTTGACCAGGATTTGCCCTGAATCAGGCGCGTAAAAACGCAGCAGCAGTTTGGTAATAGTACTCTTGCCGACGCCCGATGGGCCGACCAGGGCAATCGTCTTGCCGCTTTCGATCCGAAATGAAATATTTGCAACCGCGCCTTTTTTATTTTCGGGATAGGAAAAGCTGACATTTTTAAACTCGATTGACTTAAGGTGGGTTAGTTTTTTAGCGTCCGCCCGGTCTACTATCAGCGGCGTAGTCGCGAAAACGTCGACCAGCCGGCCAACCGCCACGTCGGTGCGTAGAGTTTGGTCGAGAAACCGGCTCAGCGGCCAGACTCGGTTGGTGAATTGCTGAATGACGAAAATCGCGAAGATTAGTTGGCCAATGCTAAGCTGATGATTAAGTGTTTGCCATATTAAAATTGAAAAGGTTAGAATGTACACCAGCTGCATGACATGGCTGCGGACAAATATTGACCGCGCCCAGATGCTGACGGTTTGAAAACCGTATTCTTTTGATTTGCGCACGGCAGTTGCGTACTTGCGGGTGATCGATTGCTCGGCGCTGAGAGTTCTGGTGGTCGAGATGTGGGTCAGTGATTCGGTGTAGTGGCCGAAAGCGATCTCGGACTGCCTTTGCATTTTCTTATCAATCGGCCGCACACGCTTAGCGGTTCGGTAAAAAATAATGATGTAAAATATTGCAAAGGCGATGTAGATAAGCCCGACAATTGGATTGATGATAATGATAGCTACCATGGTGGCCACAACGATAAAAAGCGCGTCCAGGTACTGCCAGACAACATTGAGCAGCCAGTTAATAAAGCTGCTTAAGCTGTTGTTGATTTTTTGTAGTATCTCGCCGGCCTTGTTGCTTTCGAAGTAGTGCACATCCATCGTTAATAATTTTTGGTAGACCTTGAGCCTTAGCGCTTCCTGGACTCTGAGCTCGAATCGTTCGGATAAATAATAACTGTAAGTGTTAAAGCTAGTATTTATCAGGATGACTGCCCCAAAAACTATTACCAGGCCGATAATATTACTGCTGCTGTTAGTGCTCGAGCTGCTACTCACGAGCGATATAATCTGATCGATGATGCGGGAGAAGATAAAGGGGACGAGTACGCCAAAAATAGCCGATAGCAGTGCTATAGCACAAAGATACACCACCTGCCATTTCATGTTTCTTAGCAGGCTGAAAATCTGAATTATATTCCTCATCACAACTATCTTATCTGGTCAGGGTAGGATTTGACAAGACTGGTAATTATGGTCTGATTGTGCTATAATAGAGTAAATCACTAGGAGGGTGATTGATGAAGAAATTTGCTTTTCAAATGTTTTTTGGCCCTAAAAGCGCTAGCCCGACTGGTTGGTGCTAGGATATAATGTAGGCTATGGCCAAGCGCAAAAAACCCACTAAAAATCACAAAAAGGATCTCAAGGATAAAGAAATAAAGCCGCTTTTGGAGCGGAGTGCAGTGCGTGAGATCATTGCTATCTTGCTTGTGCTTCTGGCGGTTTTTTTGGTGTTGGCGATGGTCAATGTCGCCGGCGTGGCTGGTGTTTGGACGCTGGCGAGCTTTAAATTCGTAGTCGGCATGGCCGCTTATTTACTGCCGCTGGCCTTGCTATTGGTGGCTTGGATGCTGTTTCGCCAAGACCATTATGAGTTCAAAACCAACAACCTAATGGGCCTATTGGCGTTTTTTGTCTGTCTGGCGGGAATTTTTCAATTCGTTTTAGCGCCGGCCGGCATTAGCCTCATGACAGTGGGTGATTACGGTGGTGTGATAGGCTGGGGGATCTCGATGGTGATGGGGCCGATCTTGACCCGTCCGGTGGCAATTTTCATTCTCATCATGCTGCTTTTAGTCAGCTTGATTGTGGCGGCCAATGCCCGTTTGAAGGACCTTTTTACTAAGTTTCTGACCTTATTCAAGCGTCATCGCGACGAACCCGAGCTGGAGATTAATGAGCCGGCTTTTGAAATTAACAACAAGCTTCCGATCAAAGGTACGATTGGTGGTAGCAAAGCTGAGCCCAAGAGCGCGCGGATCGATCCGATTGTCGAGGCGCTCGATAAGGATTGGGAATATCCATCGCTCGATCTTTTGGAGTCGACCTCTACCCACGCTGATGCGGGCAATGTCAAAAATAATGCCGGTGTGATCCAAAATACACTAGCCGATTTTGGGATCGATGTGGTGATGGGGACTGTCAATGTTGGGCCAACGGTGTCGCAATACACTCTCAAGCCGCCTTCGGGCATTAAGCTGGCGCGTATCAATGAGCTCGATCGCAACCTGGCCCTAGCACTAAGTGCTCACGACGTCCGGGTCGAAGCACCGATCCCGGGTAAGAGCTTGGTTGGTATCGAGGTGCCGAACAAAAAAGGTGCTACGGTACGCCTGCGCGATATTTTGAGTAGTAAGGAACTGGCTGAGAACAAGTCAAAATTGACTTTTGTGCTGGGGCGCGACGTCAGCGGCGAGGTCGTAGTGGCCGATTTGGCTAAAATGCCTCATTTGCTGATCGCCGGTGCGACCGGTTCGGGTAAATCAGTCTTGATTAACACGATTTTGGCAAGCTTCTTGTATCGCAATTCGCCATCTGATTTGAAGCTTATCTTGGTCGACCCAAAGCGAGTCGAGATGATGCCCTACAATGACATTCCGCATTTGCTTACCCCGGTGATCGTTGAACCGGATAAGACTATTTCGGCTCTCAAATGGGCGGTGGCGGAGATGGAGCGCCGCTTGCGTTTGCTGTCCGATCACGGTAAGCGCAATATTGCCGAATACAACACTCAAAAAGGAGTCGATGGCATGCCCTACATCGTGATCGTGATTGATGAGCTGTACGATTTGATGATCGTCGCTGGTAAGGATGTCGAGGCTTTGATCATGCGCTTAGCGCAGATGGCTCGGGCGGTTGGCATTCACCTAGTACTGGCCACGCAGCGGCCGAGTGTCAATGTGATTACCGGTACGATTAAGGCCAACGTGCCGGCTCGAGTAGCCTTGACCACGACCAGTCAGGTTGATTCACGCACCATCATTGATCAGGGTGGAGCTGAGAAGCTGTTGGGTAAAGGTGATATGCTATTTTCGAATCCAGAATTTATCAAGCCTAAGCGCGTCCAGGGTGTTTATCTATCAGAAAAAGAAATTGCATCCGTCACGAGCTATTTACGTGACAAGCGGCAGCCGCAATACAATGAGGAAGTTTTAACCCAAAGTGTCAAAACCGCTGGCCGTGGTGGCAGTATTGGCAGCTTCGAGGGCGGTGATGATGACGCGCTTTTCATGGACGCGGCCGAGATTGTTATTCAGCGAGGTAAGGCGTCGGCTTCTGATCTGCAGCGCCGGCTGCGGGTGGGCTATGCCCGGGCAGCGCGCTTAATGGACATGCTCGAAGAGCGCGGCGTGATTGGACCTCAAGACGGCAGTCGTCCGCGTGAGGTGTTGGCATCGAGTGTAACCGAACTAGCAGGAGACACTAGTGAGTCCGAGTGAGCGTGACAAAAAACCTGAATTTGCCAAGCGCCCGCTCTCCAAAAAACCAACCTCAGACTTAACTCTAGCGGAAGTTTTTAAAAAGCGGCGGGCTGATTTGAAAATGAGCCTCGCTGATGTTGAGCGCGGCATCAAAGTGCAGCGCGTGTATTTGGACATGATCGAGAGCGGGGATTATGATAATTTGCCCGACGATATTTACTCGAAAGGTTTTGTTAAAAACTACGCTGAGTTTTTGGGCTTCGAGGCCACGCCGATTTTAGAAATATACAAGACTGAGCGCAAAAAAAATCATCCGAAAGCCAAAAAGCAGGCTGACGGAGCGGTCAAGAAGCTGAAGATGGGTTTGAAGCCGATCGATTCGCAGCGGCTGATCGTCACACCGAAGACATTATTAATTTTATTTGGCATCGGCTTAGTTTTACTCGTGACGGGCTACATTGCCTGGCAATTTTCGGCTTTGTCGGCACCACCTAAATTAGTACTGGAAAATCCGGCCGAGCAGCGGGTCGATACGAACGCGATTCACATCGCTGGCCGAGTCGATGGCGGGGCGGATCTCTACATCAATGATTCACCGATTCTTAGTAGTCCGGACGGCAGCTTTAGGGAGAAGGTGGCTTTGATTGACGGCGTTAATCAGATCAAGGTGACGGCCAAGAACAAGCTTGGTAAGACGGCGATCGTCAACAAAACTGTGGTGGCTCATTTGCCACAGGTGGCCAGTGCTAGCCCGACGCCGACGCCTGGTGTGCCATTCGAGGGCGTCGAGCTCACAGTCAAGGTCAACGGTCAGGCGGCGTGGATTATTGTCGAGACCGACGGGCACGAAGCCTTTCGCCAAACCATGCTGCCGGGCACGCAGCAAGTGTTCAAGGCTAGTAATCAAATCAAGTTAACGACCGGTAACGCCGGTGCTACCGCGCTGAGTCTGACCAATAATGTGGTGAGCGCCAAGGATATTGGTAGCCTTGGTCGGACGGGAGAGGTGCGTGCTGGGTTGGTGTTTAACAAAGACACGCAGCTGCAGTAGGCAAGTCGACCTATTTTCGAGGCGAATTACTTCGTCATGAACTGCGGTGCTCATTCGGCGTACCATCCTTGTACGCCTCATTGAACGAATTGATAAGCCCTCTTTTGTCATCCTGAACTTGTTTCAGGATCTTTTTTCTTCATGAAAGCCTCCGGCTTTCATGAGCTTGACACTTTTGGTCGCAAAACTCCGACCAGGACACAAACTCAGGAGCGAGAATGACTACTTGGCAGTCTAGTTCTCACAAACTCATTTCACTATCGTTCGAGTCGCTTGCGACGAGAACCGTACGGATATCAAAATAAGCCACTTTTGCTTGTAAATGGCTAGATATTACTTGATAATATCATCACCTTGAAAAGAGGAGAGGGTATGACTGAAGCTGAAATGCCGGCGTCTGATGAGTTCGTTGAAAGACTGGCTAAAGAACTGGCTATAAGTCTTTCCAGAAGCTATACAGTCGAATATTCTCTTGAGGATATTCTGGAGGCTGTCAATGGGTACTTCGACGAGGATCGCAGCGCTTATCTAGGTACTTTCCGGCGCAGGCTGCGTGCTTCAATAGGCACTGAAGTAGACAAGCTTGTGAATGCTCTAATTCAGGCAAGTAAGCCGCGCATCAAAGAAGCAGTCGAAAAGGCTTTCGAAGCCAATCTCGATTCTTATGTTGATGCATTGATAAGAAATAACCTTTGGTATGGACATGGGATGATATCCTAGTCTGCGTCGGCTTTCTTTAAGGCATTGCCCTGCTAGAAATAGTGGGGCAATTTACTTTGTTATAATAATAGGAAAGGAGAAAGTTATGGCCAAAGATTTTTCATTTGATGTGGTATCAGACTTCGATCTGTCGGAGATGATCAACGCCATTGATCAGGTTAATCGTGAGCTTATGACACGCTATGATTTTAACGGCACTGGTTCTAAGGCGACCTTCGAGCGTGAGAAAAATTTGATCGAGATCGAGAGCAATTCGGAGTTGAAACTCGAGGCGATTGTCGATGTGATCGAGAGTAAATTGCTCAAGCGCGGCATCAGCCTCAAGGTGCTTGATAAGAGCGGCGAGGTGGCAAGCGCAAACATGATTTACCGCAAAACGCTGCCGCTTATTAAGGGGCTAGACCAGGAGAAAGCTAAGAAAATTACCAAGCTTATTCGCGAGCATTTTCCCAAAGTGAAGCCAGTTATTCAGGGCCAAGAGGTGCGTGTCAGCTCGGCTTCAAAAGATGATTTGCAATCTGTTATGGAGCTGTTGCGAGGCGCAGATTTTGACTTTCCGCTGCATTTTACCAACTTTCGTTAAAAAACTTATTGACATGTACGGCTGGTGTTCGTTATTATTGTGATAGAACAAATAACGAACAAGGAGTAGGGAATGGCAGCAGCAAATGCTACAATAATAAAGTCTAATACCAGTAAGCAGCAAGGAGGCAAGGCGTTGGCCGATAAGGATCAGCACAGTAGCGATAAAGGTGCTCGCGTTAAGGCGGTAGAGCTAGCGGTCGAGCAAATCGAACGGCAGTTTGGCAAGGGCGCGATTATGAAGCTCGGCGAGAGCTCCAAAGTACAAGTCGAGACCATTCCGACCGGTAGTTTGAGTTTGGATTTAGCTTTGGGTGGCGGTATTCCCAGAGGTCGGATCGTGGAGATTTACGGTCCGGAATCAAGTGGTAAGACGACTCTGGCTTTGCATGCTGTGGCTGAGGTGCAGAAGAAGGGCGGACTGGCGGCTTTTATTGATGCCGAGCACGCACTCGATCCTGAGTATGCGGCCAAGATTGGTGTCAAGCTCGATGATTTGCTGATTTCTCAGCCAGATACGGGCGAGCAGGCTTTGGAAATCTGTGAGACGCTGGTGCGTTCCAGTGCCGTTGATATCGTGATAGTTGACTCAGTCGCGGCCTTGGTGCCACGCGCCGAAATTGAAGGCGAGATGGGTGATTCGCACATGGGACTTCAGGCGCGCTTGATGAGTCAGGCCTTGCGAAAGCTAACTGGCGTGATCAGTAAATCTAAGACAACAGTTATATTTATCAATCAGCTGCGGATGAAGATTGGCGTCATGTTTGGTAACCCAGAAGTGACCTCTGGCGGAAATGCCTTGAAGTATTACTCAAGTGTCAGAATGGATATTCGCCGCAGTGAGCAGCTCAAGGATGGCGATAAAAGTATCGGTAATCACGTAAAAGTGAAGGTTGTAAAAAATAAGATCGCGGCACCATTTAAAGTCGCTGAGTTTGATATTATGTTCAACGAGGGCATTTCTCGATCTGGTGACCTGATCGACTTAGCGGTTAAGGACAACTTGGTGGTTAAGTCGGGTGCCTGGTATTCGTACAAGGATGAGAAAATTGGCCAAGGCCGCGAAGCTGCCAAGTCATTCCTCAAAGAACACCCCAAAGTGATGGATGAGCTGGATGCCGCTATCCGTAAGCAAGCGGCAGCCAACTAAACTTCCCTTAAGCCAATTAAGCAGTAATTTATGTGTGCAGTACAAATCGGAGTGATATGGCGACAATAACTGATATCACTCCTCAGAAAAAGCGATCAGGCTATTATAATATCTTCGTTGATGACAAGTACGCTTTTAGCGTCAGTGATTTGCAGCTTTCAAATTTTGACTTATCAATTGGCAAGGAATATTCCGAAACAGAGCTCGACACCTTAGTGGAAAATGCTACGATTTCCAAGGCCTATACGCGGTGTCTGGAATATATTATTCGACGCCGACGCTCCGAGCAGGAAATCCGGGACTACCTCAAGCGCAAAGAGTTTGTCGAGGGGGCGATCGATGAGGTGGTTAAGCGGCTTATGCGCGAGAACTATATCAATGATCGAGAGTTTGCTAGTGCCTGGATCGCGGATCGAAATCTAATAAAACCGCGCTCTAAGAGGGTGTTGCAACTAGAATTAATAAAAAAGGGCATTGATCGCGAAATCATTCAAGCGGCTATCGAGCAGCAGAGCGTGGAAGATGAATTGGATAATTTGCGTAAAATCGCCGAAAAAAAATTACCTCGTATGCGAGATAAAAACAAATTGATGTCCTATCTTGTTGGCTTGGGCTTCGGCTACGGACAGGTGCGCGAAGTAGTGGACGAGCTAATGGCTAAAGATTATGAACTTAGCGGCGACACCGACAACTAACAGCCAGATAATTATTCCGATCAAATCCTCAACCCTCTTATACAATACTTAGTTTAAGCTAAGTATTTTCGGCTGGCAATACGTTTCTTGCGACTTGCTTGTCGCTAGCGTAGGCGTCTCGAACGATTAGCTTATCCGGTTTGACGTCGACGATATCGGACCTATCAATTATGAGGTTGTCATGGATCAGGTTTTTTAAGATGCTGGTTTGAACGTAAATCTTAGTGGCCAGATAATTGGTGCTATCAAAGGCATAGTTTTCAACGCGCCCCAGTTTTTTCCCGCTGAGAGTTATGACCGGCAGGTCAAAAAGCGTTAATTCTTGCTCGATAGTAGCTTGATCTCTAATCAAATCCTCTTTGTTGGATAATTTCTCCTCCGAATCGATGATGATTTTTTTATCCTCTGATAGCCTGATATCATCTGGCAATAAGTAGCCCGACTCTTTTTGACCAAACACATCGACGACCAACAACCGCACGCGTAGATTAGTCTTCTCGAGTAGAATTTTGCCAACAATACCAATACTGCTGCCCTGGCGCAGGCTCAGGACTTTGGCCTTATGGAGATCGGTCGCGAGTGCTATCATGACCTTATTATACCTTGACCAAAACCGATTTATAAGATAAAATATGCAGGTTATAACATTAATGTCCTTTTTGTCGTGGCAACTGTTTTTTAAAGACCACGGCAAACCCGGCTTAACTACGCCGGCGAACCAAAGGAAGGAGATTGAATGCGACTATACGAAGTTGCTGTCGTGCTGCACCCAGATTTAGAAATAGATTTGGATAATACCAGCGCTAAGATAGAAAAAATAATCGAGGCCGCCAAGGGCAAGATTGTCAAAAAAGATAATTGGGGTAAACGCAAGCTTGCTTACAAGATCAAAAAGCAAGATTGGGGTATTTATATTTTTTACCAGGTAAAAATGGAGCCTCAAGCCGTGGCCAAGATCGATTCTACACTGCGGATCACCGAAGAGGTGATGCGCTATCTTGTCGTGTCGCTTGACCATATTCGCTATATTCGAAAAAATGATGATAGCGGCAAAAAATCCGTGCGGGAAGCCAGCCAAGATACACAAGAAAACGACAAAGACGAAAGCGCAAGCGAAACCACAGAAGAAAAGGAAGTAGCAGACAAGGCAACTAAGAAAGAGGAGAAGAAGTAATGGCAAAGGATTTTAATCAAGCGATAGTAATGGGCAACCTCACCCGCGACCCCGAACTACGCACCACGCCATCTGGTCAGTCGGTGGCAAGCTTTAGCGTGGCGACCAACCGCAGCTGGCAAGATCCATCGGGCGAGAAACGCGACGCGGTGGAGTATCACGACATCGTGGCCTGGGGTAAACTGGGTGAGTTGGTGAGTAACTACTTAGGCAAGGGCCGCAAAGTATTGGTCGTTGGCCGTTTGCAAACCCGCAGCTGGGAAGCTCAAGATGGCAGCAAGCGCCAAAAAACCGAGATCGTAGCGACCGATATTAACTTTGTTGATCGAGCCGGTGAAGGTGGTGATTTTACCCCTTCGGCCGATAGCGGTGCGCCTGCCAAGGGTGGTGCTAAGAAGAAAAATGATGACGTCGTGATTGAGGATATGGGTGAGGGGGAGATTAATCTTGACGACATCCCCTTCTAAGCTGCCGGCTTTTCCTCTTCGCGTTCTGCACTTTCTAAATATAATCTGCTCGTTCAACGTAGGTATACTACGCCTCACTTCACAGATTACATTTATCAAGCACAGGCCATCGAAGTATTAAAAGCCTCTCCCGGGGGACTATCACAAGGAAATTTAATTCATAAGCAATTAACTATTAAATAAGAAAGTAAACTATGGCAGAATTTTACAATCGTAAACAAAATCGATTTTACTCCGAAAAGGTTGATTATATCGACTACAAGGACATTAAGTTTTTGCAGCGCTATTTGAACAGTGTCGGCAAAATCGAGTCGCGCAAGCGGACTGGTGCTTCGATGAAACACCAGCGGATGCTGGCTAAGGCGCTGAAGCGGGCTAGACATTTGGGCCTACTTCCATTTATCGTTCGCTAATTTTTTTGTCATCCTGAATTTATTTCAGGATCTAGGGGTTGCATCTAACCAATGAACGGTCAAACCTACTATGTTTATATATTGACGAATCAAAATAATTCTACTTTATATATAGGCGTGACAAATAATCTCGTTAGGCGAGTCTACGAACACAAAAATAGGCAAATTGATGGTTTCACCAAAAAATATAACTTTAAAAAACTTGTATATTTTGAAGCATGCGATTCGCCAGATGAGGCAATAGCCAGAGAAAAGCAGTTGAAAAACTGGCACAGGGATTGGAAATTGAGCATAATAAAAGATGCAAACCCTGATCTTGCGGATTTATACACACAGATCCTGAAATAAATTCAGGATGACAGTCTGAAATTCGCTTACTAGTTTGCTATTTTAGGACGATAACAGGCGTTAACGTCATCCTGATTACAACAAGCATTACCATCATCCTAACAGAAATAATCATTAGTCATCCTGAACAGCGCTCACTGACTCACTATTCAGGATCTACAAAGCAGACTGGAAGGACTTTTGCTTCTTTTGCTTCTTCAAAAGAAAGGAATAAAAATGTACGGTATAACAGATCTACGCAAAGATACTATGATAGAGCTCGATGGTGTGCCATTTCGCGTCCTCGAGTATTCGCAGACGCAGATGGGGCGCGGTGGCTCGACGGTCAAGACCAAGCTCAAAAATCTTTTGACTGGCAACGTACTTGATCGGACTTTTAAAAATGACGAAAAAGTCGCACCGGCTAGTATCGAGCAAAAAACGGTTCAATATCTTTACGCCAATGGATCGCGAGTCGCACTGATGGATATGGTGAGCTTTGATCAAGAAGAGGTCAACAGCGATATTGCCGGCGAGGTGGTTAAATATTTTCCCGAAGGTGCTGAAATTCGAGCACTGTTTTTTAAAGGCAAAATCATCGGCTTCGATCTACCTAAAAATACACCGATCAAAGTCACTAGTGCTCCGGGAGGAGCCAAGGGTGACACGGCCACTGGTGCCACTAAAGCCGTCGAGCTCGAGACCGGCATCGAGATCCAAGTACCACTCTTTATCAAGACTGGCGACACGGTCAAAGTAGATACTCGCACCGGTCAGTATTTAGAGCGGGTGAAGTAGAAATATAAAATACGTATCTTCGCTCCATAGCGCCCGTACTATTATGGGTAGCCCAAGTTTACCCTGTATTAATTATCGTTTAGCTTTTATCTTCTTGATGTCAGCTTCAAGTAATTTGATGCGTCTTTTCAGGTCGAGCACTTCCTCGGCTAGCATATCGGCATCTTCGATGGTGCGTTTTTCTAAAAAGGTGAGCCTTTCTTCTATATCGTTTAGCTCGGCGTGGACTTTGGAAAATTCATGACGCATCTCTGAGCGCAGGTCGGTTACCTCTTGTTTGAGCTCAGTCCGCAAGTCAGTAACTTCTTGCTTGAGTTCGGCCCGTAAATCAGCGATTTCCTGCTTGAGCTCGGTTCTCAGCCCGTCAATTTTATTATCTTGCAGCTCAAATTTCTCACTAGTCATTGTGGCGAGGTCGTGTATCACGGCACTCAAATCGTTGACTGCTTGGCCGACAATCTCCTGGACATCTTCTTTGGTAGCGTAGCTCATAAATATTCTCCAATATTCATTTTAATAGTAGGCTACCATTAATTATAGCGAACAAAATACGAATAGACAAGAAATCAATTCAGTTTGGGAAAATTTTGCTAAAATAAAGCTATGAAGGCAGAAGAAAAATTTGCCAAGCTCTACGAGCAAGCCAAATCAGCATCGAGTAAAATAGAGAGGCGTAATTTTATCGGCAAGTTGTTCGTGGAGTTGATCGACGACTCAATTAGTAAAAAAATCGATTGGCGACTAGTCAATGAATATGCTCGCAAAGTAAAACCTTTGACTGACAAAAATGACTTGATGATGCGGGAAGTGGTCTGCGACCTGGAGTATTGGGATGACTACACGCGAGATCATGGCAATTCCAGCCGGACGCGGCAATTCGCGCGAGACATCGCGGTGGGGATATTCTATGAAGAGCTGACGAGTGCAATGATTTATTATGTTGAGCTCATGGATGGTAGGCCGGTTCGCGGAGTGAGTTATTTAGCCTGGGAGGATAATGGCAAGCTGAGGACACGGGTGACGAATTCGCTAGCAGAAACTCTTAATCCCATCCTTCAAAGTTCAAAAAACATCAATCAGTTCGTCGAGAATTTGCCTAGTAAGATTGGCGAGCTGGAGCTTTTTGGAGAGCCTGAGGTTGGTCCTTGGTTTCGTTTTGATATCGATTGCTAGACATTAAATCTAAAAATAATCACATCGCCGTCACGGACAACATAGTCTCGGCCTTCGAGGCGGACCTTACCGCCATCTTTGGCGCCGGCCCAACCTTCGCCAGCCATAAAATCGTCATAGCTCACGACTTCGGCCTTGATAAAGCCTTTTTCAAAATCGCCGTGGATGACGCCAGCGGCTTCGGGCGCGGTGGCGCCGACGCGCACCGTCCAAGCCCGGGATTCTTTCGGTCCGCTGGTGAAATATGTTTGAAACCTGAGCGTCTGATAGCCTAGGCGGATCAGGCTCTGCAGGCCCGATTCGTCTTGCCCCAATCCGGCGAGAAGCTCGCGTTTGTCCGCCTCACTCAAGTCCATCAGCTCCGATTCGGTTTTGGCTGATAAAAATATCGCTGGCAGGCCAGGCACGAGCTCGGATAATTTCTTCTTATAATCAGCGTCAGCGAGCTTATCCTCGGCGATATTGAAAACATATATAAACGGCTTGGCGGTCAGAAGCGGCGCACGAATTTCTGGATCGAGTTTCTCGACTGTGTCGCGTGGTGGCAAGTGACCTTCGTTGAGCAATTCGATTAAAAATTTGATTTGCTCGACAGAGGCGCGGATTTTTGGATTGGCCTTGGCGTCTTTTTCGAGTTTGGTGATTCGAGCTTGCAGGCTGGTGATATCGGCCAGGCAGAGCTCGGCCCGAATTGTCTCGATGTCGCGAGCTGGATCAATTGCTTCATCGACGTGGACGATGTTGTCATCCTCAAATGCTCGCACCACCTGGACGATGGCGGCGCACTCGCGGATGTGGGCGAGGAATTTATTGCCCAAGCCGGCGCCTTCGCTCGCACCCCGGACGATGCCGGCGATATCAGTGAAGCTGACGGCTGCCGGGATGACTTTGGCACTTGCCGATATTTTGCCCAGCCGCGCCAGCCGCTCGTCCGGCACTTCAACGACGCCAACATTGGGCTCGATCGTGGCGAAGGGGTAGTTGGCGGCTAAGACTTGATTTTTGGTCAGGGCATTAAAAAGGGTCGACTTGCCGACATTGGGCAGGCCAACGATGCCGATAGATAGGCTCATATTAAATATTTTAACAGATTAAGCCATAAATTTGTATTTACATATACATACAAATAACATACAATAATTGTATGAGTAAAACTATTAATATATCACTACCTGAAGATTTAGTTAAGAAAATTGATGAGTTGGCGCGGGGCGAGTATGCCAGCAGGAGCGATTTTATACGCGAGACACTGGTTCGCCGCATCAAAGGTCAGCGGATCGTTGACGAATGGGGCGACGAAGGGCAGTGGGAAACTGTCGTGGATTTTCGCGAAATCAATCCAGCCGGCGTGCCGGCCAAGGATGTTTTAGAAGCGCTTGAGAAACTGACGAAGTAGTTATGGCAGACAAAATAGCAAAGCTTTTGCGGAAGCTTCCACCAAAACAGCTGCGTCTACTTTTGCCCGTCGTAAGGCAGATTACCTCTAATGATCTAGGCGAGCTCGATGTAAAACCACTCAAAGGCCGCACGGGACTTTACAGGGTGAGAGTAGGTAATTATCGAATTATATTCAGGGCTCAAAAGGGATCGGTGCCTGAGCTAATTGCAATCGCCAAGCGCGACGAGAGAACCTACAGGGATTTATAATCCGCTATATTAATAAAGTGGCTTTATTTTTCTGAACCAGCCACGTTTATAAAGTCTTGACTACACATTATAAATATTGTAATATAGCACTTATGGTTATAAAATTCACCATTTTTAATTTACCAATGACTTGCGGCCAGCTTGGCCGAGTTGCGAGGTATGTTCGCTTGTAGATAATTTATAAATTGTCATTATCGTGCCGAATTTGCCTCCGAAATGGAGGTTTTTTAGTACAAAACGCCGCCTTTCGGAGGTGATTTTGGCCCAATAATCCAGTTGGGCCGGGGTTGCGAGAGTAACTTTTTGACAATAAAAGGAAGTGTGTAATGCACGGACCGATTATCGAAGGCGCGCAGGCCAGGCTGCGGCCGCATTGCCCGGAAGACGCCAAAGCTTTCATCGGTTTCATGGCCGACCCGGAAGTGATACGTTATCTGACCACTTCTTCACCGCTTAGTTTGGCGGGCGAGGAAGCGTGGATCGAAGAGCGCGCTGCCGATCCAAATACATTCGGCTGGACGATCGAGCATGTCGACGATCGGCGGCCGATCGGTGCGGTCGGGCTCGATAAAATCGATTGGCGGCGCAGCACGGGCGTGGCTGGTCTGTTCATCGGAGACAAGGCGCTGTGGGGGCGGGGGATTGCCAGCCAGGCTCTTCGCCTGGCGGTCGACCATATCTTCACTAGCTTGCCGCTGCGCAAGATCAAGGCGTCGTACTTGGCGCCCAACGTGGCCAGTGGCAATCTACAGGCGACGGCTGGCTTTCGCGAGGTCGGGCGCTGGCACGAGGAGTATTTCCGCGTCGGCTGCTGGGTCGATGAAGTACTGACCGAGCTGAGCCGCGAGGACTGGCAGAAACGGCAGCTCGAAAGGGATGGTGAGGCAGGCTAGATTCTCACCGACAGTCCGGGGCGGCGTGGCGCAAAAGCGCCTGCCCGCTCCGGACTTTTTCTATTGCTACCAATCAATATTTAATAAATACATCGTCTGCGTGACATCACCTAATTGCTTTAACCATAAAAAGTTTGCATAGTCAGGGCCGTTTGGCTTATTATGTTATAAATAAGCACTAATTATTTGCATGCCAAAAAAAGCTGAAACTAAAAATGAGGTAGAGCTTGACACCAATACGCTGTCCGATGCGGAGCGTGAAAGTCTTGATGTGAAAAATCATGATAGCTCGATTCGCCTGCAAACCAAGGGAGTCTATTTTGGACTGATAATATTTGGCGTATTAGCGGCTGCCGGCTTACTTTTTTTGATTATTGCCAACTTGAACGATACTGCCTTTACGATTGACGGCAAGAAATTTACTAAAAGTGATGTCAAAAAGGTTCAGGACGAAGCTGCCAAAGATAAAGTAAACGCTCAGGAAGCATTGGATACAATGATCGATACTGAGAAGCGAAGAGCTGCTGCTGCCAAGGTGGGCGCTGAGCCGAGCGAGCAGCAACTAGAAAGCGCGATAGCTAGCAAATACCCGCATCAAGTTGATGCTTCGCAAGCTTCAGCTTGGCGCAGGGTAGCGGCTTATGGCCAGGCTCAAGAAACCGCTCTGGCTCAGGCGAAAGAGGGTTATTATGATGGTGACGCTTTTTATTTTTACTTTAGTCGCCTGCAAGAAGCTTTGACTGGTATGGCAAGTCTTGAACAGCCACCAGAGAATTACCGCGATGCTGCTGCGATCGCTAAAGATCGCGAATACGCCCAAGACAAGGTGCAGTATTATTACGATCAAATTAAAAATAAGTCGATGACTGGCGAAAAAGTGACCGCAGAAATTTTAAAGGATGCTAAGTTGGCACCGCGGTTTTCTAGCAATAGAAGCGGTCATTTCCGAGTCAATGATCAGGGCGAGCAAAGCTTGACTAATAGCTTGACGGAGAGCACTAAATTGGTATGGCGGGAGGATGTTCTGGCGATGACTTCGCCCGGCTTGACCGAGATCAAGCTGGGGCAGGTAACTCTGTTTGATAAGCCCAATAATCCCCAGGTCGATGGCTACTTTTATTTTGTTAATTTAAAATTGATCGTTAAGGCTCAGCCTGATATCGAGCAACAATACAATGCTGCCCTTAGCGCCGTGAAGGTGGTGAAATGATGACGCGTAGAGATTCGTATAAAAAAATGGCCGGCCGGTTACTAGGGCGGTTAGGGCTATTGGCAGTTGCCCTGGTTGCGTTGGCCGCTTTATCGCCGGCTGCACCGGCTCATGGCGCACGATCTCGACCAGCTCCACTTCCACCGCCACCATGGGACGCGACGGACGATCGTTGTAAGACTAACTTCGATGATGCTAATCCGCGGGTTGATGTCTCGATTAGGGTGCCGATCTTAGATGAAAGCGGCAATTTTAAACGTTACTCGAGTCACTACAAGGTCAGAGTGACCGGCCAATCTCCACTTGGGACCGATGGCAAGAGAATATATACAGACGACGCGTTGTCATATACTAATCAGAACTTGGACTCACCAGGAATTCCCCAGCAAAATTACTGGAATCATTACGATAAGACTGTTTCTAGGGAATACGAGGTAGATAGTAGGAATGGTGTGGCTTGCGCTATGGGCGGCGAGCCGGCTGGTCGCAAACTGATTTTTAATCAACCAGGCTATCCTTCATCTTATCCGAACAATCCGAATCGCTGGGTGCTTGACTGTATGAATATCGAACCGGGTGATTTGCCCAACGCACCAGATGGGGCTTCGATTAATATTAAAATTGAAATTCTCGAAGTTTATGATGCAGGAGGGCCTGGCTTAATAGAATATCGATCACCGACTTCTGTGGTGATCACTGGCCATCCCAATGGTGGGGCTTTTAATGTTCCCTTTACGGTCGTGGCTAAACGCGGGGCGATAATCCAAGGGCTAAAAGTAGTCTATCAGGGTAGCGGCACTCCTGCGTCAAATTTCTTGCCTGGACCAATTGCCAATGGCATCACGGTTAACGCACAAGGTGGTGGCAGGACTCAGACGGGAGCTTGCTTACCTGATGCTCGTGGCTGTAATGGATATCAGATGAGTTTGCCGGCAGGTAGTTACGATGTATTCTCATCGCCAACTTCACTGAGTGGCTGGAAGATGGCTGGATTCTATATTTTTGATAGGGATAATCGCTTTATACGTTTCCAGCCTATTAGCGGTGGTAATTATCGTACTGACCATTTAAGCGGTGGGGGCCTGATCAATGTGTGGGTAGCATACGAACCTGAATCCAAGTTTTACCCCTGGCTGCAAACGCAGGGCGGCAACA
This sequence comes from uncultured Candidatus Saccharibacteria bacterium, assembly GCA_964530725.1. Classification (GTDB taxonomy): domain Bacteria; phylum Patescibacteriota; class Saccharimonadia; order CAILAD01; family CAZGYV01; genus CAZGYV01. The sequence continues at coordinate 11,440 of CAZGYV010000002.1, read as the reverse complement.
TCGTGTCGCTTGGTAAAATTACCGGTCAGCAGATCGGCCAGTATGGTGGCCGTGATGCGGCAAGCGCACAGAAGGAAGCCGAATATCTTATTATAAGCCGCGTATCTACTGCGAGCTTCTGTAGCACTAACCACTATATGTTAGCTGGCGTATCGACGGGATGTAACGGTGGAAAATACGAGATCAACCCAGAGACTTTGCCAATTGTGAATGGCGAAGATCGGGTGATTAGCGGCCTAACTGACGCATGGACTAAAAACGGCAGCGGTACGAACGTCACGAACTGTACTGCTCGCAACCAATACTTTACCCAAGCTCTGGGTGGCCATGGTGGCGTACTGAATAATTTACCATCTGCTAATGTATCTCAGGTCAGTAGCGGCGCACGTTGCGCGAATGGTACGATATGGCGTCACAATGGTAACACCAGAATGAATTCGATAACATACGATGCTGGGCGCGGTACGATTTGGGTCAAGGGTAATCTGAACATCAACGGCGACATCAAGCGCGCAGCCGCTTCGGCCGCGAACGCGGATGAAGTACCTAATCTAGGTATCATCGTTGAGGGCAATATTTCGATTGCTCCTGGAGTGAAGCAGATAGACGCGGCGATTTACTCGACCGGTAAGATCAGCACCTGCAGTGAAAGCAATAATCCATCAGCAGGCAGATGCAAGGAAAAGCTGACGGTTAATGGTTTATTGGCAGCCACGAATGGCTTTGATTATGGCCGCCGTTTTGTATCGAATTTTGGTGGTGGCTCCGGTGATCCAGCCGAGCTTGTTCGCTACAGTGGTCAGATATTGGCATTCCCGCCACCAGGCTTTGGTTATTTCGATGCGGCTTTGAGTACTAAAATAAAGTATCTCGGCGAATTCAATCCACGATTTTAGCCCGCAGACATCACCTTGCTTACCACGGTCTATTGCCGTAATATAAATTCAAGCATTACTGTTTTATTTGTATGTTGAATAAGAAAAATACGAACCAAAAAGGCAATAGCGGGGGTGAGCTTGTAAGGTCAAGGCGAGCCAAAAGCAAAGCTAAAATTATCGCAGTTTTAGCGATTGTTGTATTGGTGGTGGCCAGTGCTCTAGTCTACACTTTCATCATCGATCCAAATTCTACCGCTCTGACTGTCGGTAATAAGAAATATACTAAACAAGAATTACAAAAAATAGTCGATGAGGCCAAGAAAGCTGGCGTCTCGCGCGATGATGCGATTAAAAAGCTAACCGACTACGAGAAGCGTAAGCAAACTGCTAAAAAGTTGGGCGTTGAGCCAACGCAAGAGCAACTAGATCAAGCCAGTAAGTCGGCACTAACCGGCTCAAAAGAGAAAGTAGATACGGAAAGTAATTGGCATAAGATCACTATTTATCCAAAAGCGCTAGAAGCGGCTTTGCAGCAGGCAGAGGCTGGTTATTATACTGGCACAGTGTTTATATTTTACTTTAGCCGCTTTATTGAATCTTTAAGCTCAAGCCAAGCTATGACACCAGAAATACAGGCAAACTTCCGCAACCCAGCAGCCGTGGCGTCTGATCGAGAATATGCGCAAGAGAGAGCGAACCACTATCATGCAGAGCTAAAAGCTGGTCGTGTAGATGCCTCACAGGTGGTCAGTGCTATCAAGGCGGATAGCCGGCTCAGCCCCAACGGGGCTCTAAATCAAAGCGGTTCGTTTACTACCTCTCCAGAGGGTATGTCATATTTAGGTAGCGGAGCATCTGCAAGAATCGGCGGGGGATGGGCCGATAGCCTACCATTGATTTCATCGCCTGGCTTATCGGATATAAAAGTGGGCAAAGTGACCCAGACCGATCTGCCAAATACCCCCGAGGTTGATGGTAATTTTTATTTTGTTAAAGTTGACTCTATCAAGGCCTCAGCGGCAGGCATTAGACAAAAATTTGAGCAGGAAATTAATTCATGGTAGCCACACATGCCAGCAAAGGGTTGATGAAAAAAATAATCATTCGCATCGCGGTGTTAACGGGCCTATGCTTATTAGTGTTCTTGGTGCTGCCTGGAGAGAGTTATGCAGCTCAAAGGTGTTCGACCGTGCCAAGCCCAATGAATTCCTATGTCGATGCTGTAGTCTATGTGCCAATCTACAATACGAACGGAACATTTTCACGTTACTCAAAGGACTTTACAGTAAAAGTCACAACTATTGATTATTACGGAGTCTTGTCTCCTCTGCCTCGTGGCACCTATAGCTCGAACCCTGATGATTACCTCAACCTAGGCATTCAAAATTCAAGCTCTCCAATGGTTGACGGCAACTACGTGGATCGAACAGATGAGCGTGTTTTTCGGGTTGATCTTAATAATGGCGAGGAGTGCTACCCGATGGGGGGAGCAGCTGGGAGACCAGAGAATGGTAGTAAATTAATCTTTAGCGATAGCGATCATGATGGTAACTCGGGAACTTCGAATAAGAATCCATGGCTACTGGACTGCGCGTTCTTTCCCGACGAGGGACATGGATTAATATTTAGGTTTGAACTTATAAGTGTAAATGATCTTGGTAGCCAGGCCTATAATATTACAGGACAGTCTTATATCACCGAGGAATTACCTGGTCGATCAGCAAACGGTGTTGGGTATAGGGTCGGCGAAGGTCAACTTGGAGTTCAGCTTTCATCGTATCCATCTGCCATCATTAATGGTTGGAAGACTGATATGGCCACCAAAGCGTCTAATATACAGAACCAGCCGTTTTCCAATGCCAGGATTGTTTCACTGGGCGAAATTACTAGAGAGAGCACCACCAATCCCTATGGCCTGAGTACCGGAGGCTGGGTATTGCCAACCCGAGATTTGACTGGAAATCGTACTTGGGTACGTTTGCAAGCTCCTGACCCGCCACCGGCCGGCTGGAGGTTGGTCGGCTATACCAAGTGCGATCAGGATGACGTGGATGCTGGCAGATTTACGCGAACCCAGGTAGACGATACTACCTGCAATAGGGCCAAAGACCCGCGTGCCAATGCTTACAATGATGATACGGCTGGTTTTCAGCCCGCCGTCGGCAACATACACATCTGGTGGTTTTACGAGCCGATCCCGCCGCCATCACCGAACTTTGGTCCATGGCTGCAAACTCGAGGGGGAGATATATTGTCATGGAACAAAGTTGTGGGCCAGCCAGAGGGCGCGCTCGGATCACGGCCAGTGGTAATGACGAATACCGGGCCATCGGATGCCACCAATGTTATTATGGCGTATATGAATGGCAGCTCCGTGGGCACTAATACCGGACCATTTTGCAGTGACAATCTATACGCCCTAGGTGCTCGACAAACTGTTGACTCGTCGGGCAATAGAGGAGCTTGTTCTATAGGCAAATACGAGTTTAGTATCATAACCAGTCCCGCCGGAGACCCAAGAACAAATGCTTTTGTAAAGAAGAGTGGCATGTCTACTACGCTGGATCTTGTAAGAGGTTCTAATGGTGAAGATGCTGATGGCATGGTCGATAGTGTGAGTACAATTTGGGACAACAACGATCACTTATCGCCGCCTCCAAGCGGTAGTAATTGCGGCGACCCCAATGGTGTGAGTGGCTTGCGTTATCGGACATTTCGCCTTGCCCAGCTTAGACAATCGAACTCAGACATTACGCGATCTGACTTTAGTGTCTCTAACCCGGCAAATTCCACTCAAGGTACTACCGCTGCCGCCCGCGATTCTGCCATCGCCTATGGTACCATATCGTGTACCGCCGGAGTTTTGCTGCGCACTCACCCTAGTAATAGCAGCCCCTTGACAATAGGTGATACAACCCCGCCTCAGTCGTGCGCGGTCAATAGTGGCAATAATTTGTATTTTGATAAAGGCGGTCGTCTGACTGTTTGGGCCGATGTTAATGGTAATAACACTAAAGACGTGTATATTAGGACCAACGTATGTACAGCGGTTCAGGGCAGCGGCTATCAGGACTTCAAGAATTTACCCCAGATGGCTATCGTGGCGACTGGCAATGTCTATATAGATCCCGATGTAACCGATCTGCACACTTCAATTTACGCGGTTGGCAAGATATATACTTGCTATCGATCGGGTGAGGGCGTAGGTGCCGAAGATTATTACAAGCAGAATGGTGGTAACAAAAATTGCGATAAGCAGCTGAGAATCAGGGGTTCGGTAGCGGGTCGCAGTGGAATTGTCTGGGGTCGTAAGTACTATCGCAATCCGTCGAGTCTTAATGACTCTGCCGAGCAAGTCATAGCCAGCGGGCAGTTTTTGGCAGCTCCGCCAGTTGGCTGGGGCGTCTGGAATGATGCCAATGACAGCAGATCAAGTATTAGATATATGGAAGGCAACTTATCACCTCGATTCTAGCTTGCTCACTTCTCGAGGCGAGAGCTTTGTGAAAAATCACAAAAACTACTTGTTAGTTAGTATAGTTGTTATGGTATAATCGACATAATGGCATTATTTCAAGAAGACGATAATTTTTTCGGATTGGACTTGGGTGCTAGTAGCGTTAAGCTTGTCCAGCTTAAGGATATTCATGGCAAGCCCAGTCTTTTGACCTATGGTGATATCGAGATCCCATTTGGCCTGCTTTCGAGTGATTCACCTGTTGATCTGGATAAACTCTCAGATATCATCAAGAGGCTAGCCGATGACGCTCGGGTATCGACTAAAAACGTGATTGCCGCTTTGCCGGCTTCGTTCGGCTATGCCGCTGTTATCACGACCCCCAGGCTGTCGCACGAAGATCTCAATAACTCGATTCGTTTCCAGGCGGATAAATACATTCCGATGCCGATCGATCAAGTCAAGCTGGATTACATGGTGATCGGCCCCAAAGGTAATGGCGAGACTGACGAGCAAGAGGTCCTGATCGTAGCAGCGCCAACTACGCTGGCTAATAAATATCTCGGCATCGTACAGAAGGCTGGCCTGGAGCTGATGGCGCTTGAGATTACTGCCATCGCCGAAGCTCGTTCGCTGATGCCGCCACAGTCGACCACGGCTGTGATCGTTGATATCGGCTCGATCGCGACTGATTTGGCGGTCGTTAGCAATCAAGTGCCGCGCCTGATTCGTTCGCTCAACATCGGCTCGCGCTCGATTGTGCGGGTAGTTGCCCAGAATCTTGGTTTGGCACCAGATCAGGCCGAGCAGTTTGTCAAAAAATTTGGTATGTCGCAGACCAAGCTGGAATCGCAAGTCTACAAAGCTGTCAAGCCGATCGCTGACAATCTAGCCGATGAAATCAAAAAATCAATCCAATTTTTCCAGGAACACAATCCGATCAAGGTTGAGAAAATCATTCTCACTGGCGGTACTTCGGCTCTGCTCGATCTGCCGGCCTACTTGGCCAATGCCACCGGCGTGATGGTCGAAATCGGCAATCCTTGGGTAAATGTTAGCTATCCGCATGAGCTTGAGCCAAAGCTAAGCTCGATCTCACTTAATTATTCTGGCGCGGTCGGGCTGGCAATGAGAGGAATGGGGTAGACATGCAAGTATTAATCAACCTAGTACCAGAAGCCAGGCTAATCAAGCTCAAGCAGAAGCGCAACAAGCGTCTTTTGACTACTATCACGGTGCTGGTGGGCGTGGTAGCGGCTTCTATTGCCGGTACATTGATTGTGCTGATTATTGCCAACCAAGCGATTTTTGCGGTCAATGAGAGCGCGATTAAGGATAAGAAGCAACAGATTACCGACATCAATAAAAACAACATGGAAAAAAGTGCCGCTACCTTGCAAGAGCACCTGGCGTCATTCAAGGCTCTCAACGATGATCGGCTCTATGCTAGTAAAATTTTCGCCGAATTCAGCCAGACGATTCAGCCGGATATAACGGTTAAATCATTTGATGTGACCGATGATTACACGGTCAGTATTAGCGGTACGTCTGATAAAGATCCGCAGCATGTTAGTAAGTTTGTGACAGCGATTGACGACTACGGCACGACGTACAAGAAGAAACAAGATTCGGATCCGGTTGACTACTTTAACGCGGTCGAGATATTGACCATCAGCCGTAGTGGCGAATCGGCCGAAGGCGCGACGGAGTTCACGATATCGTTTAAGGCCAGTCAGAGTGTCTTTAGTAAAAATAATACGGTCAAGAAGTAGCGTGGTAAAAGGTTAAAACTATGAAACCAGACAAAAAACAGCTCAAGCAAAGCAAGCAGATAGAGACGCCCAGGACCGAGGTGACGTTGGCTCAAGCGCAGACGACCAAGCATTTCTATTTGATCATCGGCCTGATTCTTTTCGTGATTATCGCCGGCGGCGGCTTCGGTATCTACAAGCTATTATCGGTTTATTCGCACCGTGACAGTGAAATAAAAGCTCAAAACAAACTAAAAGACAGCTTGGATAAGAAAATCGAAGCGCTTGATGCGCTCAAAGAGCCTTATGCTAAGATCAACGATTCCAAGGGTGGTATCGGTAGCGAAGCGGCGATGATACTAAGAGCTCTGCCAATTACCGAGGACTACAAGGCCCTAGTGGCGATGATGGACAATATCGCTAGTGTCAGTGGGGTTAAAATGCTATCGATTTCTAAGACCGGCGACGCTAGCGCGGCCGCTACACCAGCGCCATCTCCAGCGCCTGCGGCTGATGCGTCTGGCACCTCAAGCACCGGTACAGCGCCGGCTGCCACTGGACCCGTCACCCAACAGCCCAAAACTTTGGTCTTCACCATCGGACTGGAGGGTAAGTACGACATGATTATCAAATTCCTTGAGAACACCGAAAAAGCCAGCCGGGTGGTTAACTTCAAGAGTATGAAGATTAGCCCGGGCGGGGAGAATATCAAAGCCGATTTGACCATGGAGACTTATTATCAGGATGAAGCTAATATCGACTCAACTTTCGAGGAGCTGAAATGAAGAAAAAAGATATCTTCGCTCTAATCTTTGCCGTCGTGGTTTTTGTCATCACAGGCGCGGTAGTTTATCGCTACGTCTTTCCGCCGCAGCAAAACACCGGTATCAAGGTTGAGGTGCCGCGACCGGTGGTGGCGGAATTTGACCGTGACACGATCGACAATGTCTTGCTCAAAGAAGATCAGGTGAAAGATTACACTCCCAATATCAGTCCTGATGCCAATGCCAAGCCAAAGCCGGTTGTTCAATAGGAGGCCGCTATGCTCACCAGCGAGATGGAGAAAAAAATTGAAGACTTCATCATTAAGTATGATTTGGTCAGCCGTCAGGACTTAAACAAGCTCCGTGATGAGGCTAAAAAGCAAGATCGCCCCCTGGTCCAGTATTTAATTGAGAAGCGAGCTATCTCGGAAGAGGATAGCGTTAAGATCAATGCCCTAATCGCGCATATTCCTTTTGTCGACCTAAAAAACAAAGTAATCGCGCCTGAGGTTTTGAATATCATCCCCAAAGACATCGCCAGCACTTATATGGCGGTGCCGTTTGGCTTGATTGATGGTCAGCTTAATGTCGCTATGGTCGATCCGACCAACTTGCAAGCAGTCGACTTTCTGACCCGCAAGACCGGCCACATGGTGAGCGCCTTCATGACCACCAAGGCCAATGTCAAACGCTTGCTCGATTCTTACCAGGCTACGCTCGATGTTGATGTGGTCAAAGCGCTCGACACGGCCGCTACGGACACCGGTGGCGAGGAAAAGCTCGAGGGGTCGACCAAAAAATCATCCGACAGCGCGGCGATGGAGGTGCAAAACTTCGTCCAGGACGCGCCGATTACCCGGGCGCTCAACTCCATCCTCGAGTATGCTATCAACTCCAAGGCTTCTGACATTCATATCGAGCCGCGACGCCACGAGCTTAAGATTCGTTTTCGTATCGACGGGCTCTTGCAAGACACCATGACCCTGCCTAAGACAATCGAGCCGGCCCTAATCTCGAGAATTAAAATTTTGTCTAATCTGAAAATCGATGAACACCGTATCCCGCAGGACGGCCAGGCTGAATTTGTCATCAATAAACGCGGCATCGACCTGCGTATCGCGATCGCGCCGATTACCTATGGCGAGCAAATAGTGATCAGGATTTTGGACAAATCTGATTCGCTGATCGACCTCGACGCGCTCGGCTTTCGTGGCCGCTCATACCGCTTGATTAGCGAAGGCATGAAGAAGCCGCACGGTATGATCCTCTCGACTGGTCCGACCGGCTCCGGTAAGTCGACCACCCTCTATGCCGTGATCCAAGAGATCAAAGATATCAGCCTCAACATCGTCACGCTGGAGGATCCGGTGGAGTACAAGATGGACGGCATTAATCAAATTCAAGTTAATCCTGGGGTGGGGCTGACATTTGCCTCGGGCCTGCGTTCAGTTCTGCGTCAAGACCCGAATGTAGTGATGGTTGGTGAGATTCGCGACCAGGAAACGGCCGATTTGGCAGTGCAAGCCGCTCTGACCGGCCACATCGTGCTTTCGACCTTGCACACCAATTCAGCCTCGGGCGTCTTGCCACGTTTGCTGGACATGAAAGTCGAGCCGTTTTTGATCGCTTCGACTGTCAATACCGTGATTGGTCAGCGCTTGGTGCGTAAAGTCTGCGAGGCTTGCCGCAAGTCGTTTGAATCGTCGCAGGCAGCGACCGAGATGATCAATAAAGTGCTTGGCTCGGTTCTGCCGCGCAGCGAGACCGAAGCGAGCGCTAAGCAAGAAGAACTCGGCTATGATAATTTGCCAATTTACAGCCAAAAAGCTTATACTTTATACAAGGGTGAAGGCTGTAAAATGTGCACCAATGGCTACAAGGGCCGCACCGGTATCTACGAAGTTTTCGCGATGAATGACGCGATGGAGAAGCTGCTTGTCGGCCATGCGACCACGACCGATATTCAGCGCCAGGCGCAAAAAGATGGCATGTTGACGATGCAGCAGGATGGTTTGCTCAAGGTATTGGTTGGTCTGACGACGATTGAAGAAGTGGCCCGGGTGGCCAGTGATTATTAGCTTTAGGAGGGTGAAAATTGGAAGGTAAGAATCTTAGAATCGAGCCATTTTTAGATCAAGTTATTAAGCGCGACGCGTCAGACTTGCATTTGCAGGTTGGTTTGCCGCCGATGTTGCGGATCGATGGCGCGCTCAAAGCCGCCGAAGACAGCAAGCCTCTGACCGAGAAGGACATCGAGACGCTGGTGTACGCGCTGCTCGATGACGAGCAAAAGCAGATATTAGTCCGCGACAAGGAGATTGATTTTTCTTTTGCTTACGGTGACCTAGGACGCTTTAGGGTTAATTCCTTCCACGAAAAGGGCAATCTAGCCGCCGCGCTGCGTCTGATTCCAACTAAGATTCGCTCTCTCGAAGAGCTTGGCATGCCCAAGGTAGTTAGCTCGATGACTGATTTTCCGCGTGGCTTGGTACTTGTGACCGGCCCGACCGGCTCCGGTAAATCAACCACTCTCGCGGCCATGATTGACTTGATTAACAGTAACAAATCAATGCACATCATCACGATCGAAGACCCGATCGAATACCAGCATCATCACAAAAGCTCGATTGTCGTTCAGCGTGAAGTCCACTTCGATACCATCAGCTTCGGTGCCGCGCTGCGCAGCTCGCTGCGTGAAGATCCGGACGTGGTCCTGATCGGTGAGATGCGTGATCTCGAGACTATCGCCACAGCCATCACGATCGCTGAGACCGGCCACTTGGTGCTGGCGACCCTGCACACCAACAGCGCTGCTCAGTCGGTCGATCGTATGATCGATGTTTTCCCGCCGCACCAGCAGCAGCAGATTCGCGTGCAGCTGTCTGGCGTACTGCAAGGCATTGTCTCGCAGCGCCTCATCCCAATGGTTGGCGGTGGGCGAATCGCGGCGGCTGAGATCCTGGTCGTTACCCCGGCGGTGCGCAACATCGTCCGCGAGAGCAAGACGCACCAGCTTGACGCTGTCATCCAGACGGGTGCTGAGCACGGCATGCAATCAATGGACAAGACTTTGGTGACGCTCATCCACGAGGGTAAAATTTCCTACGATGAAGCCAAGAACTACGCCATTGACATCGAAGAGCTTGACCGCATGATGAGAAAGTAACGAACGGAAGCGATCAATGATTGATTTTATTTACACCGCTCGCGAGAAAAGTACCGGCAAGCTTGTCAAAGGCACTATTGCCGCTGACAGCGAGCAGGCTGCCGGCCGGCTTTTAATCGAGAAGAGCCTCTTCCCGATTAAATTCGTGCCCAAGGGCCAGCAGACTTTTGCCGGTATTAATATCTCGCAGATCAATCGGGTGCGTGGTAAGGACCGGGTGATTTTCACGCGTCAGCTCGCCACCCTGGTCAAGGCTGGTTTGCCGATCGTCCAGGCGCTCTCGACTGCATCTGAACAGGTGCAGAGCCAGAAATTTAGGCTTATCCTCGAGCGCATCAAGGGCTCGGTCGAGGGTGGCTCGACCTTAGCTGATGCTTTTGGCCAGTTCCCAGATGTTTTCAACCGCACTTACATTAGCCTGGTGGCCGCTGGTGAGGCCTCCGGTACGCTCGATAAGACGCTCGAGCGCCTGGCTAATCAGCAAGAAAAGGAAATGGCGATTATCTCCAAGGTTCGCGGCGCCCTGATCTACCCGGCATTGGTGCTGGCGACTATCGTCGGTGTTCTGGTATTCATGCTCTTTAGCGTCTTGCCGCAGATCGCGCAGCTCTACGAGGAGTTGGGCAAGCAGCTGCCGTTCTTGACCCGCGGACTTATAGGTGTGGTGACATTTATTAATAAATTCTGGTGGCTGACCTTGCTAATATTGGCTGCTAGTGTTTTTGGCGCCCGAGCTTATGCTAAGACGCCGTCTGGGCGCAAGGCCTTTGACCGCTTTAAGCTCAATATGCCGGCTTTTAAGACATTATTCCGCAAGGTCTACATGGCGCGCTTCACGCGTACGCTTGGCTCTCTGGTGTCGAGTGGCGTGCCGCTACTAGAGGCGCTGTCGATTTGTGCCGAGGCTGTCAACAACGTCATCATTCAGGAGATTATCATGCACGCGGCAGGTCAGGTGAAGGGCGGCAAGGCACTCTCAGCTTCTTTGTCGAACAATGATTATTTTCTGCACCTGGTGCCGCAGATGATCAAGATCGGTGAAGATTCTGGTACGCTCTCGGACATGCTTGATAAGGTCGCTAGCTTCTATGAGGACGAGGTCGATCAGACGGTCAAGAATATCTCGACCATCATAGAGCCGGTCATGATGATCGTGCTTGGCTTCATGGTGTTTTTCATCATTATAGCGATCTTGTACCCGGTCTACTCGCTGGTGGGTGGCGGCGGACTTGATTCTGGCTCCAGCCAAAATGTGGGTAGTGGTCAGCAGGGTGGCGACACATCAGCTCCTAGCCAGTAGAGTGCCACAAATCCGCTGTAAAATTTGTTTGACTTTATATATTTGTCAGTACTATACTAAGCACAAGCGCTTTTATAACACGCTTTTATACATGTCGTATAAATAACAAAACCTAAAAGGAGGT
>CAZGYV010000001.1:4746-110200 GCA_964530725.1 uncultured Candidatus Saccharibacteria bacterium | reverse complement strand
GAGTTCTCGCTTAGTAACGAGAATTGACTTGTCAGCAGCCACTTGTTTGCGAACTCAAGGCTCATGCTTTTGGTACTACCTTTTGTGCGAAAAGGTAGTAAAGAAGATATTTGGCCGTAATACAAAAGTAGGAAGAGATTTTTTATAAGCTTTTTGGAAAAGTTAGTGAAAAGATCCTGAATCAAGTTCAGGATGACGATGGGAGAAGGCTGTTCAGGATGACGACCAGAGGTGACCCCGGGATGACGGGGAGAAGCTTTTGAAAAAGCCAAAAGTAGCTCAAAGAAGGTAGTGAAGAGAGATTTAACTGATATAATTGAGACTATGAAAAAGGGTTTTGCCAAAGACATCTTGCTAATGGATTTTGAATCAACTGGGCTCGATCCGATAGAGCACGAGCCGACTCAGCTCGGTGCTATTCTATTGGATAAAAATAATCTAGCTGAAAAGAAACACTTTTTAAGTTATGTCGCGGCTGATCTATCCAAGGCGAGTCCCGAAGCGCTAGCAGTATCAGGCATAACCGAAGAAAAGCTAGCCGGTGCGCCCAGCCAGGCTGAAGTAGCTCGTGATTTTTTGGAATTATTTGGCACCGAGGTTTTTTTGGCCAGCTGGAATTCTATTCTTGATCGCGGTCTGCTCGATAAAATGCTTCGTACGATAGGCAAAACGGTTTTTGAATACGACTATCATTATCTCGACATCTGGCCAGTTTGCTACATGCACCTAGCTCGCAGCGGCCAGGGTGACAAATTGCGTGGTGACGATACTTTCGCGGCGCTGAATTTACCGCCGCGCGGTCAGCATGACGCGCTCGAGGACTGTCGCTATGCTGCCGAGGCTCTACGGGCGATTTATAACGGAAAACAATACTGATGCTTAAATTGTATAATTCGCTGACGGGTCAAAAGAAAGCATTCAAGCCGATAAGAAAATCAGAAGTTGGGGTTTATTCTTGTGGGCCGACAGTCTATGATCATGTCCATATTGGCAATTTGCGTAGCTTCATCACGGCCGATGTGCTGGTGCGCACCCTGCACTCGCTGGAAAACTTCAGTGTTAATTGGGTGATTAATATTACTGATGTCGATGACAAGATGATCGATCGAGCGGCGCGTGAGTTTGCAGAATTAGCGCCAAAGGACGCCCTAGCTAAGCTGGCTGATAAATACACCGATTATTTTATTGATGGTATCGAGCGGGTCGGCATCGCGCGCTCCAGTATTAGCAAGTTGCCGCGGGCAACGGACAATATTGCGCAAATGCAAGCAATTATCCAAGAATTGGTGCGCTCAGGCGTGGCTTACGTAGTCGAGAGCGGGGTGTATTTTAGCCTGTCGGCTTACCAGCAGTCCGGTCAAAAGTATGGTGTTCTGACCAATCTTAATTTCGATGCCCAGGCTCGCGTGATTGATGATCAGGATCAGAAGGAGGGGGTCGGCGATTTTGCGCTCTGGAAGGTGGCTAAGCCCAATGAGCCGAGTTGGGATTTTGAGCTCGATGGACACGATCTACGCGGCCGCCCTGGCTGGCACATCGAATGCTCGGCTATGAGCACGGAATTTCTGGGGCGTCCTTTTGACATTCATACTGGCGGCGTTGATTTGAAATTTCCCCATCATGAGAATGAGATCGCTCAGAGCGGCGGTAAGCTAGCCAATGTGTTTATTCATAACGAGCACCTGTCTATCAATAATGAAAAAATGAGCAAGTCGCTTGCTAATATTAAAAAAATTGACGATATCAAAGATCCGCTAGCGTTTAGGCTGCTGTGCTTGCTCGCGCATTATCGCAGCCACATGGACTTCACCGATGCGGCCATAGAGGCGGCACGCAATCGTTTGCAGGCACTAAGGAATCTTGCGCGCAAAAATCAGTTTGCTAAAATCGCTAATCTGACCCGCAGGGATAATGACAAGATCACGCAATTTAAGAGTGATTTCAATGCCGCCCTCGAAGATGACCTCAATACGCCAAAAGCTTTAGCGGCAGTCGCGGGTCTTGAGACAGAGCCGTTGCTTGGTGGCCTTGCTGATGCATTGGCCTGGGCAGATCAGGTGCTGGGTTTGGATTTGGTCGATGAGATAGTGCCATTTGATGACGAAGAAATTAATCTGCAGAAAAAAAGAGATTTGGCACGCAAAAATAAAGACTTTGCCGCCAGCGATGCCTTGCGTGGTGAGCTTAGTCAAATCGGTATCGAGTCGGAAGATCTGCATGGTACGACACTGTATTGGCGTTCAAGCCGACTGCAATAATAAAACGAGCCTCGAATCACTATACTTAGTAGAATGATTCGAGGCTTTTGCCGCTACAAACGACGCTCGAGTAAAGAATGGACGTATTGATCGAGGCGTGAGCCTTACGAGGGCATTACTTCTTGGCAGCACCACATTTGTTGCAGACTTTGCCTTTGCCACCACAGCTCCAACAAGTGGCGTGCCCCCAGTTCTTGCTGCCGCTGCCACCGCAGGTCGGGCAGGTGACTTCGAATCGGCCATCGCAGCGTTTCGGGTCGTGTGCTGGCATGTTGCCAACCCTTCTCTCGCAGGACATGCAAAGTGCTAAGTTCTTGGAACTTAGCTATTATGACTTTTTTCAAAATCTGAACGCAAGCTTAAGCATTTTTGCCAAAGATGATAGCTTTCATATACAATTAAGTAATATGTTTGTTGTTGATCTTAATTCCAGGCGGCTCGAAGACTATGCTCAAGTCGCGGGTGCTGTGTCGTTGGATGAATTACGGGCCTCGGCCAAAACTTTGCGAAAAACTAAAATCGTCGAGATTAATGCCACTGCCAATGGCGGCGGCGTGGCTGAGCTATTGCAAGCTCAAATGCCGCTATCTCGTGATATGGACATAAATTATCGCTGGTGGGTGTTGCCGCCAAACGATGATTTTTTCGCGATTACCAAAAACCTGCACAACTGCTTACAGGGCCAATGCGGCCTGCCATTTGATGGCCATATTAGCTATTACCAGAAATACCTTGATAGAATCGCCAAAAAAATTCCGCATGACGCGGACCTGTATGTATTGCATGATCCTCAGACCCTGGGCTTGGCCAAATATTTGAAGCACAAGAAATTAATTTGGCGCTGTCACATTGATTTAACCGAGGCTGATCCGGCAGCTCTGGCTTGGTTGGAGGGATTTTATCCGGCCTTCGACAAAGTTATTTTTTCGCTTGAAGCCTACATCACCGGCTTGACGCACGATCGGGTGTCGATCGTCCATCCGGCGATTGATCCCCTGAGTGAGAAAAACAAACCAATTGACGAGCTGCGCGCCAAAGCGATTGCACGCGGGCTTGGTATCGATATTAACAGGCCGTATTTATTGCAAGTTAGCCGCTTTGATAAATTCAAAGATCCGCTTGGCGTTCTGGAGCTTTACGCGGCAACCAAGAAGCTGATACCGGATTTGCAATGCGTTTTTATGGGTAATTACGCGACCGATGACCCGGAGGGTTACCCTCTCTATCAAGCTCTAAAGCGTCGGGCACGCGAGCTGGATGGTGAGGATATTGTAATTATTACCGAGCATAATGATGTTGCCGTGAACGCTCTGCAGCGTTTGGCTAGCGTAGTGATTCAAAATTCGACCAAAGAGGGGTTTGGCCTGACTGTGACAGAAGCAATGTGGAAAGGAAAAATTGTATTTTCACATCCGGTCGGCGGCATCGCTTTGCAAGTTATAAATAATAAAACCGGCTTTTACTTGAGCGGCTCTAGGGCACGTGACGCGAAAAAAATCGCCGATGTGGTTAAGAATCCTAAAAAATACCAGGGTATGGCATCGGCGGCCAAGGATCATGTCGCTAAAAATTTTTTAATAACCACAATGATGCGAGATTATTTAGATGTTTACAGTGAAGTTTTGGCCGCCAAAGCAGTCGAGGCTAGCAAGATATAATCATCTTGCTAGCCTCTTTGGTGTTTAGGGTGGCTATCGACGGATTTCTCCGTACCAGTCGAACCCTTTTTCTGGTGTTGCCTGCTTATCGCTGGGTTTTAGTGACCCCGGCGTCTGTGGTGGAGGCATGTGCTGGTTGAGCCAGTCTATAACGTAGCTAATAGCGCTCTTGAGTGCTTTGATCATTTACACTTACGTTTCTTTCGCTCGTAGTAGGCTTGTTCGCGGTTGGAGTGGACGCTGATAATGATTTTGGGCGACTTGGTTGGCTTTTGTTTGGCACGACGGAACAAGACCTTGCAGCTTTTGCAGTAGCGCAGTCGCCCAAGCGTGGGCTTGATGTACGATTCAGTGCCCGAGATCGGCTGACGGCAGATTGGACAATTGATATTGCTGCTGAGCGCGACTTTCGTGGTAGGGTTGTCTTCGTAGCTGTTTGGGCCGTACATAGGCTCTCCGTTCGCTGGATTGGCGCTTGTTAGCGGGCAATTGGCCGTATAGACTCGATGGCCGCGGCCACATTGTCGATAAAGGCTTCAGCGTTGAAGGATGGTCCGACGATCTCACAATCTATACCGGCATGTCTATCATCCCACTCTTCACCTTGACAAATACGATGGAGGGTGGCTAAGTCATCACTGAGTCGCAGCTCTACCTCGCCTCGATTGACGTAGCCGTTGAAGCGGCCGACGGCAGAACGATAGGCGAAATCTTCCCAACTTATCTGTCCACGTAGTGTGATTGAGAATCGATCTCCTGGCTTAGCACTGGCTAGTAGGCTTTTTAGCTCTCGCGTGCTTATACTCAAATTTACTCACTTTGTAGGTAAAAGTGTAAACAATATAATAAAATAATTTTCATATTTTTACAATGGCAAAATGAGTTTTTTTTATGGCTTTTTAAGCGTGTAACAATCCAAAGAGTTTGTACACCATGATAGCCGGCCAAACGATGGATTTGAGTATACTGAGAATGACTTGCCAGAAAGAATGAGCTTGTGGCAAGTAATAAATTAAAGCACCGATTAGGCCCAGGCCATAGACGGCTCCACCTCCGGCAGCCGAACCGCTGCTGTAGTTTTTGTTCCTTGTTTTGGTGCTTTCTGCCATGGCACTGTCCTTTGCTTAACACTTTTATTATCCGCCTTGGCAAGCGAAAAATAAATAAGCCGGGGTATTTGTTGTGATAGGCACTGTCTAACGAGGTTTTTAAGCTTTAAGGCAGGACTTTAATGTACCAGCGCCAGCGTTTATTAGTATTTTTACTAATGCCCACTCGAGTTGAATCAAAAACTGCGGCATCTTTGCGCATTGATATTGTAACGGGAAGTAATTGCAGCGGAGAATTTTTATTGAGTAAATCTTGGCCATTGTAGTCAAAATTTATACCGAGTGCCTGGACGAGTTTAGCGGGGCCGTTTGCTAGGTGTTTGATTTTTTGAGCTGGAGGCTGATCAGGTATTGGCGTGTGATAACGATTGCGCCACATCGCGTCGATGCCGTGGAGGGGGCGAATTGCCCTAATCAGGACCGCCTCGCCAATACCGGTTTTGCCCGTAACGATGTTGAAGCAATAGTGCAGGCCGTAGGTAAAATAAATATAGGCTGTACCCGCTGAGCCGAACATGGCGGCGTTGCGCT
Source organism: uncultured Candidatus Saccharibacteria bacterium (assembly GCA_964530725.1). Classification (GTDB taxonomy): domain Bacteria; phylum Patescibacteriota; class Saccharimonadia; order CAILAD01; family CAZGYV01; genus CAZGYV01. Next base: position 104,644 of record CAZGYV010000001.1, on the reverse strand, counting down.
TGGTCTCGCCGTTGAAACTGTGGCTGGCCAGGTCATTTTGGGTGTAAGCTTCGACTTCGATAATTTGGCCAGTGATCAATCCCTGGTTTGTATGGTGGGCGATAATACAGCCAAGCAGCCGCGGTGCCGCCACAATGGCGCCAAGGTTGAGAATTATACGGAGGTCAGCTTGGGTCATCTGGGTATTGGTAGCTTACAAGTGCCGGTGCCATAAACGGCTTTAAGCGGGTTGGTTCATTAAGTCGTTGAGCTTGCGGACTGTGTTGATATTGCGCACTGTTATATTGGCGTAAAGATCGGTTTTGATCAGCTTAATACCACCACCACGCACGACATTTTCACGACCAATATTCCATATTAGTGTACCTGGCAAATAGAGCACGCGCTCAATTGCGGGATTGATTGTGATTTTGTTTAAAATCTCAGCATTGTTAATTTCATCCCACAGAAACATCACGTCGGTCTTCTGCTGGTTATCATTGGTCCAGCCCGCTGGGATTTTTTGACAGAGCAAGCTGATATTGTCTCGATCACACAAGATGACACGGATATTCAAGCTAAAATCTTGTGCGATTATTTTCTCGATCAATGGTGTTAGCTTGGCGGCAGGGCGCGGATCAGAAAAGATTACATTGCCAGAGTTAATATAAGTTCTAACACTACTAAGTCCGAGCGACTCAAAGCTGGCTTTTAGTTTCTTCATCTCAACTTTGGTGTTACCGCCGACATTAATGCCGCGCAGTAGAGCCAGGTAGATCATAGGACCATTATAGCAAAGGATGGTTTGATGCCTTGGCTTGGCAATGAATTAAGGCTGCGTTTTTTGAGTTGGTCTGGTATTTACTGATGACGCTTATGCTATACTTGAGCTTGTTAAGCGCAAAAACTTTTATGAATCCACAATATCCCGGGCAGGAAAACAGCAATCAGCCGTCATCCATCCAGCCACCCGAACAGTCAAATCCATCCGGAGCACAGCCGCAGCCCGCTCCTGGCTTACCCGCTCAATCTCAGTATCAGTCTCAAGGTCCAGTTTCTAGCAACCAGCCGCTAGCCCCATCTCAATTAAACACACCTCCGAGCCAACCTACCCAGACTCAGCCACAGCCTGTTTTTGGTGCGCCCGCGCAGCAGCCGGCTCTCGGCTCACCACTTCAACCTCAATATCAAAACCCAACTAGCAGCAGCGCGTTGTCGGCAGCGCCGCCGAGCTCACATCATACTACTAAAAAACAATTGCCTGTTCTTTTAGCCGTGATCTCGGGAATCGTAGTTGTAAGCTTGGGCGTATTGGGCTTTGTGCTGACACGGAGTGTGCCCAATGCTCAGCCATCGATGGGTGGTGCTCAAGAAGCGTCAGATCAAGATAAAAGCAAAGCATCCCCCAGTGCCGCTCTTTTAAGTGAACTCGCAGCGACAAAAACGCTAGCTGAGGCCAAGGCGGTCATTAGTCGTTTCACGCAGCAACATGCTATTAGCTTTAGCGTCGATCGAAAAGACGGCAGTACGCGGCCAGAAATTAGCGGCAATTCTTTGACCGATAAAGATTTGGATATGCTCAAGCAGGGCGGCAAGGTGCTTATTGAGGAACTTTCAAAGTATCCTGATTCTTGGATAAGCACCAGTAAGCTCAAGAAGATCCTTGTCATCGACGAATTGAAGGTTGTCGGTACTCGAGCCGCGGGACTGGCGGGTGTAGGTGAAGATACCTTTTATTTAGACGCGGCAATGTTATCGAGTGCCAATACTGCGCAGGGCAATTTTGAGGACTTTGCTAGACAAAGCGTGCATCATGAATTATTCCATCTCGTTGACTGGACTTTAAAAACATATAATAGTCCAGAATGGCTTGCTCTCAATGCACCAGGCTTCGTATATGAGGAGGTCTCGGCCGGGAATATGCCAGTTGAGTCGTATGATCCTAAAGGCTCACCTGGGTTTGTCAGCGGCTACGCCCGTTTTAACGCGGTTGAAGATAAGGCCGAGACCTTTACGTTTCTTGTCGCGCCCGGTAAATATGATGAGCTCAAAAAGCTATTGCCCAGCGATCCGGTTCTTAGTAAAAAAGTAAAGTTTATTAAAGATTTAGCGCTGAAGCACGTGCCGGAGATGAATGATGCTTTTTATGATAAATCAGCATCCCGCAAGGCAACTCCAAATAAAACTCTCAAAAACAACATAGATTACAACCAGCTGCGTGAAGTGATTGACTCATCAAAAACACGCTCGCATATTATTGAGCACTAGTACTGCCTCATTCTGTTTGTCATTTCATGGAAGACGGCTGATAAGTAAATACTTGCCTGTTTTTATCGCTTATGTTATAATATTATTCAATCATTAACGCTCTCGCGAAGGTAGGAGCTTTTTTATTTATGGCCCAAGATCCCAAAAAAATCAGAAACGTTGTCATTATCGCCCACGTCGATCACGGCAAGACCACCCTGCTAGACGGCCTGCTCAAGCAGTCCCATACTTTTAGGGAAAATCAAGCCGAGATGAGTCAAGAGCTGATCATGGATAGCGGTGATCAGGAGCGTGAGAGAGGCATCACCATCACGGCCAAGATCACGACTGTCGAGTATGGCGAGTATCGCCTCAATATCATCGACACTCCCGGACACGCTGACTTTAGCGGCGAAGTCGAGCGGACGCTCAATATGGCCGATGGCTGTTTGCTGATCGTCGATGCCCACGAAGGGCCGATGCCGCAAACTAAGTTTGTACTGACCAAGGCGCTGATAAACAATCTCAAGCCGATTGTGATTATCAACAAAATTGATAAACCAACCAGTCGCGTCAATCAGGTCGAAGACGAAATAGCCGATTTATTCCTGGAGCTGGCTGTCCACGAGGATCAGCTTCATTATCCGGTTTATTATGCTGCTAGCCGCAGCGGCAAGGCTTGGTCAGAGCTTCCGGCTAGCCTCGATGAGCGAGCTGATTTATCGGTGATTTTCAAGGCCATTGTAGACGACATACCGGCTCCGCCGATTGAGCCTGATAAGCCTTTTCAGATGCTAGTCACGGCCTTGTCTTGGGATTCATTCAAGGGCAAATATGCGATCGGGCGTGTCAATCGAGGCTCTCTAAAATCAGGCGCGCCGGTCAGCCTATGCGCCAAAGATGGTAAGATTAGCAGGACCAAAGTCGGCAGTATATATATGAGCCAGGGGCTCGGCAAAGTAGAAGTGGACGAGGCTACGGCTGGCAATATTGTCCAGCTGACTGGCCTTGATGAGGTGCAGATCGGCGAAACGGTAGCGGACGCCGAGAGCCCTGAGGCATTGCCGGTACTCGAAGTCGAAGCGCCGTCGCTGCAGATATATTTAGGCCCGAATACCAGTACTTTTAAGGGCACCGAAGGCGAGTTTGTGACGACCCGCCAGATAGAATCTCGACTCCATAAGGAGCTGGAGACGAACGTTGGCCTGCGGGTGGAGAATCAAAATGTCGGCTTTAGCGTCAGCGGCAGGGGTGAGCTGCACTTGAGCGTATTGATCGAGACGATGCGCCGCGAGGGCTTTGAGTTTGAAGTCGGCCGGCCGCAAGTAGTCACTCGACATGAAAATGGCCAAGAGCTCGAACCGATCGAGGAGCTGATTATAGAAGTCCCGCTCGAATACGTCGGGGCGGTACAGATGGAGCTGGGGACTCGCCGAGCAAAGCTGATGGAGCAATTTAACGACCACCACGGCAAGGCCAAACTGATTTACGAATTGCCGACCAGGGCTCTTTTGGGCTTGCGCAATATCATGATGACCAAGACCAAGGGCACACTAATCATGAATAGCTTGATCGTTGATTATCGGCCGATTGGTGCTATCTTAAAGCGCTCGCGTAACGGTGCGCTGATCGCCTTTGAGACTGGCACGACTACTCCCTATGCCTTGCAGTCAGCCGAAGCCAGGGGCGTTTGTTTTGTCGGCCCGGCCGAGAAAGTATATGCCGGCCAGATCGTGGGTCTTAGCAATCGCGGCGAGGACATCGAGATAAACGTCAATAAAACCAAGCACCTGACAAATATGCGTAGCTCCTCAAGCGATGGCGTCGTCCAGCTCACGCCACCAGTGATATTGAGCCTAGAGGAGTGCCTTGATTTTATCGAGAATGACGAGCTTTTGGAGGTGACGCCGAAGTCACTGCGCCTGCGCAAAAAAATACTCGATCACAATCAACGCAAACGCCAGGGGTAGCGGTAGTTAGGTTCGTATAGCTCGTTTAATCAAGATTTACTGTCGACACTCCCGTGTCAACGACAAATCTTGGCTGGGTATGTGGGTCTAGTAACCAAAAAATGCGAAACCCGCCCACCTGATGGCGGACGGGCCGCAGGTGAACGGGTGATGTGTTGATCAGGCCTGTGGTGCTTGATGCTGGGGACCGAGGGCAGCTTGGATTGTTGGATGGTCGATCGGACCCTTGGAAGATGAACCACACCAGCAGCGAACCTTGACCATCTTTGGGTCATCGGTGGCCTCGATGTACATATAGTTCATGCCGCAGATGCCGCAGTTGATGCCAGGGAGGTTGCTGTATCCCCTGAGTACCTTTGTAGTCACTGGACCTCCAGATAGATGAACGGCTTTATTTTGGCATAAAGTAGATACTATTGAAAGCATGACCGCATTCAAGACCCAGAGTACGGTCATGGAACACGGTCACTTGAGAGTATAAAGTTTTTGGCTGGGGCGGCAGGGATCGAACCTGCGAATGCTGGTACCAAAAACCAGTGCCTTACCACTTGGCCACGCCCCATCGTCGGAGTCAATTGAGGCATACCGCAATAATCTAGACGATTATTGCTCAGATGCCTGCATTGACTTCTCCTCTTAAAAACCAAACTCACTTTCTAAAGCTCACAAATTATAGTCAGTAGAATGAGTTCACTTTGAAGCGTTTCGTTTGGTTTTTATCAATGTGATTTAACCATACAATTCTATCTGTAAACTCAACTTTTTTCAAGCTCTATATGTATCAATATATTGATTTTGCTACAATAGTATGTAAGCATAAGTAATATAATAAGATATCTTAAGGTAAAAACAAAAAGGGAAATATATGCCTACAATTAGCATGCAAGACATGCACCCCAAGCATCGTAATATTTTATTTGCAGGAGCCGGCTTAGTTTTGATCGCGATTATTGGTCTCGTGATTGTTTTTATATTAGGTACAAGCTCGAAATCTGATTTTAGTGATGTTAATAAGAAAATTAATCTGGTTGACGCGAATGCCAATTTGAGCACCATTAAGTCTGACTTGGGTTTTGAGGTGTCTTACAACAAAGATTCCTATGTCGGTGAGGCCAACGCGGCTACCGGAGACGGCGCAATTGATCAGATTACGGGCGACGATGCCTTAAAGACTGGCAGCTACTATTCCGCTAGTATTTATCGCAGTAATAAAATCAGAATTTATAAAAGTGCCAACAAGCCTGTCGAGGGTATAGACCTATCTAGTTTGAATATTGTTACGAGCTTTAGGAAAGATTTTGTAAAAAATGCCAAAGCTAAATATGGTGAAAATACTCCAGGTATAGAACTGACTGAAAAGTGGTTCACGCCGAGTAGTAAAGAATTTGATTATGCCCCGGTTGGTCGGGAAAAGGTAAAAAGGGGTGACGTAGAATATCAAAAGGTAACTTACAAAGTTACTCCAAAAGATCCCGCCAAAGCCAATCTTATCAAGGGCGAAGGTGCTCTGTCTTATTATTATACTTTTCAGAATGACCGCCCTTATCGGGTCGAAATAGTTGATTATAAGAGCGGAACGAGTGGTGTATCGGAGTTTGATGCAGTTTTTGCATCAATAAAATACTCCTCGCCGTCCGAAAACGCCAAGCTCAGTCATAAGGCAGATAAAAGTGAGTTGACAAATCAGTCGAGCCGGCCGGCCAAAGGCACGGTGGATCGTTTGAGGGCGATGGCATTCGCGCCAGCACTGGCAGCTGATGGTAAGTCGCAAGATGCACAAGCTGGTGACAGTATGAGGGTATCGGGGGTCAATATACCGGCGACCGTGAAGTTGTATAATTCCTACTGTACGGATATTGTATTAAAAAATAATGCAGAATTAATAGGATGCCAAGGATCGATGGGAAGTGGGTTTTTCATCTCCAGTGATGGCTACATTGGCACAAATGGGCACGTTGTTGTCAACTCACCCAAAGACTTGATAATGAGCTTGATTGCAAAAGGAGATCCAGAGGCGGTTAAGGCAGTACTTATTGCTGAAAATCCATCAATCGGGGAAGACGCTGCCGAGGCTGCCGCCCTAGCAATCGTCCAAGACAAAGAGTCATTATTAGTGATTTTGGGCCACGTTGCGAAAATGGGTGATAGCTATTTTCATGAGGCCAATAAGCAAGAGTCGTTGGTGGCGCAGCTAACCGAGCGCCCACCGAAATTTGATCGCAATACTTACAAGTTTACCACTGACGATGTCAATGTGCCGGTTAAGCTGGAGGGTAGTGATTATAAATTTGATGATTTGCTAACTGCTTCGTTTACGGCATCTGATGTGGCTATCGTAAAAGCAGATGTTAAGAACTCACCCGTAACTACTCTGGGAGATATAAAATCACTCGCTCAAGGTGCACCACTGGTTGTAATCGGCTTTCCCGGTGCAGCCGAAAGCGAATTAGTTGATAACACTGAAATTCAGGCAACAGCTACCAAGGGGGTGGTGAGTGCCATTAAGAAAACACAAGGTAACGGTAAAATGTTGATACAGACGGACGCCTCTATTAGCGGTGGTAATAGCGGCGGGCCAGCTTTTAACACCGATGGTGAAGTAATAGGACTAGCTACCTATGGCATAAAAGACCCTCAGGCAGGGGGTGCTTACAACTACCTTCGTGATATCGCTGACTTAAAGGATTTGACCAAGAGCAAAAATATTAATCTAAGCACCGAAAGCGCTACCCAGAGTAACTGGCAAGAGGGTATGGATCTGTTCTCAGAGCGTTATTTCTCAAAGGCGATCAAGAAGTTTACCGCCGCGAAAGCTACCTATCCTAATTTATATCTGGCTGATGAATATATTGCTCTCGCGCAGGAAAAAATTAAAAAAGGTGAAGAAGCCGTTGATCTGACTTGGGCGGTGGTGTTGGTTGTAATACTTTTGCTTGGCGGAGCGGCGGCTACGGTTATTGCTCTAGTTATGCACAAAAAACACCAAAAATCAGCTAAAGCTCCGGGGCAAATGGGCGCTCCAGTGGCTCAACAGCCTGGTGGCATGCCGCCAATTGGTGCGCAAGCCTTTGCGCCAATCCAAAATCCAACAGCTCAAGCGACGACATTCCATCCAAGTCCCACGCAGCCAGCTATGCCTACCCAGGCTCAGCCTACTGGCAGTCCGCCCGCACCAAACACCACCTATCAGCCCGTAGACCAAGCCGCGCAAGTACCGCCACAGACAGCCATGTCGGCTCAAAATCAACCACAACCAGTTATGTCTCCGCAGGCTTTTACACCAACGCAGCAAGCCAATCCACCAATCCAGTCACCGGCCAACCCAACAGCCACTGGTGTCGGTCAAGCGCCAGGCCAAACTGTGTACCCATCGACTCAAGCTCCAGTACAGCCCTCGGCACAACCTACGCAGCAGCCGATTGACGGCGTTCAGCAACCACCGCAACAGTAGCTGACTGCTGTGGTGCGGTTGTGATACACTTGAAGTATGGAATCTGATCGAACTCGACAAATTTATCCCAAGCAGGTAGTTTTTATCCGGCATGGCGAGAGTGAATTGAATGTCCGTCAGGCCATCGCTAAGGCTAATCACGAAGTCGAGGAAATGCACCTGGGCAGTAGCATTCGTGATGCTGATGTTGAGCTGACTGATCACGGCCGCGACCAGGCCAAGCTAACTGGCCAAGCCTTGCGGGACAAATTTCAGCCTTTTGATATCGCCTATGTCTCACCACACAAGAGGACATTTGATACTTTTAATATTATTCAAGAGCAGCTGGGTGGAAACTTGGATATGCGGCTTGAAGATCGGATACGAGAAAAGGAATTCGGTGTGGTTGGGACTTACACGCAGTCGGGTATGAAAAAGCATATGCCGCTGGAGGCTAAACGCCTGGAGATGGATGGTATGTACTATTACCGGCCGGCAGGTGGCGAGAGCTTTCCAGACATTGGTCTGCGTTTGCACAGCTTCTTGCACAGCTTGTATTCGCATCAAAGCAATAAGCGTGTACTAGTCGTGACTCATGCCGACGTGATTTTGATGATTCGGAAAATGCTTGAGCGCCTAACCGAAGCGGAATTACTCAAGCTCGATAGGACCGACGACGTGCGCAACTGCGGCGTGATTAGCTTTGTCTATAGCGAAGAGGCGAACTATCTGGTGCTTGATAAATACAATGAAATTTATTATTGAGAGGTAGTGATGAATAAAAAAAGATTAGTTTTTGATATCGAGATGGTGGGTGAGGATTTTGATGCTCTCGACGATTTGACCAAACAAGATTTAATGAAAAATCTGCCTGATCCGAAGATCGATAAGGTTGGTTATGAAAAAAGCTTGGCTGAGAAAAAAGACAAGCTAGTCTTCTCGCCGTTGACTGGTAAGATTACGGCCATCGGGGTTTATGATCCGGACGAGGAAAAGGGGGCAGTCTACTATGACACTGTTGGTAAGAAAGTTGATGATCTGGAAGAAAATGGCATTAAGTATGTGGCGATGAGTGAGGCCGAGATGTTAACCAAATTTTGGGCATTGGCCGAAATCACCGATGAATTTATTAGCTTTTTTGGCCGTCGGTCAGACGCGCCGTACATGGCGGTCCGCAGCGCTATCCATGGCATTAGACCGAGTAAAGACCTGATATCTGGCCGCTATGGATCATCGAATATGAGGGCGTCGGTTCACTATGATTTGGCTGATAGCTTGAGCTTTTATGGCACTGCGATGTATCGGGGCAGCCTGCACCGTTGGTGTCGAGCCTTTGGTATCGAGAGCCCGAAAGTTCCTGATATGATTGGATCAGGAGCGGGCGACGCTTACCGAGAGGGTAAATATTTGGAGCTTGCCAAGTACAACGCTGCCGATCTGATCGCAACGGCTAAATTATTCCACGTTTGGGAGAGGTATTTTAAATAGGAGGGGAAATGACCTCTGAGAAAAAAGAGCCGAAGTTTCGTCTCGGTACCGGTGCTATTATCATCAACGATAAAGATGAGATATTACTCGGGCTGCGCGGCCCAAAAGCCCGCGACCAGCATTATAAATGGGAACTTTTGGGTGGGCTTATGCAGTTTGGTGAAACGCCGCAAGAAGCTATTTGCCGCGAGGTCAAAGAAGAAGCTGGTATCGAAATCGAGCCCCAGTATATTATTGGCAATAACGGTCATATAGACGAAAAAACTGGCGAACAGTGGGTCGGCCTGACCTTTCTGTGTAAACACATTAGTGGTAAACCTCACCGTACTGAGCCTGATCGGGTGCTAGAATTTAAGTGGGTTAGTCTGGCCGAGGCTTTTGCGTGCGAGCTAACACCGATGACCCGCTATCAGTTAGAGCAGTATAAGAATTTTAGTAAGTAGGAGGAAAGATATGGCATTACAAATAGGTGATGCGGCGCCGGAATTTTCGCTGCCTGATCAAGATGGAAAAATACACACATTAAACGATTACCGCGGCAAGCGGACATTGATCTATTTTTACCCCAAAGACGCCACACCGGGCTGCACGGTGCAGGCTTGCAGCTTGCGTGATAACATCGAGGATCTAGAAACTGACGGCCTGACCGTTATTGGTGTCAGCAAGGATGATGAGGCCAGTCATAAAAAATTTGCCGACAAGCAAAATCTGCCTTTTACACTCTTGGCTGATCCTGAGACTAAGATGATTGATGCTTATGGGGCTTGGGGTGAGCGCAGCCTGTATGGGCGCAAATTCTTAGGCACGGTACGTTTGGCGGTGCTAGTCGGGCCGGATCTAGAGGTTGAAATGGTTTGGCCAAAGATCGCGCCGCTTAAAACTGTGCCGGAAGTTAAGAAGTTTTTAAAGCAAAACCCAAGATAAGGTAGTTCTGAAAAGCCAGCTTTAAGCCGGCTTGGGCTGCTATTGCAATGAGCTCTTGGTGTTGCCAAGGATCAGATTCCAAGTATACTTTACCGCCCGGCTTGAGGTGTTTTGGTGCCTGCTCGAAGAACTTACGATATAGGTCCAGCCCGTCATTTGGCCCGCCAAAAAGAGCAACAGCCGGCTCGTGCTTGACCTCCGCCATCATGCGTGGCTTGTAGTCGCTTGAGACATAGGGTAGGTTAGTTATGATAATGTCAAATTGACCAACAATGTCGCAAAATAAATCACTTCTAACCAGATCGATCTGATGATCTGTGCCAAGGATTTTTTCAGCGTTAATGGCTGCCACCTCGAGAGCTGGTTTTGATAGCTCGCTGGCACTGACCGACAGATCAGGCCGATGTTTAGCGATGGCGATCGCCAGCGCGCCCGAACCAGTACCAATGTCAATAACGGCAGCCTTTTGGGGTGCATGCTCGATAACCTCTTCGGCAATCAATTCTGTCTCATCGCGTGGTGTCAAGACTCGCTCATCGATGTAAAAATCAAGGCCGTAAAATTCTTTGTGGCCAATGACATAGCTAACTGGCTGACGCGTCAGGCGTTTGTCGATCAGTTTATCTGCGGCGGCTTGAGTCGATTTTGACATTTTCTCGTTGCTACGAGCCAGCAGCCAGACTCGATCTTTTCCCATGGTATGGGCAAGTATTACTTCTGCATCGAGCCGAGCCGAGGAGACGCCGGCCTGCTCAAATTTCTTGGTGGTTGCGGATAAAAATTCTTTGATCGTCATGTTTTTTCAAGCTTAATCTAAGGCTTTAGCCACATCCGCCTCACGTAGCGCGCTCAGCATGTCATCAATATCGCCATCCATAAATCCGGGTAAGTTGTGGCGAGTAAAGCCGATTCGGTGATCAGTTACTCGGTCTTGAGGGAAGTTATAAGTTCGAATTTTTTCTGACCGATCACCGGTGCCGATTTGCGACAGTCTGGCGTCGCCGAGTTCGGCGCGTCGCTTTTCTTCTTCGGCCGCTAGCAAACGAGAGCGCAACACGTTCATGGCTTTGAGCTTGTTTTTCAGCTGCGATTTTTCGTCCTGGCAGGTGACGACGATGCCTGATGGCAAGTGAGTGATGCGAACCGCCGAATCAGTCGTATTAACACTCTGGCCGCCGTGACCGCTGGAGCGATAGACATCTACGCGCAGGTCGCTGTCCTTGATCTCGAGCTCGGTTTCTTCAGCCTCGGGCAATACTGCGACAGTGGCTGTGCTGGTGTGAACGCGGCCGGCCGATTCAGTCTGCGGTATCCGTTGCACACGGTGGACGCCTGATTCGTATTTGAAAAAGCCATAGGCGTCATTGCCGGTAACTTCAAAAATTGCTTCTTTGTAGCCGCCAACTTCATTGGGGCTATCGCTGAGTATGGTCATTTTAAGGCTATGATTTTCGGCGAAACGCGCGTAAGCCCGAGCGAGCTCACCAGCAAACAAGCTTGATTCGTCCCCGCCCGCTCCAGCTCGAATCTCGATAATGGCCGATTTGGCGTCATTAGGATCCTTTGGCACGAGCGCGACTCGCACCTTAGCCTGGAGCTCTTCGAGCTCACGGTTTAATCGCTCAATCTCCTCTCGAGCTAGCTCTGACAAATCAGCGTCATTTAACATCGCCTGGGCGTCAACCAATTCCTGCTCGGTTTTTATAACTTGCTCGAATAACTCCAGCTTGGCAATCAGATCGCGCTGCTCAGCTACAAGCTTAGCGGACTTGGAGCTGGTATATACAGCCGGATCGCTCAATTTTTGCTCAATTTGGCTTAAGCGATCCTTGATTTCATTAATTTTAGCTTGATCAATCATTTTTAATAACAAAAACAGCCTTACTGCCGATTATAGCAGAGTGCAGGCTGTCGGGGTTTAATTATTATTTATCCGAATCGTTAGCGGGCTTAGCGTCGATAGTGTGTTTTTTAATTTCTTGCTTGATTTCGGCGAGCTTTTGCTTGGTGCTCTTATCTTCTTTAGCGTCGTCACTAGAAGATTTTTTGGATTTTGAGACGCTAGTTGCCTGTAGTGCTTGGGCTTTCTCGCGCTGAGCTCGAAAACGGTCAACCCGGCCGGCAGTATCGACTAACTTTTGCTTGCCAGTATAGAAGGGATGGCAATTCGAACACAGCTCGACGTGGATCTCGGGAGTAGTCGACATGGTTTCGAAAGTTGTCTTGCACGATAAGCAAGTGACTTTGGCTTTGACAAATTCGGGGTGAATACCAGATTTCATAACCTGACTATAATAACATAGATGCGTGACTTGGGCAAGCCCTGATGGCATTGCTCTTGGGCGTCAGTCGCTACTATCCCATATCAGCTTCCGGCTTGCCAATTTTAGCGCTTAGTATGACCGATCTCGTCTCACCGTCGTTGTCGCGCAAGCGCGTACTGCGCGTTTCGTTGTAGTAGGTGACGAGATAATGGCTCATAATCTCTTGTAAATCCTTGAGCTTTATTTTGTAATCATCCAGGTCGGCGTTGACCTTTTGGTAATCCCGATCGGCCGCCAGTAGTTTTTTGGCTTGCAGGCGCTTGTTTGACAATTCGCTAATTTCTTCGGCTAGCTGGGTGTATTCTTCGTTCTGCTCCATGACATCACGCAGCTGCTCGCGTAAGACTTTAATTTTTTCTTTGGTTTCGCCAATTTCAGGCAATAGTCGATGAATAGATTGGATGGTGGTTCTATCTTCCAGGGTTTCTGACTTGGGTTCACTCAATAGTTCTTCCTTTCGTTAATTGCGGCTTAAATTAAAAACGTAAGTATTATAGCAAATGATTGAGCGGTGACCGTAATGTTCTGATGTGCCAGAGTACGAGCTTACGCTTTATTATTAATTATCGTCTCAATATAATTACAGCTAGAGCATACAATGAGTTTTGCTAGTACCAGGAGGAGATATGCTTGATATGATCGAGCTCTATGGTCTTGATATGGAGAGTGGCGATTATTGGCGCGACGTGCCGAGCGGGTATGATTGGCGCGAGCGGATACATTGCTTACTGAAGTATGGCAAGGTGCTCAAGCCCTCGACGGGCCATGAACTAAAAGCTGGGGTCTTGCAGGCTAATTACGCTGATGAGCGGTTTCGCATTGGTCGCTGGTGTGGTCGCGGCAACCCTCAGTTCATCGATTGGGAGCTTAAATCGGACGATGGTTTGTTCGCGTTAAGGCTGGCAGACTGTGAAATGGCGGTCTTCTTGCTGCCACCGCTTGATGTCGATCTGGCAGAAGCATCTCTGAGTTTGCAGGATGGGTCAGTGGCACTGAATAATCCACGTTTTGCCTATGTTCCACTCTATTACTGACGGAGGTGTAGTCAGTTGGATCGTTACCGGCGACCACATAACCCGGTCTTGCATCTTGAGACGGCCCGGGCGTTTTCCCAGATGCGACTACCCGATTTTGATCACGTTCAGGACTGGGCCTTGGTGCAAGCCTTCGCGGCTCTTTTCAAGACCAGGCGAGTGCCGGCTTATTGGCTCAGGCATATCCAGTTTTTGATGAAAGTCGAGCATGATCGACGGGGCGGGGCGGGTGATTCGCCAATTCTGTCGCAGAAAATACCGAGAAACTACCAAGGCCGAACCGTTCTTAAGCTGACTCACGGCGAAGAGAAGATATTTGTTCTTTTCTCGTCGCCAAGCCCGCTGGTAATTGCCAAACAACAGGTGTTCTACGAAATATCCTGTCCAATTTGTTTGTACGCGGAGCCAGACGAAATGACTGGTTTTGCAATAAACTCCTGACGAACTCTTGATGAGGTATTGTCAGGAGTTTGTCATATACTTGCAAAAAAACTACTTAAATATGTAGAATATGTGTATAAAACATAAGCACTAATAGAAATAGAGCAAATCAAATGAGCAAAAGACGCGTTGTCAGACATCGCAAAACTTCACCCTCGAAGTCAAAGGTGAAGCGCACCGTGGTCAAAGCCAAACAAGTTAAACTCAAAAGGGCGCCTGTCGAACCCAAGCGCATGTTAATGTACGGCGCGATTTGCTACGCCGCTAATTTTTTATTCAAGTACGTCATCATTGATACGCTGTTCCCGACCGAGGCTTCGCAGGTTGGCTTGTTTTATGGTCTGATCATTAACGCCCAAATATTGTTATTATTCGCCGCCTTTTTACTCATCATGGGTTCAGCTATCGTTGCCTTGTACAATTTTAGTCTCGAGGCCTAAATAAAAGTTTACCGGTAGAAGCCAATCTGGTATTACAATTATGCTTATGCTAAAATTTTTCTAAAATGTCCAAAAAAACTATCAAACCAAAACTCAAGCGTAGCTTAACCCTGGTAACTTTAACTCTTTTTGGTCTCGGCAACATTGTCGGTGCTGGTATCTATGTTTTAATCGGTAAGGTGGCTGGCGTATCTGGCTATAGCGCGCCGCTAGCCTTTTTGTTTGCCATGGCCATCGCGGCATTGACGGCGTTTTCGTACATGGAATTATCGTCACGCTACCCCGAAGCGGCCGGTGTCAGCGCTTACATGCACGGTGCTTTCGGCTCAAAGATATTATCCATGACGGTTGGAATTTTAATGCTAGCCGGAGGGGTTGTGTCGACTGGTGTTTTGGCGCGCGGCTTCGGTGGCTATTTAAGCAAATTTATCGCTATGCCGGAGTGGCTGGCTGCCCTGTTGATTCTGCTTGTACTTGGTGGCGTGGTGTTGTGGGGGATAGGAGAATCAGCCAAATTAGCAGTGGCATTTACGATCGTAGAAATGGTCGGCCTAGGTATGGTAATCTGGGCTGGACGAGGATATTTAGCAGATTTTGGTACTAATGCTCAGTTTTTTACTTCGGTGGACCCTGGCTTTGGTTGGAACGGCGTATTAGTAGGAGCATTTCTGGCGTTTTACGCTTTCATTGGATTTGAAGATATTGTCTCGGTGGCAGAAGAGGTCCAGCGACCGCGCCGGACAATGCCTCTGGCAATTTTATTTTCCCTCGCGATCGCAACGGTTTTGTATGTTATTGTCGTGGTCGTGGCGGTGCGAGCAATTCCGCCAAGTGAGCTGGCCAAATCTTCGGCGCCGTTGACATTGGTATTTGAGCGCACAGCCGGCGCCTCAGCCGTCTTAATTAGCTTGATTGGCATTAGTGCGGCCGTAAATGGCATTTTGGCGCACATGATAGGTATGGGGCGGCTGACTTACGGCCTGGCGAAACGAGGCTGGTTCCATAAGGAGTTGGCCCAGGTGCACATGGTGCGTCAAACACCGGTACTGGCAACGATTTTGACTGTCGCGGCGATGATTATTATGGCACTCCTGTTTCCACTTGAAACACTGGCTCGCCTGACTAGCTTTTTATTACTATGTATATTTATTTTAGTAAATGTCGCTCTGATCGCTATCAAGCGACGTAAACAAACTCACGCTCACGCCATCGCGGTACCGCGCTGGGTACCGTATGCCGGCCTTATTTCCAGTGCTGGCCTGGTATTGTATCAGATCGTAAATCGCTAAATTTTTTGTCAAATTTTTAAGCTCTTTTTCAGCCTGCGTTTTTACAATATGACTAACTCTTGAAATCAAGTAAGAGTCGCACCATTGATCTTTAGTAGCACATACTAACTATTAAGTATGCTACTGGCTCATAAATCTTAAGTTTAGGAGGACGTATCATGAGAAAGCATCGCAGAGTCAACCGCCAAAACATCAAAAATGGCTTGAGGGACAAGCGAGTGGTAATTGAGATAGACGACTTATTTGACCGCATGGCCACCAAATGGGCGCGGCGAGCCGAAAAATTAATGACTCAAGTCACTAGCAATACGACTCCGCAAAAGAAGCATCGCTCACATTAGATGTAGTGCCGTTCCGTAGTTTTAAGATCAGTACTTGATATTGATTCGGTGGGTTGGTTTTTAAGACGCGTAAAAACGCACAAATATCAGCACCGTCACCAGCAGGCCAAGCGCTGCCCAGCTATAGAGATCGATGTTGGCAGCGACTAGCTTTTGAAGCTTGGCTGACTTACTTTTATCTTTATAAATGTATGCGGCGTTTATTCGCAGCATGGCGAAGTTGGCCATCAAAAGGCCGATAAAGCAAAAGATGCAGAAAATGCAGATCGATCCGATCACGTAAGTGCTTTGCCACAAAAACCACAGGGCGAAGCCAAGCGTAAAGAGGGTCAGGAATTGCGTTCCCAGGCGCATGCCGCGGCTAACCGTTCCGCCGGTCAGTCCGACCAGTCCGACGACTGTGAAGATTATAAAAAGCGCCATGCACATCAGGGCGTTCGGAAAGCCAAAGACCGAGCTTTGCGGCGCGTTGAGCACGTTGGTGCAGCTAAACACGTTATTAACATTACAGATCAGACTAGCGTCCTTGTCGGCCAGAAGTGATAATTTTTCTAGCATCTGCAAGAATGCGGCCAGACTGCCGATCGCACCACCGATTGTCAATATGGCGTACAAATTACGTTTTTTCATTTTGAGCTTCCTCCAATAGTTATATTATACGCCTGCGGTGCAATAGTGGAGGGGGTGAGAAGTCCTCATTAATATGGGTGCCTATTCAGGGTAATCAGTGCCGATAAGGTGTGGGGAGTCTGTGCGCTGGTATTATTTGGCACAAGGTTATCACTATTTTGCTTGAGAAAAATACCTCGGCCACTAAACTTGCTACAATAAGAATATGAATAGTCCAGTGCCAAAACGCAGTTGGTGGTGTCGCTTGCTTCACTACCGTATGCGCGTACCGATTGACGAGGGCAGCGGTCCGACGGTGGTGTTGCTGCACGGTATCGGTACTTCGGCCGAGTATTGGCGCAAGACAGTGGATAAATTACGTCAAAACAATCGCGTGATCGCAGTTGATATGCTCGGGTTTGGTATCTCGCCTAAGCCGCTGGACATAAACTACAGTGCTGCCGATCAAGCGCGGGCTCTGCGGCGGGCGCTTTGGTCGCGGCGGATGAGGGGTAAAATCGTTTTGGTCGGTTTCTCGCTCGGCGGGATCGTGGCAGTTGAATTTGCTACTAGGTATCCTGGCAAGGTTTCCAAATTGGTGCTAGTTAGTTTGCCGATTTATCTTAACAAGAATCAGATGAGCAAAGAAATTTTGGGCCGCTGGCAGACGGTCTTAAGCGGCACACTCAATAAAACTTATGTGCAATTTTATAAGCAGATTCGAGAACAACCAAAACTGACGCAAAATTTTCTAAAAACCCACAAACGTCTCTTACCGCAATTTAATCATATGGAGGTGACCGATGTGACATGGCATGGTTTTGCAATGAGCTTGGATAACGCGATTGAGCGGCAGCGAACTGCTAGGCAGCTTAAGCGGATTAATTGTCCGATTGAGCTATTCTACGGTAGTTTTGATCCAGTTATCATTCGCGCCAACGTGCTCCTTCTACAAAAAACCTTGCCGCAAGCGAAGTTTCATATGGTCGCTGGTGGCCATGACTTACCGCTCAAATACTTCGCCCAGATTGCTAAAGCTTGTCGTTAATACGGTAAAAACGTAAAACGCTCATGTTATAATTCTTGTTAATGAAGCTCAATAAGCGTCAGAAAATTATACTAGGCCTTTTGCTTGCTAGTTTTTCGATCGGCGCTCTGGCCTATGGCCATTTGCCCGAACAAGTCGCGATTTATTGGTCGGCAGCGGGCTTTCCGCGCGGCTATATCGGCAGACTTGGTGGCGCTTTTCTCTTGCCCGCGGTATCGCTTTGTTTGTATTTGTTGTTTTATTTTGGCCGCAAAGCTGATCGAAGGCGCAAGAATATTGGTCGGGCGAGCAAAGATTTTGAAAATTTCGAGATCGCAGTACAGGCACTGCTGCTCTACATGTTTGGCTTAATATTGGTCTGGAACTTGGTCCACCCGATCGATCTCGCTCGCTGGCTGTCGCCCGCCATTGGCTTGGTTTACATTACGCTTGCAAACATCGTGGCCCGGGCGCAGCCCAATTGGACGATCGGCATTAAGACCGCGGGGACACTAAAAAGCCAGGAGTCTTGGCGTAAAACCCACCGCTTGGCGCGCTGGCTGCTCTATGGCTGCGGCTTCATGACTCTGTATGGCATTATCTTGCCAGAGCACGTTTTTTGGTTCGCCTTGGCCCCGGTCGTACTAACGGCAGCTATCTGCGTCGTTTATTCTGGTTTGGTCGCGAAATCGAGGTAGAATTTGTTTAAAATTAATCACAGGACAAGCGGCATATGATAAAAAGTGATTTCGGCAAAAGATTAATTGCGGGTGTTATTTACATGGCGTGTTTGGTGGTAATTGCTGTAATTGCCTACCATATTTTAGATATTATCCCCAAGAGTAGTAATGAGTACTCCTTCGATCCGAGCCCGTTGGTCGTCTTTGTGGCGGTACTGTCTGTGCCCTCTACGGCATTGCTGGCAATGATTTACCGTAAAATCAATTATTACAACTGGAAAACTGCCCTCAAAAGCGCGCTGTTAGCAAACATGGCATTATGGGCAATGTTTGTATGGTGGATAATGTTTTCGATCATGGCATCAATAAGCTTATTCGGTAAATCACCGGAAGATTCAGCTGGTACATTGATTTTTGCAGTGGTAGATCTTGCCGTTTTGGCCTGTTTGGTAACGTTAATGACTGCAATAGGAAGTTGTTTTTTTACGAAAAAGTAAGTTTTACTGTAATTAATAAATCAGCAGACATAAAGCCCCGCTGCCTCTCTCCCTGCGCCCTCGAAAAACAAGAAAGACGAGCAATGGTTTTAGTTGAATAAGAAATACAGCTCCTGAGCGCCAAGCGAGTCTGTATTTCCATACTAAAATTATTACGAGGCGCTTCTAGCTTTTGAGCCCGAGGCGCAAAGAGGCTTTTGCCTACTTTTGGCCGTAACTCAAAAGTAGGAAGAGATTTTTTTAATAAACTTTTTGGAAAGAAGAAAGAGATCCTGAAACGCGCTCACTAGTTCGCTGTTCAGGATAGCAAAGGGGTGATTTTACCCTCAAAATAACCAAATAGCCCCGCGCTTGGACTCTTAATAAGTCTTCACTTGGGGCTATTTAGATTTTTTGGTTTTAAGCTGGACTTACAAAAGTCCCTTAGCGGCCAACTGCCTGGCACAAGCCGGGAATTGACCATAGACGCTGGAGCGGGCAAGCAATTTCTGAACGGCACTGATCTGAACTTCAATTGGAGCCAAATCGGCCCTGGCATAGCCAGTGTTCATTGAGTTCCAGGTGCCAGCGCTAAACTGGAAGGCACCGAAGTAACCGTTACCGGAGTTACGCGTGGCGGTCATACCCGACTCACACATGCCCAGCGCGTTAATAGCAGCGGTGCTCAATACACCTGAGGTGTTAATGACACTTGCTTTGACGGCATTGGCCTGGGCTTGGGCAGCCACAATGGCTGCTTGGGCGGCAGCCGCGGCGGTGCGCTCCTGTGCTGCTTGCTTTTCCTGCTCGGCTTTAGCTCGGGCAGCCTGTTTTTCACGCAGCGGCACGGCAACTTCGGTTTCGAAATCGGGCCTCTGGTCGGCAACCTCTAAAGCAGAGATGGTGTTGGTGTTAAGTTTGATGTCAAAGTGGTTGGTCTCAACGGCCACTGGTGCGGCAGTCGAGGCGGTAGCGGGTTTTACTCCAGGAGTAGCTACCTGATTCGCCAATACACCGAAGGTGATTAGCGTTTGAATTAGCTTACGCATAGGTGTTAAAGTGAGTACCCTCGCTTACAACTCCTTATGTTTAATAGGTTTATCCAAACAAAAAAGACCTGGAATTTCAGGTCAATTTGATTGAACGAGAGTTATTATACACAAACACAAGCATTTTGTCAAGTGATTTTAATGACTTTTTTATCGATGATTTTTGTAGGTTTTACTAGTTTAACTGGCTTGCTATGAATAAAATCCTGCCCAAACAGAGTGATAGTTGCTACAATTTACATCATGGGAATTGAAGAATTACGCAAATACCCGGTCGTCTTATCGCTTATTGGCGTCATGCTAATAATTGGAATCTTGATCTGCGCGGTCTGGCTCATAACCAAAAGCCAGTCATCGCCCATCAGCACGACCGGCTCGCAAGACGCCTTGCCGGTAGTGTCAAACGACGGCTCACCCGACAACTTGCAGGCGGTGCCTGTGCCCATTCAATCTGGCGGCACACTAGACTCGCAGATGATGAGCAACGGAGCCTCCTGGCTTCAACCGCAACAAGGCTTAACGCCGCAACAATTACAGAATTTACAGTAAGTAAAAACACTAAATAATGAAGCAAATATTTAAAATCATCCGCTACACCAAGGAGTTGAGAGGCTATTATTTGGCGATCGGCTTTTTGGTGTTAATATCGTCTCTACTTAGTTTGGCGGTGCCATTTTTAACGAAATTGGCTGTTGATCAGATAGTGGCTAGAACCACTGGCCAGGCAGCTGATCCGGTAAAAATCGGTATATTGTTGGTGCTGATGCTTGTAGCGAGCACGATGGCGACTTTTATTGCTAATATTAACGGGCACTTGGGGGACATGATGGGGGTTAAGCTCAATACCCTCCTGTCGCGGCGCTACTACGAGCAGCTGATGAGTTTGCCGATTGGCTATTATGACACCGAGATGACCGGCAAAATCACCGCCCGTTTGGAGCGATCAATCGCCTCGATTAGCCAACTGATGCAAAACCTGGCAAATAATTTCTTTAGCTTCGCCTTGACGACTATTTTTACCCTGATTGCGATCTCGATTTATTCCTGGCCAGTTGCTCTGATGCTGGCGGTGATTTTCCCGGCGTATATCTGGATCACGCAGCTATCGAGCCGCGCTTGGCAGAAACGGCAGAAAGACATTAACCACAACCTAGATCTAGCCAACGGCCGCTTTATCGAATCAATCAGTCAGATAAGAGTGATTAAATCTTTCGTGACCGAGAAGATGGAGCTGGCATTCTTTGCGAAGAAACGGCAAAAAATAGAGAACCAGACTAAGAAGCAGTCACAGGAGTGGCACAAATATGATGTTTATCGCCGCCTGGTGCTTGGTGTGATTTTCTTCCTCATTTATAGTTTTATTATCTGGCAAACTTGGCTTGGCCACTACACGATCGGCACGCTTACTCTGCTCTTACAGCTTGCTAATCAGGCACAATTTCCGCTTTTTGGCTCGAGCTTTATCATCGACGCTCTGCAGCGAGCGGCGGCGGATAGTAAAGATTATTTTGAGATCATGGCCAAAGAGTCGACTATTATTGACCGGCCGGACGCCCGGCGCTTGAAGGCCAGCCGAGGCGCTGTCGAGTACAAGGACGTTAATTTTGCCTATGATGGTAGTAAGCAGGTTTTAAATAAGATTAGCTTCAAGGTGGCACCAGGAAGCAAAGTGGCGCTGGTCGGTGAGAGTGGTGAGGGTAAAACCACTCTGACCAATCTGTTGTTGCGGTTTTATGAGCCGACTGATGGTGCGATCTTGGTCGATGGCGCTGATATTAAGGCCGTTTCGCAGGAGAGTTTACGCGACAGTATTGGGGTAGTTTTTCAGGAACCAGCTCTATTTTCGGGTACAGTGAAGGAGAATATCGCTTACGGTCAGTCGAGAGTGAGCAATCAGGCCGTGGTCGAGGCGGCTAAGGCAGCTAACGCCTTGGGTTTTATCGATAAATTGCCCAGCGGTTTCGATACTCAGATAGGTGAGCGCGGTGTGCGGCTATCCGGCGGCCAAAAGCAGCGCTTGGCAATCGCCAGAGCAATCTTGAAAAACGCGCCTATTTTGATTCTAGATGAAGCTACCAGCTCACTTGATAGTAAGGCGGAGCGTGAGGTGCAGTCAGCTCTGGAGCGGCTGATGAAGGGGCGGACCACCCTGATTATTGCTCACCGGTTGAGTACGATCGCCGGCGTTGATATGGTGGTAGGCTTAAAAGACGGCCAAATTGCTGAGATCGGCACGCCAGCACAACTCGCTCGTGGCAACGGTATTTACGCTGAGCTGTTGCGCTTGCAATCAGCACCACTCACCAAGCGCACCAAAGCCAAGTTGCGCGAGTATGATATCGGCTAGCACCAGGTCTTGGGCGCGACTGCCCTTATTGACTGCTTAGTGAAAAACTGCTAGAGTGGAGGGATTAATTAATTCACCCGCCGGAGTTTGTCCTGCCATCATTGAATGGTTTTCGGCGTCAGGAAATAAGGAGAAATATGACTGAAACAACCAAATCAAAAGCTGCCCCCGAGGCGGCTGAAAAGAGCTCAACCGAGGCTAAAGCGACTAAGACTGTCGCTAAAGAACTAAAGGAATTATTGGAATCAGGCGCGCATTTTGGCCATCAGACTAGACGGTGGAATCCCAAAATGGAGCGTTTTATTTTTACCTCCAAAAACGGCGTTCATATTATTGATCTGACTAAAACTGTTGGCTTACTCGAAGAAGCGGCGAAATATACCAAAGACGTTGCTAGTCATGGCGGTTCGGTTTTGTTCGTTGGTACCAAGCGACAAGGTAAAGCGATTATTGAAAAGGCCGCTATTGAAGCTGGTATGCCTTATGTGACGCAGCGTTGGCTGGGCGGCATGTTGACCAATCTAAAAACTATCCAATCGCGCGTCAATCGCTTAAAAAAGCTTGAAAGTCAGGTGGCAGAGGGCTCGCTCGATAAATTTACCAAAAAAGAGCAGGCTGCCTTTGATCAGGAAATTAGTCATTTGAACCGTATTTTTGGTGGTATTAAGGAAATGCGCGACCTGCCGCAGGCAATTTTCATAGTTGATGTGCCACGAGAGAAAATTGCCATTGATGAAGCCCGCCGACTGGGTATACCTGTGATCGCGGTGGTAGATACCAATGCCAATCCCGACCTGGTTGATTATGTGATTCCGGCCAATGATGATGCTATTAAGGCGGTTACATTGATAGTTAACAAGATAGCGACGGCGGCTAAAGAGGGTAAGGCTACTTTTGACGCCAAAACCGCCAAAGAGGAAGCGAAAAGTAACGAGGAGGAGAAATAGTGGCCATCACAGCTGTTGACGTCAAGAAATTGCGTGATCAAACTGGAGCAGGCATGATGGCGGCCAAAAACGCCCTCGAAGAGACTCAAGGTGACTTCGACAAAGCAATCGAGCTGCTGCGCCTTAAAGGCGTGGCCGGAGCGGTCAAAAAAGCCGATCGCGAGGCCAATAATGGCTTGATTGAGGCCTATGTCCATGGCGGCAAAATCGGCGTTCTGGTAGAAGTTAACTGTGAGACTGATTTTGTGGCTCGGACCGACGATTTTAAAGGCTTTGTTCATGATTTAGCTCTCCATATCGCGGCTGCTAATCCTATTTACCTGGACAGCGACTCAGTGCCTGGCGAAGCGATCGAGAAAGAGAAAGCCATTTATGCCGAGGAAGTGAAGGCTTCGGGTAAGCCAGCCGAGTATGTTGAGAAGATTATCGAGGGTAAGCTGAATAAATTCTATCAGGCATCTTGTCTGATGCAGCAGTCTTTTATCAAAGATCCGGATCAAACGATCGAAGTTTTGGTAAAAAGCTTGATTGCGAAAGTTGGTGAGAATATCGTCGTGCGCCGCTTTGAACGTATGGAATTGGGCGTAAAAAACTAATTTAGTATATAATTGTAATTATGATGCACAGTATTGTTGCGCCGTCAGAGCCGAAAATGCAGAAAGCTCTGAATTACTTTGAAGAAGAATTGAGCCATGTGCGAGGTGGCCGTGCCCAGGCAGGGTTGGTCGATTCGCTTAAAGTAGAAGTTTATGGGCAGGAAATGTCACTCAAGCAAATCGCGACCGTCCTAACGCCGGATGCGCGCACAATCATGATCCAGCCGTGGGACAAAACCAACATGGCGGCGATCGAAAAATCTATTCGCGACAATCACAGCCTGGGCCTTAATCCGAGCAACGATGGTCATGCTATTCGACTCAATATACCGTCGCTAACCGAAGAGCGCCGCGGGCAGTTGGTGAAATTGGTCTCTGAAAAAACTGAAGCTTGTAACGTTGCTTTGCGCAATGCACGTCATGAAGCTCTGCAGGAAGCAAAAAAAGCCCTCAAAGACAAAGCAATCTCTCAAGACGATTTTTATAGGATCGAGAAGCAGCTCAACGAACTAATTGAAAAATACCACGACAAGGCTGCCGCGCTGTTCAGCGCCAAAGAAAAAGAAATGATGGAGCTCTAGTGCTATGAGTACCCACGCGCAAGTAGTCCAATTAAACCACCTAGCGGTTATTTTAGACGGCAACAGGCGCTGGGCGAAGGAACACGGTCTAACTAAGTATCAGGGTCACTACCGGGGCTACGAGAATCTGAAAAATATTATCAATCTGGCCTTTGACAAGGGCATTAATTACTTTAGTGCCTATGTTTTTTCAACTGAGAATTGGCGTCGTGAAGCCGAGGAAGTAAAATACCTGATGGCTTTAACGTATCGGCTTTTTAAGACTGACCTGCGGAAGTTACACGAGAAAAATGTACGGGTAAGAATAATTGGCTCCAGGGAGGGTCTAAGCAAGAAGGTTGATCGCGTTGTCGACGAGGTGCAGAAATTGACGCAGGCAAACAGCGGGCCAACGCTGACGCTGTGCTTTAATTATGGTGGCCATGAAGAGATTTTGTCTGGTGTACGCGATTTGATAGCCTCAGGTGTGGCAGCTGACGATGTGACAGAAGAAGTGCTCAAACAGCATATGTGGAGCAATGATATCCCCGCGCCAGATATGATCGTGCGTACCTCGGGCGAAAAGCGCTTGAGTAATTTTTGGCTGTGGGACAGTGCTTATGCCGAGCTGATGTTTATCGATAAATCGTGGCCTGAATTTGACGAAAAGACGCTCGATGGAGTGGTGGCAGAATACAAGAAGCGCAAGCGCCGTTTCGGGGCGTAAGGGCAAATTCGCTCGCCATGGGTAAAAATTAATTTTTAGCATTTATGCTAAAATAGACACATGATTATACTTACGATTTTGGCGGTTCTTTTAGTTTTTACCTTTTTAGTAGTGATTCACGAATGGGGTCATTTTGTAGTTGCTCGGCGTAATGGCGTGAGAGTCGATGAATTTGGTGTCGGCTTCCCGCCGCGCCTGTGGGGCAAGAAGAAGAACGGCGTTTTGTACAGCGTAAACGCTTTGCCGCTAGGCGGTTTTGTCAAAATCAAAGGTGAAACCGGTGACGACAAATCAAAGGATAGTTTTAGTGGTCAGCGGGCCTGGGTGAAGACAAAGATTCTTCTAGCCGGCGTGACAATGAACTTAATTTTCGCTTATTTACTGGTGACACTACTAGTAGCCACTGGCATGCCGCCGCTTATTACCGGCTCGATGCCGGCTTTCGGCCCAGTCCAGCCACACGCCATGGGGCCAAATCACTTGATGGTATTGCAGGTCAGTAAAGATTCCTTGGCGCAACAAGCTGGTCTTAAGACTGGTGATTGGATATTGTCTGCCAATGGCGAGGCGGTCACGACGGTCGAAGGATTTCGTAATTTCACAAAGTCTCATGCTGGGTCTGAAGTTCGGTTCGTGGTTGAGAGTGATCAGCGCCAGCGTGACGTAATTGTGCGCCTGCCGGGGCAAGATAGTGGCAATGGCATATTCGGCGTCGCGACAATGCCCGAGCAGCTTTACCGCTACGATTGGTGGGCCGCGCCCTTGGCTGCGGCTGTGATGATAGGCCAAATGACTTGGGCGACCTTGGCAGCTTTTGGCGGGCTTATAACTAATTTGTTTTTGCACGCCAAAGTCAGTGAGGGCGTGACTGGCCCGATTGGCATTACGGCAATTTTCGGGGAAGTGTTTAAATTTGGTTGGCGCTACCTGATAGCTCTGGTCGCTTCGATTTCACTATCGCTTGCTATTATCAATGCTTTGCCCATTCCAGCTCTCGATGGCGGACGTTTGCTAATCGTGGTACTGGACAAGATGGGCTTAAAAGTGAGTGGGCGGGTCGAGAATCTCGTTCATATTGCCGGCTTTGCTGCTCTAATCCTTCTGATGATAATCGTATCGGTGACTGATATTACGCGTTTGCGATGATCGGCTGGTTGAAAAAAAGCTCGTTTGCCGGCACTAGCTGGTCCGCTTCGGCGGCATTTGTAGTGGTGGCCTTGACGGTGATTATTCCGCTAATGATTTTACTCTCGACGATTGGGATGGCTAAGCTGGGGATTTTGCCGTCTACTGTATCGAAGTTTATATTAGGTGATGGCGTCGCCTCGGCTCTGACGAGGATTGTCATGAGTATTGCAATCGAAGTAGGCTTGCTTTTTGGGGTAAAGCGTCGTTACAAACTTAAGCTAGCTGATTTTGGTTTACGCCGGTTCAATGTTTGGCGGGCGCTCTTAACGATTCTTACGCTATTTGTACTTTTTGTAGCCGTACTTTTTGTAGTTTATCTGCTGGTGAGTGTGCTGCTGCCGCAGATTAACCTTAATGAGACACAGAAAAGTGGTTTCGAGCTTGGTCGCAGGGGAGCAGGCTTGATAGGCAGCTTCATCGTATCGGTATTGATCGCGCCATTTATTGAAGAAGTTTATTTTCGCGGTTTTTTGTTGCCGCCTTTTAGTGCTAAATGGGGTAATTTCGCTGGTGTTATTCTCTCCAGCGCGCTATTCGGCGCCATGCACATGCAAGTCAATGTTGGTATCTATACATTCATACTGGGTGTTATTCTGTCGATTATGTATATTAGGTTTCGTTCGATTGGGCCAGGAATTATACTGCACACGCTCAACAATTCCATTGCTTTTTTTGTACTTTTGAACAGTTAAGTACCAATCTAATCTTGCGGCAATGCTAATAATATTGTTAAACTTAGGTAAATAGCGGGGCCTATGTTAAAAAAAATTCTAGGAAGATTTTCGCACGACATTGGCATAGACCTGGGTACGGCAAACACCTTGGTCTATGTTCGTGGTAAGGGGATAATTATCAACGAGCCCAGTGTGGTCGCGATCAATACTAAGACGAAGCAGATTTTAGCGATCGGCGAGGAGGCCAAGACGATGGTCGGTAAGACGCCGGCTTACATTGTCGCTTCGAGGCCTTTGGTCGACGGCGTTGTTAGTGATTTTGAAATCACCGAGCAAATGCTTAAGTATTTTATTGAGAAGGTTCACAAAGAGAGCTTCGCCTTTTTTCCCCGCCCGCGGGTCGTGATTGGTATTCCTTCGGGAGTGACCGAAGTCGAAAAAAGAGCGGTCGAAGACGCTACTACTAACGCCGGCGCGCGCCAAGCTTTCCTGATCGAGGAGCCGATGGCAGCAGCAGTCGGCAGTCGCCTGCCGGTGCATGAGGCCGCCGGCTCGATGATAGTTGATATTGGTGGCGGCACCAGTGAAGTGGCGGTGATTAGCTTGGGCGGGATCGTGGCCAGTCGCTCGATTCGCATTGCTGGTGATGAACTGACCGAGGATATCATCAACTATGCTAAGGAGAAATTCAATCTTCAGGTAGGTGAGCGTACGGCAGAAGCTATTAAAATCAATGTCGGCTCAGCCTGTAAGATCGATGAGGAAATCGAGGCACCGATCCGCGGTCGTGACATCGTAACCGGCCTGCCAAAGGAAATCATTATTACGTCCGATCAGGTACGTCAGGCGTTAGCCAAAAGCGTGCGCTCGATCGTCGACGCGGTTAAAAATACTCTCGAGGAAACGCCGCCTGAGCTGATCGCTGACATCATGGACAAGGGCATTTATTTGGCTGGCGGTGGGGCTTTGCTGCGCGGACTAGACAAACTACTAAATCAACAAACCAAGATGCCCATTCATATTGCCGAGGATCCATTGACTGCGGTGGTACGGGGTACGGGGCTGGTCTTGGAGGATATTGATAGTTTGAAGGATGTGCTGGTCTCCACCCAATATGAAAAAACACCGCGGTAGATCGACACATTTTTAAGACGTACTTCTGCGTCAGAAATTGCGAGTCTCGCTCGACGTAGTGCAAACTACGCCTCTCTACGATTCTCATTTCTTCCTTGAACTCCATTCTTATAAATGCGTCTCGGTATTATTTTTCTTATAAAGAATCTAAGATCAGAATTCTATCACAAACCCATCTCAATAAATGGTAAAATAAGGTTGCATGAAGAGGAAAATTCGCTTTACTACTATTACGGTGTTGTCCGTCGGTATTATTATCGTCGTGTTGCAACTCACTGGGCTTTTGTGGCCGTTGCGCATAGTATTCGACCAGGCTTTTAGCCCGGTTGGTCGGTTTTTCACGGCCTCGGCTCGTAATATTAGCGACACGGTTGGATTGTTTGGCTCGCTGACAAGTCTTGGTAATAAAAATAAGCAGCTCGAAGCTGAGGTGCTGGAGCTCAAAAAACAGTTGTCAGATATGCAGGAAATATCGAAAGAAAACGATATTTTGCGCAAGCAAGTCGGCTTCAACGCTCGCTTGTCGCTCGACCTAGTGCCAACCAGGGTGGTTGGCTACAATCCTGACAATGTGCGCAAGTATCTAACGATCGATCGGGGTGCCTCGAGTAATATCAAAAAGGGCATGGCGGCCGTCTCTGGTGGCGTTCTTGTCGGTGAGGTTGAGGAGGTGAATGATTACAGCGCCAAAATATTTTTAATTGATGACCCTGAGTTTAGAATTTTAGGGCTTGGTCAGGAGGGCAGAGCCAGCGGTGTTGTCAAGGGACAGCTTGGTGAAGGTTATGAGATGGAAAAAATCGCCCAAAGCGAATCGATCAGGCCTGGCGAGACTGTGATTACGGCCGGCTCGGATATCATTCCGCGCGGTATCTTGATCGGTCAAGTCGAGGCTGTCGATCGCAGTGACAATGCCTTGTTCCAAACGGCCCATTTACGCCCGCTCGTGAATACATCCAAGCTTGAGATTGTTTTTGTGGTGTTGGGGCAGAAGTAATGCGCCGCGTCTGGCAAATCGGCTTAATGCTCGCGGCCGTGTTCGCTCAAGCGTCAGCGCTTAGCTTGGTCGGTCAAAACAGGGTAACGCCTAACTTTTTATTGGTTTATTTGGTCGTAGCCAGTTTATTTTGGGATTATTCGAGCCTTGTATGGCTAGCTCTTGGCGGCGGCTTCATTCTCGATCTATACAGTGGTAATGATTTTGGTATCAATATGGCTTTTTATGTTTTATTGGTGATCATTATCAAAATTATTCTTTCCCTCGGCGAATCACCGGCGCGCAATACTTATGCGCTAATTGTAATCGGCTTCGGCACGGTTTTTTATTCGATTGTGATGTCGCTGGGCTTGATTGGGACTCCTAATCAGTCTCTTGACTTGTACTCGCTTAAGTTTTTGGGTATTGAAGTGTTATATAATGTAGTACTGGCCTTTGTGGCTTTTGGGGTGATCTATACTATCACCGGCCGCAATAAGACTAGCCACACCTATAAACTGGGTAAGTTAAAATGAGTCTTTTTGGCAATTTTAAGGAAGACGCTTATAGCTATAAAACCTCTAAGAAGGAGGAGAAGGTTCGTGCTAGCGAAAATTGGTCGACGGCTATTTTGGCCGGCAGCGAAGGCGGCCAGATAGAAGAGCCGCTGGGTGGGGGTTATCTGAAATACTTAGTCGCTGTCATCGGTGTCGTCGTCTTGGTGCTAATAGGGCGGTTGTTTGACCTCCAAGTTGTCAATGGTCAGCGCAATGCTTTGCTGGCTAATGACAATCGCATTAGGCAGAAGGTGATCAGGGCGCCGCGCGGAGCGATTTATGATCGTAATAACGAGCTATTGACTCGTAATGTGGCAAATTTTGATCTAGTAGTCGTCCCGAGTCAGCTGGCAAATAAGGCCGAAGAGCGGACTGCGGCCTATGGCGTGGTTGCCAAGTTAATCAATCGCAGCGAGGACGAGATTAAAAAAATAGCCGAGAGCAAAGGGCTCGATTACCCGCAGCCGATTTTAATCACTGACAAGGTAGAGCGCGACAAGGCTTTGGCGCTTGATGAAAAATCACGCCAGGTAATCGGCTTTTCGATCGACACCAATCCTTCGCGTGAATATCTGGATGGCGGCTTGTTATCGCATTTTATTGGCTACATTGGCCGTATTTCGGCCGAAGAGGTTAAGCGCCACCCTGATTATCAGCCGACTGACAATATTGGTAAAAATGGCCTCGAGAAGGCTTACGAGCAGGACCTTAAAGGCATGGATGGTAGCGAGCAGGTAGAAGTTGACGCTAGCGGCCGCCAAGTTCGTTCTCTGGCCTCGGCTGACGCTAAGCCAGGCAACAGTCTGGTATTGAGCGTTGATAATGGCTTTGAGAAGAAAGTCGCTCAATATCTCAAAGCTGAGGTTGATCGGGCTGGCTCTGGCCGCGGCGTGGCGGTGGCGATGGATCCGAGTAATGGCCAGATACTGGCGGCAGTTAACTATCCAAGCTATGACAATAATCTCTTTGCGGCCGGTATTAGCCAAGCAGATTACCAAAAGCTTCTCAATGACCCGAATAAGCCATTGTTTAACAAGGCCACCATTGGCGGTTATCCGGTCGGCTCAGTGATTAAGCCGATCGTCTCGGCGGCGGCGCTGCAGGAAGGTGTAGTTAGTCCATCGACAACGGTAGTCGATAGGGGCAAGTTGGAAGTCAAGAACCAGTACAATCCCTCGATTGTTTATACCTTTAAAGGCTGGAAGCCGGAGGGGCTGGGGGTTGTCAATGTGGTACGAGCTATAGCTTGGAGCTCAGATATCTTTTACTACATGGTCGGCGGCGGCTTTGAGCAGTTTCGCGGCCTAGGCATTACAAAGCTTTTGAATTATTATCATAAATTTGGCTTTGGCCGTAAAACCGGCCTCGATATAGCAGACGAATCAGCTGGCTCGGTGCCAAGTCCAGAGACAAAAAAAGCTCGCACCAAGGAAAGCTGGTTCGTTGGCGATACCTATAACCTATCAATTGGTCAGGGCGATTTACGAGCCACGCCACTCCAAATGTTAATAGCGACCAGTGCGATTGCGAACGGTGGCACCATCTACAAGCCGCATTTGGCCAAAGAGGTGGTTTCGCCCGATGGCAAGGTAATACGTCAGATTAAGCCGGAGATAGTCGATAAGGATGTTGTGAAATCCGAGTATTTGCGGGTGGTCCAGCAGGGCATGCGTGGGGCGATCGAGGAAGGTACGGCTTGCTGCAAATTCAAGGGCGAAGTACCAGTATCGGTGGCTGGTAAGACTGGTACGGCCGAGACAAGCTCGGAGGGTTTTGATGGTAAGAATCCGCGAACTAAGCCGCACGCCTGGTTTACGGCCTACGCGCCAGCTGATAACCCGAAAGTCGTCATGGTGGTATTGGTTGAAAACTCTGGCGAAGGAGCAGATTTCGCGGCTCCGGTGGTGCGCAACAGCTTGAAATGGTATTTTGGCGGCCGGCCGAATTAGCAGATCAGAAGCGTGACTTGACAGCTTATAATGTTGGTGCGAGAATGATTCTGTATTTAATTCTCAAAGACTGACTAAACACAATTCCAACGTACGTACGGGCCGTAAAAAAGCCTTTTTTACTTTAATCAATTTTCAATGATCGGTCGTGATTATATATCTCGCGAGCGATGGGGAGGATGGGTGAAATGAACAAGAAAAAAGAATTTTATTTAACGCCAGAAGGCGCGGATAAGTTGCGCGAAGAGCTTGATGACTTAGTCAAGAATAAGCGCAAAGAGGTCGCCAAGGCTCTTAAAGAAGCTCGCGAATTTGGTGATTTGAGCGAGAACGCGAGCTGGGATGATGCTAAAGATCGCCAGGCTTTTATTGAGGGCAGAATTAGCGAGATAGAAAATATCCTAAAAAACGCTAAAATCATCGAGGAAAGTGGTACTGGCGACGTCGTTGCGGTCGGCTCGACTGTGCATGTCGAGCTGGAGGATGGCACTCAACAGTTTCAGATTGTAGGGTCAACTGAAGCCGATTTGGAGTCGGGCAAGATCTCCAACGAATCACCGATTGGCCGCGCGCTACTCGGTAAGAAGCCTGGTGAGCAAATAGAAGTTGAAATCCCAACCGGCACAGTAGTGTACAAAATCATTAAGATCAAGTAGAAAATATAAGTTGAGACTTTAAAAAGCCCGGTGATAAAAAGCCGGGTTTTTGATCTGTCATGGTATATAATAAAAAAATGAATCAAGCAGACAAAACGCAATCGAAATTTTGGCTCGATATAGCGACGGCCGATATTGCCAAGCGACATCCTGACGGCAAGATTATTGTTAGTTCCGGTATCTCGCCCTCGGCGCACTACCATATTGGTCATTTTCGCGAAATTCTGACAGCTGAGGCGATCTGCTGGCGGCTACGTCAAGATGGTCGCACGGTCGAACATGTGCATGTGATTGATGACTTCGATCCGCTACGCCGGCGCTATGATTTTTTACCGCCAGAGTATGAAAAATACGTTGGCTGGCCACTTTTTAAAGTGCCCGATCCAGAAGGCAATTGCCATGTCAGCTACGCTGAACATTTTTATGCTAATTTCGAAGACTACGCCAGGCAGATGGGTATTGCGCCAACCCGAGTGGTGCGTAATTCAGAGTTATATTTATCTGGCCAGATGACGTCTGCCATCGAGCAAGTTCTAGAGAAAATCGACTCGGTGCGGACAATTCTAGAAAGCATTAGCAATCGCCAGCTGGAGGCGGATTGGACGCCGCTACAGGTGATGACGGCTGGCGGGCAATTTGAGCAGGGTCAGTTGTCGAGCTGGGACAAATCGGCCCGTACTATCAATGAGGTTGATTATACTAAAGGGGGTGTCAAGATGAATTGGCGCTTAGAGTGGCCGGTTCGCTGGCAGGTTCTGGGTGTGATGGTGGAGCCCTTTTCGCATCAGGAGCATGGTGCGGCTGGTGGCAGTTATGATACGGGCGCGCGAATTGCCCGTGAGGTTTTTGGCTTCGAGCCTCCCGTGCCTGGGGCGCAATATGGCAATATTCATCTCAAAGGTGACACCAAGAAAATGAGCTCTAGCAAGGGTAATCTATATACGCCCGCCCAGGTCTTGGAGGTCATGCCCGCGGAAGTACTGCGCTATTTTGTGATCAAGTCTCGGCCCGAGAAGCAGCTTGATTTTGACCTGCACCGTGGACTCTATAACTTACTGGAAGAATATTCTGTGGTTGAGGGGCAAGTTGATGCTAGCCCTAAGCCGGAATTTGCAGAGGCGCTGCTGTTCTCTCGCGACCTTGGTGGCGCGGCGGTTCGGACCGTTTCGGGTGTGCCGTTTAATCACCTCGTCTTCGCTGCTCAAACCGCTCGTGACAATCAAGACCAGCTGCGTGAGATACTGCGCCGTAGTGGTTTTGGGGCGACAGTAGAAAAGGACTGGCCAGTAATCGAGCGCGAGCTAGATTTTGTGGCTAATTGGCTCGATAAATACGCGCCTGACAATATTAAATTTGAGCTGCAAAAAGATTGTCCAGTAATCGAATTGTCCAAGACCCAAGCACGGTTCTTGGACGAATTGGCCACTACGCTTACCAAGAGCGACTTCACTGCTCAAGCCATTCACGATAGCGTTTATGCCGGTGCCATCGAGGCTCAGATTAAGCCAGCTGAAGCTTTCGCGCTGCTCTATCAGCTATTTCTAGGTCAGGCGGTTGGGCCCAAAATCGGTTATTTTTTGAGTAATTTGGAGCAAAATTTCGTTATTAATCGGCTTAAGCGCCAAGCATAAGCTTTTGCTCATGGGTAGAGAATGAGCGTATAATAGAATCATGTTAGATATTCGATATATTCGGGAACATCCAGATGAGGTCAAGGATAGTATCAAGCGCCGCGGCCTAAAAATAGACTTAGACAAGCTATTCGGCCTCGACAAAGAACGTATTGAGCTGCAGCAAAAATCAG
Source organism: uncultured Candidatus Saccharibacteria bacterium (assembly GCA_964530725.1). Classification (GTDB taxonomy): domain Bacteria; phylum Patescibacteriota; class Saccharimonadia; order CAILAD01; family CAZGYV01; genus CAZGYV01. Next base: position 70,781 of record CAZGYV010000001.1, on the reverse strand, counting down.
AAGATTTACGTGCCAAGCTTAAGCTAGATGGCAAGCCGACTGCTCAAGAGCTTGAAAAAATGCAAAAAATCAAAGCCGCCTATGAGGTGGCTAGCAAGAATTATCAGCGGGCGGTAGAGGATTATCAGCAACTCTTAGCTCAAGTACCGAATTTAATCGCCTCAAATACGCCAGATGGTGATGAAAAAAATAATCGCCAAGACAAAACTAGTGGCGAAAAGCCAAAGTTCGATTTTGAACCCCTTGATCACGTCACTTTATCACAAAAGCTCGGCCTTTTTGACTTTGAAGCCGGTGCTCGAGTGGCGGGCAGTAAGTTTTACTACGGCCTAGACAAGCTGGTGCGCCTAAGCTGGGCGGTCAATAGCTTGGCGATGGATATGTTGCGGGCGGCTGGGTTTACCATGGTGTCGGTGCCACATATGGTTACCGAGCAGATCGCCGAGGGTACTGGTTTCTCGCCACGCGGCGATGAAGATCAAATATATAAGATTGAGGGTGAGAACTTACACTTGATCGCTACGGCCGAAATCCCCCTAACTGGCATGTTTGCCGGAGAAACGATTGATTTGAGTGCACCCAAGCTGCTGGCGGCTCTATCACCCTGCTATCGCAAGGAAGCCGGGGCTTACGGCAAGTTCTCAAAAGGGCTGTACCGGGTTCACCAGTTCGACAAGCTTGAAATGTATATTTTTTGTGGCCCTAGCCAATCAGCCGAAATGCTTGCTAAAATCAAGCAGCTTGAGGAGGAAATCTGCCAACAATTAGAAATTCCTTATCGAGTGGTAAGAATCGCGGCTGGAGATTTGAGCGCACCAGCTTACGAAAAGTACGATATCGAATATTGGTCGCCAGCCGACAATAGTTATCGTGAGCTGACCAGCTGCTCTGACTGTACTGACTATCAGGCAAGGCGCCTCAACATTCGCTACCGCGATGAAGATGGTAAGCTGGCCTATGCGCACACGCTCAATGGCACGGCCGTCACATCCAGCCGAACCACTATCGCTCTGCTCGAAAACCACCAAACAAAAGCTGGCGAAATAAAAATTCCGCAAGCGCTGCAAAAATACTACGGGTCAAATAATCTATAAGGAGGAAGAGATGATAAAAGTTCAATTATCCAGCCGCCAATATGAAATTGATGCGGACCTAGAAGCCTATGTCGAGCGTAAACTCGGTCGGCTCGACCGCTATTTACCTCGACAGCATAAGGCCAAAGCGATGCGAGTAGAGATTTTTCGTGACCCTTCCGGCAAAGAAGACAATAAATACAAAGTCAAAGCCTATCTCGAGGTGCCAGGACCGGATATAGTGGCCGATACGGCTACGCTCAACCCCTATGCTGGTGTTGATATTGTCGAGGAGAAACTCAAGCTGCAAATCCGTAAGTACAAGGATAAGCACGGTGTTAAGCGCTCACGGGTTAAGGAGTGGCTGGCTAAGCGCACTCAGGTGTCGGATGATGAGTAATACTTATCCTCGACTGATTGAGCTAATCTGAGCTATAATTTTACAGAATTAGAAAAGAAAGAGAAGATATTTAATGTCGATTTTGACTAGTATTTTTGGTGATTCGAACGCGCGCGAGATTAAAAAAGATCGCGTGGTCGCCGAGCAAATTAATTCTTACGAAGGAGACTTAAAAAAGCTTTCCGATAAGCTGCTGGCGGCTAAAACCGATGATTTTAAAGCTGCCCTAGACAAAGGCAAAAGTCTTGATGACATCTTGCCCGAGGCTTTTGCTGTTGCGCGCGAAGCCAGCCGCCGTGTGCTTGGCATGCGCCATTTTGATGTCCAGTTGATCGGCGGCATGGTCTTGCACCAGGGCAAAATTGCCGAAATGCGCACTGGTGAGGGAAAAACGCTGGTAGCAACCGCACCGGTCTACCTTAACGCCCTAACTGGCAAAGGTGTACATGTGATCACTGTCAACGATTACTTAGCTCGCCGTGATGCTGGTTGGATGGCACAGATATACCATTTTCTTGGTCTATCAACTGGCGTGATCATTCACGATCAAAGCCTTATTTATGACCCGGAGTATGCTGATGAGAGCCATGGCGACGAGCGCTTGCGGCATCTGCGCCCGGTTACTCGTCAGCAGGCTTACGCGGCTGATATTACTTATGGTACGAACAACGAATACGGTTTTGATTATTTGCGCGACAACATGGTGCAGGATCTGGCGCAGGTGACGCAGCGACCGTTGAATTTTGCCATTGTCGATGAGGTTGACTCGATTTTGATCGATGAAGCGCGGACGCCGTTGATTATTTCCCAGCCACATGCCAAATCGACCGACCGCTACTACGCTTTTGCTAAGATCGCCCAAAATCTTAAACATGAGACAGATTACACGCTCGACGAAAAGCAAAAAGCCGTCAGCTTGACCGATGACGGTATCGCGGCGATCGAGAAGGCTCTGGGCGTCGATAATGTTTACGAAGCTGGCCGACTAGAAGAAGTGCATCATATCGAAGCGGCCCTCAAGGCCGAGGCAATTTTTAAGCGCGACCGCGACTATGTTGTTAATCCCGATGGCGAAATCATAATCGTCGATGAATTTACCGGCCGTTTACTACCTGGCCGCCGTTATAGCGAGGGTTTACACCAGGCGATTGAGGCCAAGGAAGCTGTACCGATCCAGCAGGAAAGCCAGACCCTAGCGACAGTGACTTTTCAAAATCTATTCCGCTTATACGACAAACTTGCTGGCATGACTGGCACGGCCGCTACCGAAGCCGAGGAATTTTCCAAGATTTATAAGCTTGAGGTGACCTCGATCCCAACCCACATGCCGATGGTGCGTGACGATCTCAAAGATCGCATCTATAAGACCGAGCAGGCTAAATTCGAAGCTGTCGTGGGCGAAGTTGGTCATCGTCATCAAATCGGTCAGCCAGTACTGATAGGAACTGTCAGCATTGAGAAAAACGAGCTTTTAAGTCGCATGCTCAAAAGCGCTAAAATTCCGCACCAGATTTTGAATGCTAAGAATAACGAGCAAGAAGCAGATATTATCGCCTCGGCTGGCCAACGCGGGGCCGTTACGCTAGCGACCAATATTGCTGGTCGTGGTACGGACATTGTATTGGGTGAAGGTGTTGATAAGCTCGGTGGCCTGCACGTCCTTGGTACCGAGCGCCACGAATCGCGCCGCATTGACAACCAGTTGCGCGGTCGAGCCGGCCGTCAGGGTGACCCGGGTTCAAGCCAGTTTTTCGTTAGCTTAGATGATGATCTGATGCGGATATTCGGCTCGGAGCGGATAGCGTCTGTCATGAACACCCTCAAGCTACCAGAGGATATGCCGATTGAGAACGCTATGATCACGCGATCACTCGAGGCGGCCCAGAAAAAGGTCGAGGGTCATAATTTTGATATTCGCAAACACTTAGTCGAATACGATGACGTTATGAATTCACACCGTGAAATTATCTATGTTCGGCGCCGTAACGTACTTGACAACAAAACTCTCAAGCAAGAAATTACTGGACTCATCAAAGATGAATTTAGTGCTATTTACACTGCTAATGTGAATGAAAAAACCGGCGACGTGGCAATCGACAAGATTGGCGAAGCGGCTAATAACATTATTCCTGTACCTGAAGGTTGGGCAAAAACTACTAAGTCAAAGCTCGCCGCCGACGTCGTGGACGATCTGATGCGAATAGCTGACAAGGTTTATCAAGATCGAGAAGCGCAGTTTGGCGAAGAGGGCGTCCGGATCATGGAGCGATTAGTTTGCTTGAAGGTGATTGATAGCGCCTGGCTGTATCACCTAGAAGCGATGGACCACTTGCGGGCTGGTATTGGCCTGCGTGGCTACGGCCAGCGTGACCCGCTAGTCGAGTATAAGGCCGAGGCTTTTACTATGTTTCGCCGGCTTGAGCGTAGCATTAACGCCGAGATCGCCTCGACGATTTTCAAAGTCGCGATTAATATCGAGTCCGCCCCGCCGCCAATCGAGACAGACATTACCAAGGGCGCTAAAACGGCCATTGCTTCGTCTTCGGCTAACGAGGCCGAGGCTGAACAAAGCGGCAAGACCAATGCTCGCACTCGTACTACTCAACGCGGTCCGTCTAAGCCAGTCCGCGCCGCCAAAAAAAGTAAAAAGGCAAAGAAGAAAAAGCGACGATGAAAATAGCGGTTCTTGGCTATGGCATAGAGGGTGAGAGTCTGGTCAAGTACTTTCGCGCTCGCACGTCTCAGGTTACTATTTTTTACTACACAAACAACAAAACCGCCGCGAGCTCGCCAATCAATCATTTGCCCAAGGCTGTCGAAGCGATTAATGTTGGCTCGATCAATGGCTTTGCCGGCTTAGATTTTAAGGGCTATGATCGGGTCTATCGCACGGCCAATATTTTGCCAACGATGCTCAAGGTCAAGACTCACTTAAGCTCTTTGACGCAAGAATTTTTCGATCATTGTCCGGCTCAGATAATTGGCGTGACCGGTACCAAAGGCAAGGGTACGACATCGAGCCTAATTGCCGTCATATTGGAAGCGGCTGGTAAAAAGGTCTGGTTAGTCGGTAATATTGGCAAGCCAGCTCTCGATGTACTGCCCAAGATCGAGAAGGATGATTACGTGGTTTTTGAGCTGTCAAGTTTTCAGCTCCAAGATCTTCAGAAAAGCCCGCATATCGCCGTCATGCTAATGATCGTCGAAGATCATATGGACGCGCATGCCGATATGGAGGAGTATGTCGCGGCGAAAAAGCAGATTTTCGCCCACCAAGGTCCGGCTGACAAAGCCATTTATTGTGATGACAACGAGATTAGTAAGGCCGCCGTGCAGTTTTCGCGGGCCGAGAGCCGGCTGCCCTTTAGTAATCAGCTTTATTTGCCAAATGGCGTCAGTGAGCGGGCGGGTTGGATCTGGTATGGTGCCGAGCCGATTGTCGCTGTTAGTGACATCCCCTTGCTTGGCCGCCATAACCTGCAAAATGTGGCTGCTGCGATCGCTGCTACTTGGGAGATAGTCGGCGACAAGGAGGTGATTATCAGAGCCGTTAAAAGCTTCAAGCCGCTGCCGCATCGTCTGGAGGTCGTGGCAACGAGTGCTGGCGTGCGCTATATCGACGATTCAATTTCAACCAATCCGGCCACTGCCATCGCGGCGATCGAGTCGCTCGATGAGCCAAAAATACTAATCTTGGGCGGCTCGGACAAGGGCCATGATTTCACCCAGCTAGCCGCGGCCATAGCCAAGTCAAATGTCAAGCAAGTCGTTTTAATGGGCGAGATGGCAGCTAGAATTGCTAAGTGCCTGGCGGTGGCTAATTATCATCATTTTCAGCAAGCCGATGGTCTCAAGCAGGCCGTCCGTCTGTCGCGTCAGGCCGCTCAAGCGGGCGATGTGGTGCTGTTATCACCAGCCTGTGCCAGCTTTGATATGTTCACAGGTTACGCTCAGCGCGGCGACGCTTTTCGAGCCGCTTGCGAGTTGTAGTTTTGGCGAGCAGCACTGCTGCTGATTTAGCTAAACATAACAACCCTAGAAACACTTGACAAATATTGATAAATATAGTAGATTAAAACATCGGCGTTTTCACCTAAGTTATTGAGTGACAAACGCTAGCAAATTAATATACTCCAAAACTACTCAAATATCACTCAGGAATATTTTGACGAGAGTGAAGGGTGGAATCGTGCTGTTATTTCTTAATTGACGGCAGCATTCTGCCCTTTAATCAAGTCGGATTTCCGATTTTCTTCAGATTTTCTCCGATGGAATAGAGGCATCTTGCGGTGCCCGTTGTGGCGTTAAATTTTTGGCGTCACCGGCCCCCAGGTGAATCAACTCCAGATAAGGAGAAAATAAATGGGTAATCCTCAAGTTGCGGTCCGTCGGCGACTCGACAAGGTAGCCGATGACCTCGGCATTACGCCGAAGGAGCTGCTCAAGCTCGCTCCGTCGGCTGGTGTCAAGCGCGATCTGCGTGACAACTCGATGCTGATATCAAGCGAGGCAGCGTTGCTGCGGCAGGCACTGGAAAACCAAGCCGAGATCGCGAATGATCAGGAGGGAAAGGTCGTGACGAGCACCTCGACCGAGATCGTTCGACCGCAGCCGACGTTCACCAGCCGTGAGGCTGAGTGGCGTTGGCGCTTCCAAGTAGCGCCCGAGCCACGCGATGTCGACCACAGGCTGGTCGATAAGCTATCCGAGGCTATCAGTGTGCTACAGACGGCTGGCCCGGGCTGGATACCAGAGGAAGTCGAGCAGCGGGGGCGAAACTTCGCCTACCGCGATCTGCTCGATCCGCGCGAAGAGATTCGCGTTTCATTCGAGTGGTATCAGGAGCGGGCACTGCTGACACCTGAGCAACGAGCAACCAATCCGGAGCTTCGGTTTTACCGCATTTCGCGGCGGACTCAGGAGCGACTGGAGAAGTATCTTTCGATGCTCTGGCTGGCTGTGCCAAACTGCGCACTCTGCGGTCAGGCTATGCCGCCACGTGATCGTGGTAGGCTCAATGCTCTGATCGACGGGCGGGCGACCTTGCCTAATCCTGACTCCAAGCGCAGCCAGCGCCGTGGCAAGCGAAAGGTTGGCCCGCAGCCGCTGTCATGGGCGTTAATGCACGACGAGTGTCGTGATGTTGCCCGCGCGACTGAGGGTCTCTGGGCCGATCTGCACAAGCTGCATGACGACCCCGAGCGCCACGCCCAGGAGCGACAAGATGGTTACCGTTGTCTCATCGACGAGCACTATCCGGTGTTTGTCGAAAAGTGGCGAGTGACGCCAACCGCCGCCATCAGACTGGTGAAAACGGCCATTCGGCAGACTGTGCGCGAGTAGAGTTGGAGGGGTAAGTGAGGGATCGGGTGCTCATATCGAGTGCCCGATCCCTTGCCCTAGCATTTTGCGTTAGTAATCAGCTTGAGGATTTTTCAAAATCCTTGGCTGACTCTGAGGCAAAAGCTTCAAGAGAAGTTCCTTACATTGGGAGCGAAAATGAATTTTGACATGGACGAGTTGGACGCCATCGCAGCTGAAGCAGCCGCTGAGGCCGAAGCCCGAGCTGCTGAAGAGCAGTCGGCTGAATACGTTCCGCCGGTAGAGGTGCCAGTGGAGTCAGAGGAGATCACCGACCAGATTGAGGTGGTGACTCCGCCTGAGCCTCCGCAGCCTGTGCCTGACAACCCCCTTGAGGAGCGTCAGCCCATCGATACCAAATGGCGCGACTACACCAAAAAGCTGGAGGGTCACGTTGAGAAGCAACGCAAGCTTCTCGAGCAAGACAGTCGTCTGCTCGGTGACATGAAGCAGGAGTTGAGTCTCCTGCAAGCTCGGATTGCTGAGCTTGAGCGCTTGCTCGACATTAGCGAGCGGCAGCGCGAGATAGCGAAAAACGAGGAGTCTGCCGCCAAGGCGGCCATTCGACGTTTTCGCGATGGTGCGGAGGATGAGGCCAACAGTCGAGCAGTCAGGCTGGCTTACGCCTGCTTGGCCAACGTCGGCTTGTCGCCTGAGGATGCTCGAGTGACGATCAAAAGGGTCGCTGCCGATCTGGGCATGTAGTTAAGGAGGAAATCATGCAGATAACACCAGACTTTGTTGACTCTGTCCTCGACGGCCAGGAGCAGGCGAGGACCGGCTGGAATGGTGCTGAAGGTGGCGGAAGTGCTGCCGACGACACCAATCAGCCACAGGCCCAAGCCAGTCCGTTCGACGCGGTAGCCGATCCGGCCACCCGGGATGCCTTCATGTGGCAGCACGAGAACACCACCAAGGGGCTTGCCGGGGTCAACCAACAGATCCACGGCGTCAGCGACTACTTGGTGCAGTTGCGAAACTGGATCGAGCAGATCGCACTCAGCCGCATCACCGGTGAGGCCGAAATTGGCCGCGAAGGTGTTGGCGGTGCCTTGATGGCACTGTTCATCATTGGCGGTGCGGTTCTCTCCTGGCTTGGGTTCTGGCTGCTGGCTGGAAGCTTCGAGCACAGCATCGAGGCTGCCACTGAACGTGACTTTGCCGTTCCCTGGGGGATCTACCTCGGGGTGGTGATGGCCGGTGGGCTGCTCGGTTTGGCGTTAGCCGCCCAGCTACAGAAGACGGTTATCCGTCTTCGCCGCTGGGTAGCCGACTCATCTGACCAGGAGGTCGACCGGCCGACGGAGCAGCTCGCTCCACCCAGCAGCCAGGTTGCCTAGGCAAACCTAACTTGTCCCATGTCCATGTCCAACTGTGACCCCTCTCGTCTCACTACCTGAGATGGGAGGGGTCACCCAATCATTCTTTGATAGGAGTATAATACTGCTTGACGGCTTGAATCTGCTTTTAAATCCCTTAAAAGCAGTGAAACTTGTCAACATATTGTCTAGTAGAAAGGGCAAGCAATGGCTCGCTTGCAACCCTTGCGCTTCATTGACCCGATGAGGGTACGTAATATCGCTCTCATCGTTACGACCGCGATCGTTGGGATTACGGTGCTGGCGATGGTGGCAGTCCGCCCCATGTCGGCAAGCGACGCGGCACCGCCGTCATCGACCGAAGCCACCACCACAACGGTAGCTCCGACAACAACGACCACGCCGCCTACAACAACAGTGTCACCGACCACACTGCCGCCGGCACCCCCTCCAGAAGCCGAGCCACCACCAGGTGGCGGCAGTGGTGGAGACGGTAGTGGTGAATCACCGGCCCCAGGTGGAGGAGGTGGCAAATCGTCGTCCACTCCCAAGCAAGGACCTGGTGGTAGTTCGTCGGGTGGCGCTTCGAGCAAGGGCTCGCAGCACGTCTCGGACGCCCAACACGGCGAGACCGCCAATTACGGCGGCGCTCGCCAGGGCCCATCTGGCAATGGCCAGATGGGGACATCGACCAACGTCGGCAGCTTTGGGGGTTGAGATGAGTGAAAACTCGGCTCAATTCTGGATTGCTGCCGTATTACTCGGGCTAATCTTCAGCTATGTCGTAGCGGTTCACGCCGCTCGCTGGCTGAAAAAGGCTCGTCGAAAGAGCAAGCGCGCCAAGGCCGCCAAGGAACGTCAGGCCAAGATCACCCAGCACTTTGACGTGTTGCGCCAAGAGCACTGGGAGAGTGAAGCCATGGCCGACACCCGGCGAATGTTGATGCGAGATCCCAAACTCGCGCGCAGCATGCGTCGGGCCGAGAAGTCTGGTTGCCGCCAAACGAGAAGGAGGGGATAGTGGCAGAGACACTGACGGCCACGAAGTTCGAGGAAGCGGAAGCGCAGGTCTTCGATCTGCAATCGTTCCTCAAGCCCGACAGCACAGCGCTGCCGGTGCTCTACGGTTCGACCAAGGAAGAGGAAGCTTCGCCGACGACCAGTATGGCGCTGGCTGTCATCGAGTCAGCTAGCCCGCCAGCGACGACCACGCACATCCTTTCGGATGTCGTGATCGTAGACGTTGTCTCGCTGCTACCGGAAATCCCAGAGCCAGCGACCAAGGTCAAGCCCCTGACGCTGGTGCGACCAGTCAAGGCCCGTCCCAAGACGGTGCCCGAGACTGATCGGCGGGACTGGTCTCAGTTCCGTCGCCGCGTGGGTGTCAGTTTGCTGGCAGTCGCGCTGCTGGTAGCTGGTGCGGTGGTTAACTGGAGCTTGAGAGGAGATACGGTGGTCACACCGGCTCCCACCGAGACTCCGGCAGCTGTTGTCCAGGATGCGCCATCGGCTGTCAGCTCGGAAGCCGCTACGTCAGTAGTAGGCGAGCCGGCGGCGGACGCGGCACAGAGTCAGGCAACTGGTTCGGCTCCGGCCGGCGAGCCGCAGGCAGACCCTGCATCAGCACCGCAAGGCAATCCAGCCACTCAGGCTGGCCCAGCCTCACCGGTACCTCCAGCCAACGCTGGCGGCGGCGGTACGGTAGCTCAGCCGCCAATCGCTCAACCGCCTCCACCGAACAACCCACCGCCCCCGACGAGTCCTCCGCCAACCAGTCCGCCACCTAGTGGTGGCAATGGTGGTGGTGGCTCAATCGCCGGCGGTGGCACCAAGGCCACCGGCAACCCCGACGCGGGGCACGGCCAAACCGGCCAAGCCCCTGATGGGGCCGGTGGCATCGACGGCTCGACAAACATTGGCGGTTTTGGCGACTAGCCAAGACCACCTCTGACAAGTTCAAGGGGACCCTCTTCTAGCGTTTATCAAAAAACGACTAGAAGGGGGTCCCCACCCCAACCATTTTCACGTCTCTAATTCTATTAATTAAAAAGTAGTTAATAGAACCGGATACGTAAAAACTCAAACCTTAAACATAACAAAAAAGTATTGACAAAAATGCTTTTGTCTTGTAGAATAATAGTTACGTTAAATAATAAAGTCGAGGGTGAGTAGGAGAATATATGAAGAAAGGCAAAATTAGTACCAAATTGATTGGTATTGTTAGCGCTTTGCTACTGGTGGCTTCGATAGTCTTGCCACTAGTTAAAGTTGACGCTGCCCGCGACTGTGACAGCAATGCTGTGATGAAATGTGGCGCGGCTGATAAGCAAGAATTAATCAGTAAAATTAATGGTGGCGATGGTGCGAATTCATCGGCCAACCTCAAGCAGATTTATTACAATGAAGGCCGCGGTATCACCGAAGCCGGCATTATGAGTCCGAACACCGTCGAGGGCGAAGTTCGCAAAGACGGCTCTGTCTGGGTGAACGGTGCTCAAGTAGGTACTGGAGTTTTTAGCTCCGGCCGTGAGTTCTTGCAGAACTCGACCAAAGACGGTTCGCTGTGGATGCGTCCGCCAGCCGTATCGTTTAACTCCAATTCCTTGCCAGCTTTTGTTAGCATGGAAGGTGGTACTTTCCACTGGGCGATCATCAAGTCTTGCGGTAACCCCATCAAGCCGATGAACAAGCCTTTTGGCCAGATTTATAAGCGTGTTATCAACCTCAGTAAAGATGCCAACACCGCTTACGCTGCCGACACCAAGGAAACTGCCTTGGAAGTCGAAGCTGGCGACAAGCTGAAGTACGTTGTCTATATGACCAACGTTGGTACTGGCGCGCTAACCGGTATTAAGATGACCGACCCGCTGCCAGCCGAAGTGAAGCTCGCCAATGGCGACCCCACTCGGGTAATTAACTTCAACTACCCTGATGTGGCTCCAAATCAAATCAAAGACGTTACTATTACTGTCAACGTTGATGGTAACACACCAGGTGGCACCTACATTGACAACGAAGCTTGCTTCACTGCCAATGACAACCAAAAGGGTTGTGACAAGGCGATCGTCAAGGTTAAAAAGCCGAAAGTTACGCCTACACCAACTCCTACCACCACTCCAAGCGTGACTCCTACGCCAACCCCAACTATTACCCCGACTCCAACTCCAACAGTCACGCCATCGATTACACCTACACCAACCCCAACACCTGTAACACCTGGTGAAGTAATCACCCCAACGCCAAGCGCACCAGTGATTGCTGGCGGCGGCGAAATACCACAAACTGGTATTGAGAGTGCCGGTGCCGGAGTACTGGGCATGAGCGGTCTAAGCTACGTTGGCTACACTTACCTGAAAGGTAAAAAAGCCCTCAAAGACGCCCTGCGCAGCTGGAAAAAATAAATAAAACTTAAAACTTAAAAACATTTGACCTCGCTTAAAATACAAGCGGGGTCTTTTGTTTGGTAAACGTCTATTCACTTAAATAAGTTATAATTAAAGCTAATGAAAACAGTTATTGATAAACTAAATAAATTACTCGAAGAAGTGCGCCGGGCGATCGAATCGCTTAATATCGCCGGCGACGAGGCCAGGTTGGTAGCCCTAGAAGAAAAGATGGCTGCCGCAGGTCTCTGGAGTGATCGTGAAGCAGCTGAAAAAATCAGTCGTGAAGCGAGTGATATTAAGAAATCGGTCGCGGCTTGGCGCGATATTGAAAACGATCTAGTGACGACCCTTGAACTGGCGAAAATATCAGAGGCGGATCAGGAGGAGGAATTTCGGCAGCAAGCCGAAGCGCTAGAAGCAAACGTGAAGGCGATGCTAGTTGATCTAAGGCTGTCCGGTACTTATGACAAATCACCAGCTATCATGCAAATATCAGCCGGTGTCGGCGGTACTGATGCTCAGGACTGGGCGCAAATGTTAATGGAGATGTATGTTAAGTACTGCGAAAAAAGCGGCTTATCGGCAGAGCTGGTGGATGTGTCTTACGGCGAGGAAGCTGGTATAAAAAGCGCCACTCTTGAGATAGCCGGCCAATTCGCCTACGGCAAGCTCAAAAGCGAAAAGGGCGTTCACCGCTTAGTGCGATTATCACCTTTTAACGCTGATAATTTGCGCCAGACTTCATTTGCTCTTATCGATATCGTGCCGGAGATTCCGCCAACAGAGATCACAATCGACGACAAGGATTTGCGCGTCGATACCTATCGGGCTGGCGGACATGGCGGCCAAAGCGTTAATACGACTGATTCGGCCGTGCGCCTGACTCATTTGCCGACCGGCATAACAGTTTCGATTCAAAACGAGCGCAGCCAGCTCAAAAACAAGCAAAAAGCGCTCTCGATCTTGGCTTCGCGCCTGAGCGACTATGCCCGTGAGCAAAACCTGGCTGATATCTCGCAGATCCGCGGCCAATTAAAGAGTGCTGATTGGGGCCGGCAAATTCGCAGCTATACGATGCAACCGTACACCAAGGTCAAAGATCATCGCACTGACTGCGAAACTTCGGACGTTGCCGCTGTTTTGAATGGCGCGATCGAGCCGTTTATCGAAGCCTATTTGAATAAGGAACTAGCCAGATAGACTGGTAACCTCGAAATAGCTCGAAAAAAAACCAAGCGGCTATTAAATTACGGCTAAGTTTGCGTTACAATAGTAGAGTGATTTTATTAGATCGTGTTACAGTTATGTATCCCAATAAGACAGTGGCGCTTTCTGGGATATCTTTACATATCAGCCCAAAAGAGTTTGTGACGATTGTTGGCGCCTCTGGGGCCGGTAAATCGACGCTGATTCGTTTACTTATTAAGGAAGAAGTGCCGACTTCGGGTAAAATTATTGTCGGCAGCGTTGATTATGACACTATCGATAAGGCAAATATTCCGCATCTGCGGCGGCGTATTGGGGTGGTTTTTCAGGATTTTAAGCTGCTGCCCAATCTAACGGTTTATGAAAATGTGGCTTTCGCGCTCGAAGTATCGGGGGTCAAAACGTCTGAGATTAAGCGAGCAGTGCCGAAAATACTGCAATTGGTCGGTTTATCAGAAAAAGCCAACAATTACCCGGGTGAAATATCGGGCGGCGAGAAACAGCGTACTGCCATCGCTCGAGCTTTGGTGCGCAATCCCAAGATTCTAATCGCTGATGAGCCGACCGGTAACCTTGATCCCAAAAACGCTTGGGATATTATTGAGTTATTGCTTAAGATCAACAAATTCGGCACCACCGTCCTGCTGACGACGCACAACAAAGAAATCGTCAACGCCCTCAAAAAACGAGTCGTGACAATTAACCGTGGGCGGATTATTAAAGACGAGAAGGTCGGGAGGTTCGTGCTGTGATGGGGCTTAATTCTTTGGGCAATTTCTGTGTCAAGAACTGCGCTGCTCGTTCATCGTACCGTTGCGTACGCCTCATTGTGCTGCTCGTTCTTTCCTTGAACTTGCCGCAAATGATGCAGTTTGGGTCGACTATTTCTAGAGGGGTGTTTTTATGACAACGTTGTGGCGAATTTTCAAGACTGGTTTTCGCAATCTCTTCCGCAATGCCTGGTTATCGACGGCCGCTACCGCCATCATGGTAGTGACGCTCGTCATCGTGACATTTTTCGCTTTTTCGGCCATGTTTTTGCACACCCAGCTAACAGCCGTGAAGGAAAAAATCGATTTGGCCATTTTCTTACAAGACGAGGCCACGACCGATCAGATTAAGGAGCTGCAAGCTAAGCTAGTCGCGCTTGATAATGTTAAGTCGGTCACCTACGTGTCAAAGGCCGATGCTCTCAAGCGCTTCGAGTCGATCAGCAAAGACAGTAAAAGCTTGACCGAGAAAGTGCCCGATATCGGCAATCCGCTACCCGCCTCACTCGAGGTCAAGACCAAGGACGCCGGTCAGCTCGATCAGATAAACAATATTATCAAAGCACCTGACTACTCGAAGATAATTAAGTCTACCAGCTACGATGATAGTGACACGCGCAAGAAAATCTACGAGAAAATCATCAAAATCAGCAATGGCGTGGCCAAGGCCGGCACTATTATCTCGACAGCCTTCCTGGTAATTTCGCTGTTGATAATCTTCAATACTATCCGTATGGCGATTTTTACCCGCCGCGAAGAGATTGAAATTATGAAGCTAGTCGGCGCGACCAACTGGTTTATCCGCGGGCCATTTATCGTCGAGGGATCGCTCTATGGCGTACTGGGAGCCACCATTTCGGTCTTGATATCACTGCCGATTATTCGCTGGATGGGGCCATTCTTTGTCAGTTACTTTAACGCGCCCGAAGTAATCAACTTTTTTTCACAACGTTTACTGCTGGTCGTCGGGGCGGAATTTGGCCTCGGTATATTGATAGGCGTGATATCGAGTTGGCTGGCGATCTCGCGCTATCTGAAGCTTTAGGACTTGATTGGGTGTGTTATAATTAGTACTAATGACAAAGCCGGAGGGTCTAATTAAAATTCAATTTAAAACAAAAATTTTAGCAAGTATTTGTTGCTTGGTTTTGGTATTGGGCTTGGTCCCAAGCGTGGTTTTGGCCGATGAGTACGATGATAAAATCAACGCTCTTAATGAAAAGATTAACCAAAATCAGACGGCCGTCAATCAAAAACAAGCCGAGGCCAATACTTTGCACAATAAGTTGGCCGTCTTGCAGGGGCAGATTAATTCCGCTCAGGCTGAGCTAAACGTGACAAAATTGCAGATAGCCCAGACTAATGAGCAACTCAAAAAAGCCAACGAGGATCTGGAGAAGCAGAAAAAGATCCTCAAAGAAAACATGGTCGTCATGTACAAGCAGGGCAATATCAGCACGCTCGAGCTATTGGCTTCGAGTGATAATTTGAGCGATTATGTTTCCAAACAAGAGTACCTGTCTGCTATCAGGCAGAAGGTTAATGAAAATCTAGTCAAAATTGATCAGCTTAAACGCGAGCTTGATGAGAAAAAGCATAAGCTTGATATCCTAGCTTTTCAGCAAAAAGCCCAGGTCGATAATATTGACCGACAGCGAGACGAACAGCAGAGTATACTATCAAAAACCCAAGGCGAAGAAGCGGCTTACCAGCAACTGGTCTCATCCGACAAGGCTGATGTCGCGAAACTGAAAGCTCAGCAAGCAGCTGCCATTGCCGCTCGGTCAAGTAATAACGTCTATGGTGGTACCGGCGGCTATCCGTGGGCTCACTTGGTGCAAGATAGCGGAGCTGACCCGTGGGGCTTCTACTACCGCGAATGTACCAGCTACGCGGCTTGGCGGCGGGCCAATATTGGTCGGCCTATTCCGGCCTGGGGTAGAATGGGGCCGGCCGATGCCAAGACCTGGCCGAATTGGGCGCGCAATTTTGGCTACCGGGTGGACAGCTCGCCCGAAGTTGGCGCGATCGCGGTCTATGGCGGCGGGCGGTATGGCCACGTGATGATTGTCGAATCAATTAAAAATAATGGTGCCACTGTCCATGTATCAGAATATAACGCCGATATGACGGGACACTACAGCGAAAGTGATTGGCCAACCTCGGCTGTGACTTTCATTCACTAACTTTAAGGTTTATTGCTGACATTTATTTACACTTATGAAGGATAATGCCACAAATCAGACGCCCAATCACGGGCGGCCGAAAAATAATCATTTAGCGCAAATTATTGTCGTTGGAATAGTAACTTTCGCGTTGGGATTTTTGTTTAGCAAGTTAAACCCCAATATTAGCATTGGTGCTCTTGGCACTAATTCAACTAAAAGTAAGCATGACATGAGTGAGTACTGGAAGGTCAACGGGCTGCTGCACAAGCATTTTGACGGTGATATTAGTAGTGACAAACAGGTCGAAGGCGCGATCGCGGGCATGGTAGCATCATTGGGCGACCCCTACACAGCTTTCTTGTCGGCCGAGCAATCCCAAGAGCTCTCCAGCGATCTTAAGGGCAACTTCAAGGGTGTTGGTATCGAAGTTGGCATTAAAAACGATAAATTAACTGTGATCGCACCGATTGACAATGCGCCGGCGGCCAAAGCTGGCGTTCAGGCCGGTGATATTATCGTGGCTGTCAATGACGAAGAAACCTCGGCCATGTCGCTCGACGTGGCGGTGTCAAAAATTCGCGGCGAAAAAGGCACCGAGGTAAAACTAACGATTATTCGAGGTAGTAGCGACCCCAAGGAATATAAAATAACTCGCGATGAGATCACCGTCGAGAGTGTGAAATCCGAGCTAAAGACTGGTAATATCGGCTTAATTAAAATCAGCCGCTTTGGCGACGACACGGTCGAGCGAGTTGATGGGGCGGCGAGAGAGCTAATGCGTCAGGGCGCCCGCGGTGTGGTGGTAGATTTACGCAATAATCCAGGTGGTTATCTGCAGGGCGCAGTTGATGTCACCAGTGAATTCTTAAGTGACGGCGTGGTCGTTGAGCAACGTTCGCGCAAAGAAAATAGTATCGTCCACCGAGCTATTCCAGGTGGCTCGATGACTAATTTACCCGTCGTGGTGCTAATTAACGGCGGCAGTGCTTCGGCGTCGGAGATTATGGCTGGCGCTCTGCGTGATAACAATCGGGCTACATTGGTAGGTGAGAAGACTTTTGGTAAAGGCAGCGTGCAACAACTTTTCGACTTGTCGGGCGGTACGGCTGTCAAGATAACTGTCGCGCACTGGTATACACCAAAAGGCGTTAATATCTCAAAAGAAGGTGTTAAGCCAGATGTCGAGGTCAAACAATCGGACCAAGACTACAATGCCGGTCGTGACCCGCAGCTCGATCGGGCTCTAGAAGTGATCAAATCTAAAATATAATTTGACTGCTATAAATCATAAGGGTTATTATGGTTTAAACAGAGGTTTTCGTAGATGGTGGATGAACTAGGAAAAACCAAGTATATTTTCGTGACTGGCGGCGTGATGTCGGGTCTCGGCAAAGGCATAACGGCAGCTTCACTCGGTAAAATTCTCGGAGCGCGAGGATTTGTTGTCAGCATGCAAAAATGCGATCCGTACTTGAACACGGATGCCGGCACGCTTAACCCGGCAGAACACGGTGAGGTCTTCGTGACCAAAGACGGCGGTGAGACTGATCTTGACTTGGGACACTACGAGCGTTTTATCGATAGAGAGTTGACCAAAGCTAGCTCAACCATGAACGGTGAGGTTTTTGCCAGTGTATTCGCGGCTGAGCGCAAAGGTAAGTTTCTGGGTAAGACGGTGCAGATAATTCCTCATATCACCAACGAAATTCAACGTAAAATTATTGAGGCCGGCAAAAACAGTCAAATTCACATCGTCGAAATCGGTGGCACGGTCGGCGACTACGAGTCGATGGCCAATATGGAGGCGATCCGACAGTTCAAGCGCCGCGTCGGGACCGCTAACGTTCTGTATGTCCATCTCGTCTTCGTACCATACCTGGGCGCGAGCAAGGAGCTGAAGACAAAGCCAGCTCAAAACAGCGTCCGTGATTTGCGCGAAGTAGGCATCCAAGCCGACGTCTTGTGCGTGCGCAGCGATCATGAGCTGTCTAAATCGGCGATTGAAAAACTAAGCATGTATTGCGATGTTGACAATGAAGCGATCGTATCTCTGCCGACAGCCAAGACAGTCTACGAGGTGCCGTTGCGCATGGAAGAGAGTGGTATCGGCGACTATATCGTAAAAACGCTGGAGTTGCCTAAGCGAACGGCTAAGCTGAGTGATTGGTACGGCCTGGTTGATCGCATAAAAAACAGCCAAGACTCGATTAAGATTGCTGTTATTGCCAAATATTTGAGCCACGAGGACACTTATATGAGTGTTTGCGAAGCGATTCGAGCGGCCGGCTGGTATCATAACCTGCAGGTTGAGATTAAGTGGATTAATGCTGAGAAGCTTGAGGTTTCAACTGACGAGCTGGCTGACGTGGACGGCGTGGTAGTTCCTGGTGGGTTCGGTAATCGTGGTACGGAAGGCAAGATTGTAGCCGCCCAGTATAGCCGCGAGAATAAAGTACCTTATCTTGGGTTGTGCTTGGGCATGCAGATCGCAGTGATTGAATTTGCCCGCAATGTCGCTGGCCTATCGGGTGCGCATTCGACCGAACTTGATCCTGATACGAAGTACCCGGTTATCGACATAATGGCCGACCAGGTTGATGTTGACCTCGGCGGCACGATGCGCCTAGGTGATTATCCGGCAGTTTTAAGTAAAAATTCTCGGGCTTTCTTGGCCTATGGTAAGACCAAAATCATCGAACGGCATCGGCATCGTTTCGAGTTCAATAATAGCTATAGAGAGCAACTTGGGGCATGCGGCTTGGTTTTAAGCGGGCTTTCGCCGGATGAAAAGCTAGTTGAAATAGTCGAATTACTAGATCATCCATTTTATATCGCCAGCCAGTTCCATCCAGAATTTTTGTCGCGACCCAACCGTCCGCATCCGCTTTTTAGAGATTTTATCGGCGCTGCCAAACATTTTGCCAAGTCCCAGCAGGCTACTATCATTAACCGTAAAGGAGTAAGAGGTGGTAAAGCATAGAATATTAATTGTTGAAGATGATCAAGAACTAGCTTCGGCCTATCAAACCAGGCTTGAGGCCGAGGGCTTTGACGTGTTTTGGTGCTCGAATGGCGAGGACGCGCTTGCCAAAACTGCTGAGCACAAGCCAGATTTAATTTTACTTGATATCATGATGCCACGGATTTCCGGCTACGACACGCTTGATATTTTGCGCAACACTGACGG
Organism: uncultured Candidatus Saccharibacteria bacterium; assembly: GCA_964530725.1. Classification (GTDB taxonomy): domain Bacteria; phylum Patescibacteriota; class Saccharimonadia; order CAILAD01; family CAZGYV01; genus CAZGYV01. The sequence continues at coordinate 51,911 of CAZGYV010000001.1, read as the reverse complement.
GGTGAAGCACATAAAAATTATTGTCTTATCAGCCTTGTCGCAGGAAAAAGACGTTGCCAAAGCGATGGCTCTAGGCGCGAATGAATACTGCGTAAAATCGCAGACTACGATTGGTGAAGTTGTAACCAAAATCCGCCGTCTACTAGGTACTCAAGGCCAGACAGCAGGCGAGTCAAAAGACCAGCCGAGTTAATTATTATTCAACGCTAACTAGGGTTTTGCGCTTAACCGATCCGGTGAACAGCGTTTTTTGAGTTTTCGAGAAAACTACTTGACCGGCAGTTTGGGCGTAGATAGTGTGGTCAACGCCAAGGCCAGTATTCTTACCGGGTTCGAATTTGGTGCCGCGTTGACGCACAATAATGTCTCCTGGCTTGACCATTTGACCGCCAAAAAGCTTCACGCCCAGTCGTTTGGATTGTGAATCGCGGCCGTTTTTTGTGGAACCACCAGCTTTTGTCTTTGACACTTAACTAGACCTTTCTTTTTAGCGCTAATACCTGGCGGCCGACAATTTGCTTGGGTCGCAAATAGATCATTTTTTTGCTGTCGGCACCAGCAAACTGTTCTAAAGTATACCCCATTTTAACAATTTGGTCAATGATATTAAGAGTGATAATATTGCCATCCGATTGCCAAACAGGCAGGCAAATAGCGATCCGCTCAGGTGAGTTTGCTAGCTTCGCTAAATTACCAAGAAAACTTAAGTACAAAGCTTCTAGCTTATTGATTTGCGCTTGGTGAGTTTTCGAGGCCGGCAACTTGTCGAGAGGCTCCCCAAGATAACCTTCACTTACGATAACGCAATTCGGTGGTAAATCAGTCAATTGAGTTGCATCCTGAACTGATAATTTAAAAGGTTGGTTAATTTGATAATTTTCTGCCAACCAAGTTAGATTTTTTTGACTACAATCTATCATTTTGGAGCTAATATCGCTGCCGCATACCTGGTGACCAGCCAGCAAAGCTTCCTGTAAGACGACGCCGCTACCGCAAAAGGGATCACAAACTACTTGGCCGGGGTTGGGGCGAGCGAGATTAATCAAAATTTGCGCGAGTTTCGGTGGCAGCATGCCGACGACCATATCGCGGCAAGGGCGCTCGTAGTCACGCTTACTATAGCTTAGGATATCTTGTACTGCCATTGTAGTGCCGATGATCAGGCGCTTTTTAAATAACAGGCAGACAAAGTCAAAGCCTTTGTCGTCTTGACCGGCGAGATTGTTAAACAAAACTTGAGCGGCTGATAAAAACTGCCGATTTTTGGCCGGCACGAAACGAGCTGACATGCCATTTTTGACTAAGTGCTTTTTGATATTAATACCAAGTTTGGACGAGGATTGCTTTTGAAGCGCTCGCACGTCCCCATATAGGCTGAGGCCAAAAGAAACTTTATGGGTAAGATTTTTTTGGCGTAAAAAGTTTGTCACGGTATCTTGTATGTCATTGGCGCTAGTCTGTTCTCCGTCATAAATAACTTGCGCGAGCTTGACTACTCCGCCCAAGTAGGCAATATCCAGCTCCTGACGATCACCAATCAGGCTGATATTATCAGTCAGATGCTCGCACTCTGAACTCGACAAGCTTTCGAGTTCAGCCCGACACAGCTCGCCAACACGTCCTAAAATCGCAATCTTCATAACTAAAAGTATACCTCAAAAACGGTAATTCATTTATTAGTCCTGCGAGACGATATGGGATAGAATAATAACCATGAAAGCCCGCCATTTTTTGTTTTTTATCGCTATTGTGGTGATTGGCGTTTTATTCGCACGCAATATCGACAACTTTGCGAACCTGCAAAATCTAATCCAGAACATGAATATTTGGATACTAAGCACGATTTTAATCGTTCGCTACCTCAGCTATTGGGCAAATACAAAATATTTTCAGAGTTTTTTTAAAATTTTTAATCACGATGTCGAACACAAACGACTTTTTCCGGTCGTGATGGGGATGAATTTCGTTAATACGGTTTTCCCAAGCGGCGGTATATCAGGGGTGTCGTATATGTCACGCGAGCTGGAAGATAAGCTCGATAGCCACACTGTCACGATCGCGCAGATATTTTGGTATCCAATAAGCTTCTTCTGCTTTTTATTTTTTGCTGGCTTGGCCTTTTTGCTGCTTTTTTTATCCGATCAAGTAGCCGCGATTAGCTTTAAGATTGTCTTAATATTTTTAATTGTCGTGATAATCATTGGCGTCATGGCCGCAGTATTGTTGTTTTCGCGTGATTTGACCAAAAAACTACTTGTCTGGTCGACCCGGCCGATTAATGCTATCATGACCCGGTTTAAACATAGTACTTTGTCGATCAAGAACGTCGAGAAATTTGTCGATGAGTTTTACGGTGCCCTGGACTACATCAGCAAGAACCACTTACGCTTAAAAGGGCCAATTATGTCGATATTAGCTTATTTTATATTTGAAATCTTCTCGATCTACGTTATTTTTCTGGCCTTTGGCACAGCGGTCAATCCAGGGCTAGTGATTGCCGGCTATATTCTAGCGCTAGTGTTTTCACTGGCTTCAATTTTCACTGGCGGCATTGGGGTCTATGAGGCGACAATGGTGGCAACCTTTGTGGCATTGGGCCAGCCATTCGCCCTAAGCTTGTCGGTGGTGACGGTTTACCGCTTGATCGCCCTGTGGCTCTATGTGCCGCTCGGGCTTTATTATTACAAAAGAACCATGATTGATGAAAATAACCAGCCCGCGAAGAAGAGCCACCGTGGAAAATGAAATATTAACAGTCAGTCAATTTCATGCGCTCCTCAATCAGACGCTGGAGTTCGCTTATCCCTCGGTCGTAATCGAAGGGGAGATTGCCAGCTTTAAAGTGAATCAAGGTAAATGGGTGTTTTTTGACCTGAAGGATGAAACGTCTACCATCGGCTGCTTTATGACGGTATACAACTTGAAGGTGGCTCTTGAAGATGGCATGCTGGTGCGGGTAGTCGCCACGCCAAATCTGACCAAGTGGGGTAAATTTAGCCTGACCGTTAAAGAAATCGAGCTATCGGGAGAGGGTGCGGTCAAGCGAGCTTTTGACCTTTTGAAAGCCCAATTTGAGCGCGAAGGTTTGTTCGCGCCCGATCGTAAACGAGTGCTGCCACCATATCCGCGTCGTGTAGCCCTTATTACGTCGCGCCAGGCGGCGGCTTTTAATGACTTTATCACTATAATCAATGATCGCTGGGGTGGGCTTGTTATTGACCAAGCTCAGGTGCAAGTCCAAGGCTTAGAGGCGCCAAGGCAAATCGTGCGGGCGATCAATTATTTCAATCAAAGTAGCGATGACTATGACGCCTTAGTCTTGATACGCGGCGGCGGTAGCGCCGAAGACCTGCAGGCTTTTAATCATGAGGACGTGGTGCGAGCTGTCTATGGCTCCAAGATAGCTTGCGTTGTTGGTATTGGCCATGAAGATGATGTTAGCCTAGCCGAGCTGGTAGCCGATGTGCGGGCTGCCACACCGACCGATGCTGCCCGTCGGCTGGTACCCGATAAGCACCAGCAAATCATCGCCATCAACAATTTACACGCCAATTCCAATCAGCGTGTGATGGAGCTGTTGGCGCGACTGGAAACGCGAATCGAGCAAATTAACCATCATTTTGCTGGCCTCTACCATGACGTCAAATCTAAACTCACTCGCATAATTGAGTTGAGCCACTATGGTATGGAAAAACACCTCCAGAGACAAATTGATAGAGTCGAGGTTTTGCGGCAAATCTTGGACGATTTGAACCCTAAGGCCGTATTGGCGCGCGGTTATAGTTTGGCGACAGTAGACGGCAAGACGGTGACTTCAGCCAACCAGATAAAAACAAATAGCGTAGTTGTGCTACAATTACACCAAGGGAAAGCCCGACTCGCTCGGATTAAAGAGGAAAACAGTGCCAGAGCCAGCTCACAAAAAAGAAGCAATCGCAAACAAAGCACCGACCAAACACAGCTCCGATTTTGATTTTGGCGCGCAGATGGTAGAGCTCGAGTCAATCGCGCAGTACTTGCAGGGTAGCGATGTTGACATTGATCAGGCAATTGCCAAATATGAGCGCGGGGTCAAGATCGCCAAAGACTTGCAAGCTTATCTGAAGACGGCTGAAAATAAAGTCCGTTCTCTCAAGCAGAATTTCGACAAGGATTAATCTGGTAAAAACCAGCTTTTTATGGTAGAGTAGGCAATTATGAAGCCTATTCCAGATTATTTTTTAGCACTTGTCAAGCAGCACGCCAATCTATTAAGCAATAGTGATGCCGAGCGTGCCACGCGAGCCGTCACCAGCGCGCTCGATGCCACGATTGAAGCCAAGCGCTCGGAGCGTTTGTTTGCCATACTTCCTGGCTACTTGCAACCCAGCCGGCAAAAGTTTTTCGTACGCTTAGGTGGTCTCCAGCCGCGCTACCGCCATGCTACCATTGTTGAAAGGCTTAAAATCAGTCTTCAGCTAACGGATAATACTGAGGTTACTAACTTGCTCAAAGCCTACTTTAGGGCAGTGAAAACGGTGGCAGACCCTCACTCCAAAATCAAACTAGCGCGTGTTTTACCGCCTGAGCTAAATCAGCTCTACATTAAATCTTAAATTTTAAAACTCGTGTCAACTCCCGCCATCATACGACAAAAAGACGAATTATTATTCGGGGACGTGTTGTTTAATCGACCGATCAATCCAGTGTTGCGGCCGCGGCTGACAATCGTGGGTGGTAGTGTGAAAGGCCTAAAAACCCTAAGTGATTGCTATCAAGCAGCTGGTGCTCTTGGCGCAACAACGGAATTGATCGTGCCGGCGCAAATTGCCGAGTTTACCCATGGGCTACCTGTCGCTGCCTATATAGAACTTGATAAAAATAAAATGCTTAAAGTAAGCTCTTTGCAAGACGCTGGTGCGAACTGCAATTTGCTTGTTTTAGCACCCGGCCTGGCCGAAAGTGCCTCGACCCAAATGGCGCTAGAGTACATGTTGACTGACGCTAAAGCCGTAATTTTAGTGAGTGATGAAGCATTGTCGGTCGTATCAATTAATCCGACCATTTTTAGTGACACTCAAGCGATTTTCTGTTTAAGCACGAAGGGGCTTATCACGCTTGCTAATCACTTGAAAATCGGCGTTGATATCAAGCCGGATCGGGGCATATTTAACATTATAGATATCATCAATACTCTGCGAACCAGTTTAAGGGCAGGTTTTGTAATTTATGACAATAACAATATTATCGTCAGCGAAGATGGTGATAAAGTCGGTGTTACCAGCCTTGAGATGGAAGATATTGATCATTGCCGTGGCTATTTGATCGGCCTACTGGCGGGCTTAGTGGCCCAATATGATAATGATATTGATCAATTTTTGCCCAAAGCTATGACCGCTAGCTATATTTTTAGGCAATCTTTGCAAACACCTGAGACATTGGTCAATTTGAAAAGTACTTTGGCGGAGTTAGGATAGGCATATTCAAAAACCCCACTAACGTGGGACTTTGGTTGGTGCCAGAGGTGGGACTCGAACCCACAAGGAGTTGCCTCCACACGATTTTGAGTCGTGCGTGTATACCAATTCCACCACTCTGGCTTGGAAGTTCTAACAAAACTCCTGTATTATAATAGATTATATCAGAGTTGTAAAAGTATAATTATGTCTACAATACATCCTAGTCACGAGACCGACGGATCGGCTTCTCACAAGCATAAACCAACCAAGGCTGAATTGGAAGCCCAGGCTATTTTGTTTGGTCGCGGGACTCAGATAGCTCCGCCACCGCCGCCACCACCAAAAAAAGCCGAGCCCATGCCACTATCAGCGGACGTTCCCGAGCCTAGTAAGATACCCGAACGCATGCGCCACCGAGTGACATATCACATAAGAAATCATCCTATTAGTACTCGCTTGGGGGTAATAGCGGACAGACTGAAGCTTAAAAAGATTTTCACCAAAAGCCGGCTCAAGTTTATTAGCATTGGCCTGGCTAGCTTTGTCGTATTCGCGCTGGTATTTAACGCGCCGATGATCATCTCGCAGATTAACTACCTCTTCAATCCACCGCAGGTCAGCGAGAGCGTCAACCTACCGACCGAAGCGCAAGAAGTTAACACTACGCCAACACCTGTGGAAATCGTGCCCCCCGAAAATATCGTCACAATTCCCAAAATCAACTCCAGCGCGCCACTCGTCATGGAGCCAAGCCAGCAGGAGAGTAATATTCAAAAAGCCCTTCAAAACGGTGTCGTGCACTATGCCGGTACCGCCGTCCCTGGAGAAGTCGGCAACGTGGTGATTGTCGGGCACTCTAGCAATGACTGGTGGGAGCCGGGTAACTACAAGTTCGTCTTTGCCTTGCTCGATAAAATGGCTGTCGGCGACAAAGTGCAGATCAATTATTCTTCCAAAAAATATGTCTACGAAGTGACCGAAACAAAAGTAGTGCTGCCAAATGATTTATCGGTACTAAATCAGACCAGCGAACCAACCCTAACTCTTATCACCTGTACGCCACCGGGCACCAGTTGGAAGCGATTGATAGTCGTGGCCAAACAGATCGAGCCGCTGCCCTCGGCTAAGGTTCAGCCGCAGCTAACCGACAGTAAGGCAGTAGAATCAGTCAGTCTGCCCGGTCAAGTACCGAGCTTTGGCGAGCAAATTCGAACATTCTTTGGTAAAATTATTGCCTTTTTCACACCGGGTGAAGATGCAAATGACCCGGCCAGTCCGCAGAGTACACCAAAAAACGACAGCCGGCCGCGGCTGCCAGAAGTTAGCTAGCTATTTTTTCTCAAGCGTAAGGTAGAGTTTTTTGACCTGTCCAGCCACCAGGTAGTTGATTGACTCGACGTTGTTATTTGGCAGTACTGTTGCAACCTGATCGGCCGGTGAGCTAATAAGCTGGTCATTTTGACCATCAAAGTCCATGATCCGCAGCTGACCATTGGTAATGACAAGCAAATGATAGTCATCAAGCCAACGCCAGCTGGTGAGGCCAGCGAGGCTAGTTTTGTGATTAAAGCGATCGGTCAGCTCCAAGTTGTACGCCTTGACCGTCTGGGCATGATTGATGACCAGATACGTACCATTGGGCGAAAAAGTAAAATCGGTCGCGTCTTTGCTAAGAACCGAGCTAACAGGCTTGTCGTAAATATTACTGTACAGCACCGCCGTCTTGTCTTTCGAGGCTAGCAGCATCAAGTAATCCTGGCTTTGAACACGAGCAAAATCGAGTTTATACTCCGGACTATCAACGACTGAGCTTAAAATTTTAATTTTACGCACACCGTTCAGATCCATACCCCACAATTCATGACTTAAGTTGGTCGGGGTGAGGGCTGAGATGTAGAAAATTCGATCACTTTTGATCTTCATGTAGGCGATGTTTTCAGCCATTACGCTGCCGGTTGCCTTTGAGTCAAGATTGAGCTTGCGCAACTTGCCCTCGTACAGCCAGAAGAGCTCTCGATCGTTGGCAGGATTGAACGTCAGCGTGCCACCGCCGATCGCAAAGCTAGCATTTATATCGGTAGCTATCTGATTGCCAGTGGTTGGAGTAGTAAAAAAGTGAGTCTTGGCATTACTCGTAGTCTTAAAAAGTAATTGATTGCCGTTATTGGCCGATAGCTGCAGGTCGCTGATAGCGGTAACGGTTTCTTCTGGCGTGGTCGGTGTCGGCGGCTGGTATATCCTTACCGGCGGCTTCTCATTGTCCGATACCCAGATCGATAGAGTGGGCGAAGTAGTCACAAAAGCGACTCGGCGATTATCATTGGACTGGACAACAGATGTCGCGCGAAAGTCGCCGTACAAGTTGTCATAGAGGATAGTTTTAGGTATTAACAGCGCGCGGTCGGCAAAGCTAACCTCCTGCGCTTCGACTACGAGCTGTCTTTGCCAATCACGGTATTCATCTCTCTTGAGGCCAACTGTTAAATTGCCTGGCTCGGCATTTACTAGGCGGAATGGCGTCTTATGCTTGGTGGAAGCGCCATTGAGAGTGATGGAAGCTCCCGAGGGCTGCGAATTAATAATAACGAGGCCGGTCTCTTTGATTTGGCCGCTAAAAAAATCGTAGCTATAGCCACGAGCTAAAGCGACTAAAATTATAGTGCCCAAGACCGTCGCGATAATACTGGCGATATAGACTAGTGCCGTCCTTGTTTGCTTTGAAATCATACTTCATTAGATTATAATGATTTGTAAGATATTTGTTAACACAACATTAAATAAACATAGGTATTGATACGAAAATATGGCTAAATTAATCGTCGAGGGGCCAACTCGGCTCGAGGGACGAATTAGGGTGGCAGGCAGTAAAAATGCGGCTCTGCCGATTATTGCCGCCTGCTTATTATCCGAGCGACCAGTATACTTAAAAAATGTTCCAGAAATCACCGATGTTTGGGTGATGGTTGATATATTAAAGGAACTAGGGGCCGACATCGCCTATGAGAATGGCATGTTGAACATCACGGCTCGCTCAGTATCAGCCTCCACAATCGACCGCAAGCTAACCTCCAAGCTGCGAGCTTCAGTCTTGATAATGGGAGCGGCAATTGGTCGACTACACAAGATAAAAGTAGCCGAGCCAGGGGGTGATATTATCGGTGCTCGTCCGCTTGATACTCACTTTCATGCCTTCGAAGCGCTGGGGGTAAAAGTGACGCACAAGGAAGGCTTGGTTGCACTACTGGGCGCACCAAAAGCTAGCCGCGTGGTACTGGACGATCTCTCGGTCACAGCCACTGAAAACATTATTATGGCAGCAGTACTCGCCAGCGGCACAACCGAACTGCGGATGGCGGCAACCGAGCCTCATATCGTAGATTTGTGCAATTTTCTCAATCATATCGGCGCTAAAATATCCGGTATTGGCAGTCACGTTCTGACGATTGAAGGCGTGAAAAAGCTGCGTGGCGGCGAGTGGACAATTTGCCCAGATCAGCTTGAAGCCGGCACGCTAGCGATTGCCGCCGCGGCTAGTGACGGCGATGTAGTGATTGACGATTTTATAGCCGATGATCACGACGCTTTATTGACAAAATTTGCTGAAATTGGTGTTAATTTTAACCTGCCAGATAGCAAAACTATCCACATCAAGCCCAAAAAGGGGCCGTTGCGACCAGTTAAAATTAAAGTCCAGCCTTATCCCAACTTCCCTAGTGACTTACAGGCACCACTAGCTGTTTTGCTAACTCAAGCCAACGGCAGTTCGGAGATTTTTGAGACTCTGTACGAGGGTAGATTGCAATACTTGTTTGAATTGCAGCGCATGGGGGCGCATGTCGCTATCAAAGACGCTCATACTGGCGTAATATCTGGCCCGACGCCATTATTTGGTGCTGAGCTAATTAGCTTTGACATCAGAGCCGGGGCCACTATTTTGATCGCCGCCATGATCGCTGAGGGCAAAACTATCATCGACCGAGTTGAGCACGTCGATCGAGGCTATGAGAACTTCGACGAGAGATTGCGCTTACTGGGCGCTAATATGTACCGCGAAAGTGCGCCAGTCTTAGTTTAAGATAGAGAAAACAGCAATAAATTGGTAATATTTAGTAATGTCGATGTTCAAAAAACAAATCGCAATTGACCTAGGAACCGCTCATATTTTGGTTTACTTGCCGAAAAAAGGGATTGTAGCTAATGAGCCGAGCGTGGTGGCTATTAGTGTCGATGATAATCGGATTGTAGCGATTGGCAATGAAGCTAAAGAAATGCTCGGTCGCACACCTGATATTATTACTGCCAACCGGCCGCTGCGCGACGGCGTGATTGCTGATTACCGTATCACCCAAGCCATGTTGAAGCATTTTATTAACAAAGTGTCGGGCAGCTTTCGCTTAAGTAGGCCGGAGTTAATGATCAGCATACCGGCCGGTGTCACCTCCACCGAGAGAAGGGCTGTCATCGATGCGGCTATGGCCGCTGGTGCTAAAAAGGCTCACATTATTCGCGAGCCACTGGCCGCCGCGATCGGCGCCAACGTGCCAATCGCCGCTCCAGCAGGCAACTTAATCGTTGATATCGGTGGCGGCACGACCGAAGTAGCAATTATCTCGCTGGGCGGGATTGTGGCTCAAAATAGCGTGCGGGTGGGTGGCAACAAGATAGATCAGGCCATTAGCGACTATATTCGCCGCAAGTACGGCCTCGTAATCGGCGATCAGACAGCCGAGGAGATTAAAATTAAAATTGGCTCGGCCATGCCGCTTGATAAGCCGATGCAAATGCAAATTCGCGGCCGCGATATGATTGCCGGTCTTCCCAAGACAGTCAGCCTTGATTCATCCGAGGTGACCGAGGCGATCAACGATCGGCTAGATGAGATCATCATGGCCGTCAAGGTGGTCTTAGAGCAGACTCCGCCTGAGCTCTCAAGCGACATTATTGACCGCGGCATGGTGATGACAGGTGGCGGTAGCTTGCTGCGCAACATCGACAAACTGATGACCAAGGTGACTGGTGTACCGGCTTATGTGGCCGAGGAGCCGCTGCTCTGCGTGGCCAAGGGTACCGGCATCGCCCTGGAAAACCTAGACGAATACATGCGCAGCGTTATCTCAAACCGATGAAAATTAGATCAATCATGACAAAAAAAATATCCGCCGAACAAATCATCTACGGCGGCTTAGTCGTTTTGATAGCTCTGATGCCTTTTCATGCTTTCTTTACGACTTACCTGGGCAGTCTTTCGCGCATGGGTCCTGTCTGGCAGGCCTGGAAGGAGATAGTGGCTCTAGTAATAGCCGCGGTGGGCGCCTTCTACATCTTTAAACACCCAGGCAATAGGCCAAAGCTCGACCGCGTCAATTACCTAGTGGCAGCTATCATTGTCCTGGCACTAGCTGTCAGCCTGATAAGGTTCGGCTCGCTGACAGCCTTTATTTTTGGTATCAAAACAGACTTAATGCCACTAGTAATATTCGTGGTGGCACAGGTCGTCGCTTCAAGATTCAATGATCAAAAAGTATATAATTTGGTGGTCTGGCCGGCCTTAATCGTGGCCCTACTAGCTATTTTACAAAGCTTCGCGATCACGCCTGAAATGTTAAGGACACTTGGCTACAACGAAACCACCATTATACCGGCTCAATATGTCGATTCCGCCACCATGGTAAGACGGGCTTTTTCCTCCCTCGGAGGGCCAAACCAGCTCGGTGCCTATCTGATATTACCAATAACTTTGGTGACGGGGCGATTAGTCGATAAATTTGATACGAAAAAAGCCATGATTTTAGCTACTTTAATTACCGGTTTGTATTTGACCTATTCACGTAGCGCTTGGCTGGGAGCGGCCTTGGCCATCCTTGTAACTGTATTTTTAGGCGTTAAGAAATCTTGGCGGCCAAAAATAATCATTGCTGTCGTGATAGCCCTGACTGGAGGCTTGCTATTTGTGACAAGCCGCAATTTCTGCAACCCCAATAACATCGTCCAATATTACTTATTGCACGGCAGCTGCAGCGATAACACGCTCAAAGGTTCTGACCAGATTAGGCTTAAGTCACTCGAGGGCGGAGTCGCCACAGTAGTCGAAAACCCCTTAGGCAAGGGGCTGGGCGCCGCCGGTCCGGCGAGTTATTACGCCGCTAAATCACTCATTACCGAGAACTGGTACTTGCAGATCGCGATCGAGATTGGGCTGGTTGGCTTAATACTGTTCCTGGCCTTTTTAGGATTTAATGCGATTTCGTTGCTACGCGAGGGCCTAAGCAGCCAAAATCTGGCTAGCATTAGTTTATTCGCCAGTATAGTTGGCCTGGCTTCAACCAACATGTTTTTGCATAGTTTTAGCGACAGTACGCTAGCGATCGTGCTATTTGCGATCTTGGGCATTCACCATGGCAGGCGGGCATGAAGGTAGCTATCATCCATGACTGGCTAAATACCAAGATAGGCGGTGCGGAGGCAGTTTTTTTTGAACTAGCGCAAATTTACCCCGAAGCAGATCTGTACGCGCTAATTTGTGATTATCAGAAATTTGGTAACTTTTTAGGCGGCCGGCGGGTTAGGACGAGTAGCTTGCAAAACCTACCTGACTTTTTGAAGCGACAGCCTAAACTACTACTGCCGTTTATTAAGCGAGCCGTCAATAGAATCGATTTAAGCAGCTACGATTTGGTAATTTCCAGCTCAACCGCTTGGGTTAAGAACGTTAATGTCGGTAAAAACACCAAGCACGTTTGCTACTGCCACAGTCCGGCGCGCATGCTTTGGGACAGTTGGCCAAAATATCTTGATACGCAATCGGTCGGTCGCTTTAAGCTCGGTCCGATTGGTAAATATTTTGTTAGCAAACTAGTGTCGGACCTGCGGCTATGGGACTATCGGGCCTCGAAGAATGTTGATTTATTTATTGCTAATAGCAAGTACATCGCCGGCAGAATAAAAAAATACTACCGGCGCGAAGCGGTAGTGGTCTATCCGCCAGTCGCGACCGAACTTTTTGATGGCCAATACAAAACTATCAAGCAAGATTTTTACTTAATATTGTCAGTTTTAAGCCAGTACAAAAATATTGAGCTGGCAATCGAAGCTTTTGCTCACAATAAAAAGCCGCTCGTCATCGCCGGCAGTGGCCCGGACGAGCTAAGGCTACGCGAGTTAGCAAAAAAAGCCCCAAATATATCTTTTGTCGGCCGTGTCAGCCAGTCTCGCAAAGTTGAGTTATTGCGCCTTGCTAAGAGCTTTATTTTTCCAGGCGTGGAAGATTTCGGTATTACGCCGGTCGAAGCGATGGCTGCCGGTACGCCCGTAATTGCCTTGAATGAAGGTGGTGTTCGAGAGACTGTTATTGACATGAAAACCGGTGTATTTTTTGACAATGCGACAGCTGAGGCCCTAAATTGGGCGATTGAAAAAGCTGAGGGCATTGCGTTTGATAAAAAAGTTTTCGTCAAACAAGCGAAAAAATTCGACCAAAAAATATTTGCTAAAGAGCTGAAAAAACATTGTGAACGAGTAGCGAGCCAAGATGTCAAAGCAAAATAAATACGACAAGGTCAATATTTTAGGGATCGAGTGCGACCTGATGACTGTCCGCGATACTTTTGAATATTTTGAAAACCACTTGCAGTCTAATAATAAAAAAACTATCTATGTAATTAAGCCCTATGTCGAATTCATGACGGCTGCCAGTGACAACCATGGCCTAGCGCATATCATCAATCAAGCTGATTTATGCCTAGCGGATGGCGTCTCACTGCAGTGGGCGGCTAGCTTTTTGTATGGTGCGCCGAAGACGAAAAAAACAATCTTTAGCTTAATTAAGAGTCTTTTGATTGACATACAAAATAAAAAATGGCGCGAACAAATTATCGTTGAGCGCGGCGCGGGTGTGGACGTGACAAAAAAGCTGCTCGCGCTGGCTAGCGACAAAAAATGGCGCGTTGGCATCATCACTGGCAAACCCGAGCGAACGCCAGCTGTTGCGCAAGCTTTAGGGCAAATTTTTCCGCGGTTAAATTTAATTGATGTCTGGCCAGGATTTTTCGATAAGGCCGAAGAAGAAAATATTATCAAGAAAGTAGCTGAGTCGAAACTCGATATTCTCTTCGTCGCTCGCGGTTTCCCGATTCAAGAAAAATTTATTTTCCAACACAAAGACGCGGGACTAGCTCGAATCATGATAGGTGAGGGCGGCAGCTTTGATTATGACCAACTCGGCGGTAGTATCAAAAGAGCGCCGGTTTTTATGCGCCGGAGTGGATTGGAGTGGCTATGGCGGTTTATGATCCAGCCTAGACGAATCACTCGCATGTTTGCTATACCGCGATTTATTTGGCTGGTTTATTTAGCAGCCAAGCGGCAAAAATAATCTTTACGCTTACAACTTTTCCTTCTATAATAAAAGTGCATACATAAGCGTGTTTCATATGGTTCAATGTCCAGACTGCGAAGAAAAAGATAGGATTGTAATTGCTGGCAAGGTTTTTTGTGCTAATTGCGGCACCCCCTGGCAGCCAGGTGGTATAAAACCAAGTCCAGAGGTCAAAGAAGAGGCTAAGCCGGTCTCATCAGTTTTACCTGTGGCAAAAGTGCCGCAACAGCCGACACACAATATACCTCTAGTTACTCAACCCAATCCGTCCAAAGTAGAGATTCCGTTGCCGCAAAAAGCCACGGTACCGCCGCCTCCGCCGCCCGTAAAGCCGCCGGTTAACCCCGTCCATCATCAAGCCGCTCCGATTCCACCTAAGCCCGTCACACCGATAAGTAAGCCTATTGTCCAGCCAAAGTCCGGCATAGCTACTCCAGCTAAAGCCACGCAAACTAGTAACATGCAAAAAATTGACAACCTCAATGATAAACTTGAGACGTTTAAAAATATTGATCAAGCTGTCATTGCCAGCCACAAGAAAAACGATCGCATAGTCAAAGAAATCGCCGAGAAACTAGCTCAGAAAACTACGCGAGAGCTAGCCAGTAACCTGCCAGTGCCGGATGATAATAAGCCCTTGGTGCCAATAATTCCGCATTCACCAATAGGAGATATTGAAACGCGACGAAGTGACGTTTCCGGCGATACCCAGGAAAGTGTGGCAAAAGAGCCGGCTAAAAAATCCCCTAACACCATTGATGACCGTGCTCTAATAGAAAGTGCTGTGATAGAAGCAGTCAAGCCAATTCCGAGCGAGCGCATCTCACGAGTCGTCGAAGAGGTTGCCAGTGGCAAAAAGTCAATCGAACCGAACTCTAAACCAGTAGCCAGCGGCACAGTCAACATTAGCCAGCCACCAGAACAAGCTAAACATTTGGAGCGGCGAGATTTTCAAATTACAGTGCCCTCCCGCCAACAGCGCCTAGAAAAAGCTGCCGCCGTCCCTCAATCAGAGCTCGTCAATAAATTTCGCACCACGGCTCCGCAAGCCCAAGCTATTGAAACGAAAGCGAGTGACACACCAAAAACCGAAGTAACCTCCTCGCCACCACTAGCTAGCCCGGCAACAAAAACAGTACCAACTAAAAACAATGGCCCGGCGTCGACTACCTTTAGTGACTTAGCTAGCTCCACCCCCATTCAGTCCGCCGAGCCGATTAAGATTGATTCGCGACCACAAACAGCACCTAAACCTACGGACAACCCAATGCCAATGCCTGCAGCTTCTTCGCCTGTAGCCACCACTAAACCAGTTAGCTTGCCTGCAGCCCAAAGTGCCAAGGAAGCTCTTGATGACTTAGCGAAAATAATCGAAACTAGCACGGCCAAGCCGGTAAGCTCAAAGCAAACTACGCCAACACAATCTGGATCCCAAGTACAACCCAAGTCCGATATCACGGGCGCGCAAAATGTTTCGCCGAGTCAAGCTAGCGTTAAGGATACCAAAGAATTAGAGCCAGCAAAGATCAACGCGCTCGATGCTGCTACCGCACCCAGTCCGACAGCAGCTGATACCCAAGCCAAGGAATCACATGAGAATATTGGCAGTGAAATAGCATCGCTTGATGTTGACGATGAGCCAGTATTTAGCGACGAAGAGTTTAAACAGCTTGAATCCACTAAGGTAGTCAGTAAGCCTGGCACAGGCTCGGTTGACACTATCAACCAAAAACCTCAATCGCAAGCAGAGCCAGGCAAGCCTCAAGAATCAATTGCGCTCAAGCCCGCCCAGCCAAAGCCAAGTCCACAGCCAATGCCTGTATCAGGTCCATCGGGCGGTTTGCGATCACTAGACATTATTCCAGCTAAGCCTGTCGAACAACCAGCTCCGGCGAACCAGGCAAGCAACGCGCCCAAGGCTTCAACACCATTCGTACTGCCAACTTCACCCGATGGCATTACTCCTGGCGCGGCCTACAAGCCAAGCCATCAAATTAACTACCCGGTAGTCGAGCCACCCAAAGAAGAAGTTGATTTCGAAAATAAGCCGCTGACCGAAGAAGAAGCCCTCAAGCTAGTGCATGAGCGCGCGGCCGAAAAATCCAAAACGTCGCCAGCTAAAATCGGCCACAGCTTTACAGCCAGCAGCGCGTTGCTCAGCGTCGTCGGGCTAGTTTTGGTCGGCGTCTATGTCTGGCAAGTAAATTACCCTAATCTGGCGTTTAAAGTGGCAGCCGGCAAAGCAGGTATCAATGCCAGTATGCCAGGCTATATTCCAAGCGGCTGGCAGCTAGGTAGCAATATCAAAACCTCGCCTGGGCTCGTTAGCTACAGCCTTAAAGGCGACAACAACAAGCGTAAAATTGACGTCGTAACCACCAAGACAGACTGGGACTCCCAAGCTCTGGCCGAAAACTACGTTACGCCAAAATCCAGTAAGTATTTAGCTCTGCAGGCCCAAGGGCTTACAATTTACATGTATGGCAACAATCAAGCTAGCTGGATTAATAATGGCAACTGGTACCGCTTAGAGGGCAATCAGCACGGCCTAACTCAAGACCAAATAATCAAGATCGCCACGAGCTTATGAGCGACCGCGCCTGGGAAGAGCTGCTTGACGTCATTGATCAAAAATACGGTATTCTATCACACAAAGTTGATAAACACGCCTTGTCTGACGCTCACGAACTAGAAGAGACCGTGACTTGCGTAGTTTTTGAGCGCAGCGGCACGGAATATAAGTTTGAACGCGTTACTAGGCCACGGGTTGCCGACAAAAAAACCCATTACCATCGCAGTGGCGGCGCCCAGCGAATTGAAAATATTTACGACCCAACTGAGACGACCAGTAAGGTGCTGCTTTTTCGCAAAGAAGGCGGCACTTGGCTGGAAATAGAGCCAACTGGCATTCTGTAAAATTACTATTATCGGCTATAATAATTGAATGAAGCAAAAGGTTCGAGTTCGTTTCGCACCCAGCCCGACCGGCATGATGCACGTCGGCTCTGCCCGCACGGCCTTATTTAACTATTTGTTTGCCCGTCATCACGACGGGGAATTTATTTTACGCCTCGAAGACACCGATCGGGAACGATTCGTCGAAGCGGGAGTTGAACAAATCCAGCACAGCCTGCAATGGCTCGGCCTCGTGCCAGACGAGGGCTATTGGCTTGGCGACCATAAAGGCGCCCATGGCCCTTATGTCCAGTCCGAACGCCTCGGTAACTACCGGCAGATTGCCGAGCAATTGGTGGATAGCGGCCAGGCATATTATTCGCGAATTACGTCAGAAGATTTTGACAAAAAACGCCAAGCTGCCATTGCAGCTGGCAAGCCATTTGTCTATCGTCATGCGATGGAGCCGACAAGTAGTCAGCAATCAGGCGGCAATCTGCCCATCCGGCTCAAAGTAGGCCCCGGCAGTACTGTTTGGCGCGATGAGGTCAGGGGAGAATTCAAGGTTAATAACGACATCATTGACGATTTTATTATTGTCAAAGCCGATGGATTCCCGACTTACAACTTTGCTAACGTGGTCGATGATCATCAGATGAAGATTAGTCACGTTATTCGCGGCGATGAATTTATCGCCAGCACACCCAAACACGCGATGCTCTATGACTTGCTTGGTTGGCAGCGACCGGAGTGGATTCATTTGCCGGTCATCAATGGCAGTGATGGCAAGAAATTATCTAAACGCAGCGGCGACACCGATGTATTGGATTACCGGCAAGCAGGCTACTTGCCGGAGGCTTTGATTAACTTTTTAGCCCTCCTCGGCTGGAACGATGGCAGCGAGCAAGAAATATACTCACTCGACCAACTAATAAGCAAATTCGCAGTTGATAGAATTCAAAAAAGTCCGGCAGTATTTGACCGCGACCGACTTAACTGGATGAATGGCGTTTATATTCGCGAGGTCATTAGCGACCAAGCTTATTTGGAAAAAATTATTGAGCAGCTCGAAAAGGCTAATATTGATGTCGCCAGTCATAACCAAGACTACATCAAGAGAGCAGCCGCTCTAGAGCGCGAGCGCATCAAAACTTTTTCTCAAAGCCCCGACGCATTGGAGTTTTTCTTTAAAGCTCCGAAGGTGAAATCAAAGATGATCGAGCTAGTTTGCGCTAAAAGCGACCAACCAGGGACGTTGAATATATTATCTAGCACCGTTGCTACTCTAAGCGAATGCAAGAGCAAAACCACTACCGCCATCGAGACTTGTTTGCGCCAACTAGCCGAAGAGCTTGGTGTAGGAGCCGGCCAGCTATTCTACCCGATACGAGTCGCTATCACCGGCAAGACGGCCGCCCCAGGCCTGTTTGAGACAATCGCAGTTCTTGGCACTGATGAGACAATCAGCCGCCTAAACAGTGTCATCGCCAAGCTTAAATAGGCAAATATTTCAAGGATTTTCTAGTAATTCTCTAAAGTTTAATACCGAAAAAGTGCCGGTGGTCGGAAAGCTCGGCGGCGGGTTAAACTTCAAATAACTATCATAGGTCGAGAGAGTCGTGGCGTAGCCATCGATCACATTGTTGCCACCCGTAACATAAGTCCAGGTCCAAAATAGATAGCTGCTGATCGCGCCGTGCACAGTTATCGTACCCTTGACTTGATTGCTACAATTGGCCGAAAGGGTGCTGCTTTCAAAAAATGTATGGCCTTTTTGAGCGAGCAGGGCAGCGTCGATTTCTAGATTATATGGCGCTACATTATTCACCTTGACGTCTTTCTGAGCAATTAAGCCAATTGCGGCCGTGCCGTCTTTAGCACTGTATAAAATATCGCCGGTGATAGTAATCGATTTATCACGCGCGGCGCTACTGGGCAGGTAGGCAGCCGCAATCGTCAGGCGGTCGTTGTACCTATCACCAGACTTAGACTGCACCCAGACATTATCCTCAACGTAGAGCAAGCCATTGGCCGGCTTGGCGTAGTTGGCAACGAAGGTTCTCGATAGGCTAGTGCAACGTTCTTGGGTGACACGATAAACATCAATTGACTTGTTTGATTTTAATTCTAGGTAATAGCCTAGCTTTGAGCTGGGATTGCCGGGATTGGTCGGTGGCAGGTAGACGCCATTGCTCTGGGCGTCGGTTTTGATTTTTTGCAAGTCCGCCGTGACAGCGTTAAAGTCAACTGGCGGCACCGGAAAGCTCCAATATGACTGAGGTCCGCCATTACCCCAAACACCATTATGCATCTGCCCGTCACCGCCAAACTGAGCAGTTGGCCGGTAAGTCGCGTTAGCAGCCGTTACCGGACCATCGGCGATACCGTCAAAGTGGACGCCGACATTGGAGTGCAGCGGGCCATTAACTCGCTCGCTTGGGCCAATCCAAATCTCCGTACCGGTCAGCAAAGCATACTGCGCGAACGATGGGACAGCCAGCTGCGCCTGCAAGACGCGGGATTTGTTTAAGCCATTGATCCGACCGATTGACTTGACTGTCGTCATGCTCGAATAGGCCGGCGGCGGCTTGATATATAGCTCGTAAGTACCAACTACTTTACCGCTACTGTCTTTGTATTGATGTGTGAACGGCCCGTAGCCGTCAGGCCCTTGCGTGCCACAAGCCTGACCGTCACAGTAATCGCTGATGTTGTGTGCCAAATGCCATAGATAATAATTTATACCGGCCTCAGCAACCGAGTTGGCATCATAAGATTTTTCTACGTAGCTGGTATATTTTAAATTCACCACCGCTGAAGTTGCCATAATAAGCGCGATACTCATCAAGAATACCGATGTGATAATGACTTGCACCATCGAGAAGCCACGGCGGTTATTTTTTAGACGACCTAATTGATACTTCATAAGTTAGTCTTTCTATTGCGCAAATTTATCCTAGTCTGTCCCGTTACATTCTGTTTTAAAATGCTCTGATCAGGGTTGAGCTCCAGGCGAATGCCGATCTCCTTAACTGTAGCAGGCGTAATGGTGCCGGTTAGCTGGTTATTATTGTCATCATAGTAGGTAAAAACCGGCGTTGAGCCGTGTCTTAGGTCAGAAAGTAATGTTTGCACGGTCTCATCGGAGCTGTTATAGGTGTAGTTGGGGGCACTGCCCGTCGCCTTGATGACACCCACCTTAAGCGCATTATCGGTGTCCACGAAATAACGCACCTTGTCGGGCACATTATCACGCGGCGAAAAATATGCGTAGACAGTTAGGCTTGTCGAGCTGGCACTAACTACATCAGTCGAGCCGCGTAAAACCCGGCTCATGCGCTCCAAGTAGGTGGATATCTGGGTGGCCGTTTGTGATTGCAGCTGCGCGAACCGATATGAGCGACTGGTATTAACGATTAAGCTTGTCAACACGATGCCGATAACTAACCCCATCGACATTGCGATAAGTAGCTCAATCAGCGACAATCCGCGCGGGGCGGAAGGGTTGATCGATTTAGTTAGCGACATTAAATCCTCCTGACTGAGTGGTTGATTGGCCACTTTTTGTCACCACAATGTCCCAGTTGCCAACTGCCGCGCCGGATAGATCAAGAGTGCCAGAAAGCGTACTGGAATCGGGTGAAGACAGGTTGCCCGCTACAATATCAGCGCTACCCGATTTGCGCAGTAAAAAGGTTGCACCATTTAAGTTCTGTCCGGTGATATCAATTTGGACATTAGGGCTGCCGGAGACCGCGCTACTCGGCGTGACCGCTTCGATAATTGGTCGGCTTGTCGACGGGGTGTCCAGTGTCAATGTAACAGTCAGACTAGCGCTAGGATTGAGAGCGAAGGGCTTGTAAGGGGAGGAGGCGAGAATACTGTGCCCACTAACACTCAAGTCATAAGAATCCCACTCCAAAGCTGTCAGGCTGATCTCGCCGCTGCCATTTGTCGTCTGCACCGAACTATACTTATAGACTATCGGGCTAGAATTAATAGTTTTTTGACCATGGATATTAACAGCAGCCCCGCTAATTGGATTACCACTGATATCAATAGCTTTAACTGTTAGAGTATTAGCCAGCTGATCAATAGCCAACGTCTGGGTTACGACCTGTTGAGCCTGAACACTAAAATCGGGCTGAGTCGGAGAGGGTGTTTGAACGGAAACGGGATAGGTCTGATCAGTCGAAAAGCCCGCTTTCGTCGCTGTCAGATGATAGCCGTTGCCACTGTCCGGTGGCATCTTGGGAATCAATACCTGGCCCTGATTATCGGTCGTGGTCGTGATATTAACTGCCGGACTTGGAGTAGGGTTTGTTAGGTGAACGGAAGCGCCATCGACCGGATTGCCATTGGCGTCTATTACTTTAATCAAGATGATGCCGGTGTTCGTGGCTGTCTCGGCTACTTTGCCGGCCACGTCGGTACTAATATTGGCCAGTTTGCGATTGCCTGACTTCAGGTAGATCGTGATGGTAACTTTCTTGTAGTCATAGGGATAAAAATCCTGCGGCTTACCGGCGATAGTACCGGCAAAATTGCCATCAAATGGATCGTCGTTATAACTTATATCGGTGTGCACAACCATGGCGATACCGCCAACAGTCACATCCTCGTCGTCAACGATAGAGCCTCCTGGATAGATCGGACCATGCACTGTAGCCAAGCTGTCATAGGGCATATTGCGCAGATTTTCCAATTTTTCGTTTGCCAAAGCCATCGCCAGAGCTCTTGATTTGCCGCTTGATATGATCTGCATATTAAACACCATCACCGACAAGACAGCCAAAATAACCACCGACACGATGCTCAAACTAATAACAATTTCGACTAAAGTGGAGCCGGTTTGTGCTGGCTTTTTAATGGGAGTGATCCTTGAGATAGCATAACAATCATTCTAACTACAATTATAGCGCAAAGTATGTTTTTTAGCATTTATATAAGTCTGTACAAAAATTCATTGTAATTATTGTGAAAGGTGTATAATAAAGCTTAAGCTTTTGTGAGGCTAATCTATATAGGAAGGGGGTGATATGTATGGTGACTAAGCGCGCGGCTATCTCGCGAGCAATCGTTTCTATTGGTGCTACTATGGCGCTGGTAGTAGGCGTGACCTTCGCGAACCTAGGCTCAACTGCTACTTTGACGAGCAACACGCTGTCGACCGCTTCGGCCGACTTGCAGATCAATACAACTGGCACTTTTGGTTCGACTGCCCAAGGTAATAGCTGGACCAATGTTGTACCTGGAAATGATACTCTGCCATTCCTGTTTGACCTCAAAAACAACGGCGGCGTCAATCTTGGCGTAACCGCTCATGTACCAGTAGTGCCAACTTACTCGAACTTCACTGACTTTGCTAAAGTTCACGTTAAAATCAACCGGCTAGACGACAGCAATGTCGTTACCACAACACTAGCCAATCTAATTAACAGCAATGTGGCAGTAGAAACGATCAACGCTGGTGTGACAAGTAATTACAAGCTCGTAATCAAGGTGGACACTGATGCTGTTACTGGCACGCAGGCGACCATTGACAATTTTGATGTCGTGTTTACCGGCACACAACCTTAAATAAAATAAAACCTTAATAATAAATTTATAAAGTATGAGCGGAATTTAAACCATGATCAAAGCTATCAAAATTATAGCCGCTGCGATCTGTGTTGTCAGCGGGGCCATACTCGCGGTCTTTCTGTTGCCTGTAACCGGCCTCAAAGCCATGTCGGTACTAACCGGCAGTATGGACCCCGCCATCCCGCAAGGCTCGCTGATAGTCATCAAGCGCGAGCCGATTAGGCAACTAAAATCCGGTGATGTCGTTACCTATATCAACCCCAATAATCCGAAACAAACCATTACTCACCGCGTCGTCGAAATAAAAAGCAATGGCTTGCCAACTCTCATCACCAAGGGTGACGCAAATCAAGTAGCCGATCAAGAGATCATGGGCGGCAATGTTGTCGGTAAAGTAATTTGGCATTATCCAAAAATCGGCCAAGCGTTCAGCTATGCCCGAGGTTGGCCGCTACTAATCATTTTTGTCTTTATACCGGCCGCGTTTATAATTTTTGATGAAATTAGGCTGCTGCGGCGATCACTTCAGCACCCCGAGGTTGAGCCGAAAAATCAAAAAAACGATCACGACAATAAACCTCCGCAGAACCACCCGTCCGACCAAGCAAGCCCCAGGAAGCATCCTTCCAGTATAGATGGGCTGATAAAACGCGCCGTCTTTGTGTTTTTCATCTTTATAGCCGCTAGCGGCGTAGGCTGGGCAGCTCTTTTTTCGCAGGCTAGCCTGATTGGCAACACGATATCAGTCAACTCGCAGGGCGGTAACAATCCTTGCGGGCAAGGAGAAAATAGCGCCACAATCACTAATACCGGCCCGGGCTCGATTAATGAAATTACATTTAATGACAACTGCTCGATTTATGAGGAAAACACCAATAATATCAATATTATCAACAATAATCAGCAAACCAGCAGCGGCGGAGAGGCGACAAATTCGAACAACACCAATACGACTGTCAACATTCAGCCGTAAACAATCCAAGATTTCTTACAGACAATTTTTATCGTGTACAATATTATTCAGGGGAGGAGTTCGATAGTGATTCACTCTAATCCAACCTATCAACTATGGACCAAGATTGGCGCTGTATTTTTTGTACTCGCCATTCTTGGCGGAGTGAGTCTGGCCGCCACGCAGAGCCTAGTTGCGACACAGACCACCATCAAGCCCGCCGTTAAACTACCGGATACAAAGGAGAACCCGCAAATGGAGCAACCAAGCCAAGACCCGGTAGTCACTATCGAGCAAAAAAGTGAGCAGAGCGAAACAGGTGAGGGTGCCGTCTCCTCGACGCACAGCTCGACTGTTCAGCACGAAGACGGCTCGACCAATGTCTCAGTCAGCAATAATTCCAGTCAGTCAGCTCAATCAGGCAATGGTGGTAACGCTGCTGTGACCAACTCCACTACCACGACTGTCAATATCAGTAATTAATTATTTATAGCTAACGCTTTTACCGACCGGTACCACCGACACCCAGGTTTGGCCTCGATTGAGCTTGATCTCGGCGCCGTTAGCGTCTAAAAATTGAGTACGTGCCTTGTGGTCAGTTTTTTTCCAGGTAGCTTCGGTCGCCACGCCATCTGTGAAAATCACCGCCTTGCCGCTGCCGACCGTCTGCATGACGACAGTCGACTCGCCGATTCGAGTAACGCCGAATTGCGTCGGCATATACATCGCGATGATGTTCTTAGTTTTAATCGGCGCCTTAGTGTTAGCATCGATATCAGCCGCATTGCGAATAAAGCGAGTGTAGCTGTTGGTGGCCGGATCGTAGTCGAAGCGGGCTTTATAGTCCGGACCGGAGAAATTAACTTCAATAGTCGAGGCGGTTAAGCTCTGCGACTTAGTGTCGTCTTTGCGCGGCCACGGCTTAAAATCTGGCGGTCCGCCAAAGCCGCGATCATTCAGCAGCTTTTTCATCTGCTCGCTTTTGATATAAACATTATGCGGCGCGGCACGGGTATTTATGCGCCGGAAATAACTGCCATTATGAAACTGATCGAGGTTTTTCATGCCCAGCGGCTTAATGAGATCAAGCGCGTCGGCATTGCCGCCAACATGAGCCACTGGCGCGTTGTGCTCCAAGCCCCAGTCGACAAAATAAGTCCGCAAAGAGCGCACCGGACCGATATCAGCTGCCAGGTGATCTTGAAACAAGGCCAGATAGCGGGTGATGCCGCCCTCAGCTAGAGCCTCGTAAACCACGCCAGCATCGGATAGCCCGGATTGCGGACGAGCGCTAGGGTAGAGATTCTCTACCACCACAGCCACAACCGGCTGCTTAGCAGCGGCTGGATCAACTTCAACGCCAGTCAAGGGGCTGGGTGCGGTTGGTGGCTTGGCCGGTGGTTGCGAGACCTTGACACCAGTCTGAGTGCGACTTGCCTGGGGCTTACTCTTATTTAAAAAGTAGATAGTCGCCACGATGGCCACCACCACAAATACGCCGGCCACGACAGCTATGATGATTTTGGCTTTTTTCGATAGGCGTTTTTTAGCAGGCGAGGAGAGTAGCTTGTCATCATCACTTTTCGTGGTCGACAAGCCCTTGCCGGACTCTTCAGCCTGACTGGCGGCTAGGCTCGAGTCATTCTTATCAGTCGTTTTAACCGATCGACGCCGTACCGAGATATCAAAACTTTTTGGGAGTTGTTTTTTGTTTGCCATATACTTCTTTAATACTATTTTAGCACAAGTACAATGAGATATTATTACCTAAACTGCCTGAACCCTAGGACTAGAAAAAGTAGTGTAAATATGGTATAATGTATATAATATGACAATGGTCCCATCGTCTAGCGGTTAGGACGCCAGGTTCTCATCCTGGTAACCGGGGTTCGATTCCCCGTGGGATCACCATAAGGGACTCATCAGCCTTTGATGGGTCTTTTTTGTTGTCTTTCAATCTGTAAAACATACTCAAACCGTCCGTTCCAAACTTTTCGTTCTTGAGGTCGAATACAATACCGTTCTCTGTAACCATCTGTTGGAAGATGACTTTTGTCTCTGCGTCTGCATCTTGCCACATACGAGCAGGAGCGTCCATAAAGTTACAAACATAGGTAATAGTAGACTCATTGAGGCTCTGTATGTCTCGTAGCTTATTAAGTTCGTCCTCTAGGTTGAGTCGCTTAATACGTAATGACGACTGGTAGTCTTCTTTCTCTTGCTTACTGATATCGCCATCGAGCATAGACTGAAGTGCTTTCTGCATATCAGTGTCTATCTTGGTCATATCGTCTCTAACATCGCTGATAGCCTTATTCACGTTTGAGAGCTTGTCTTTGGCGATACGGCGTACAATCACATCAAAGAGCTTAATCATCTTATCTGTAGGCGTAACATCGTTTAAGAATGCTTCAAATAGCTCATTCGTTCTATCAAGACCTTTTGAGCCAGTACCCGTACATCTTGTGCAGTGATAGCGAGGTGAGCTCTTACCAGAACCTCCAGTAGGTGCACTACCTGTTAAGGGTTTATGACAGTTAATACATAACAGAGAGTGCTTGAGAGGGTAGCTAGCAGTAAAGCGAGGCATCGCCTCATCAGGCTTACGACCATCAAGAACAGCCTGATTACGTAAATATGTCTCAAGCGAGATAAGACCTACGTGTTTAGCCTTTACAGGTTCAAAGTCTGTCATCTTATTACACACAAAGCCCGCATAGGTAATATTTCTTAGAATGTTATTCATTGACTGAGGTGCAAAACGTTCACCCTTTGGGCTGTATAGGCCGATACTCTCAGCATAATCAGTAAGCTCGGACTGTTTCAAATCACCCTCACTGAACCGCTCTAGCATCATACGCATCTTGTCGCTCAAGTCGTTATTGCTATCAGGTTCGAGAGTGAGACGCTCCTTAGTTTTACCGTCTTTGTCCTTAATGCCAATCGGTACTTTAACACGGCTATATCCGTAGGGGATATTGCCTTGCCACCAACCCTCAAGAGCAACTTGTTTCATATTGTCTTTAACTGTTCGACTTTTTGTATCGTTATCGTACTGGTGGATAGAGAGTGCAATATTACGCATCAAACGACCCTCTGGTGTATCGTCAATGTTTTCAACTGTAGAGTACAGACGAACGCCTTTTGCCGAAAGATGATAGCCTATATCACGACTGTATGACTCTAAATCACGAGAGATACGACTGAGATTGTAAACAACTACACCACGCACCTCGTTATCTTTGGCTGTGAGTTTTGCGAGCATCTCTTGAAGTTGCGGGCGCTTGGCTGTTTTGGCGGATATTCCATCGTCATGAAAGATATGCACCACCTCAAGATTGTGCTGCTCTGCGTAGGCTTGAATTGCAAGCTCTTGAGTATGTAAAGACATCCCATCAACTTGCTCCTCAGTAGACACACGCTTATAACCATAAACTTTGATTGGCTCTTTTTTATCCATCGTATTCATATCCCCATTTTACCACATACCTTATAGTTTTCTGGAACACTAATCCTAGTCAGGAAATAGTCTGCTATCTTAGAAAGTGAAACAATTACTCCCATTAGGTGTTCATCTGAAAGCTCTTCGTAACCCTTGCCTAGTATCTTGCGAGCTTCTCCTGTGGTAATGATAGGTTTATCTGATATTGTGAGCATCTGACCGCTCCATGTTCTTTGTCGTGGCATGTTAACCCTTATTCTTTGGCAGATATAAAAAACACCCGTCCGAGGGCGTACTAAATCAGCCTGTTATCTTACTAATTATTTAGTAGGACAACGTAGGAGAATGGGCATATTTTCACGAAGGCGAAACTCTGATGCTCTCTCTTTATTGCTTCCAACAAGAGTAGTGACTATAGGACTATCAAATAACTAGCTAAACACCACGCCGTGTCGGTTCTGTGTATGATTTAGCTAAGAGATTTAACATGTGTACCACGTCATTAACTGTTGGTATTATATCAAACTTTGCCCAAAAAGTCAATACCTTTTATGTTTATTTTGACAAGTGTCTGTGGATAACCAAAAACTCCATAGTGGTCGGAAATACCGCTGAACTTGCTTCATTTTTTTCGCTCATATTTGTGAGGTGGACTTATGCTCATCTTTTAATTTTGGAAGCAAAATAATCGACCAACATACTGTAAATAAACCGTCAAAACACGCACTTTTATCTACGAGATGGGCATAACATCAACTTTTGATTTTAAACGCAAAATATCGTTTGGGCTCAGGGGTGATTTGAGCAACATGGGGGTGTTTTTGTTATATAATGAAATAGTCTAAACCAGTTATAGAGTACCGCAAGTAATTTTGCGTGGTTTTAAGCCTTGAAAACGGCACCATGCGAAGTAATCGGGCTTAAAAACTCTGTTACTGGTTTAGACACCAAGCGTGGTGTCGTTTTTATTTTTAAGGAGAAAAACATGTCGAAGCAAAGAAAAAGTATTAAGCCTTATCAACTGTTCCTTATCGGGTTAGCTTTAATGCTGCCTAGTATATTCCATTTACTACCCTCAATGTTTGCGGGTATCCTTGTATGGTTTGGTCTGTTCTTTTGGGTTGTTGCTATCTTCAAGTGGATTGGTGGAC
Source organism: uncultured Candidatus Saccharibacteria bacterium (assembly GCA_964530725.1). Lineage (GTDB taxonomy): Bacteria > Patescibacteriota > Saccharimonadia > CAILAD01 > CAZGYV01 > CAZGYV01. Next base: position 24,076 of record CAZGYV010000001.1, on the reverse strand, counting down.
TATTCAAAAAAGCAGGTAGTCCTGTTTCAATAGCCAAGACGCAAAAGAAGATGTATGACATGCATAAACGCCAGAATCCTAATGCCAGTAAGGAAGAGTTGCGACTTATGACAGTCTCTGCAAGAACTGGATTCAAAAAGCCAGACGAACTATTACGACTAACTGCATATACAACCCAAGTTGCAGAGAAGCTAGAACACCCAAATAACTTCCAGACTATGGTCTATGTGATGATAACTATGGAGTTTAAAGACTTAAACCAAAACCTCAACATGAGTCCTGATGAGCTTCTTGATGAAGTTTGTAAGGCTATTCCTAAAAGCTACTAATACGTATAGTTAGTCATAGCCAAAAACTACTAGAAATCCGCCAATTTACAGATGCAGAGGTATGGAGTTTTCGTTTTTTGCTTATGGCATGCTTATGCTATAAAGTAGTATCCCGCTAAACAGGACTTGTGCCGCTACGCTTGGCGAGCCCTACCGCACCCCACGTCTACCATCGTGACTTCATAACTACTTTTATTTTTGTTTCATTATCTTTTAATTCATAACTACTCACCAAGCCCAGTTCTTTAAGTCGGGCAATGAGGTTTAAGTTGTAGTCGGTATTCTCAAATAATGGTCGTTTGTTTTTCTCGGATAGCTTCTTATACTCTCCACCAACAACTGGCATGAGTGTGAGCATATTTGAAAAGTCGAGATTATTTAAAGCTAGACCTATGAGCTTAATGCTAGTTTCCTTATCCGCTCCGTCAAGAATAACCTTAAGTGAATCAGCACTGAGTACCTTCGACTTACGTAATGCAAACTCGGCAAAGTGTGCAGCTGACATGATAGATAACTCAGCAGAATAAGCAACGATGTTATCGACTATATACTCGTTAACGGCATCAGGAATTGAGCCGTCTTCAGCAATAGAGTTTAGCTCGTCCGTAGTGAGAGCGAGGGCTGCAATGTACTCTAAGAACTTCTTGGAGTTTGCTATGTATGAGCTTTTCGTTTCCCAAGAAAGGTTTCTAATTGCCTCGAAGTTCGCCTGCGTATCTTCGATGCAGTCCTTTGATAGCAACGCACCGTAGAGGCTACCGTTTTGGGGTTTAATATCTGATATGTCAATGTAGTCTTCGGTGTAGCAATCATGGACAATATTAACCGTGGTCTCCACATCGATTTTTGAACTATTTACTACGGCCAAAACAAAGGTCTTTACATTTTCTGCAGTATACTCCGCAAAGTCTTTATCAAGTACAACCGTTTCAGCCTCAGTAAGGTATGTAGCCAGCAGGTCATTGATTACTGTCTTGTCATCGGCATGTGACAGCTCAAAGTATGTCAGAACGTTACTTAGAGTGTTGGACAGAATGACATTCTCAACCAGTAGAGGCCATGTGTCTGAACCAAGTTTATTAATATCTTGAACGATACAGTTCGACAGGTCAGCATTAGCCAGAATTAATCCTAAGTCATCCATCGAAATCTTTGACACCTCATCAATTACTGCTTCAAATCCGTCTTCGCCTGCAAGTGCATATTCTGAGCCTGCTCGATTCTGGAATAGGTCTGCGTACTCACCAAGATGCCCTAGCAAGTGAGAGTAGACATATTCATTTGTGCGTTTGATTGTATCCAAAGGCACTCTTGGACTTCCAAGGATAGATGTCATGTTCTGCTCATTGACCGTATAGAGACCATAATCTTTTACGGCTTCCTTTGCTTGCTCGTTCAGATTATCAAGAGTATCGAATTCAATTCCAAACTGCATGAGCAATCGGCAAGCATCATCAACGGCTGAGCTATCTTGGTTATCGTTTGTAAGTATCTGGACGTTTGTTTTATTGGCCTCAATAAAACCTTTAACGGATGGATTGGTTTTATACTTGATACTCTCAGAACCAGCAGTTAATGCAAGGCTAATGAAACGACCCTTCTTTTTATCATCCATTTCGTTATCACCTGTAATATACGTAAAGATTCCATCCCATCGTGCAGCAAGCTGTTGGATAAACTTGGTTACTTCAGAACCCTCCTTCACATATGCATTGATAAATTGAAGGTCGTCAGCGTCACCGCCTGCCAAGTTAGCTATTATCTTATCTACTCTTGAGTCATCCTTCCTGAGCAAGTAATCAACTATTGAGATGTTGTACATGCTCTTATCATTAAGATAGGTACTGCCCATTTTTTCTAGAAGTGCTTGTATGTCATCATCGTTTTCAAACTTGTGATGCAAAGACTGTTTGTTCAGTCGGACATTATTTAGCAAGAAGCTACGAGCTTTGAGGCTCATGCTGGTGCTGTAGTATAGCGAGGTGTAGTGTACGAATTCGGTATCGATATAGCCAGCCTTAATGAGTTGCCATCCTACCTCGTCAGCAACAACCTTACCGCCATCGAGCTCCTTTAATTTAGCGAGAAACTCTGGTGATTCCTGAATGAGTTCCTTGATACTTTGGTATGGGAGTTTATTAGCTTCGGCTCGTAGTACTCCTATTTCGTCTTCAATAGCTTCTGCTGCTTTTGTATCCCACTGGGTTTTATCAAGGCTGTCGCTACAAATACTACTGATGTCGGCTGCCGTCAGTGTAAGGTTTTGTGTGTAGCCAGTTGATGCTCGATAGGTGACAATAAGAGTACTGGTCTCACCCCCTTTGATGATATCGCTCCAAAAATCTTCGGTTGTGAAATCTTCTAAGTCATAAGAAGTGCTGTTAAGGCTATAGGACTGAGCAGAACCTTGCACCTGTCGCAATACATCGGCTATATAGTCGGTAAGAACCTTACCTAAGCTCTGTGACCGTTCAGCAATGGCATTGATAGTCTTTAGGGCACTTTCTTTGCTTCGTATCTCAGAGTTAATGGTACGTATTCTATCGTCAACATATTTGCTGTGTGCAGCAATAACCTTATCGATTGAACTATCACCATCTTTAACTTTTTCAAACTCATCCAGATTCCAGTTTTTGTAAGCAACAACTGCAAATAACTTATCCAGAGATAAGCCTGAGTCGGGGAGTACAACTTTATCCTTGAATATTAGAAACTCGTTATAGATGTTAACCACAAGACGCATATCAGTAATATGCTTTGCCACTACTGAGGCTGGCTCTCTGATGATGTCTCGGTACTCGCTATCAAAAACCTGAAGTATGTGGTCTTGTGAGTTCACATTAGTAATGAAAGGAACTACAGGAATGATGAGGTCAAAGAACTTGGTTCTGTTTGCACTTCGCTCTTTGTGGTCGTTCTTAGCATCAACAACTTCTTTGGCGAAAATACTGTCTTTAATTGCGTAGATGAAAGTCACGGGTTGTTTTATCTGCTCTGAGTTATTCAGAATGGTGTTGAGCTGTCGAAGGGTCTCGAAAATATAAAGGCTCTCAAACCTATCAATATCTTCAAAGATAACCACGTTGTATCGTCCAGCTTCAAAGAAGTAGATAATCTCATCTAAGTATTCGTCAAAATAACTTGCACTTCCCGAGAGTGATAATGATATTGAAGATGCACCAATTTTATCTATCCGTATTTTGCCAGATAGCGTAAGCACGAAGATAGCAATAAGCGAGGTACTGATAATGAATAGGTCTGCACAGAGTGCTACCTGCCACCAGAAATCCGAAATGGCTGCAACTTTAAACAATTGAGCCAGCCACCCGTTTGCGAATGATACGGCCAACAGAACTATAGATATTAATGATGCGTTAAGAAAAACTAGGGGCAAGCGTGGGCTGGAGACTCTCTTGTACTTTGAATACGGTATATTCTTGTACTTTTCCTTGAAGAGTATCTGTTTGACTATCTCTTTTTGGATTAGGTTTGTGAGATTGTTTAGCTTCTCGTGTTCATCATCTTCAGACTTATTGATATAACCCTGTATATTCGCCCCTAGGCTTGAGAACGATATTTGGACTACTTTATTCTTCTTTGTTGAATCCTTGAAGACTCTGAGGATACTACTTTTACCAGAACCGTAGCTGCCAGTAAGGGCTATATTCAGAATGTCATCATTTGCAACCGCTTCAGCGATGTCGTCAACATAAGCGGAGTGACCATCAATATTCTTTGCTGGCCTGAGAGACTTTAGGGGGTGTGTTTGCTTCTCGGCTTCATCCCTTACAAAGTAGCTTTTGATTTTACCCCATACTCTTTTATGTAATGTAGACATATTACACTGTATTATAGGGTTCAGAAGCCTATAACAAAAGCATTAGCATTATGTGTCAAGCATAAACTAGTTCTATCACCGTAGCGAATGGATTATGCCAGAGATAATCCCCTGATAAGGTGATGGAGTCGCCTGAACTCCATAAGGATATCGTTCCAATTCGATTCAACCACGTTCACCATGAAAAAACCCGAGTCTAAGTCTCGGGTTTTTTCATGCCGGAACAAGCAGCGCCCTCGAGCATTTTCTCCCGGCCAATTGTCCTAAGAAGAATAAACGAAATCACACCACAAACCTTGATAAAAAGCAATAGTTGTGCTAATATCTACAGGTTCGCGCAATGAACACATTTGCCGCATCCGCGGTGAATGACGATCCTTCAAGTGAAAGGAGCCCTATGGGCTTTCGAAATGCGGTACGCTCGATCATCGACGAAACCACCAGCCGTGAGGCCAGCATGTGGCAGCGATTCGTCAGCCACGCGCAGGCCTACCAACAGGCTCTCGATGTTAGCGACGAGGATATCTCCGTCTTGGAGCGCTCCCAGCCCCACGCCGGCATTTACCCCACGACTGCCGACTTGGCCACCGGTGCATTCCTGTCGGTTCAGCTTGACGGCAATACATTTTCCGTCCTGACCAAGCACGTCTGCGGTGCTCGCTACGGAGCCAGTTGGCTTGATTGCATTATGGTGATCTGCACCAGCAACGAGTCCCTCAACGAGAGCGTCGGAGGCGGCACCACGTTCATCAACGTGGTTCGTGACGACTGGCATGACAAGCTCATCAGACACCTTACCGAGGGAGACCCCTGGCCGACGACCGCGAACTAGCTCCATTCAGTAAGGATCGCTCCGGGGTGCGCATAGAGCACCCCGGTCGACCTCAGAGTTTACAAAGTAATTTGCAGGCTGTGGGGTCGATAAGACCATCTTAACAACCAGATCCGCTCTGAAAGGGGCAACTGTGCCGCACCATGTCATTTACACCAAGCAGGCAGGGCGCGATACCCTGGCCAACCTCAACCTCACGGTCGAGCAATTCGCCTCAGAAGCCGAAGCCATCGTCGCCAGGGTATTCAACGATGAGCTCGGCGAGGACCTCTTTCCCGGCAGAACCGTCAAGACCGACGGTATTTTCGAGAGCCAGAGTTTGCCAGTCGACATCGAATTGGTGATTCTAGCCTGGTTCACCGAGAGCCGCGAGCTGTACGAGGTACGTCTGCACGCCGCTATCAGTCGTGCTCTCAACAATTTCTTCACCTCGCGTGGCGTTGCCATCGAGAGCGTCCCACACACCCAAGCCCACCTCAACATAGTCGGCTAATCACGCCCCCGTGACACCTGCAATACTGCGGGTCTCTCCGGGGGCTCGCACGTTTATGCCGCTAGTTTCACCCCACACTGGTAGTCGATAGTAGGAGGCTGATCCTTCTTGATAAGGTGCCGATTCGTAACGTGGCACTTCACCATTGACTTATCAGCACATAATTATATAATAATGGAAGGTAGGCCATCTCTATAAGCGGAGATGGTTTTTCGTTCTTTTCCAGATTGGGGTAACAAATGACAGCGCTCAACATGATCGTGATCGACGGGCCGGCCGGCACGGGCTGCAGTACGACAGCTCGCCGGGTAGCCGAGCAGCTCAATGGCTGGGTCATCAACACCGGCGCGCTTTATCGCGGCATCACCTACGCGGCACTCGGCGGCAGAGCGACCCAGAGGCTTCTTACTTCATCTGATCATCCTCATAGTATAGCTGCCCAACGAGCTATTATCGAAAATGCTCTTGAGTACGGGCGCTTTGTCCATATGGATGCAGGAGATGATACCGTTTACTACGAAAGTGATGATATTAGTCGGTTCATTCGTAGTAGAGAAGTCGAGAAAAACGTTTCGCTAGTTTCTAGCTTGCCAGAAGTGCGTGCATGGGTTATTGCAAGCACCAGACACCTCGCGCGCCAATGCGGCGACAGGGGAGAAGTGGCAATCGTCGATGGCAGATCCAGCTACTGGGAGCACCGCGGGGACTTCAAGCTAGCCGTCTTTCTCGATACCGACCCGCGCGAGCGAGCCCGTCGCAGGATGATGGAATCGGGTGAAGATGTTGATGACTACGGCGCGTTTCAGGCCATCGTCGCTCAAATAGCCGAGCGCGATATGCTCGATGCCACCCGAGAGGTCGCGCCGCTCAGACCGGCAGATCGCAAGAATAGGAAAAACATCCGTTGGTCAGAAAGTCATAGCTCCTCACGGGCCGAAGATATCAACCGCATGGCGGTAGATTTGGCTAGAAAATGCCATGAGAATCCCAAACTGCAGATCTACATTGACAACACTGATTGTTCGCTAGAAGCTGTCACTCGCTTAATCGTGAGAACTTACAGCTGTCTCTCAAGACAAGGAGGTACAGGATGAAGGAACGCTTTTACAGCCACCTAGTCACCGCTGTGATCATCTTGCTCGCTCTGGTGATGCTGCTCTACTGGCAGTCATCTGCTAAGGGACGACAACCTACCAATCCGCCTCTTGCTGCTTGGCTACCTGCTAAGCAGCAAGACCGATCAAAGCAGTTGATAATAAATCGACTATTTTGTTCGGGCTAAAAACACTTAAGTATTACGCCGAGGCAGGCGCACCGTCATGCCCTCAAGCTGACTCGCCGGATCACTGTCCACACAAGCCTCGAGGTCACGCTTGAGCGTATCCTCATCGAAATCTCGGCCAATAAATACCAGCTCCGTCTTTGGCGCTGTACCAGCCCAATCCTCCCAAGACAGATTAGCCCGCGCGCCCACCAGTTGAAAAATATATTTGCGATCGTGGCCCTTGCCACCCAAGTCAACTATGCCCTTGGCACGATAGATCTGGCGGGGGATTTTTTTATTAACAAACTCCTGAAAGGCCAGCGGGTGGAGCGGTTTATCACTAGTAAAGCTAAGGCTTTGATATTGCCCGTGAAGATGGGCCGCGTGATCGGCCTTGGTACCATCCGGTAACTTATCTGACGCGCTCGACAGGCCACTGCCGAGCAAAATATTAATATCAACCCGTCCGTACTCGATGTCAAACAGGCGCGCCTTGGGATTGGCCTCCAAGACAATTTGCTCTATTTCGCGGCGGGTTTTCTGACCAATCAGATCGCACTTATTGATCAGTACAAAATCAGCGTATTTAATCTGGTCGCGAGCCATTTTAGCCTCATTACTATCAAGTGATAGGAAATTTTCGCCGTCCAAGACGCAAATGATGGCACTCAATGCGACTCGCTCACTCAACACCTCACGCAAGGTGAGCAGCAGCTCCTTGGGCGCGGCCAAGCCCGAAGCTTCTATCAAGATCTCATCCATCGGTGAAGCAGGGTGAGTGAACTGATCGATCGCCTCTGTGAGGTCCATATTGTTCAGATTGCAGCAAATGCAGCCATTGCTTAGCTCGAGCTGCTTGTCGGTTTTTTTCTCCACCAGCTTGCCATCTATGCCAATATCACCAAAATCGTTGACGATCGCGCCAAATTTACGCCCCTGGCCACTGACAAGGATGTAATTCAACACGGTTGTCTTGCCGGCGCCGAGAAAGCCAGTTAAGACGGTAATGGGTATTTTATTTGCCGCTTGCATACTCGTTGATAATTATAGCTCAAATGGCGAAACTCAAAAGCAACACTGGCTAATTTGCTTATGCTACAATTTAGTTATGACGATGCAGAACGTTCAACCACCCAACCAGTCGTCGCCGCTGCCGACTGGCGTAGTGCAATCTGGCATCAGCGATGATAGCCGCTTTAATCGCTGGCTGATGTATTTATCTTCGATCACCCAGGTAGCGCTGGTGGCCATTGTTAGTATTCATATTGTATTGACGCATGGTTTTGGTACTTTTCCGCCTGACAATATCGCTGTCATCGCTTTGTCGCTTATCGGATTGAGCTATAATTTATTAATCTGGCCGCGCTTAAAAAACAGAGACCGCACGCTTATAGTCTGGTCACTGTTCGTGACTACCGGTATTTCACTTGTGATCTTGACGTTTGCCAACAGCAGCTCATCGCCGCTCAATAAAGTGTTTATTTTTTGGGTTAGCCTCATCATTGGCGGCTTAAGCTCGAAGAAGATTTATTACAGCATTATCGGCCTATCGGCTGCCTCCTTTATGGCCTTGATCGGCTGGGGGTTTTACACCCAAAAAAATTACATTGGCGGCACGGACATCTGGATATACTACAGCGTGGCGGTGGTTTTGAGTCTAATTATCAACCAGCAGGTCGAGAGATATCGCCGCTCGATCGAAATTGCCAATAAACTAGTCAGCCAGCTGGATACCGCCGAAGTCAAGGAGCAGCTGATGATGAGCGCGATCGCCGACGCGGTCGTGGGCGTTGATGGCAAGCTAAGCGTAGTGCTTTTTAACCAAGCTGCCGAAGGGTTGACTGGTTGGGACTTAAAAAGCGCCTTGGGCATGAATTACAATTCTATTTTTAAGCTTAAGGACAGCCAAGACAAAGACATCACACAGTTAACCGATCCGTTCGCGATAGCACTGCGCGAAGGCAAGCACGTCACCAAAAATGACCTCTATATGCTCAACAAAAACAACCAAAAAGTGTCTTTATCGATATCAATCGCGCCGACTTATGATATTAGACAAAAGATTGACGGTGCAATTGCCGTCTTCCACGATATCTCCGAGCAAAAATCAGTCCAACGCGAGCGCAATGAATTCGTCTCGACTGCCAGCCATGAAATGCGCACCCCAGTCGCTGCCATCGAGGGCTACTTATCAATGGCAATCAATCCTAATCTTGCCACCGTCGACGATCGGGCGAAAAACTTTATTAGCAAAGCTCACAATTCAGCCTTGCACCTGGGTAAGTTATTTCAAGATTTACTTAGCGTCACCAAAATAGAAGACAAGCGCCTGGTCGACAACCGGCAAGTTTTTAACCTCAGTGAGCTGGTGACCCAAATCGCGACCGAAATGGATATTATCGCCAAGCGCAAAAATATTGCCCTACACACCCATATTGGCAGTGACGACCTCAAGGGTCAGGTCGTGCTAGCGCCAATCTTTCAAGTCAGCGCCGACCCTGATCGTTTGCGCGAGGTTATCACTAATTTAATCGACAACGCGATTAAATACACCAGAGAAGGCAGCGTTGATATTTATCTATCAAGTACGCGCAACAGCGTGACGGTTTCGGTGGCCGATACTGGTGCTGGTATCGCGGCGGCCGACCAGAAGCATCTTTTTCAGAAGTTTTATCGGGTCAACAACTCCATGACGCGCGAGGTGGGCGGTACTGGGCTTGGTTTATATATCGCCAGAAGCTTGATTGAGATGTATGGCGGTCGGATTTGGGTAGAAAGCGAAGTTGGCAAGGGGAGTAAATTTAATTTCACCTTGCCGCTGGTGAGATAGCTTGCGCTAACGGGCATTTTATAGCTACAATGTTAGTAAAATAAGGAAGGTGCTATGGCAAAAATATTACTTGTTGAAGATGACGTTAACTTGCGAGACGTTTACCACGAACGTTTCCAGCTGGAGGGCTTTACGCTTGTCGTTGCCAGTAACGGCGAGGAAGCGTTGGCCACGGCGGTCAAGGAAAAGCCGGATCTAATTGTATTAGACGTAATGATGCCCCGTATCTCAGGGTTTGACGTTTTAGATATTATCAGATCGACCCCAGAGACAGCTAAAACCAAGGTCATCATGATGACCGCTTTATCGTCAGCCGAAGACCGCGAGCGCGGCGAAAAGCTCGGTGTCGATCAATACCTAGTCAAATCTCAAGTTACCCTGGAAGATGTGGTGGCTTCAGTCAAGAAAGTCTTAGCTGGCCAAGCCAACACTCAAGCCAGTCCGCCAACCGATCCCAACCAGCCAGAAAAAGCTTAATAATACTGCCAACTTCAAGTCTTTAGAGTTTTTGATTCTTGAATTAGGGCTTTTGATTAGTCTGATTTTCTCCTCAACAAACGGAGTGGCATCTGGTATAATTACATCCAAATGAAACGAACTTATATTAAAGACTTAGTCACGCAAATCGATCAATCGGTCAAAATAAACGGCTGGGTAAGCGTTCGTCGTGATCACGGCAAACTGCTTTTTTTGGAAGTCCGCGACCATACCGCCAGCGTGCAAGTAGTTTTTAAACCGGCCGATGTCGACAAAGCCCAGCTCGAAACAGCTGATGAGATCAGAAGTGAATACGTCGTCGAAATAGAAGGTCAGGTCAAAAAAAGACCCGAGAAACTTGTTAACCCACAGATGATTACTGGCAAAATCGAGCTGGTGGCAAGTAAGCTGACGACCATCAACTCCGCGCAAACTCCGCCGTTTGAAATCGAGGACAGTCACCATCAGGCCGGCGAAGAAACGCGCATGAAATACCGCTATCTTGACCTGCGTTCGGGGCGCATGCAACAAATCATGCATTTTCGGCATCGGTTCATTAAAGCTATTCGCAACTATCTCGACGAGGCTGGTTTTATCGAGATTGAGACACCAATCTTAACAAAGAGCAGCCCCGAGGGGGCGCGAGATTTTCTGGTGCCATCACGCCTCACGCCCGGCACTTTTTATGCCCTGCCGCAAGCGCCCCAGCAATTCAAACAGCTTCTGATGATTGCTGGCTTTGAGCGCTACTACCAGATTGCCCGTTGTTTCCGGGACGAAGACTTGCGCCTCGACCGGCAACCTGAATTTACCCAGCTTGATATGGAAATGAGCTTCGTCACTCAAGACGAGATTCTCGAACTGACCGAGGAGATGTTCATCAAAGTGATTGGCAAGCTTTTGCCCGACAAAAAGCTCCCTAAAAAATTTCCGCGTCTGACCTACGATGAAGCAATGGCTAAATACAAAAGCGACAAACCAGATCTACGCCAAGACAAAAAAGATGATGACGAACTGGCTTTCGGTTGGATAATTGACTTTCCAATGTTTGAGCGCAATAGCGAGGGCGACATTACTTTCGCCCACAATCCCTTTGCTCGGCCACGCGATGAGGATTTACACTTGCTCGAAAGCAGTAACCCGGAGGATCTACTCAAAGTACGAGCTTATAGCTATGATTTGGTCTTGAACGGCTTCGAGCTATCGAGCGGCGGCTTGCGGATCCATGACTCAGAGCTGCAGGCCAAGATATTCAAACTGATGGGCCTGAGTGATCAAGAAATTGAGCAGCGATTTGGTAATTTCCTCAAAGCTTTTGCCTATGGCGCGCCACCACACGGCGGGCTGGCCCCAGGTATAGAGCGGCTTATCATGATCCTGCTCAAGCAAAGCTCAATCCGAGACGTGATTGCTTTCCCCAAAACTGGTGATATGCGAGACCTAATGCTTGACGCACCCTCAATAGCCAATCCGACCGCCCTGACAGAGCTTAATATCAAGACTGTTAAGCCAGATAGTTGACCTAAAGTGAATCAACAGGAGGGTAAGTTTTGAGCTATACGGTACTATTGACCAATTTCGAGGGACCCCTTGAGCTGTTGCTGAAATTAATTGAACGTGAACAGCTCGATATCACTGATATTACACTCAGCCAGGTAACGGCCGACTACCTCGGCCACATGCAGCAGCTTAACCTCGAGCCAGCCGATCTCAATTGGTTTATAGAAATAGCAACCAAGCTAATTGATATCAAAACCGCTATGCTCATACCGCAAACCGACGACGAGGCAGAAGAAAACGGCGCCGATCTAGCCAAACAATTACAGACCTATAGAATATACCGTGATTTGGCTATAAAACTGGGTGAGCTCGGCAAGCAACCAAGCTACGGCCGACCGTATCGTTTTGTCGATATTCAGCCGGATTTACCACTATCAAATCTAACACCCGATAGCTTAGAGAAAAATTACCGCAAGCTTATTGACGGGTTGGAGGGCTCACTACAACCACCGCAACCAATTATTAAAAAAATAACCCTCTCTCAGACCGTTCGAAAACTGGAGCTTATTTTAAATAACACCGGCGCGATATCATTGGCCGAGCTTTTAAAAAGCGCCCAAAACAAACGCGAGGAAGTTTTGTTCTTTCTAGCTGCCCTAGAAATGCTAAAGCAAAGCCGTTTGCTCCTGAAGCACCGCCAACCCGAGCACGAAGACATCACCCTGGAGCTAGCTCATGCGTAAAAATACCGCCAAGCTCGAGGCTATTCTCTTCGCGGCCAGTGATTTTGTTAATCAGCAAGATATAGCAAAGATACTTAATATTAAATCCCCAGAACTGGAAAGCTGCCTGGAAGAGCTGGAGAACCATCTACGCGACAGCGGCCTAAAACTAATTGAACACGAGCGCTCATACCAATTAGCCACGCTTAGCGAATTTGAACCGGAAATTCGCTCTCTACAAAAAACGAAGGCGCCAGCCTTATCGCAACCCGCTCTTGAGGTGCTAGCAATTATTGCCTACCGACAACCCGTCGACAGGACCGAAATCGAACAAATCCGCGGTGTTGGTAGCGAACAAAGCATTAAAAACCTTCTGGCCAAAGAGTTCATCGCCGAGGAGCATGACAAGACCAAAACCCAAGTTTTATACCGCACCACCGGTAAGTTTTTATCGCAACTCGGCCTTAATCACATCAGTAAACTGCCAAAAATAAATGAGTCAAGCAAGTCAAACTAGATTAAATAAAAGGCTGGTGGAGCTCGGCCTGGCACCTTCCAGACGGGCGGCCGATCAGCTGATTATTGATAAAAAGGTCAAGCTAAATGGCCAGATTATAACAACCCTAGCCACTTTTGTTGATCAAAATGATACTATCAAGGTTGGTCGCTCGCTTGGCCAGGAAAAATCGGGTGATATTATTATTGCTTTCAACAAACCAGCTGGCTACGTTTGCACCCATAAAGGCCAGGGGGCGCAAAAAACTATTTACGAGCTGCTACCCAAAAACTTCGCCTCACTCATGTGTGTCGGCCGGCTCGATAAAGATTCTCAAGGACTGTTAATCCTGACTTCCAACGGTCATTTGGTACAGCAACTCAGTCATCCGAGCAGCGGCAAAGAAAAAGAATATCTCGTGACAACTCGGCAGCCTTTGGGCAAAGAGCAAATTCAGCGCCTTAGAGCTGGTATTTCGATCGAGGGCAAGCCACACACAATCAAATCGATCAAGTCCATTCGAGGATCATCTTACCGACTAGTACTTGTGAGTGGCCTGAACCGTCAGATCAGACGCAGCTTCGAGGCTATTAATAGCGAGGTTATTAAGCTTGAACGCATTAGATTTGGTGGCTATAGCCTGAACGTTATACCAGAGGGTAAATATCGATTTATCGATAAGGACGATCTACTATGAACTTGCTAGTTAATCTATACGCCATTACACTGACGATATTATCAGCGATTACGCCTGTCGGTGGGCTTTTCACCGATCTGCATGATCAATTTGCTCGCGCAGCCATCACCGAGACCACCGCTACCAAAGCGGCCGAAACACCAATTGACCTGCCGGCATACAAACCTTTTCCATACAAATCCGCGGCCTATACGCCTTATCAAGCTCGTGCCAGAAGCGCGGCGGTCTATGATCTTGATTCGGCCAGCTACTTATACACCAAGAACCATCAGCAGCAACTACCGATCGCATCAATCACAAAAATTGTTACCGCCCTAGTGATACTGCAAAATCATGATCCCGACGACATCGTCACGATTCCAGAGGGGCTGGAACTACCAGCTGATGCTGAGCGAATCGGCATCAAGACGGGCGAGCAGTTTAGGGTCGATGAGGCACTGCGCGTGATGTTGATTCCTTCGGCCAATGACATGGCCCAAGCTCTAGCAATTTGGGATGCCGGCAGCTTAGAGCTGTTTGCTACCAAAATGAACGAGCAGGCGCGCCTGTGGAGCTTAAAAAACAGCCAGTTCAAAAATCCAACTGGGCTCGACCAAGATGGACACTACGCCAGTATCGAGGATTTGGTCACAGTAGCAATCATTTTACTGCAAAATGATGATTTTCGCGCTATTATCGCGACCGACCGCTACACAGCAACAAACCAAGCCGGCAAGCGATATAGCCTTGTCAGCACCAACAAGCTTTTAAGCTACCCCTACATAAAGGGCCTAAAAACCGGCCTAACCATAGAAGCCGGCCAGACACTAGTGACATTAGCCCAAAAGGCCGACCAACAGCTAATCGGCGTGGTGCTCAACAGCCCGGACCGTTTTCAAGAAAGCAAAAATATGCTAGACTGGGCGTTTGCTAATCATATCTGGAAATAAATGCCATCAACTGCCAAAGTCACTATTATCGGTCAGCCGAATGTCGGTAAGTCAACTCTGTTCAACAGGTTAGTCGGCAGCAATCAAGCGATTGTTTCTGGCGTAGCCGGCACGACTCGCGACCTGGTTAGCGCCACGATTCAGTGGCGCGGTAAGAATTTTGAACTGATAGATACTGCCGGCCTAAATAAAGCTAAAGACGCTTTGTCTAGTGAGGCCATGGCGCTCATTGAGCAAGCTATCGAAACGACCAGCGTTATAGTGCTGGTCGTAGATGGCACCACTATGCTCGGTGACTATGACCGCCAGCTGGCGCGTCAGGCGCTCAAAAGCCGCAAGCCGGTAATTCTCACCATCAACAAAGCCGATCAAGCCAAAAAGCTTCAGACCCTCGAATCGTTCAGCCGGCTGGGAATTAAGCAAATTCAGCCTGTTTCCGCTATTCAAGGTAGCGGGTCAGGTGATTTGCTCGACGCGATCACTGACCATTTATCCGACAAAAGTACCCCCAGCAAATCAGCTGATATTAAAGTGGCTATTTTGGGCCGTCCAAACGTTGGCAAATCAAGCCTGCTCAACAAGCTAATTGGCTCAAAAGCCGCCATCACTAGCGAAGTCGCCGGCACGACCCGCGATGTCAACTACGGCCGCATCAAATACGATGGTCAATCAATCGAGCTCGCTGATACCGCTGGCCTGCGCCGCCCCGGCAAAATTGGTCGTGATATTGAATATTTTTCGAGTTTGCGCACCAAAAAAGCGATCGCAAAAAGTGACATCTGTCTGCTTTTAATTGACGCCACTGAGCCGAGCGTCAGCCAAGATCAGAAGATCGCCGGCCTCGTCGCTGAAGCGGGCAAGAGCTTGATCATTGTCGTTAATAAATGGGACGCCGTTGATAAAGATGACAAAACAATGGCCCAAATGTCGCGTCTGATAGGGCGGGAATTCCAATTTGCTTGGTGGGCACCATTGGTTTTCACCTCCACGCTCACTGGTCAAAACCAAGCTAATTTAGTACAAATCATCACCGATACGGCTAAAAAGCGCCAAACGCAGATTCCAACGACGCAGCTCAATCAAATCATTAGCGATGCCACCAGTAAACAGCCGCCAGCTGGCTTGCATGGTAAGCGGCCAAAAATTAAATACGCCGTCCAGAAAGACGTCAGTCCGCCACATTTTATCATCTTTACTAGCTATGCTGATTTAGTTCATTTCTCTTACCGCCGCTATCTGGAGAACAAACTGCGCGAGGCATATGATTTTACCGGCACACCGATTACAATAGAATTCAAGCATAAGTCAAAATAATATGAAACTAATTGTTGGCCTCGGCAATCCAACGCCAGAGTACAAGTTATCACGTCACAACCTAGGCTATATGGTCGTCGATGAGGTTGCCAAGACACTAAACGCCAGCGACCTTAAGTCGAGTGCTAAATTTTTTGGTGCGATTACCGAGCTGCGCTACGGTAGTGAGAAGATCATTTTGCTCAAACCGACTACCTACATGAACAATTCAGGCAAAGCTGTCGGTGCGATTGCTAAATTCTACCAGATTGATCAATCGGATATATGGGTCGTTTATGATGAGCTGGCCTTAAATTTTGGCCAGCTGCGGGTTCGACGAGGTGGCAGTTCGGCCGGCCACAACGGCATTAAATCGATTATTGATGCGATCGGTGAAGATTTTATTCGCTTTCGAGCTGGCATACGCAATGACATTGCCGCCAACGTAACGGCCGAGAAGTTTGTTTTGGACAATTTTTCGGCCAGCGAACGGCCATTACTGCCGTCGCTTTGCGAGCAGATCAGCACGATCATTATTAAGCACTTATCACTAGGCGGCCAAAAAGCCCCAGTGCATGAGTCATACGACCTGTTGCCCAAAAAATCAGATTAAAGCTTTTGCTTGCGTATTGCACAAATACCGTACAAAATAAAAACAGACCCGACTAAGCTTTAATCGGATCTTGCTTTTAAACACCCTCTAATGCCACCCTCAATTGGGATTTTTGCGGTTTCTTATATGTTCTATAAACCGTGGCCATTAAAGGGGGGAATCTGCCCCTCGAGTAAACCTAAAGGAGGGTGAGATTTAGGTTAGACCTCGCGAAGCAGATTTCCGCCTTTAATAAGGTGGAGGAATGCTCATAAAAATGAGCTTCTGTATGATAACATTTGTCCAAACATTTGTCAACACTTTTTTAGTATTTCCATGAAAAAACTCTCTCCATCTCATCAGCTATACCCGAAACTCCTGAGTCAAATTGCTTGCCTGCCCAAGCAATTATACGTCGCCGGCCAACTGCCGGATCTGCCCGCAATAGCGATTGTCGGCACCCGCAAAGTCAGTGATTACGGTAAACAAGTAACTTATCGCCTGAGTTACGACCTGGCGAAGGCTGGTTTTGCCATCATTAGCGGCCTGGCTCTTGGCGTTGATACGATTGCCCATCAGGCTGCCCTCGATGCTAATGGTCGCACGATCGCTGTACTTGGCAATGGTCTGGATGAGATCTATCCGCGAACTAACCGCAGTTTAGCCACCCAGATAATAAAAACTGGTGGCGGAGTAATATCCGAATACGATCCAGGTACTCAGCCATTTAAATCAAATTTT
Organism: uncultured Candidatus Saccharibacteria bacterium; assembly: GCA_964530725.1. GTDB lineage: Bacteria > Patescibacteriota > Saccharimonadia > CAILAD01 > CAZGYV01 > CAZGYV01. The sequence continues at coordinate 7,043 of CAZGYV010000001.1, read as the reverse complement.
CCAGCTCGCAACCGAATAATTGCCGGCCTTAGCCTAGCTACCATAGTTACGGAGGCTGAGAGCAAAAGCGGTTCGCTCATAACAGCTAACTTCGCCCTACAACAAGACCGAACAGTGATGGCAGTGCCGGGCAGCATTTTCAATCCGCGCAGCACCGGGCCCAACAATCTCATCAAGTCAGGCGCCCTAGCTATAACTAGCGCTGTGGATGTGCTAGCAGAGCTCGGCTTTTCCAGCCCCACGTTAGCACCAAAGCCAGTTAGGGCCGATTCTGATGAGGAAGCTACCATACTGGCACTAATTAGCCAAGGCGTTGCCACCAACCAAGCTCTGATCGAGCAATCCGGCCTAGAAGCGGCCCAGTTCGCGCATGTCATCTCACTAATGGAAATAACTGGCAAAGTCCGCAATCTAGGCGCTGGTCAATGGGTCAACAATTAAAACACCGTTTTGACAATAGTGTAAAAGCTTGCTAAAGTCTGTCTTTGGATGCGCAAAAAAGCTTGCGCTAAATAAATTTTGGAATTAGCATAGTTTGATATGGCAAAAAATCTAGTTATCGTTGAAAGCCCAGCCAAAGCTACCACTATCGGCCGTTATTTAGGCCCTGATTACCACGTGGTGGCTAGTTTTGGTCATGTCCGAGACTTACCAAAATCAAAGCTCGGCATAGACGTTGAGAATAATTTTGCGCCTGAATATATGGTGCCGCGCGGCAGCGCTAAAAAGATAAACGAGCTCAAAAAATCTATCCAATCGGTCGATAATATTTATCTCGCCACCGACCTTGATCGCGAAGGAGAAGCAATCGCTTGGCATATTGTCGAGGCTATCCCGCCGAAAGACAATCAAAAAGTTTACCGCATCACTTTTTCGGAGATCACGAAAACAGCCATTCAAGAGGCCGTCAAGCACCCTCGCCAGATCAATTATGATTTGGTTGATGCCCAGCAAGCCAGGCGAGTACTTGATCGCTTGGTCGGCTACAGCTTATCACCAGTACTGTGGAAAAAAATTCGTTATGGTTTGTCAGCCGGTCGCGTTCAATCGGTCGCCTTAAAATTTATTGTTGATCGTGAGCGCGAGATCGAAGCTTTCAAGCCCGAGGAATACTGGCAAATAACTGCCGCCCTCAAGACGGATGACAAACATCTTTTCGAGGCCCAACTCAATAGCATCGATGGCAAGAAAGCGGCTGTCAAAACGCAGGCCGAAGCGGAAAAAGCTGAAGCTGATCTCGAAAATAGCTCCTACGCCGTCGACTCGATCGACACTCGTGAAATCCGTAAAAACCCACTGCCGCCATTTATCACTTCGACTCTACAGCAGTCTGCTTACTCCAGGCTAGGCTATGGCACTAGGCGCACAATGGGTATCGCTCAAGGACTCTATGAAGCCGGTTTCATCAGCTACATGCGTACCGATTCGACCAACATCAGCGACCAGGCTATCAAGCAAGTCCGTCAGCTCATTAACGGAACATGGGGCAATGACTATCTGCCAGATAGCCCGCGTTATTACAAGAAAAAGGCCAAGGGAGCACAAGAGGCTCACGAAGCTATTCGCCCAACCGACTACAATAATACACCTGAGAAAATCGCGGCTAAAATCCGCCCCGACGAGCTCAAACTTTACCGACTAATTTGGCAGCGAGCGGTAGCTTCACAGATGAAAGAAGCACTTTACCGTCAAAATAGCGTCGATATCAAAGCCGGCCAATACGGTCTGCGCGCTACCGGGCGAGTGACACTTTTTGATGGCTTTACTGTCGCCTGGCAAGGCAGCAAAAAGGACGAGCCACAGGACCTGCCTAAGCTCAAAGTCGGCCAGAAGCTGCAGCTTGAGCAATTAGTGACCTCCCAGCACTTTACCCAGCCACCGGCGCGTTATTCGGAAGCCAGTCTAGTCAAGAAGCTGGAAGCCGAAGGTGTTGGCCGGCCCAGTACCTACGCGCCAACCATATCAACCATCTTATCGCGCGGCTACGTCGTTAACGAGGAAAAGCGCCTCATCCCGCAGCCAATCGGCATGATCGTCAGCGACCTCTTGAGCGAAAATTTCGAATTCGTAACTGAGGCTAAATTTACTGCCGACATGGAAGATAAGCTGGACGATATCGCCGATGGCAAAGAGAAATGGCAACCAGTCGTCAAAGATTTTTACCAACCAATGCACCGATTGGTCGAGGAAAAAACCGATACCATCGAGCGAGTTAAGATTCCCGTCATCCCGACCGATGAAAAATGTGAACTCTGTGGCAAAGCCATGGTTATTAAATCAGGCCGTGTTGGGCAATT
>CAZGYV010000001.1:0-4736 GCA_964530725.1 uncultured Candidatus Saccharibacteria bacterium | reverse complement strand
ATGGCCTGCTCGGGGTGGCCAGAGTGTAAAAACACCAAGCCAATCATCAAATCAACCGGCGTGGCTTGTCCTAAGTGCGACAAAGGGGAAGTGGTAGAGAAAAAGACCAAGAAGGGCCGTAAATTCTTTGGTTGCAGCCGCTATCCAGATTGCGATTATGCAACCTGGACAAAACCCAAGTCTCAAGATTAAACATTCTGACTAGGATCACCTGTTGACCAAATGGTCGTTAGATGATATAATTTGAATTGAGGATTGGTTTTTTAACCAACTAAAACTGATTAATATGCAAAATAATACTGCTCAGATACAAAAGCTAGAAGATCTGGATGAGCTAATAGATCTGTCATTGGCTAATCTAAAAAAAGACCGTGACCGCGATATTCTAATTCGTCGCCACGGTATTGATGCTAATGAAGCACAAACCCTTGAACAGATTGGGCGCGGTCTTGGCATCACCCGAGAGCGAGTACGTCAAATCGAGAAGGCTGCTCTGACACGTCTGCAAAAGGACTATGCCGAGACAAGCCCTTTTGTCGGTTCGGCCGTCCAAATTATCGATGAACACGGCGGGATTATCACGCTTGATAATCTGATTAAAAAGCTCAAAATTAACCCCCAGAGCAGCGCTAAGTTGAGCTTTTTAGTCAAACTGGACCAAAATTTGCACTTAGTCGAAGAAAATGACCTGCACTCAACCATCATCCTGCTAGATAATATTTACTCGCCAAGCGATATCGCTGGGCTGCACGAAATACTAATAGACGCTATCAATAAAGCCGGTAAGCCGACATATTTTACCAATATTGCCGCCCATATTGATGGCCCGCACAAGCCAAGCGCTCTCGAACAGCTAGCCACTAGCTCCCACTTAATCACCGAGCTGGACAACCTGTGGGGATTGTCACAGTGGCCGGAGGTCAACCCGCGCAGTATCCGCGATAAAGTCTATCTGGTGTTAAAAAAATCTGGTAAGCCGATGCACTTTACCAAGATCGCCAAGGACATCAGCAAAGTTGCCCCCAACCCCAAAAAAGTTACCACCCAGGCTGTCCACAATGAACTCATCAAAGACAAGCGTTTCGTCTTGATTGGCCGTGGCATCTATGCGCTGGCCGAATGGGGCTATCAAGCAGGTACGGTAGCTGATATCATAGAAAGTGTTCTCAAAGAAGAGTCACCGCTCTCAAAAGAGGAGATAATCAAGCGCGTATCAAAACGCCGTCAGGTCAAAGCTACGACCATAGTTCTCAACCTACAAGAAAAACCCCAATTTGAGCGCATCTCCAGGTCGACCTACCGCCTAAAGCCTGCCTAAGTAAGGGCCTTTTCAAAACAATAACGAAAATAATGGATGAGGGTAGAAACTTTATAAATCAATGGACTTAATTTTCAACCTCCTGGGAACAATTTTCTCTGTCATTGGTATTGTACTGTTTAAATACTGGGGCTGGACACTGATCGCGGCTTATTTCGCTTGGCAAATCTGGCAAAACAAGCGACGGGTGGCCTTTGTCCAGTCAAGCGAACAGACTATTTTGCATATCATCGTACCCAAAGACAACGAGAAAAAGGAATTGTCGGCCGAGCAAATGTTCGCCAGCCTTCACAATATCCTCAAACCCCAAAGCCAACTCACCGGCGAGGGCAGCTTACAAGATCATATTAGCTTCGAGATCGCGGCTGAAAAAAATCTAATTAACTTCTACGTTTGGCTGCCAGTCCAGCTCAAAGACTATGTCCAAAGCCAGATTTATGCTCAATACCCAACCGTCCAAATCCAAGAAATGGACCAGGATTACGCCAAAAGCGAGCTGGAAGAGCGCGAAGGCTTCGTGGCTGAAATTACCCTGACCAAAGATGAGATTTTTCCAATTCGTACCTTTCCGACCTTCGAAGTCGATCCTTTGGCCGGCATCACGACCGCGCTATCAACCCTAGAAGACAATGAGGAGATCTGGTTGCAAATTTTGATTCGCCCGATCGATGACAGCTGGCATGCCCGCTCTCACAGCTACATCGAAAACTCCAAGACTGGCGGCAAAAGTAGCCCCTTCGACAACTGGCAGCAGCGTCTATTGCTAATGCCTTTTATTCTGGTGGGTATGCTGTTTAAGGCAGCTGTAGTCGGTCCAGGCAAACCTGAAGATAAGAAAAAAGAAGAAAAAAAAGAGCTGCCAACCGGCCAAACCACCATCAATACCGCCATCGAAACCAAGGCCCAAAAGCTTGGCTACACGGTCAAAATACGAACAGCCTACATCGGCAAAGACGGCAATGTCGCCAAACAACGCCTCCAGGCTCTAGTCGGCGGCTTCAAGCAGTTCAACACAATTAATCTCAATGGTTTTACTGGCAGGGGAGTTGATAATAAGCCTGATCGGCTTGACGAATACCGAGCTCGGCTATTCGATGACAGCGGATTCATCTTAAACATCGAGGAGCTGGCCAGCTTGTGGCACCTACCGCATATTTCCGTCGAGACACCGAACATCGCTTGGACCTCAACCAAAGTAGGGGAGCCGCCAACCAACCTGCCAACCCAAAGCAATACGGCAACCGATGAGATTAGTTTGATCGGGGGCACAACATTTAGGCAAGGGGATGTCAAATTTGGCCTCAAGCGCGAGGACCGCAAGCGTCACCTCTACATTATTGGTAAATCAGGCGTCGGCAAAACCTATCTATTGCAACTCCTTACGCTATCCGACATCTATCATAATCACGGTTTCGCGGTGGTTGACCCGCACGGTGATTACGCCCAAGACGTGATGCGCTACATACCAGAAAACCGCATCGATGACGTGGTGTATTTTAATCCGGCTGACTTGGATTTCCCAATCTCATTTAACCCGATGGAAAACACCGACCCGAACATGCGAGCCTCAATCGCATCTGAGATAGTCGGCGTCCTCAAAAAAATGTTCGCCGACTCGTGGGGACCGCGGCTGGAGCACATCTTACGGTTCACGCTCTTGGCACTGCTAGAGGCGCCCGATGCCACCATGCTCGGTATCACGCGCATGTTGACCGACAAAGGCTACCGCAAGCAAGTTGTTAATAGCGTCACCGACCCGGTAGTGAAAGCCTTTTGGGTGAATGAATTCGCTAGCTGGAACGACAAATTCGCTTCTGAAGCCGTCGCGCCGGTCTTGAATAAGGTGGGGGCCTTCACGGCCAATCCGCTGATTCGAAACGTCCTAGGCCAGACCAAGTCGAGCTTTGACATTCGCCAGATAATGGACCAGGGCAAGATCCTGATCGTCGACCTGTCCCGCGGTCGACTGGGCGAGGACAATGCCTCGATTTTGGGGGCGCTAGTGATTACCAAGATCCAGCTTGCAGCTATGAGCCGGGCTAATATCGCGCTTGACGAACGGCGGCCGTTTTACCTCTACGTCGACGAGTTCCAGAACTTCGCCACCGAGTCCTTCGCAGTTATTCTGAGTGAGGCGCGCAAATACGGTCTCTACTTGACGGTGGCCAACCAATACGTCGGCCAGATGCCGGAAGACGTTCGCGAGGCCGTTTTCGGTAACGTCGGCTCGATGATCAGCTTTCGCATCGGCGCGTCTGACGCCACTTTCCTGGAAAAATACTTCACGCCGGTGTTTGATGCTAACGACCTAGTTAATCTCAATATTCAAAATATCTACGTCTCGATGAGCATCGACGGGCAGACCTCTTTGCCGTTTTCGGCCAAAACCTTGCAAGTGCCAGAGCCGCACAATGATCTGACTGCCCAAATTATTGAAATATCGCGTTCCCGCTACAGCCGCAGCAAAGCTGAGGTGGAGGCCGAGATCTCGAAATGGGCCGGTTTTAAGGCTGAGGATAAACAATCTGCCGACAAAGATGATAAATCAGAAGAACCCCATATACCTACAGTTGTACAAAAACCGAACATCAGCGGGGTTGAACCAAAAAACTACAGCGAACAAATCAAAAAGCCCCGCAAACGAACTCACCACAGCAATAGTCAAAAAGCAGTCAAAAAGAATACTTAAACACACAAAAGCGCTTTGACAGACTGCTCTAAGGAACTAAGAGGGTGCAGCTTCACAACAGAACTGCTTAGGACGCTAAATACTTGGCTTGGATATTTATACGTTGGTTTAAGACCTTGTGTCGTACAATGTATATTTTGCGACATAGTGCTTATGCTTTGTGAGATGTATAATGGACCGGCTAAACCCCTCAAATAGTCGCCCCACACATCTGAAATGGCTTGGAAAGCATAAGATAACACAAGGATCTTTTAGAGAGTATGCCACCGACTTGCTTAGTAAAAGCCCTTGCTAGCATAAAAATTAGAGAAAATAGCTTAAAAGATGACGCCACACCCAAGCTTTCATAAACCAGTTTTAAGGCAACAAATTAAAATTTAATTACAAAATTTTAATTTGCTTATCCACCTTTTTATACAAAAATACTTTTTATTAGCCCGCTTTTTTTTAGAAAACTATTTAATTTTTTAATAAACAAAAACCGAACTTAAAGTAGCGGCGGCGGAATTAAGAGCTTTTTTGTCATATCATTTCAAAAACTTATGCTATTTATAGAATACTTTGCCCGATATACGCAGATCCACATACTCGCTCGGAGCTTTTTTCTGCTTAGCCAAGGAGTTCAAGACAGCCTTGAGATCTGCTATCTGATCATCCGCCGCCCTAGTAGTGTCAAATTTTAATATGTAACCATTTTTAGTGTGGACAAATATCTCGCTGGTCGTCTCT